>NZ_JBHWID010000026.1:0-67203 GCF_042732175.1 Kitasatospora sp. NPDC059795
CTTCACCACGAAACAGTAGCCAACCGAACGCCCGCCACCGGCCGTCCCGCCCCAGCCTCACCCCGAACCGGACATCAACTCACGAACCGCCCTCTGAGGACCGCGCGCGCATGCTGCTCCCCGCTCTCGCCGACGAACCGTGTGATGCGAGCGCGCTCAACCAGTCCCGGGACGAGGTCGACCAGGCCAAGCAGTCACTCGAACGGGAACTGGCGGGGCAGGACTGGACTGTCCGCAGCAACAATGACGACCGGCTGATCAGCGTCCGGCTGCTTCACAACGGACGAAGCCACACCATCACCGGGGCGCTGGCGATCGTCGAGGCCGAGGTCCGTGAGCGCAACCGACTGCTCGACGAGAGCGAGCACGACCTGTTCACCGAAGTGCTGCTCGGCCAGGTCGGTGAACACCTGCGCAAGCGCCGAGCGGGAGCCAAAGCCCTGATCACGGAGATGAACCGGCTCCTCAGCAGCCGTCGTACGGCCTCGGGGCAGAGCATGAGGCTGGTGTGGGAACCGGACCCGGCGAAGGGCCGTGAGACCCGTGAGGCGCTGGAGACCCTGGACCGGCAGGCCAGCCGCTACCTACCCGAAGGCGCTCGTGAACACCTGATCACCTTCCTCGGCGAGCAGGTCACCAGGGCTCGCACAACAGAAGGCGGGACCGACTGGAAGGTCCACCTGCGATCGGCCCTCGACTACCGCACCTGGAGCCGCATTCGTGTCCAGTACAAGCCGGGGCCCCAGCAGAAATGGATCGACATCGACGCGGGTATGCACGGCAAGGGCTCGGGCGGGGAGAAGGCCGTGATGCTGCAGCTGCCACTGTTCGTTGCTGCTGCGGCCCACTACGCCAGCGCCGCTCCCACGGCCCCCCGCCCCGTGTACCTGGACGAGGCGTTCGCCGGCATCGACGCCGAGATGCGCGGCGAGTGCATGGGACTGCTAGTGGAACTCGACCTGGACTTCGTCATGGCAAGCCACGACGAATGGGGCTTCTACCGGGAGGTGCCGGGAGTGGCGACCTACCAGCTCTTCCGTGACCCCGAGATCGAAGGTGTCCTCACCACCCCTGTCATCTGGGACGGCGCCGAGCGTCACGTCATGATCGACCCGGCACTGACGGGCGGCGCCGGACTGGACTTCGGGGACGATGACCTGCTCCCGGACGAGGACTACGACGACGTTCCGGAAGCTGAAGACGACGATCTCTTCGAGGAGGACGACCACCTCCCCTCTACAGTGGGCGACGAGTTCGACACCCCTGAACCAGAGTGAGATGAGCCGGCACATCACCCTTCACCCTGACCTCGAGCAGTGGGTCGCAACCCCGGGTGGAACGATCTTCTGCGCCAGGACGCGAGAGCGCGTCGCGAACCGGGGACGGTTGGACCGGCTCATGCCCCTGAGCATGTCCGGCCGCGAGCGGGCTGACCTGGTTGACCTCTTCGGGATAGAGGCCGTCACCGACCGCGGTGTCCACCTCGGACTCGCCGACGCAGCTCTACGGCACAGCCGCCACCAGCTGTCGCTGCGGATGCTGCTGATCGGGGCCGCAGGGCCGCTGCTGACCAAACGAGGGCAGGCCCGCTACCGGGCGATCGTCAAACGCGAGTGCGTGACCAACCAGCGTGCAGCGGTCCTGGCTGCCATGCACGCTGTACCTGAACTCGCCCCCGAGTACACACTGCTCGCAGCTCTTCCAGATGACAGCCTTTGGCTTGCCCCGGCGGGATCCCGCGCCGGCACACACAACTGGAACACCTACTCCGCCGCGATCCGGGCGGCCGCGCAGTGGCACCTTGGCATGAGCCGCAACTGGAGGTTCGGCGAGCGCGAACTCGCCTCACGCGCACTCGGCGGGAGCAAACGCTGGAGCGACGCGTCCAAGAACGCCTTCGCGAACCTGATCGGCGTGCCCTTCAGCCAAGCCGTCTACACCACTGACACCGGCCTGAGAATGACCGGCCCCGCAGCCTGGCACCGGCAGCGTCTGGTGGCCGACCTCTCCGTGGCCGAGCCGTTCATCGAATTGCCGGGCCGCGCTGCCGCGGAACACGGACACCTGGACCTCCAAGCCCGCGGCGTTCTTCTCATCGAGAACCAGGAAACGTTCGAAGCCGTCGCTTCGCGCACCACGGTACCCACAGAATGGCTGTGCATCTGGACCGGAGGATTCGCCTCGGACGCGCTCGCTCTCTTCCTCCTCCGCCGAGTCCCGAGCAGCCTGCCCCTCGCAGCTTGGGGCGACCTCGACCCGCCCGGCGTCGACATCATCCTCAACCTCGCGCACAAAAGCGAAAGAGTGATCCAACCCGTCGGGATGGACGTCGATCTGTACCAGCGCGGATGCAAGCTCGAAGAGGAACCGGAACAGCTCGAACGCTGGCGAGCCGCTGCCGAGCTGAACAGTCGTACTGTACCGCCCCATTTCGGGGAACTTCTCACTGCGATCGCTGGCGACGGCGGTCGCCGGTGCGAACAGGAAGGTCTCCACGAGTTCGTGCTGCCGAGCCTCCATCAGCGACTGAACGACCTGGCGGCCAACTGGGAAGACCGCCACTTTGGACTCGCGCTGTCCTAAATGACAGCAACCGCTTGGAAATCCCTAAGGACGGCCAGTTGCGAATGCAACTCTGGCTGAACACTCCGGGCAGAGGTTCGCAGGTGACTGGGGCTCGGCAGGTGACTTGCTCGCTGCGGCATGTGCCGCAAATCGGGTGTCTTGGGGACGGGCACGGCTTTCGTCGCGAGCACTTCGGCCGGCTTAAGCGGCGGCACAGTCTCGCCCCCGGTGTGACAGGACCGCGGCTGAGTGCCTCACCGGGCTCCACCTCGTGGCCACCGCATCATGCGGTCGACGACGTAGAGCCCAACGAAGCAGCCGAAGCTACTCAAGGGCGATCGGGCCATCAGGAATCCACCCTTCGACGTACCCCTCGATCAGCAATCCGATATCGGGAAGCCAGCTGTCCGCCGCGAGCAGCGCCGCCTCCCGACAGGACACCCAGGTCGGCGCCACACTCCGGCGAGCACGACCGCACATGCCGTCGCCTCTGACGTGCGCCAGCAGGATCAAGGTCTACCCCAAGCGACACGTCGCTTTGCCCTCTTCAGCAGCTTGCACGGGCGCGGCCGGCCGATCACTTTCGCCCAGCGGACCTGACGGTAACGCGTCACAGCGAAAACCAGCCACCCACCGGCGGTCTGGTACGACTCCCCGCACCTGCTTGCGCCGGAGAGGGGGTGCCAGAGACTTCAACATGGACCGCCTCAGGCGAAAGAAACGCAACCTCGTGCCAGGAGTTGAAGACGATCACGACCACGTGACGTCTCAATCCTCCGACTCGCCTGCCTCGGAACTGCTGCTACCCGACCACCGGCAAGACCTCTTTCCAGTCCGGCACCACACCCGACCTACGCGCGCAGGCACCGCAGCGGCATCGGAGGGATTCAGCAAGTAGGCCCCTTCCACATGGAGGCCGTTCTCATCCTGGCAAACGGCCCGCTTACGGGCCATATTTGACATCGGCGGGTCCGCTCGCCCAACCACTCAGCCCCACTGAGCAACGGAACGAACCCTGCGGGCCCCCTCGCAAATGACTCTCGCGCCACGGGGCCCTCGGCGCAGTGCATCGTCCGTCGAACCAGATAGTTCAGTAGGTGAAGCATATGGGGAGTGATCTTGACCGCCCCGGGGGGCCAACTCTCAGGCGACGGCATACCCGCAGGTCAGCGGATCTCGTGAACGACCCACCAACGAAAGACCCCAGGTTCTCCTGGGGTCTTTTGCGTTTCCGGTGCGCTTCCGGGGTTGAGCGGCATCCCCCGATGGGGGATGCCGCTGCGGGTGTGGGTGTCAGGGGGTGGTGGTCAGGGCTTGGGTGACGAGGGTGTCGAGGAGGGTGGTGTAGCGGGTGGTCCAGGAGGCGATGGTTTCGGCGTCCCAGAGGTCGGTGGTGTATTCGAGGTAGCAGGCGAAGGCGTCGCCGGCGGGGACGATGCCGAGGTTGAACTCGCCGCGGGCGGCGGGGATGGTGAGGTCCTCGACCTGGACGGTGAGGCCGGGCAGGTCGATGTCGGTTTCCAGGGAGTTCTGGTACTGGAAGCCGTGGGCGAGCCGGTCGGGGACGTGGGGGTAGCCGCGTTCGCGGAGCCGGGGTCCGAACTGGGACAGCGGCATCAGGTGTTCCAGGGCCTCGCCCGCGGCGCGGGCGGTTTCGCGGACCTGGTCGGCGAACGGCCCGGTGGCGTCGGTGCGCAGCCGCAGCAGCATCGAGGAGACGGTGCAGGCGAGCAGTGTCTCCTCCTCGCGGCGGGCGCGGTTGGCGTACGCGACCGGGACGAGGTGGTCCGCACGGCCGTTGAGGGTGCCCATGAACCGGCCGAGGGCGGTGACCGTGACGGCGAACGGGGTGGTGCCGAGGCGCTTGGCCAGTTCCTCGATGCGTCCCCGGACCTCGGACGGCACCGCGAACTGGGCCACCTGTCCCAGGCCGCTGAGCGTCTCGGGGCGCGGCCGGTCCAGCGGGAGGTCGTGGGTGAACGGCGGCGCGTCCTTCAACTGCCGTTCCCAGTAGGCGTAGTCCTCCTCCCGGTCGGCCTGGCTGCGGACCTGCTCGGACCGGGCGTAGGCAGTCTGCTGGGTCGCCGCCGGCAGGCCGTGCGGTTCGCCGGTCAGAGCAGCCCGGTACAGCGCCGCGAAGTCCTTGAGCAGGACGCTGACGCCCCAGCCGTCGCACATCGAGTGGTGCATGACGAAGACCAGTGCCCAGGTCTCCTCGCCGGTGCGCACCAGCCGGATCGCCGGCTGGACGCCCGCCTCGAGGTCGAACGGGTGCCTGGCCGCCTCGGTGCTGATCCGCGACAGCTCCGCCTCGCGTTCGCTCTCCGTCAGACCGCGCAGGTCCGCGACGGGCGGCTGCACAGCGACGGCGGGCAGCACGTCCTGCCACCAGTCCTCGGGTCGCTCGCCGCGGACGCACCGGGTGCGCAGCGACTCGTGGCGCTCCATCAGGCCGGTGAGGGCGGTGTGCAGCGCGGGGACGTCCAGCGGGCCGGTGATGAGGAGGCGCAGCGCGACGTTGAACACCTCGGGGATGGGGAGCTTGCCGATGCGGTCCGCGAAGCGTGCCTGCGTGATGGTGAGCGGCGGGCGGTCGGATGCGACGGATGCGACGGGTGCGACGGGTGCGACGGCCGCGGGTGTCTCGGGGGCGGAGCCGCCGCCCGAGGCGTCGATGAAGGCGGCCGTCGCGGCCGGGGTCGGCTGCTGGAAGAGCCGGGTCACGGGGACGTCCACGCCGAGCGCCTCGCGGACCCGGTTCACCACGCGGATCGCGGTGATCGAGTGTCCGCCCAGGTCGAAGAACGACGACTGCGGGTCGATCGTCTCCGCGGCGATGCCGAGTTCGGCCGCCCACAGCTCACGCACCCGGTCCAGGGTCCGCGACGGGTGCGGGGTCGGTGCGGACGCCGGTGCGGGCACCGGTGCGGCCGCGGGGGCCGGTTGCGGGGCGGGTGCGGTCGGGACGGTGATGTCCGGGTCGGGCAGGGCGGAGCGGTCCAGCTTGCCGATGCCGTTGAGCGGCAGGGCCGGCAGGACTGCCCAGCTGCGCGGCACCAGGTACTCGGGCACCCGGCGTCCGAGCGCGCCGGCGGCGAGGATCGCGAAGGCGGTCCGCTGCGCGGCGGCTGTCGCGTCGTCGCCCGTGAGCGGTTCGGCGGGGACGAGGTAGCCGACCAGGTAGGCGTCCCCGTGTGCGTCGCGGCGGGCGACGACGGCGGCGTCCTGCACGCCCCACACCTGGCGGAGCTGTTCGGTGGCCTCGCCCGGTTCGACGCGGAAGCCGCGGACCTTCACCTGGTCGTCGGCGCGCCCGCAGAACTCCAGCGTGCCGGTGGCGGGGTTGCGCCGCACCAGGTCGCCGGTGCGGTACGTGAGTGCGCCCGGGCCGCCGTGGGGGTCGGGCCGGAACCGGGCGGCGGTCTCGTCCGGCCGGTCCAGGTAGCCCTGTGCGACGCCGGCGCCGGCGATGTACAGCTCGCCGGGCGTGCCGTCGGGCACCGGGTTGCCGTCGGCGTCCACCAGTCGTACCCGGGCGTTGTCGACGGGCAGGCCGATCGGGATCGGGCCGGTCTCGGCGCCCCTGGGTGCGACGGTGTGCGCCGCGCACAGGACGGTGGCCTCGGTCGGGCCGTACACGTTGGTGACCCGGTAGGCCGCCGAGGCGTGCGGCCGCACCCTCAGCACGTCGCCGCCGACGGCCAGGTGACGCAGCGGCGGCTGGCGCCGCTCGTCCAGGGCCATCAGCGCCTCGCCGAAGGCCGTGGTGAGGAAGGAGAACGTGATGCCGTGCACGGCGTACCAACGGGCCAGCGCCAGCGGGTCCTTGCGGGTCTCGTCGTCGGCGACGACGAGCGTGCCGCCCGCCGTCAGCGTCGGCCAGATCTCCATCAGCGAGCCGTCGAAGGCGACGCTGGACAGCAGGGCCGTGCGGTCCTCGGCGGTGGTCGCGAAGTACTGGTGGTGCCATTCGCAGAACGCCACGAGGTTGCGGTGCGGGACGGCGACTCCCTTGGGGCGTCCGGTCGTTCCGGACGTGTGCAGGGCGTAGCAGAGCGCGGCGGGCGTCGCCGTGGCGTCGGCCTCGGTGAGTGCGGGGGCGCTGCCGGGGTCGTTGACGTCGAGGACGGTGACGTCGGCGGGCAGGTCGAGAACGGCCGCCGCGTCGCCGGTGGTGAGCAGCAGCGGCGAGGCGCAGTCGGCCAGCACGGACGCGGCGCGGGCGAGCCCGAGGGCCGGGTCGAGCGGCGCGTAGCCGTGGCCGGCCTTGAGGACGGCGAGCATCGCCACGATCAGCTCGGGCGATCGGTCCAGCCAGATCGGGACCGGGCGGTGCGGGCCGGGGGCCGGCGGGCCGAGCCGGTGTCGGAGGACGGCGGCGAGTTGGGACGCGCGGCGCTCCAACTCCCCGTACGTCAGGACGGTTTCGCCGTCGACGACGGCCGGGCGCCCCGGGTGGCGGGCGGCCTGCCGGGCGACCCAGGCGTGCAGGGTCGTCGCGGGCACCTCGCGCGCCGGGCCGCAGAGCCAGCCGTCCGCCGTCGGCGCGGTGCTCGCGTCTCGGACCGGCGCGAGCCGGGACAGCGGCGTCGTGGGGTCGGCCACGGCCTGCCGCAGGAGGCCGGCGAAGGTCGTGAACCAGCCGTCGATCGTGGCGGGGTCGAACAGGTCGGTGTTGTACTCCAGGTGGCAGCGGATGCCCTCGGCCGCGCCGCCGTCGGTGAAGTACACGCACAGGTCGGTCAGGGACTTGTCGGGCCCGGCGTCCAGGGAGGAGGCCCGCACGCCCGGCAGGTCGAGGCGGAACGGCTCGCCCCGCTCGAACTCGGCGAGCACCTGGAACACCGGTGTGCGGTCGGTGGCGCGGCTCGGCGCGAGCTCGCGCACGACGGACTCGAACGGGACGTCGGCGTGGTCGTAGGCGTCCAGCGCGGTGCGCCGGACCCGGTCGAGGAGGGTGCCGAAGTCGGGGTCGCCGGACAGGTCGACGCGCAGCGCCAGGGTGTTGACGAAGAAGCCGACCAGGTCCTCGGAGCCCTCGGGGCGGTCGGAGATCGGCGTGCCGATCACCACGTCCTGGCCGCCGGTGAGGCGGTGCAGCAGCGCCGCGTAGCCCGCGATCAGCGTCATGAACAGGGTCGCGCGTCGGCCGCGGCTCAACGCCCTCAGGCCGTCGGAGAGTTCGGTGGGCAGGGTGCGGAAGGTGGCCCGGCCGTTGGACGTCATCACCGGCGGGCGGGGCCGGTCGGTGGGCAGGCCGAGCACCGGCAGGTCGCCGCCGAGGGTCTCCCGCCAGTACGCGAGGTCCGCCGAGGCCTCGGGGCTGCCGGCTGCGGCGCGCTGTGCGCGGGCGTGGTCGGCGTACGACCGGGCGAGGACCGGCAGTTCGCCGTCCGCGACGGTCCGGCCGGCCGTCTCGGCCCGGTAGAAGGCGGAGAGCTCGCGGGTCATGACGGACGCCGACGCGGCGTCCACCACGATGTGGTGGAGCGACAGCACCAGGACGTGGCGCTGCTCGCCGAGCTTCACCAGCCGGGTGACGAACAGCGGGCCCTCGGCCAGGTCGAACAGGCGGGCGCTCTCCGTGTCCAGCACGTCCTGGACGGCGGCGTGCGGGTCGGCGTCGGCCGGGGTCGACGCCGAGCGGTCGATCAGCTCGAAGTCCGGCTCGTGCGGCGGCAGGACGATCTGGACGGGCTCGCCCGAGCCGTCCGTGTGCTCGCGGAAGACGGTGCGCAGACTCTCGTGGCGGGCCACCAGCGCGCGCACGGCGGACCGCAGCGCGGGGACGTCCAGCGGGCCGTCCAGCAGGAGGGCCTTGGACTCGTTGTAGGCGGTGCGGCCCGGCATGATCCGCTCCTCCATCCAGATCCGCTGCTGGCCGAAGGAGAGCGGGTGCTGCTGCGCGACGGGCTCCGGGGCGGACCGGTGTGCGGGCTCCGGCGTGGCCGGGCGTGCGGGTTCCGGGGCGGCCCGGTGTGCGGGCTCCGGCGTGGCCGGGCGTGCGGGTTCCGGGGCGGCCCGGCGTACGGGCTCCGGCGTGGCGGTCCTGGCGTAGGTACGGCGCAGCGAGTCGAGGTGGGGCAGGCCGGCCCGCAGGGTCGGCTCCGGGACGCCGAAGTCCACCAGGGCGACGATCTCGTCCACGCCGGCCGCCCGGACGGCGTCCACCACGGGGGCGACGGTCTCGGGGGTGCCGATCAGCGCCCGGTCGTCGCAGTACCGGCGGTAGGCGCGGGCGAACAGCACGTCCTGGTCGTCCTGGCTCAGTGTCGACAGGTCGACCTTTCCGTACCCGAGGCTGTTGGTGACCCCGCCGAACAGCGAGAGCGAGGCCCGCATGTACCGGGAGAGCGGATCGAACGCCGCCTCGCGGGCCCGGTCGTGGTCGCTGTCGAGCAGGGTGTGCAGCAGGATGGCGATCCGTCCGGCGGCCGGGTCGAGGCCGTGGGCGGCGCGGGTGCGGCGGTACAGGGCGATGTTGTCGCGCAGCTGCTCGACGGTCTGCGACATCAGGTTGGTGACGATGCCCAGGTCGTGGCGGGCGGCCAGCTCGTAGGAGGCCGGGTTGCCGACGACCGCCGTGAACATCGGCGGCATGTCCTGGACCGGCCGTGGGAACAGCCGGATCTCGGTCTCGCTGCCGTCCCCGCCGGTGCGCTTGAGGGCCTCGCCGCGCCACAGCGCCCGGACGTCGGCGAGCTGCTCGAACATCGCCTCCTTGTGGCGGGCGAACCGCTCCGGGAAGAACACGAAGTCGTTGGCGTTCCAGCCGGTCGCGCAGCCGATGCCGACCCGTCCGCCGGAGAGGTTGTCCACCATCGACCACTCCTCGGCGACCCGGATCGGGTCGTGGAGCGCCAGGACGACCGAGCCCGCGTTGATGCGGATGCTCTGCGTCTCCCGGGCGAGGGCCGCGCCGAGCACGGCGGGGTTGGGGAACAGGCCGCCGAAGGAGTGGAAGTGCCGTTCGGGCATCCAGAGGGAGTGGAAGCCGTGGGTGTCGGCGAACCGGGCGGTCTCCAGGATGGTGGCGTACTTGTCCAGGCGGGGGGCTTCCTCCTGGGGGTAGTCGCCGAAGAAGTAGATGCTGAAGTCGGGGCCGGACGTGCGGGGCGGGACGGCCGGCGGGGACGGGGTGGCGGCTGCGGCCGGGGCCGGGGAGGCAGGGGCTGCGGCCGGGGCGCGGTCGCGCGGCGGCGCGGAGAGGGGCATCGCGCCGACCGGGGCCGGGGCGGCGGCCGGGGCTGCGGCGGGGACGGCTGCGGGGACGGCGGCCGGGACGGCTGCGGGGACGGCGGCCGGCTTGGGCGCCGGGGCCAGGAGGCGGGCCCCGGGGAAGAACCCGGCGTCGCGCAGCTCGCGCAGCGAACCCTGGACGGCGTCCGTGACGACGGCGAGGTCCTCGTCCGTGTGCGCGGTGGACAGGAAGAAGTTCCGCCACTCCCAGACGAACACCCCGCGCAGCAGCAGGTGGTGGTAGAGCAGTTCCATGTCGGCGCGGTGCTCGAAGCGGAACATCGAGCCGAAGTGGGCCAGCCGCAGCGGGAATTCCTCGGCCTCGAAGAAGCCGTTGAGGTCGGCGGCGAGCCGGTCCATCCGACCGTTGAGGCGCTGCTGGAGCGACGGGCCCTGCGCCTTGAGGTGGGTCAGGACGGCGCGGGCGGCCACCATCGACACCGGGTGCTGGATGTAGGTGCCGCCGAAGAAGGTCGTCTCGCCGGGCGGGTAGCTGGCGTCGCCGTAGTTCCAGTAGCCGCCGTCGACGCCGTCCATGATGTCGGCCCGTCCGGCGATGGCGCCGATCGGGAAGCCGCCGCCGAGCAGCTTGCCGTAGGTGGCGAGGTCCGGCGTGACGCCGTACAGCTCCTGCGCGCCGCGCAGCGCCGGGCGGAAGCCGGTCAGCATCTCGTCGAACATCAGCACGATGCCGTGGCGCTGGGTCAGGGCGCGCAACTCCCGTACGAACTCGACCGGTTGGAGGGACGGGTGGCGGCTCTGCACGGGCTCGATGATGCAGGCGGCGATGGACTGCGCCTGCTCCTCGATGACCCGCAGCGAGGCCGGGTCGCCGTAGTCGAGGACGATCAGGTCGGCGACCGCGCTGTCCGGGATGCCGATCGACACCGGCGCGGTGGCGCGTTCCTCGTTCTTCCCGGCCGCCCGGCCGAGGACGTTGTCCGCGTGGCCGTGGTACGAGCCGTGGAAGGTCACGATCTTCCGGCGCCCGGTGGCGGCGCGGGCGAGCCGGATGGCCGCCGAGTTGGCCTCCGTCCCGGAGTTGGCGAACGCCACCCGCTCCATGCCGGTGATCTCGGCGAGCAGTTCGGCCGCCTCGCCGGTCTCGGCGTTGCGCGGGCCCAACTGCACGCCGCGCGACAGGTGTTCGCGCACGGTCTCGCGGACGAACGGCGGCTCGTGGCCGAACATCAGCACGCCGAAGCCCATGGTGATGTCGGTGTAGCTGTTGCCGTCGATGTCGGTGATCGAGACGCCGGACGCGCCGCGCGCCGCGATCGGGTACAGCATCTCCTTGGTGCTGGAGCGGAAGCCGACCACGGCCCGGCTGTCGGCCAGCACGCGGCGGTGGCGCCGGGCCAGCTCCTTCGACGTCGGGGTCTTCGCGGTGTAGCGGCGGACGAGCTCGTCCAGGTGGCGCTTGCGGCTCTCCGGGCCGGTGCCGCTGACCATGCCGGAGCCGCGGTCGACCGCCACTCGGGGGCCGTGCATCTTCGGTGCGGCACCGGACGCCACCGGGGCACCGGACGGCGCAGGAGCTGCGGGATCGGCCCCGGTCTCGGCCGCCGGGGTCGTCGCCCGGACTGCACCGCTCAGCTGCTCGGCGATCCGTCGCGACAGCTCCGCCATCGCGGCGAGGTCGCTGTCGGCGGCGGCGGTGACGGGCGCGGGCCCGCCCTGCTGCTGCGTGCTCACCGGCCACCGGCCGCGGTCGACGGGCCGGCGGGCAGCGCGGCGAGCTGGCGGGTCACCAGTTCGGCGAGCTGGGTCATCATCTGCAGCTGGATCTGGGTGAGTTGCTGGATCTGGCGGGCCAGGTCCTCGAACTCCTGGCGCGTCGCGTAGCCCGGGGCGGCGGCGGCCGGGACCACCGGGGCGAGGGGCGCGGGCACCTGGACCTGGACGGGAGCCGGAGCCGGAGCAGGCGTCGGGACGGGAGCGGGCGCCGGTGCGACCGGGGCAGGCGCGACAGGCGCGGCGGTGGCCCCCGGGATCCGGCTCACGATCAGCTCGGCCAGCAGGCGCGGCGTGCCGGCCTCCTCGAACAGTTCGCGCATGGCGACCTTGACCTGGTGCTCCTGTTCGACCAGCCGCAGCATGTGGATCAGTTGCAGGGAGTCGGCGCCGAGGTCGAAGAACGAGGTGTCGTCGGTCACCGCCCCCGGCTCCGCGCCGAGGTGGTTGACCGTCACCTCGACGATGTGACGGCGTACGTCGTCGGCGGTGACCGTGCCCGTGTTGCTCAGTTCCACTGCGTCCTCGTCTTCCGTTGGTTCACCGAATGTGCTGATCGACGGTTCGGGGCCCGTCCAGTAGTGCCGGCGCTGGAAGCGGTAGGCGGGCAGCGGGGTGCGGCCGCCGCGGGTGCCTTCCAGCAGGTGGTGCCAGTCCACGGGCGCGCCTGCGCAGTGCAGGGCGGCGGCCGCGGACCACAGGGGTTCGATGCCCGCGCCGCGCCGCATGGCGGAGGCCACGGTGGCGGCGGGCAGGGCGCGCTTGGCGAGGCCGCCGAGCGTGTGGTGCGGGCCGAGGTCCAGGAGCACGGGCGCGCCGTCCGCCTGTGCTCCGAGCGTCGCGAGCACGGCGTCGAAGCGGACCGCTTCCCGGGTGTGCCGCAGGAAGTAGTCCGGGTCCGGCACCCAGCCCGCGGGGCGGACGTCGCCGTCGAGGCCGCTCACGAACGGGACGGTCAGCGGCCGGAAGGCGATGCTCTCCAGTACCGTGCGGAAGGCGTCGAGGGCCGGTTCGGTCAGCGCGGTGTGGAAGGCGCGGTCGACCGGGAGCCACTCGCCGGGGATGCCGCGTTCGGCGAGCAGCGCGACCAGTTTCTCGGCGGCCTCGACCGGACCGCCCAGCACGTGGGACTGTGCGCCGTTGGCGACGGCCAGCTCCAACCCGGGTATTTCGTGGGCGAGTTGCTCGGCGGTGGTGCGGTCGGCGGCGACGGCGACCATGGCGCCGGGCGGGCAGGCCTGCATGAGCCGGCCGCGTTCGGCGGTGAGCCGCAGCCCGTCCTCGACGGTGAGGGCGCCGGCGGCTGCGAGGGCCGCGTACTCGCCGGCGCTGTGTCCGGCGACGATCGCGGGCCGCACCCCGGCGTGCTCCCACATGCGGGTGAGGGCGACCTGGAGGGCGAACAGCGCGGGCTGCGCGGTGGCGGTCGGCCAGGTCTGGCTGCCGTCGGCTTCGGCGCCGGCCCGGAACGCGTCCAGCAGCGGCGCGCCGTAGGTGCGGCGGTACTGCGCCTCGCAGGTGTCGAGGACGTCCGTCACGGCCCGGAACCTGCGGTCGAAGGGGGCGGCCATGCCGTGCGAGGGGCTGCCCTGGCCGGCGAACAGGAAGCCGACCGGGGTGGCGCCCTCGCGGGGGGCGAGGCCGGTCCACACCGGGCCGCGCCCGCCGGCGGTGGGGGCGGTGCCGGCCAGCCAGCGGTCGAGGGCGTCGGCGAGCGCCGCCGGGCCGTCGCCGCGTACGGCGAGCCGGTGCCGTCCGTGGGTGCGGCCGAGGGCGGTGGTGGTGACCAGGTCGGGCATGGAGGTGTCGGGGCGGCGGCGCAGGTGGGTGCGGAAGGCGCGGGCGTTGGCGGTGAGCGCCTCCGGGTCGCGTCCGGAGAGCAGCAGCACGCCGGGGGTGGGGTGGGCGTCGTCCTGCGGCGCGGGGGTCGCGGGCGGCGGTTCCTCCAGCAGCACGTGGACGTTGGTGCCGCCGACGCCCAGCGAGGTGACGCCGGCCCGGCGCGGTCGGCCGTCCTGCGGCCACGGCCGGGCCTCGCGGGGGATGTAGAAGGGGCTGGTGACGAGGTCGATGCCCGGGTTGGGGTGCTGGAAGTTGGCCATCGGCGGGATCACCCCGTGGCGGACGGCGAGCATCGCCTTGATCAGGCCGACCAGGCCCGACGCCACGTCCAGGTGGCCGATGTTGGCCTTGGTCGAGCCGATCGCGCAGTACCCGGTGCGGTCGGTGTCGGCGCGGAACGCGGCGGTGGCGCCGTCGAACTCGATCGGGTCGCCCTTGAGCGTGCCGGTGCCGTGCGTCTCCAGCAGGCCGATCTCGTCCGCGCTGATCCCGGACGTCTCCAACGCCCTTCGGATCGCGGCCTGTTGGCCGGCTGCGCTGGGCGCGCTGAAGGTGTGCTTGGCGGCGCCGTCGTTGCCGACGCCCCAGCCGCTGATCACGCCGTGGACGGTGTCCCGGTCGGCGAGGGCGCGTTCCAGCGGCTTGAGGACGACCGCCACCACGCCGTTGCCGCCGACCGTGCCGTCGGCGGCCCCGTCGAACGCCCGCACCCGGCCGGTCTTCGACAGGATCGAGCCCTTGACGTACTGGTAGCCCAGCACCTGCGGCGTGTGGATGGCCGCGGCCCCGACGAGCGCGAGGTCGGTCTCGCCGGACAGCAGCGCCTGTGCGGCGGTCTGCACGGCGAGGAGTGAACTGGAGCACCCCGTCTGGATGTTGAAGGACGGGCCGGTCAGGTCCAGCCGGAAGGAGGCGCGGGTGGCGGTGAAGTCGGCGTAGTTGCCGATCAGCACCTGCAGGCGCGAGAGCCAGTCGTCGGCGGGCGAGCCGTGGAGCACGTTGTTGAGCAGGTAGGTCTGAAGCGAGTACAGCTCGTACCCGGTGCTGGCGTAGACGCCGATGCGGGTGCCGGGGCGCTCCTGCGGATAGCCGGCGTTCTCCAGTGCGTGGTACGCGACTTCGAGGAACAGGCGGTGCTGCGGATCGGTGTAGGTTGCTTCTCGGCCGCTCATCCCGAAGAACGAGGCGTCGAATTGCGAGATGTCGCCGTCGAGGACGGCGCTCGCGCCCACGAAATCCGGTGCCCGGTACTTCTCGGCCGGGATTCCGGCGGCGTCGAGCTCTTCTTCGGTGAAATGCCGGATGCGGTCCTCGCCGTCGCGAATCACCCGCCAGAAGGCGTCGGTGGTGTTGGCGCCGGGGAGGCGTAAGGCGACGCCGATGACGGCGATCCGGCGGTCGGTGGGAGTGGTCATGTCCGTCCTCCTTCGGATGCGGGAACGCGGTCGTCCGCTGCTTCCGGTTCGGGCGCCGCCGGCGGCGCGGCCCGTCCGGCCACCGCGCCGCGCACCAGCAGGAGCAGGAATCCGAGGCAGAGCGGGATCGCGAGCCCGTGGAAGGCGCCCACCACCTGCAACGGCGAGAACTCCTCCAGCAGCGCGCCGCTGAGGATCATGCCGAGGCCGAAGCCCAGGTTCTCCACCGACGCGGACAGGCCGAACAGCCGGGCCCGTTGCGCGTCCGGGACGGCCTGGAGCCGCGAGACGTACGCGACTTCGGTCAGTCCGTCCGCCATGCCGGCCACCAGGGCGGCGACGACCGCGAGGACGGTCGGCAGTCCGCTGAAGACCAGGATGAACGCGGCCGACATCACGCAGGCGCCCAGCGCGAAGACCCGCTCCCCCGGGCTGCGGCCGGTGCGGGAGGTCCAGCGGGACAGGATCTGCTGCATGGCGATGTTGCCGATCGCCCAGGTCGCCCAGAACTGGCTGATGAACGCCGCCGGGTGGGCGTGGTCGAGCGCGTCGGAGTAGATCGGCAGCGCCACGTTGTGGGACGAGGAGCCCAGGCCGTCGACCGCCCGGACCAGGACCATCACGGCCACCACGGGCATCGAGCGCAGCAGCATCAGCGTCGCCCACCGCCCGCCGCCGCCCGGCTCCGCCTTCGCGGCGCCTGCCGGGACGTCCTTCTCCCGCGCGGCCTCGGTGCGGATCGGCAGCGACAGCAGCACGCTCGCCGAGACGAGGAACGACAGCGCGTCGAAGGCGAACGCCCAGCGGTAGCCGAGCTGGGCGACGATGACGCTCGCGGAGCCGAACCCGGCCACCATCGCCAGCGAACGCCCGGTCGCCAGAAGGCTGTTGGCCCTGGTCCGCAGTTCCGCCCCGACGATCTCGGGCACCGCGCTGCGCAGCGCCACCCCGGAGACGGTCGAACAGGCCCCGGCGATCACCGCGAGCCCGAACAGCAGCGCCACCCGGGCGCCCGAGGGCGCCAGCAGCAGCAGGACCAACGCGGTCGCCTGGGTGAGGTCCGCCCCCACCATGAGCCGCTTGCGCGGAATCCGCGACGCGAGCGCACCCGCGAGGACTCCGGACGCCACACTCGTCAGCAGCCGCACCGCCATGTACAGACCGGCCGTCAGGGCACTGCCCGTCAGGTGGTACACGAAGACGTTGAGGGCGACCATATTGAGATAACTGCCGTACGCAGAAACGGCGTTGCCCGCAACGAGCAGGCGGAAACGTTTCACTTCAGCCCTCCCCCGAACAAGTGGCATGGACGCGCCTGGCCACAGTCGCCGCAGTCTAGAAAGGTGAAGATCCTCATGGCAAGACCTTCACAAAGCAGGTCGATCCCGTCGCCGACGTGATCGAACGACGGAACCCCGGGCCGGGTGGGGCCGGCCCGGGGTGGGAAGGGAGTGTCAGGAGATGTTGAGGGTGATGTCGTCGAGGACGAAGGAGGTCTGCTTGGTGTAGTCCTCTGCGCCGGTGAACTTGAGGGTGACGCTCTGACCGGCGTAGGCGGCGAGGTTGAAGGTGCGCTGCTGGTAGCCGGCGGCGGCGTTGGTGTTGTTGTAGGTGGCGAGGGTGGTGCCGTTGGCGGTGACGGTGAGGGTGTCGAAGACGGTGGTGGTGGAGGAGGCGCTGTCGATGTGGAGCCAGAAGCTCAGGTTGTAGGCGGAGCAGCCGGCGGGCAGGGTGACGGTCTGGGCGAGGGCGTCGGTGTTGGTGGCGCCGTACCCGTCGAGCCAGGCGTCGTAGCTGCCGGAGTGCGCGGGCTCACTGGAGCTGGAGTTGATGGTGGAGCTGCCGCCGCTGTTGGTCTCGGTCCAGCCGGAGGTGCTGCCGGTCTCGAAGCCCGGGTTGGTGATCAGCTGGGCGGCGGTGCAGGTGGTGCCGCCGCTCGCGGCGACCGTCCAGGTGAAGGCGGCGGTTGCGGAGGGGCCGGTGGAGTCCGTCGCGGTGACGGTGACCGTGCCGGTGCCGGCGGTGGTCGGGGTGCCGCTGATCAGACCGGTCGAGGGGTTGACGGTGAGGCCGACGGGCAGGCCGGTGGCCGACCAGGCGAGGGTGCCGCCGGCGGTGTCGGTGGCGGCGAGCTGGAGGCTGGTCGCGGTGCCGACGGTGGCGGTGCGGGCCCCCGGGTCGGTGACGGTGACCGAGCCGGTGTTGCCGGTGGAGCCGCCCTGGGCGAGCCACGCGGTGGCGTTGAGGGCGAGCGCGGCGTCGGTGCCGGCCGGGTCGTTCCAGCCGTTGTACAGGGTGTTGCCGGGCTGGCCGGTGCCGTCGTCGATCGGCGAGGAGTCGCCCCAGATCGCCACCCGGCCCTTGCCGAAGGTGGAGGTGACGAACGCGGCGCCGGTGTTGCCGCTGTAACCGGTGCGGTAGAGCAGGCCCTTGACGTTGGGGTTGTCGGCGGGCTTGAGGGTGAAGGTGGTGCCGTTGCGGATGATCGAGCCGGTGACGGTGCCGAACGGCCCGTTGAGCACCGGGTCGCCGGCGGAGGTGATCGCCCGCGGGTTGTCGGTGGTGATGTTCAGCAGGTCGACGGAGAACCCGAACGGGTCGGTGTTGTTGACGCCGTTGCTGGTCAGCAGGTCGTTGATGATCGCCGGGGAGTCCCAGCCGTCGTTGTTTCGGTCGCTCTGGGTGTGGTCGGAGATCAGGAAGAGGCCGCCGCCGTTCTGGACGAACGTCATGACGGCGGTCTTCTCGGCGGCGCTGAGCCGGATGTTGGGCTCGGGGATCACGAACTCGTCGAAGTTGGCGAGGTCGAGCGCGCCGCCCGTGCCGTAGGTGATGGTGTTGCCGGCGGGCAGCGTCTTGAGGCTGTAGTTTCCGGTCTTCTGCAGGGCCACGCCCCAGGCGGAGAGGGCGCCGGTCCAGCTGGTCTCGCCGGTCGGGTTGGCGTTCTGCGCCAGCGGGTCGGGCTGGCTGGTGGAGATGATCCAGTCGGCGTTGCCCGCGGTCTCCGCCTTGGTGTTGTCGAACAGAACTCGCTTGGGGGTGGCGGCGGCCGCGGCGGCGCTCTTGGGGGTGGCCGCGGTGGCGTGCTGCGGGACGGCGCTCGCGCCGGCGGCGGCCACCAGTGCGGCGGCGGCGAGGGCCAGCGGGCGGGCGGCCTTCCACGTTCTGATCATCTGTCAATCTCCTCGAACCACAGGGACCATGGGGTGCGCTACGCGCGTAGGCGGGCACACGCTGCCATGGTGGGGTAAGCGGAGCTTGAACGGAACATGTCGATCGCGCGCCGTCCACAATGGGCGGATTTGCGCAGACGTGAGAGTGATCACGTAGCGCCGACGGCAGAAAGCAGGCCCGGAACGCCAGGTGGGACGGCGTTCCGGGCCCGGACGGGCTGACGGCGCGTCAGGCGGCCAGCAGCGCCGGGACGGTCCGCGGCCGGCTCTCCGCGTCGATGGCGACGAAGGTGAGCCGGCCGGTGGCGACCCGGGTGACCGGGCCGGTGGCGTTCCAGCGTTCCGCGGTGACGGTGACGTGGACGGTCATCGACGTGCGGCCGGCCCGTTCGAGCTCGGCGTGCGCGGTGAGCAGGTCGCCGGCCCGGACCGGGGCCAGGAAGGTCATGCCGTCCACGGCGGCGGTGACGGCCGGGCCCTCGGCGTGCCGGGCGGCGGACGCGGCGGCGGCGTCGTCGATGAGCTTCATCACCACGCCGCCGTGGATGGTGCCGTAGAGGTTGGTGTCGTGTTCGCTCATGATGTGGGCGAGCGTGACCTGGGACGCCTGCGCGGGCTTTGCGGCGGCCGCCTCGGGTACGACGGTCTGGTCTGCCACGGGAACTCTCCTTCGCGAGTCGCGGCTCGGACGATCCGCGGCGCCGGTGGGCTCCGCGGGCGGCGGCAGGTCTTCGGACTCGCGGGCATCTCCCGTGGAGGGCCTGTCTACTGGCCGTCGCTTCCCGGGCCGATCGGGCCCAGTGCGTGTGACGGCGGTCGTTCCCGCTCACCGCTGCGAGGCAGTCCTGGACTCGCACCAGGTTCCCTCTTGCGACGCTCCCGCCGTTGATCGGACGGGGCGAACCGCTGCCCGACCAGCCTATCTCCCCGTTCGAGGTGCTCCGCCCTTGGGTCTGAAGGCAGACGCCGGGACCTGCCCTACGGCTGTGCCGGTCGGCGCCAGGGGGCGTCGGGGGCGGTCGGGGCGGGGTCGGCGGCGGTGCGCAGCGCGTAGGTGTCCTCGTCCACGGGCCCCAGGTAGTGGTGGCCGGTGAAGTGGCACCAGGCGGGGAGGTCGAGCGGGGCGGCGGGGTCGGTGGCGCGGACGTGCACGAGGGTGCCGGCGGGGGCGTCGGCGATGGCGGCGCGCAGGCGCAGCAGCAGGGTGACGCAGAGCAGGCCGCGTCCGTCGAAGGCCAGTGCCGTGGCAGGCAGCCTTTGTCGCGACGGGGTGGAGGTTGCCTGCGGCGGCACGTGGTAGGTCATCGTCGGCTCCGGACGGCTGCGGTGGCGATGGCGGGCAGGGTGAGCAGGGCGAGCAGGCCGCCGCCGAAGGCGAGGACGGAGTAGCCGGAGAGGTCGACGACGGCGCCGGAGGCGAGGCCGCCGGTGGCGCCGGAGAGCGAGACGGCGACGTCCACGCTGCCCTGGGTCTTGGCGCGGGTGGCGAGCGGGACGCCGTCGGTGAGGATGGCGGTGCCGGAGACCAGGCCGAAGTTCCAGCCGAGGCCGAGCAGCACGAGGGCGAGCGCGAGCAGCGGGACGGAGTGCGCGGGGGCGAGGGCGGCGAGCAGTCCGGCGGCGACCAGGGTGAGGCAGGCGGCGGCGCCGACGGCGAGCGGGCCGTGCCGGTCGACGAGGCGTCCGGTGAGCGGGGAGGGCAGGTACATCGCGGCGACGTGCAGGGCGATGACCAGTCCGGAGGCGGCGGTGCCCCGGCCGGCGTCGTGCATGTGGACGGGCGTCATGGTCATCACGCCGACCATGACCAGCTGGGTGACCACCATGACCTGGGCGCCGAGCAGAACGCGGTTGCGCACCACGGCAGTTGACGCGTCGGCCGGCCGGTCCGCAGGCTCGGCGGCGGAGGCTGCGGCGGGTGCCGCGGCGGCGGGCTCGGCGGCGGGGGCCGCGGCGGCGGGGGCCGCGGCGGCGGGGGCCGCGGCGGCGCGGGCGACCAGCATCGGGTCGGGGTGCAGCCGGGTGGCGAGGACGAGGGCGGCGGCGGTGTAGGCGAGGCCGGCCAGCAGGAACGGCCCGGCGAGGCGTGGCAGGTGCAGGGCGTGGGCGACGGCACCGGTGGGGGCGGCCAGGTTGGGGCCGAGGACGCCGCCGAGGGTGGTGGCGACGAGCACGGTGGAGATCGCGCGGGCGCGGTGCCCGGGGGCGGCGAGGTCGGCGCCGGCGTAGCGGGCCTGGAGGTTGGTGGCGCTGCCGGCGCCGTAGACGAACAGCGCGAGGAAGAGCAGCACGGGACTGTCGAGGGCGGCGGCGACGATGACGCCGACGCTGCCGACAGCGCCGGTGGCGTAGCCGGCGGTGAGTCCGGGGCGGCGGCCGCGGGCGGCGGATATCCGGCTGACCATGATCGCGGCGAGGGCGCTGCCGGCGGTGAACAGGGCGCTGGGCAGTCCGGCGAGCGCGGTGCTGCCGAGCATGTCCTTGGCGAGGACGGCGCCGACGGTGATGCCGGCGGCGAGCCCGGCGCCGCTGAGGATCTGGGCGGTGACCAGGGTGCGCAGGATGTGCCGTTGGACGGCGGGGTCGGCGGCGAGTTCGGCGGCGAGTTCGGCGGGCGGTGGTGCGGTGGTGCTGATCCTGGTCCTCACGGCTCTCCCCTGTTCTCCAAGTTTTCGTGGAATACCCTATCGATCGCTTACCGAGCGACCGCCGGGCGCACGAATGCGGGCGGGGAGCGCCGGATGAATGCGGCGAGCGCCCCCCGTGCGGGTGAGAGAGGAGGCGCGGTGCCCCGAGTGCCCGTTCTGCCGGGCGGGCCGCTGGGACGCTGGGGCGATGATCTCTCGACGCGGACTTCTCTTTGCCTCCGGCGGCGTGGTGACGGCCGCCGCCCTGACCGGCCCCGGGGCCGGCGCCTCGCTCGCGGCGGGCGCGACGCCGCAGGACGACCCGGCCCGGCGGGAGGCAGCGCTGATCATGGCGCGCCGCATCCTGCTGACGGACGCCGACCACAACGACCTGACACTCGACTACCTGAAGCTGCTCACCGGCCGTACCCGCCTCAAGCCGACCGACACCCGGGACGTCGTGGTGGTCGGCGCGGGCGTCTCCGGCATGGTGTGCGCCCGGCTGCTGCAGGCGGCGGGCCACCGGGTGCGGGTGCTGGAGGCGAACCGCAGCCGGGTGGGCGGCCGGGTGAAGACCTTCCGCGGCGAGGTGTGGCAGGACGGGCGGCTGCACGCGGAGGCCGGCGCGATGCGCATCCCGTCCAGCCACCTGCTGACCCTCGCGCTCGCCGACCACCTGAAGGTGCCGCGCCGCCCGTTCGACCTGGTGGACCTCCCGCCGGTGCCGGACCAGGTGTCCAACGACTCCAAGGTGACGTACAAGTCCTGGACGGGCGAGGAGTTCAGCAGCGGCGAGGCCCCGGTGTACGTCGCGCCGAAGGGCCTCGGCAGCCGCTTCGTGCACGTCAACGGGCAGACCGTCAGCAAGGGCGCGTACAGCGCCGATCCGGGCCCGATCAACAAGAGCTTCGGCTGGAACAGCAACCAGACCACCGCGGCCGCCTTCGACAAGGCCCTCGACACCGCCCGCGCCTACACCATGGTGAAGAACCCCGACGGCACCTGGACCGACAAGCCGATCGCCGAACGCGTCGAGGGCATGGCCAACCTGCTGTACGACATGGACGGCTACTCACTGCTGCGCTACCTCCAGGAGGGCGAGGGCTGGAGCGACGCCCAGATCCAGGCCGTCGGCACACTGGAGAACCTGACCAGCCGACTGTCCTACGGTTTCCTGCACTCGGTGTTCGACGCCGGCGACATCAACCCCTCCGTCACCTACTTCGAGTTCAACGCGGGCACCGACGCGCTGACCGAGGCCCTCGCCAAGGACCTGCACATCGAGCGCGGCCAGGTCGTCACCCGCGTCGCCACCGACGACAGCGGCGTGACGCTGACCGCCGAACCGGAGACCGGCCCGGAGGACGAGGCCTGCGACGGCGCGATCGGCGGCAAGGCCACCGAGTACCGGGCCGACATGGTGGTGCTGGCGGTGCCGTTCGCGGCGCTGCGGCACGTCGACTTCGCGCCGCTGCTCCCCTACGGCAAGCGCCGGGCGATCAACGAGCTCAAGCACGACACCGCGCACAAGGTGCTGCTGGAGTTCACCGAACGCTGGTGGGAGTGGGACGAGAACACCTGGAAGGACAAGCTCGGCACCGACTACCGGCCCGCCCCGCACGGCGACGCGGTGGCGGCGGTCGGCGGCGGCTGCGTCTCCGACGAGGCCAGCCGGTTCGTCTACTTCCCCTCCCACCCCAGTGACGGCGGCGCGCCCGGCGGCGTGGTGCTGGCCGCCTACAACTGGGCGGAGGACGCGCTGCGCTTCGACTCCCTCACCCCCGCCGACCGGCACACCGAGGCGCTGGAGCACCTGACCGAGCTGTACGGCGAGCGGATCCGGCGCTACGTCACCGACCGGCACGTGTCGCAGTCCTGGCTGCGCAACCGCTGGGCACTGGGCGAGGCCGTCATCGAGACGCCCGGGCAGCTGCTCAGCCTCGGCCCGCACGTGGCGACGCCGGTGGCAGGGCGGCTGTTCTTCGCCGGCGACCACTGCCAGCCGCGCTACCACGCGTGGATCTCCGGCGCGATCGCCTCCGGCACGGAGGCCGCGGTGCAGTTGGTCGACGCGATCTGACGGCGCACGCCCGCCGCCCAGCACGCCCGCCGCCCGGCCCGGGCGGCGGGCGTTCCCGTGCCCGGGGCTGCGGGGGCGTGGTTGAGCGGCCGTCAGTAGGTCTGGGATGCGGTCGGTCGGCCGTCGCCGGGCCTCTCGCGGCCTGGTGAGCGGCCGTCAGCAGGAACCTCGGGGCGTGGCAGACCGGCCGTCGCGGGCCCGGGCCGGGGTCGAGCGGCCGTGTCCCGGCGGCCGGTGCGGCGGGGGCCCCGATAGCATCGGCGCATGCGCGACACCGGCGGGGACCAGCAGCGCTCGGTGCTGCTGGCGTTCCGCTCGGCGGTGGCGCTGCACCGGCTGCTGGACGTGCTGCCGGTCTTCGAGGGCGACGGCCGGATCTCCCGCTGGTTCACCCTCGTGCCGGGCTCCCGTTTCGACCTGGAGGCGCTGGCCGCGCTGGACCGTTCCGGCGCCCGGGTGATCGACTTCGAGCAGGCCACCGGCCGGCCGTTCGACCTGATTCTGACGACCAGTCCGAAGGGCGCGCTGGCCAGTCTCTCGGGCCGGGCCCGGGCGCTGCTGCCGCACGGTGCGGGCTTCAACAAGGCGCTGCACGAGGAGGGTTCGCCCGAACTGCCGTCGGGGCTCGACCCGGCGTTCCTGCTCTCCGACGGCGCGCCGTGGGCCGACCTGCACGGCCTCGGGCACGCCGAACAGGTGTCCCGGCTGGCCGAGTTCTGCCCGCCGGCGGCGACCCGTGCGGTCGTGGTGGGCGATCCGACGCTGGACCGGATGCTGGAGTCCGGCCCGCGTCGCGAGGCGTACCGCTCCGCGCTGGACCTCGGCGACCGGACCCTGCTGGCGGTGCTGTCCACCTGGGGTCCGGAGAGCCTGCTCACCCAACGGCCGGGCCTGCCGGGCGAATTGGTGCTCGGCCTGCCGGTGGACGGGTACCGGGTGGCGCTGCTGGTGCACCCCAACGAGGTGGGCGGGCGCAGCCGCCTGGACCTCGCCGAGCAGTTCCGGCCCGAGCTGCGGGCCGGGCTGCTGCTGCCCTCCCCGCACCAGGACTGGGCGGCGGTCCTGGTCGCCGCCGACGCGGTGATCACCGACCATGGTTCGACCGCGCTGTACGCGGCGGCGCTGGGCCGTCCGGTGCTGAACGCCTACGACGGCGGCCGGGAGTTGATCGCGGGCACCCCGATGGCTCGGCTGCTGGCCGCCGCGCCGCGCTTCACCGGCCCGGAGAGCGTCCGCGACGTGTCCGCGCTGGCCCCGGCCGACGCCGCCGACGCCTTCGACCGGCCCGGGGAGGCGCTGGCGCTGCTGCGCGCCGAGCTGTACCGGCTGCTGGAGCTGACGCCCCCTCGACCGGCGGTGCCGACCGAGCCACTGCCCGTGCCGTCGGTGCCCCGGTCGGCGGCGCCGGCGCTCGCGGTGCGCGCGGAGGTGGCGGGCGGCCGGGTGCGGGTGGAGCGTTTCCCGGCGGCGACCGAGCGGCCGATCCACCACCTGTCCGCCGAGCATCCGGCGGCCTCGCTGGCGCAGGTGCGCAGCGCCGCCGTGCTGTGGCGGCGTCCCGGCTCCGGCCGGTGGACGGTGGCGGGGTGGACGGCGCACGTGCTGGCCGAGCTGCCGTCCTGTCTGACGGCCGCGGCGGTGCTGTCGGCCGACCGCTGCGTGCTGCGGCACCGGCAGCGCGGCCTGCTCGCCGTGCAGCTCGCGCCGGACCGGACGGGCGGCCGGGTGCACCGGGTCGATCCGACGGCCGCCGTGTCCGCCGTGCACGCCTGGCTGGGCACCCGGCCGGCGGCCGAGTGGCCCGTTCAACTCGACTGCGCGCTGGGCCCGTTCACGGCCCGTCTGACCGTTCGTCCGGCCCGCGCCGAGGAGCTCGACGCGGAGCTGTGAGGGCTGCGGTCAGCGTTCGTCGTCGGCCGTCCCGTCCGCGTCGGCCGCCCCGTCCGCGTCGGCCGTCCTGTCCGAGCCGTTCGCGTCGCCGCCGTGGGTGTCGCCGCCGCCCGTGTCGCCGCCGTGGGTGGCGCGCAGTTCGGCGGCCCGGGCGCGGTGGGCGGCGGCCTCCCGGGGGCGGTCGGTGCGGTCTGCGAGGGTGGCGAGGTCGGTGCGGATGCGGGCCTCGTCGAAGGTGGAGCCGCGTTCCTCGGCGTCGGCGAGCGCGGCGGTCAGGTGCGGTTCGGCGTCCGTACAGCGGCCGGCCCGCAGCAGGGCCCGGCCGAGGCCGGAGCGGGCGCGGGCGGCGATGCGGCCGCGGCCGGGCATCGCGGCGAACAACCGGTGGGCGCGGTCGAAGAGTTCGGCGGCGGCGGCCTGGTCGTCGGCGGCGGCCTCGGTCTTGGCGCACTGGTAGGTCTGGAGGGCCGCGCCGTAGGCGTTGCCGATGGCCAGGTGGACGGCGCGGGCCTCGGCGAAGTCGGCCAGGGCGGCGTCGAAGTGTTCCCGGGCGGCGTCGGCGCCGTGGTGCTCGGCCGTCCATTCGCCCCGGGCGAGGGCGAGTTGGCCGCGGAAGTCGACGGCGGAGGCGGCGAGTCGGCGGTCCGCGTCCTGGTCGCCGAGCAGGTCGGCGAGGGCGCGGGCCTGCTGGAGCAGGGCGGCGGCCTCGTCGAACCGGGCGGCCTCCCACAGGGGTCGGGCGAGCAGGCAGCGGGTGCGGATGCGGGCGGGGAGGCGGTCGGCGCGGTCGGCGGAGTCGACGGCGGCGCGGAAGGCTTCGACGGCGTCGTGCCGGGGGTGGTCGAGGTAGTGCGTCCAGAGCGACTCGGCGAGGGCGACGGCGTCCTCGTCCTGCCGGGTGGCGTGGGCGAGGGCGACCGCGCCGTACAGGCTCAGCCGGTTGGCCTCCATCCAGTGCAGCGCACCGGACTTGGCGGTGCCGAGGTCGGCGTCGGGGACGCCGGGCAGCGGCGGGACGGCGGGTTCGACGGTGAGGCGGGCGCCGGCGGTCAGCAGGTCGGCGCGGGCGGTCTGGCGGCGCAGCCAGTGCAGGACGCGGCGGCGGGCGGCGGCGCGTTCGGCGCCGTCCGGGTCGGCCTGTTCGGCGCGGCGCAGGGCGTGGCCGCGGACCAGTGCGTGCTGCCGGTAGCCGCCGGCCCGGTAGTCGAGCAGTCCGGCGGTGACGAGTTCGGCGAGGGCGTCCTCGGCGTCGGACAGGCCGAGGCCGAGCAGGGCGGCGGCCAGGTACTCGGTGCCGCAGGGGCCGGGGATCTCCGCCAAGGTGCGGTACAACTGGGCTGCGGCGGGGGCGAGTTCGCGGTAGGCGGCGTCCCAGACGGCTTCCACGGGTGCGCTGCCGCGCCGGTGGAGTTCGTCGGTGAGGCGTTCGGCGAGCGCGGCGAGGGTGCGGTGCGGGAGGCGGCGGGCGAGTTCGCCGGCGACTTCGGCGGCCTTGGGCAGTCCGGCGCAGGCGGCGGCGATGGCGTGCACGGTGGCGGGGTCGGCGGCGGCCCAGCGCTGTTCGCCGAGCAGCAGGCGCAGCAGTTCGCCGGTGTGGTCGGCGCTGAGCGGGGTGAGGGCCAGCTCCAACTGGCCCGCGTCGCCGAGGTCGTAGAGCGGGCCGCGGCTGGCGACCAGCACCAGGCTGCCGGCCGAGGCGGGCAGCAGGGCCTGCACCTCGGCGCCGGTGTGGGCGTTGTCGACGACCAGCAGGCGGCGGCCGCCGCGGGTCCTGGCCCAGTACTGGCGGAGCAGGGCGCGGTAGCCGCGGCCGAGCCAGTCGCGGTCGACGCCGAGGGCGGGCAGCAGGTCGGCGAGGACGTCGGCGGGGTCGATGCCGCCATCGCGGCGGTAGTCGTCCAGGTCGAGGTAGTGCGCCCCGTCGGGGTAGCGCTCGGCGAGGGCGTGGCCGACGCGCAGGCAGAGCGCGGTCTTGCCGATGCCGCCGAGGCCGCTGATCGCCACCACCTGCGGGGCGCCCTCGCTCGCGCCGGCGGGCGGGCGGAGCTCGACGATGCGCCGCTGCTCCTCGGTGCGGTCGACGAAGTGGGCGCGCTGGGGCGGCAGTTCGAAGGCCGGGGTGTGGACGGCGGCGGCCGCCTGGTGGATGTTCACGGTGCCGACGTGCCCGGCCTGCACCACGGTGTCCACCCTGGCGTGGTCGCCCACCACGTTGCGCGTCTGTTCGGTCACTCGTCAACCCTACGCGGTGGCAGGGACGGTGGCCGGGAGACGGGCGAACCCGGGGGGTCGGGCGCGGCGGGCGGTCAGGTGCGGCGGGCGGTCAGGTGCGCGGGCGGTCAGGTGCGCGGGCGGTCAGGTGCGCGGGCGGTCAGGTGCGCGGGCGGTCAGGTGCGCGGGCGGTCCGACACAAGGGCGGAGCGGGCGGTCAGTTGGAGGGCAGGCTGAGCCAGCGCCACTCCTGGCTCTCCGCGACGCCGCGCCAGGTGTCGAGCGGGATCGGCGGGGTGGTGCGGGTCTTCCGAGGCACGGCGAGGACGTAGTCGCGCGGGCCGTTGAACTCGGTGAACTCCAGCACGGTGCCGTCGATCCGCCACAGCCTGACCCGGTAGTTGTACAGGCCGGGAACGATCGCGTCGTTGGCCTCCACCATCTCCCAGGTGCCGTCCGGGAGGAAGCCGTACTCGCAGCCCTGGGTACTGCGCTTCCCGGTGCCGAAGACGGTCTCGGCGCAATGGAACGGCTGGTCGCTGGGGTCGGGCGCGTGGCGGTCCTTCGGGAACTGGGCCACCGAGTGCCGCATCATCACTTCCAGGCTGCTGACCACCCCGTCTCCGTCCACGTACTGCAAGGTCACCCCGGCGGTACCGACGGGAAGGGTGCCGAGGAAGGCCCTGGCGTCCTTGAAGGACCCCACTTCGGCCGGCAGCAGGGCGGTGATCACCTTCTGCACCTGGGTGGGCGTGAACGCCGCCATGCCGTCGGGGCCCGGGGTGTCGTTGCTCGACGGCCGGCCGAGCACGGGTGCCGGAGAGAGGTTCAGCATCTGGGTGTAGTCGGGGTCGTGGCTCGGCGCGACGGAGCCGAACGGGCTCGGCGAGGTGGTGGGCGAGGCGAGGACCGCACCGGCCGGGTCGGTGTTCGCGGCCGGTGCCTTCGCGGCCATGGTGTTCAGTCCGGCGTTCGCGCCGACGGCGGCCAGTACGACGACGGTGAGCGCGGCGCCCGCGATCCGCAGGCGGCGGGCCAGCTGGCGCCGGCGGCCTCTGCGGTTGCTCTCGGCGACGATGACGGCAACCGGGACGCTCAGCTCCTTGACGCTCGTCTCCATCATCCGGGAGAGCTCCAGGTCCAGGTCCAATGTCCGATGCCTTCCGTACTGGCAGGTGGGTGTCACGCGGGTGACAGAACGAGTAGAGGGGTGTGCCGGGGGTCGGCCCGGCGCCGTGGGGGTGGTCAGTCCTGGAGCAGCAGGGCCCGGTCGGGGCCGAGGATGGCGCGCAGTCGGGTCATCGAACGGGAGTTGAGGCTCTTGACGGCGCTGACGGTGACGCCCATCGCCTCCGCCGTCTCCTCCAGGCTGTAGTCCTCCAGGTAGCGCAGCACCACTGCCGCCCGGTTGCGGGGCGGCAGTTGGCGCAGCGCGGCGACCAGGGTGATCCGCAGGGCGGCGGAGCTGCCCTCGCGGGCGCCGACGGTGGGCTCGTCGGGGAACTCGGCGACGGCGAGTTCGCTGGAGCGGCGCAGCCGGCGGTGCGACAGGTAGCAGCGCAGCAGCACCTTCCGCGCGTAGGCGTCGACGCCGGCGTCCCCGTCCGCGCGCCGCAGCCTGCCCCAGACCGGGTACATCTTCGACAGCGCGGTCTGCACCAGGTCCTGTGCCTGGTGCCAGTCCCCGCACATCAGGTACGCGAGTTGGAACAGGCGGCGCGCTCTGCTGGCCGCGAACTCGTCGAAACCGAGCCCCTCGGTCATGTGCTCCCCCGGATGAAAAAGTGTTCGTCGACGCTCTGAAGACGCCTCGCCCGGGGGGTTCCGTCGCGGAGGCGAAGATCAAGATTGGGTAACGGGGAGCAGCCGACTCGCGTGCAGGCCTTTGCGGTGACGGCGGCCGGATCGACCTCGAAGGGGTTGCGCAGACCGGCGGCGGGGGTGCCCCGTGCGCCCTGATCGCCCCCTCGGGAACGGTGACCCCCTTGTCGACCGTGCGCCTGCGGCGGCGGTCAACTCCCCTGCTCCGCGCGGGATTTCCCGCCCGCGCGGAGGCGGCGGCACACTGGACGGCATGGAGCGCATCGAGAGCGAGGGCGGCGAGGCCGCCTGCTGGCTGAACCTGGTCTGCGAGGAGTGCGGCAAGGTCCGGGAGCGCGGGCGCTGCCCGGTCTGCGACGCCGGGCCCGAGGCCGAGGACGACTCCGACGCCGGGCCCGAGGACGACTCCGACGTCACCGCATCCGACGCCGGCTCCGGTTCGTCGCGGGAGAGTTGAGCGCCCCGCGCGGGGGTCTCAGCGCAGCAGGCCGTGCAGCAGCAGTTCGGCCAGGTGTCCGTACGCCTCGGCGTCGGCGAGGCCGGTGGCCTCGGCGACCTGGCGCTGCTGGATGCGGACCATGACCGAGCTGATCACGTCCGCCGCGAACGCCACGTGGGTCTCGCGGAAAGCGCCTTCCGCGACCCCGTCGTCAATCAGGCGTTGGATCTGGCGGGCGGCCGCGCGGGTGTTGCGGCCATACACCTCGGCGGCGGGTTCGAAGGCCGCCAGGTCGTCGAAGAACCGGGCCGAGCCGGGGGCCAGTTCGGCGGAGACGGCGCGCAGGTAGGCGGCCAGCCGGGCGGCCGGGTCGGTCTCGGCGGCGAGTGCGGCCTCCACCCGGGCGGTGGCGTTGCGGAAGAAGTGCACGACGGCCGCTCGGACCAGTTGTTCCTTGGAGCCGGCCAGCCCGTACAGGGTGCGCTTGGAGCAGTGCAGGCGGGCCGCGAGGTCGTCCAGCGTGAAGCGGGCGAAGCCCTCGGCGACGAAGAGCGCGACGAGTTCCTCGAAGAGGGCGCTGCGGCGGGCGGCACCCCGTCCGGTGGGTTGGGGTGCGGTGGCGCTGTCGATCACCCGGCCAGTATGACAGTCGGCCTCTCCCGGGCCGCCGATCCGGCCGCCGGGCGCACCCGGCGACGCCTCTCGCGCCCCTGGTTCGCGCCCCGCCTCGCGCCCCTGTACATGACCCTGCGCATGACCCGCCTCGCGCCCGCCCTCGTTCGGCGAGCTGCCGCTTTCCCTCCACTTCCCTCCACTTCCCTCCACTTCCCGCCACTTCCCTCCACTTCCCTCCGCGTTTCCGGCCTTTTCCCTGTTGGCCGCCCCGGCATCTCCCCTGCCGGCCCCGGCTGCGCTACGCTTTCCGGTACTGACGTACCGCTTTGCGTACCGCTTGGAGCCGGAACATGGCCGTGGACCGCCTGCTTCCCACCGAGGAAGCCGCCGACCTGATCGCGCTGACCCGCGATCTCGCCGACAAGGAACTCGCCCCGAAGGTCGAGTCCCACGAGAAGCAGGAGCTGTACCCCGAGGGCCTGTTCGCGCTGCTCGGCCAGGCCGGTCTGCTGGGCCTGCCGTACTCCGAGGAGTTCGGCGGCGGCGGGCAGCCGTACGAGGTGTACCTGCAGGTGCTGGAGGAGCTGGCCTCGCGCTGGGCGGCCGTCGCGGTCGCCACCAGCGTGCACACGCTGGCCTGCCACCCGCTGAACGCGTTCGGCACGCCCGAGCAGAAGGAGCAGTGGCTGCCCCGGATGCTGGCCGGCGAGATGATCGGCGGCTACAGCCTGTCCGAGCCGCAGGCGGGCTCCGACGCGGCCGCGCTGACCTGCAAGGCCGAGCCGGTCGACGGCGGCTACCGGGTGACGGGCACCAAGGCGTGGATCACCCACGGCGGCAAGGCCGACTTCTACGCCCTGTTCGCCCGTACCGCGCCCGGCGCGCACGGCATCTCCTGTTTCCTGGCGCCCGGACAGGCCGAGGGCCTGACCTTCGGCCCGCCCGAGGAGAAGATGGGCCTGAACGGCGTGCCGACCACGGCCGCGTACTGGGACGGCGCGCTGCTCGGGCCGGAGCGCCTGATCGGCACCGAGGGCCAGGGCCTGTCCATCGCGTTCTCCGCCCTCGACTCGGGCCGCCTCGGCATCGCCGCCTGCGCCACCGGCCTCGCCCAGGCCGCACTGGACACCGCCGTCGCCTACGCCAACGAGCGCACCACCTTCGGCCGCAAGATCGTCGACCACCAGGGCCTGGGCTTCCTGCTCGCCGACATGGCCGCCGCCGTGGACTCCGCCCGCGCCACCTACCTCGACGCGGCCCGCCGCCGCGACCTCGGCCGCCCGTTCAGCCGGCAGGCCAGCGTGGCCAAGCTGATCGCCACCGACGCCGCGATGAAGGTCACCACCGACGCGGTGCAGGTGCTCGGCGGCTACGGCTACACCCGGGACTTCCCGGTCGAGCGGTTCATGCGCGAGGCGAAGATCATGCAGATCTTCGAGGGCACCAACCAGATCCAGCGTCTGGTGATCAGCCGTCAGTTCGCCCGCTGACCCCCTGATCCCCCGACGGTTCGCCACCTGTTTCGAAAGGCCTTTCCACCATGCAGCTCACCGGTACCGCCGCCCTGGTCACGGGTGCCGCCTCCGGCCTCGGTGCGGCGACCGCCGCGCACCTGGCGGGCCTCGGCGTCCACGTCTACGGCCTGGACCTGCCGAAGGCCGTGGAGTCCGCGACGACCCCGCCCGAGGGCGTGACCCTGCTCGGCGCGGACGTCACCGAGGAACAGCCGGTGCGCGACGCGCTGGCCCGGATCGCCGCCGACGGCCGCCAGCTGCGGCTGGCCGTCAACTGCGCGGGCATCGCCCCGTCCGCCCGGATCGTCGGCCGCCGCGGCCCGCACGACCTGGACCTGTTCCGCACCGTGCTGAACGTCAACCTGCTCGGCACCTTCAACGTGATGCGGCTCGCCGCCGAGGCGATGTCCACCCTGGAGGCGGACGAGGCCGGGCAGCGCGGACTGGTCGTCAACACCGCGTCCATCGCCGCGTTCGAGGGCCAGGTCGGCCAGATCGCGTACGCCGCGTCCAAGGCCGGTGTCGCCGGGATGACCATCACCGCCGCCCGCGACCTCGCCCAGTTCGGCATCCGCGTCGTCACCATCGCCCCCGGCATCGTCGACACCCCGATGATGGCCGGCTTCTCCGACGAGGTCCGGGCCGGCCTCGCCGCCACCGTCACCTTCCCCCAGCGCCTCGCCCACCCCGAGGAGTACGCCCGTCTGGTCGCCGTGATCGCCGACCACGACTACCTCAACGGCGAGACCATCCGCATGGACGGCGCCCTGCGGATGTCCGCACGCTGACCCGCCGCTCGCCGCCCTCGCCGCCCTCGCCGCACAGGGCCGCCCCGCACCGGGCGGCCCTGTGGCGTGTCCGCCGGCTGTAATCGTTCGCGCGGTGCCGGACATTTCCTGGTGACGGCTGTCGCACAGGAAGGGCGCGCATGACGGACCAGGAGGAGCCGCAGGAGCGGCACCGATGGCTGGAGGACCTGTACGAAGCCCACGCCGACCGGGTGATGGGCTACCTGCTGCACCGCGCGGACCGCGAGACCGCACAGGAGATCGTCTCCGAAACGTTCCTGCTCGCCTGGCGCAAGCAGCACGCGGCGCCGGACGACGGGGACGACGCGCTGCCGTGGCTGCTCGCCGCGGCGCGCCGCCTGCTCGCCAACCGGGTGCGCTCCGACCTGCGTCGCCAGGCCCTGGCCGAACGCATCCGGGCGACGCCGGACAGCACCCCGCCGACGGCCTTCGAGGACCGCGTCGGCGACCGCGAACAGGTCTTCCAGATACTGACGCACCTGGCCGAGACCGACCGCGAAGTCCTGCTGCTCACCGGCTTGGTACGACCTGACGGCGCAGCAGGCCGCCAAGGCACTGGGCTGCACCAGAGCGGCCTACGCACTCCGCCTGCACCGCGCCAGACGCCGTTTCGGTACCGCGTTGGAGCAACAGCAGACGTCAACGACCGCCATCGGCTCGGAGGTGCCCGCATGAAGAACGACCCGGTGCTGGACGCCGTCCGGCAACTGCGCCCGCAGGACTCCGACGGCTGGGCGCGCTCGCCGCAGGGCCGGCGCGTCCTCGACTCGGTCCTGGAACGCGCACCGGCCGCCTCCGCACGGCGGCGTCCGCCGCGAACAGTGCTGGTCGGCGGCGCACTGCTGCTCCTGCTCACCGGCGGCGGGGCGCTGGCAGCCGCCGGCGGGCTGCCGTGGAACGAGCCCGGGCGGACGGCGATGTGCGCCCGGACGCTCGCCGCCGACGCGGACCTCGCCGAGGTCTCCACCACGCACGACTTCGACCCGCGCGACCCCGGCGCGTCCTGCGCCCGACTGTGGCGCCGGATGTGGGGCCCGTCCGAGCCGGTGCCTGCCTCCTTCACCGCATGCTTCCACCCGGGGGCCGACGTTCCGGACCCCGACGGCGGCTACCATCACGACCCGCACGCCCCAGGCGGTCCGATCGTCTACCCGGCCGACGGCCTGCCGCCGGACGAGGCCTGCGCCAAGATCGGGGCCAAGCCCATTCCGATCGGTCGACAGGGGTAGGTCCGGCCTGGGCGAATCGCGGCGAATGCGGTTGTTCGCGGTGGCTGGCGGGTGGTGGCGGGTGGTGGCGGGTGGTGGCGGGTGGTGGCGACGCTTCCGGGCGGCGATGCCTCCGGCGGCGGGGCGTCACCACTCGGCGACCTGGTAGTCCTTCAGGAAGACGCCGGCGAAGGGCTCGCCCGCTTCGCCGCGGACGATCGGGTCGTAGATGCGGGCCGCGCCGTCGACGATGTCGAGCGGGGTGCGGAAGCCGGCGTCGGCCATCCGGGACTTCTTCGGAGCCGGGTTCTCGTCGGTGATCCAGCCGGTGTCGACCGCGCACATGTGGATGCCGCGCGCGGCGAGTTCGGCGGCGCTGGTGCGGGTGAGCATGTTGAGCGCGGCCTTGGCCATGTTGGTGTGCGGGTGGCCGGACGTCTTGTTGCGGACCGCGAACCGGCCTTCCACCGCCGTCACGTTGACGATGTAGCGCGACGGGTGCGGGGACGCCTCCAGCAGCGGCAGCAGCCGGTCGCAGAGCAGCGCCGGGGCGAGTGCGTTGACGAGCTGGGTCTCCAGCACCTCGGCCGGGTCGAGTCCGCCGAGCGTCGCCGACCAGGAGTTCCGCGGCGCGCGGTCGGGCAGCAGGCCGGCCTCGTCCACTCGGGCGTGCGGGCGCGGCACTGTCAACGCGGGCTGGGGCGTGGTGGGTGCGGGGGTCTGCGCGGCGGGGGCGGGGGTCTGCGCGGTAGGTGCGGGGGCGGCGGGTTCGGTGGCAGGGGCCGCGAGTTCGGGGGCGGGCGGAGTGAGTTCGGCGGCGGGCCAGGCGGGCGCGAGGGCGGGCATCGGGCGGAAGCCGGGCGCGTGGGCGACCTGTGCGGGGACGGGCCCGTGCTCGCCGGCGGCGAGCAGCGCGTAGGCCTCGGGCGGGCGGCGGACGGTCTGCGCCGCGTTGTTCACCAGGATGTCCAACGGCCTTCCCTCGGCGAGCAGTTGCTCGCACAGTCCGAGGACCTGTCGGGGGTCGCGCAGGTCGATGCCGACGATCCGCAGCCGCTCCAGCCAGTGGGCGCTGCCCTCGGCGGCGGCGAAGCGGCGCAGGGTGTCGTGCGGGAAACGGCTGGTGACGGTCAGTTCGGCGCCGTCGCGGAGCATCATCAGCGCCAGCTGGAAGCCGATCTTGACGCGGGCGCCGGTGAGCAGGACGCGTCGGCCGGTCAGGTCGGTGCTGAGGGCGCGCCGGGTGGTGTGGTCGGCGGCGCAGTCCGGGCAGAGGCGGTGGTAGAAGCCGTCGAGTTGCCGGTAGCTTCGCTTGCAGACGTAGCAGCGGCGGCCGCGCCGGAGTTCGCCGATCGGAACGTGCCCGGGCGTGGTGGGCAGCGGGGCGTCCTCGCGTCGCGCGGTGTCGCCGGTGGCGGTGGCCGCGGTCAGTTCGGCGTCGGCGAGGACGGCGTCGGTGCGGCGTTCGCGGCGGCGCTGCTGTCGACCGTCGCGGACGAAGGACTCGGCGACGCGTTCGGCCCGCAGCCGCAGCGGGTGGTCGGCGGGGAGGGTGCGCAGTTGCCCGACGGTGCGGTCGAAGGCGGCGAGCTCGGCCTCGGTGGGTGCCTGGGACCGGTGCGGCTCGGGCGCGCTCATCGAGGGTCCTCCGGGGTGGCGGCGCGTCGGCCGGTGTGGTGCTGGGCCGGGCCTCCCGGGGGCCGGATTCGAACCGGCGTGACCCGCTCTGCGAAAGCGATGCGTCTGCCTCTGCGCTACGCCCGGGAGGTGGGAGGGATGCTACCGGCACGCACCGGGTCGTTGGCAAGCGCTTTCCGGCTCGTCCGGGCGGGTTCCCCGGGGCGGCGGGAAAGCGGTTTCCGGCTGCTCTGCCGACAGCTCGGCGAGGGCGCGCGGAAAGTGGTTTCCGGCTCGCCCAGGCACCCGCCCCCGGAGCGGCGGAAAGCGCTTTCCCCCTGCTTCGCCGACAACTCGGCGGGAGTGCGCGAAAAGCAGCTTCCCGGCGCTCCGGACGCTCACCCTCCCGGATGGCGAGAAAGCGCTTTCCCTCCACTCGTCGGGGCAGCTGCCTCCGGCAACGGGAAATCGCTTTCCGGTTGCTCTGCCGACGGCTCGGCGGGGCGTGCGGAAAGCGGTTTCCCGTTGCGGGGTGGGGCGGGTTGCTCAGCCCTGGCGGAGGTCCGGGAAGTCGCTGTCCCAGTACTCGTTCGGGTTGCGGTTCTCGGTGCGGTCGGCCTCGTGGTTGCGGAGTTCGACGCGGCGGATCTTGCCGGAGATGGTCTTCGGCAGGTCGGCGAACTCGAGGCGGCGGATGCGCTTGTAGGCGCTGAGCTTCTCGCGGGTGAACGCGAGGATGTCGCGGGCGAGTTCGGGTCCGGGGGTGCGGCCCTCGACCAGCACCACGTACGCCTTGGGGACGGCCAGGCGCAGCGGGTCGGGCGAGGGGACGACGGCGGCCTCGGCAACGGCGGGGTGTTCGATCAGGACGCTCTCCAGCTCGAACGGGGAGATCCGGTAGTCGCTGGCCTTGAAGACGTCGTCGGCGCGGCCGACGTAGGTGATCCAGCCGTCGGCGTCCCGGGCGGCGACGTCGCCGGTGTGGTAGTGGCCGTCGCGCATGGCGTCGGCGGTGCGTTCGGCGTCGCCGCGGTAGCCGCGCATCAGGCCGAGCGGGCGGCGGGCCAGGTCGAGGCTCAACTCGCCTTCGTCGGCGGGCTTTCCGTCCGGGTCGAGGAGGGCGACGTGGTAGCCGGGCAGCGGTCGTCCCATGGAACCGAGCTTGACGGGCTGGCCGGGGCTGTTGCCGATCTGGCAGGTGGTCTCGGTCTGGCCGAAGCCGTCGCGGATGGTCAATCCCCAGGCGGTGCGGACCTGTTCGATCACCTCGGGGTTCAACGGTTCGCCGGCGCCGACGAGTTCGCGCAGGTCGGTGCGGTGGGCGCCGAGGTCGGCCTGGATCAGCATCCGCCAGACGGTGGGCGGCGCGCACATGGTGGTGACCTTGCAGCGGGCGATCACCTCCAGCAACTGCTGGGCGTCGAACCGGCCGTAGTTGAAGACCAGGACGGTCGCCTCGGCGTTCCACGGCGCGAACAGGTTGCTCCAGGCGTGCTTGGCCCAGCCCGGTGAGGAGATGTTGAGGTGGACGTCGCCGGGGCGCAGCCCGATCCAGTACATGGTGGACAGGTGACCGACCGGGTACGAGGCGTGGGTGTGCTCGACCAGCTTCGGCTTGGAGGTGGTGCCGGAGGTGAAGTACAGCAGCAGCGGGTCGTCGGCGAGGGTGGGGCCGTCGGGGGTGAACTCCTCGGCGGCGGCGTCGACCTGCGCGTAGTCGTGCCAGCCGGCGGGGACCGCGGTGCTGTCGTCGGGGGCCGTGTTGCTGTCGCCGGGCACCGTGTTGCTGTCATCGGCAGCGCGGACGGCGATTCGCAGCGGGGCGCCGGGGAGGTCGGCGAAGCGGTCGGCCACCTCGGCGGCGGCGATCACGGCGCGGACCTCGCCGCGGTCGAGGCGGTCGGCGAGGTCCTCGGTGGACAGCAGCAGGGTGGCGGGGATCAGCACCACGCCGAGCTTGATCGCGCCGAGCATCACCTCCCACAGTTCGCCGACGTTGCCGAGCATCACCAGCACCCGGTCGCCGCGCCCGAGGCCGAGCGCGCGCAGGTGGTTGGCGACCTGGTCGGAGCGGCGGGCGAGCCGGTCGAAGGTGTGGACGCGCTCGCTGCCGTCCGCCTCGACCACCCACAGCGCGGGCCGGTCGTTGCCGCGCGCCATCGGGTCGAAGTGGTCGAGCGCCCAGTTGAACTCGCCCAACTCCGGCCATTCGAACGTGCGGTACGCGGTGTCGTAGTCGGTGGCGTGCTGCCACAGCACCTCACGGGCGGCCCGGAAGTTGGCCACCGAAGCGGCCCGGTCGAGCCGTGCCCGGGCCTGCCCGGCGTCCGAGGCGATGCCCGATCCGGAGCCCAAGTCGCTGCCCGGCCCGAACGGTGGCTGCTCGTTGTTGCGGACGTTCTCGGCTGAGCCCATGGCCTGACCCCTCTTCGTTCAGTTACCGTCGCACCCAATATTTCCGCCGGCGTGCGTCTGCGGTCCCCCCACCTGGAGAGGAGAGTTCGCTCGAATGGCGGATGGCTCCACTGGTCGTACCGTACGGGTCCTGGTGGTCGACGACCATCCGGTCGTGTGCGACGGCGTGTCCGCGCTGATTCGGCGGGCCGAGGACGTGTCCGTGGTCGGGTCGGCCCGGACGGCCCGCGAGGGCGTGTCGCTGGCCGGGACGCTGCGGCCGGACGTCGTGCTGCTCGACCTGCGGCTGCCGGACCTGCCGGGCTCGCAGACGGTGCCGCTGCTGCGGGCGGCCGCGCCGGACGCGCGGGTGGTGCTGTTCACCGCGTTCGAGGACCGGAATGCGCTTTCCGCTGCGCTCGCGGCCGGCGCCCACGGCTGCCTGCTGAAGGACGTCACCGACACCGACCTGGTCGCCCAGCTGCGGCTGGCCGCGGCAGGTCAGCAGGTGCTGGACCCGCGACTGAGCGGCTCGGCCCCCGCCCAGTTGCAGGCCCGGCTGTTCCGGCTGTCGCTGAGCCGGCGCGAGTACGACGTGATCCGGTCGGCCGCGACCGGCCGCACCAACCCGGAGATCGCCGAGGAACTCGGCCTGACCCGGAACACCGTCAAGACGTACCTCCAGACGGCGATGCAGAAGCTCGGAGCCCGCAACCGGGTCGAGGCGATCCGCCGGGCGCAGCAGGAGCAGCTGCTCTGACGCGACTGCCCGCGTCCGGGCGGTCAGAACGTCAGGGTGTCAGGGCACTGCACGCCAGGGCGCCTGGGTGTCAGGACGTGGCCGGGAGCGGGAGCGGGAGTTCGCCGCGCAGGGTGGTGCCGTCCTCGTCGCTGTGCAGGTGGAGGCTGCCGCCGAGGCGTTCGTAGCAGGCGCGGAGGGCAGGCAGGCCCGCGCCGGTGGCGGGGGTGCGGGCCGCGCGGTCGGCGGCGGGTGCGGAAAGCGGTTTCCCGTTGGGTGTGGAAAGCGGTTTCCCGTTGCTTTCGGGGCCCGGCCCGTCGTCGATGACGGCAAGGTCGAGGCGGTGCCGGTCGTGGGTGAGGGTGACGGCGACGGAGTCGGCCCGGGCGTGTTTCTCGACGTTCAGCAGGCCCTCGGCGACGGTGCGGCGCAGCAGGGCGGCGCGTTCGGCGTCCAGGCGTGGGGCGGTTCCGATGGGCACGAAGGTGGCGGGGGTGCCGGTGCGCTGTTCGAAGGTGCGGAGGGTTTCGGAGAGGTCGGCGACGAGGTGGTCGCCGGGGCCTGCGCCACCGGGGTGGGCGGGCCGGTCGCGGTGCAGGCGGGCGACGGCGGCGCGCAGGGTGGCGGCGGCGTCGCCGAGTTCGCGTTCGAGGCGGTGCAGGCGGGCGGCGAGTTCGGGGTGTTGGGCGGTGTCGGCGCGCAGGTCGCGGACGGAGCTGCCGAGGCCGAAGAGCATGGCGCCGACGCCGTCGTGGAGTTCGGCGGCGATCCGGCGGCGTTCGCCGGTGACGGCGGCGTCGGCGAGGGTGGCGGCTCCGTCGGCGACGTCCACGGCGAGGGTGGCGAGGTGGGCGAGTCGGGTGAGTCCGTCGATGGCGGTGTCGCCGATCTGTCCGCTGCCGCGGATGGCGCCGTAGAGGACGCCGCGGGCGGGGCCGGTGCCGATGGGGAGGCCGACCATGCCGGTGACGGCTTCGCTGCCGACCTGCTGGTCGAAGTCGTGGGTGATGCGGCTGGAACGGTAGTAGTCGCGGACGACGACGGCGCTGCCGAGGGCCACCACCCGGCCGCCGAGGCCGAGCCCGAGCGGTATCCGCAGGTCGTGCAGGGTGGTGTGGAGCGTCCCGGACCAGACGCGCAGCACCAGGTCCCGGCCCTCGACCAGCCCGCCGAAGCCGAGTTCGAAGCCGTGTTCGGCGCGGGCGCGTTCCGCGACGGCCCGGAGGGTGCGTCGGCTGTCGAGCAGCGCGATGCGGCGGGTCCGTTCGTGTTCGATCCGGTCCAGTTCGGCGAGCGCGGCCAGCACCTCGGCCTCGTGTTCGCTTCTGCCACCGCCGCCGTTCATGGGCGGCAGCGTACCGGTCCACACACTCAGCCGATCCGACGATCGCACCGCCGTGGGACAGAGCCTTGCAGTCCCGACCGTCCCGGAGCAGTCGGGTGCGCACGCGGCGCTGCGATGAGCCGCACGTCCGCTCGTCGAGCGCCCGGAACAGGCGGGCGGGCCGCCGGGGCACGGCCGGCGGTCCCGGACCTCGCAAGCGCCGAGGAGGAGCAGTTCGCGGAGGTGAGGCGCCCAGGAAGGCCGAGCCGGCGGATCACGATGCCGCTCTGACCTTGGCGGACACGGCCGAACTCGCAGGTGCCCGGCGCTTCATGGTGCTCTCCGCGAGAGGCGCGGCCCCGCCATGGCCCCCCTTGACGGCCCGCTCATGGCGCCCGTCCTGCGCGCCCGGGGCCGGGCCGACGAGAATCTGCTGGCGCAGGCTGCCCCGGGCGGCATGGTGGTGCGACCGGCCTGGTTCCGCAACGGCCCGGGCGCCTGCCGGGGCCGCCCCCGACCGCACCGGGCCCGGCGAGATCGACCGCGTCGACGACACGACCGTCCCGGCGGCGCTCACCGACACCCCCGCCACCGGCCCGCAGACGCTGGAACCGACCTCCGGCACTGCCCTCGGTGCCCCTCCCACCACCGAGACCGCCGCGTGCACCCTCCACCCCCACCAGAACCGAACACACGTTCGACCTCGACGGCGCTCGGCGTGGCGGTTTGAGGCGTCTGCGACACGGGGCGATGCTGAAGGCATGGCCTGGGGGTTGCTGCACCGAAGGGGAATGTGCGGACATGGCGACACGGGTACCGGGCCGTGCGGCGACTGCGACGGTGGACGGCGACGGCGCGATCACGGGATGGTCGGCGGCCGCCGAGCGCATGTCGGGGTTCCCGGCCGACCGGATGCTGGGGCGTTCGGCGTTCGACCTGCTGGCGGGCGATCCGCCGATCGCCTTGCTGCGTGCGGTGGTTGAGGGCGAGCCGTTCACCGGCATGGTCCGGCTGATCCGTTCGGAGCGCGGCCCGGTGGCGGTGGAACTGGCGATCGTCCCGGTGCGGACGGCGGGCGGCGATCCGACCTGGGTGGTGTCCGCGCAGCCGTTGCAGCCCCTGGGGGCCGATCCGCCGCCGGCGATCGCCGAGGTCTCCGGCCGGAAGGCCCGCCCGGAGGATCGGGCCCGGCGCCGGTTGGCGATGCTCGGCGCGGCCGGCCTGCGGATCGGTTCCACTCTCGAAGTGCAGCGCACCGCCCAGGAGTTGGCGGACGTCGGCACGGAGGACTTCGCGGACTTCGTCGGCGTGGACCTGCTGGATCCGGTGTTCGGCGGCGGTCCGCCGTCCAATGCGGGACTGGTGTTCTACCGGGTGGCGCAGCAGTCGGTGCTGCCGGGTTGCCCGGAGTCCGCGGTGGCGACGGGGGCGCGCGATGTGATTCTGCCGGAGTCGCCGATGGCGCAGGTGCTGTCCTCGGGCCGGCCGGTGCGGACGGACATCCGCGATCCGCGGCTGCGCGGCTGGATCGAGCGGGAGCCGCGACGGCAGAAGGCGGCGGCCGAGTTCGGCATCCATTCCTCGCTGCTGGTGCCGTTGACGGCACGCGGGGTGACGCTGGGGGTGGCGATCTTCCTGCGGCACCGTTCGCCGGAGGCGTTCGACGACGACGATCTGGTGCTGGCCACGGAGTTGACGGCGCGGGCGGCGCTGTCGGTGGACAACGCCCGCCAGTACACCCAGCAGCGCGACACCGCACTCGCTCTGCAGCGTTCGCTGCTGCCGGCCCGGACGCCCCGGCAGGCGGCGGTGGAGGTGGCGTTCCGCTACCTGCCGGTGAACGGCCGGGACGGGGTGGGCGGCGACTGGTTCGACGTGATCGCACTGTCGGGCGCCCGGGTGGCGCTGGTGGTGGGCGACGTGGTGGGTCACGGGGTGCCCGCGTCGGCGGCGATGGGCCGGCTGCGGATGGCGGTGCGGACGCTGGCCGACATCGACATGCCGCCGGACGAACTCCTCACCCACCTGGACGACTTGGTGCTGCGGGTGGATCTGGAGGAGCTGCCGGACGCCACGGCGACCTGGGCGGGCGGCAGCGTCGGGGCGACCTGCCTGTATGCGGTGTACGACCCGGTCGCGCGGACCTGCACGATGGCCCGGGCCGGTCACCCGGGCCCGGTGCTGGTCGGCCCGGACCGCTCGGTGACCTTCCCGGAGCTGCCGCCGGGCCCGCCCCTCGGTCTCGGCGGACTCCCGTTCGAGGCGAGGGAGTTGGCGGTCCCGGAGGGCGGTGTGCTGGCGCTGTACACGGACGGCCTGCTGCGGGCCTCGGAGTTGCGCGGCGACCCCGCGCTGGGCCTGGACCGGCTGCGTTCGGCGCTCGCCGACCCGGCGGATTCGCTGGAGGAGCTGTGCGACCGGGTGCTGTCCACGATGCTGGGCCCGGACGCGCCCAGCGACGACGTGGCGCTGCTGCTGGCCCGCACCCGGGCGCTGCACGAACTGGACGTCGCCGATTGGGAGTTGCGCCGCGATCCGTCGGAGGTGGCGCGGGCCCGCAAGGTGACGGCGACGACGCTCGCCGCGTGGGGCGTCGAAGAGGCCGCGTTCGTCACCGAGTTGGTGGTCAGCGAGCTGGTCACCAACGCCGTCCGCTACGGCCTGCCGCCGATCGGACTGCGGTTGATCCGGGACGGTGACACGCTCATCTGCGAGGTGTCGGACGGCAGCAGCACGGCCCCGCACCTGCGCCGGGCGCGTACCTTCGACGAGGGCGGCCGGGGCCTGCTGCTGGTGGCGCAGCTGTGCCGGAACTGGGGGACCCGGCACACGCCGCGCGGCAAGACCATCTGGGCTGAGCAGCAACTGTGAGTCGGCAACGCCCTGTTGGTCAGTTCTTCAGAGCTTCCTGGACAGCGTCGCGCAGGCGGCCGCCGTGCCGGGCGAGCAGCGCGGCAGCAGTGGCGGCGTCGATGTCGGCGAGGAGCAGCAGGACGGCGTCCTTGACCTTGCCGTCGGTGGCGTCGAGCGCGGCGGCGACGGCGTGCGGTTCGGCGTCGGTGGCGAGGGCGACGATGCGGCGGCTGCGGTCGCGGAGTTTCTCGTTGGTCGCGCGGAGGTCGACCATCAGGTTCCCGTAGGTCTTGCCGAGCCGGATCATGGTGATCGTCGAGATCATGTTGAGCACCAGCTTCTGCGCCGTCCCGGCCTTCAACCTGGTGGATCCGGCGAGGAGTTCGGGCCCGGTGACGATCTCGATGCCGTGGTCGGCGGCGCTCGCGAGTGCGGAGTCGCGGTTGCCGGACAGGCCGACGGTGAGTGCGCCGAGGGCGCGGGCGTGTTCGACGGCGGCGACGGCATAGGGGGTGCGGCCGGAGGCGGAGATGCCGACCACGGTGTCGGCGGCGGCGAGTTGGAGGGCGTCGAGGTCGGCGACGGCGGCGGCGCGGTCGTCCTCGGCGTTCTCGACGGCGGCGGTGAAGGCGTCGGGGCCGCCGGCGATCAGCCCGACGATCAGGCCGGGCCCGGTGTTGAAGGTGGGCGGGCATTCGGCGGCGTCGAGGACGCCGAGTCGGCCGGCGGTTCCGGCGCCCGCGTGGATCAACCGGCCACCGTGGCCCATCCGTTCGGCGATCGCTTCGACGGCGGCGGCGATCGCGGGCAGTGCGGCGGCGACGGCGTCCGGGACGGTGCGGTCCTCGGCGTTCATCAGCCGGGCGATCTCCAGCGTGGGCAGCAGGTCGATGTCCGCGTGCTCGGGGCGCCGGGCCTCGGTGGCCAGGCCGGCGACGAGGGAGACGGGCAGGTCACTGGGCTGCGGGGTGCCGTTCACAGCTCCCGAGCCTAGCCGGTCGCCGGTGCGCTTTCGGCTCCAACTGGGCCGTGCCGCCGAAGGTTTGCCGGTCCGACCCGGTCCGACCCGGTCCGAACCCTGGCGCTTGCCACCGGGTCTGTCACACTCCCCGCATGGACGTTCGGGGGGATGGGTCCGCTGCCGTCGCCACGCCCGGCGGCGGACTGGCGCGGTTCGCGTTCGTGCCGGTGCTCGCCGTCGCGGCGGGCGTCACGGTGCTCCAGGCGGCGTTGCTCGGGCGGTACGGGTTCCACCGCGACGAGCTCTACTTCCTGGCCGCCGGGCACCACTTGGCCTGGGGCTATGTCGATCAGCCGCCGCTGACACCGGCGTTGGCCCGGCTGTCGACGGCGGTGTTCGGCGAGAGCCCGGCGGGGCTGCGGGTGGTCGCGGTGGTGCTGTGCGCCGTGACGATCGTCCTGGTCGCCCTGGCCGCACGGGAGTTGGGGGCGCGCCGGGGCGGTCAGACGATGGCGGCGGCGGGTGCGGCGGTGTCGGCGATGGTGCTGGCGCTGGGGCACATGCTGTCCACGGCGAGCTTCGACCTGTTCGCGTGGACGGGCATCGGCGTGCTGGTGCTGCGCCTGCTGCGCACGGGCGAGCGCCGCTGGTGGGTGGCGATCGGCGCGGCGGTGGGCGTCGCGCTGCTGAACAAGGACCTGGTGCTGCTGTGGGCCGCCGCGCTGCTTCCGGCCGTCCGGTTCCGGGGCAACCGCCGCCTGCTACAGGGGTGTTGGCTGCCGCTTGGCGCGCTGCTGGCGGTGCTGGTGGCCGCGCCGAACCTGTACTGGCAGGCGCGGCACGGCTGGCCGCAGCTCACGGTGGCCTCGGGCATCAGCGGGCAGGACGGCCTGGCGAACCGGCTGACCTTCGTCCCGATGCAACTGCTGTACCTGTCGCCCTGGTTGGTGTCGGTGTGGTGGAGCGGCCTGCGCCGTCTGCGGCACGAGCCGGAGCTGGGCTGGGCGCGGCCGCTGGCGTACGGGTACCTCGGGCTGTGCGTGCTGGTGCTGCTGGTGGGCGGCAAGCCGTACTACGCGCTGCCGCCGCTGCTGCTGGTGCTGGCGGCGGGGTCCCAGCCGACGGTGGACCGGATGTGGCCGGTGCGGCGGCGCCGGGTGCGGATGGCGGCGGTGCTGGCGTTGGCGGCGGCGGTGAACGCGGTGATCACGCTGCCGGTGCTCCCGGCACGCCAACTCCCGGTGGTGGCCTGGGTGTACAAGGAGTCGGCGGAGCAGGTCGGCTGGCCGGAGCTGGCGGCGGCGGTGGGCGCGGGCTGGGAGCTGGTCCCGCCGGAGCAGCGGGGCCGGGCCGTGGTGTTCGCCACCGACTACGGCGAGGCGGGCGCACTGGCCCGCTACGGCGGCCGGTACGGTCTGCCGGCGCCGTATTCGGGCCACATGTCGTACGCCGACTGGGGTCCCCCGCCGGACTCCGCGACCGGCCCGGTGCTGCTGATCCACCCGGCGCCGCACTCGGAGGTGGAACGTGCCTTCGCCGCCTGCCGCGAGGTCGCCCGGGTCGACAACGGCCACGGCCTGGCCAACGAGGAACAGCACGCCCCGGTGCTGCTGTGCGCGGGCGCGGTCGCGCCGTGGTCGCAACTCTGGCCCCGGCTGCGGCACTTCTACTGAGCAGGCCGGGGCGTTGCGCACTGCGAGGATCGCCTTCGAGTCGCCGCCGCCGGCCAAGTGGGCCGTTGGAGGTCGCCACCCTGTCGTTCTACTCGCAGGCCTAGGCCGACGGTTCCGTCCGCAGGACGGAGTCGGTGACGCCGCCCGGGCATTCGCTTTGCCGTGCCCAGCCGGCGAGTTGGGCGCCGGCGCGGTAGGCGGAGTTGAGGAAGTCGAGCGTGGTGGCCCACGGGTCGGCGGCGGCGCGGACGTCGTCGTAGCGCAGCAGAGCGAGGTGGCTGCCGCGGCTGGAGGTCCAGGAGGCGGCGGACGGGTGGAGGGGGCGGGCGGTGAGGTCGGCGGGTTCGGGGGCGGTGTAGGAGTAGAAGGCGGGTTCGGGGACGTTGCTGTCGCCGAACCAGAAGCCGGAGCTGATGACTTCGCGGGAGTAGGCCTCGCGGGTGACGGGGTCGGCGGCGGGCTGTTCGATCTCGCGGTCGGAGAAGCGGGTGACGGCGATGTCGAAGGTGTGCCAGAAGTGGTGCACGGGGCTGGTCTTGCCGGAGTATCCGGCGGCGTACTCCTCCAGCAGCAGGGCGACCTGGCTGAGGATGTGCCAGTAGGTGGTGACGGCGGCGGGGTCGTAGCTGCGGTGTTCCTGGTCGTCGGCGAACGGGCGGTGCGCGTCGGGCAGGTCGTACGGGTGGGGGTGCTCGGGGACGATGTCGATGTCGAGGTGGACGAGGGCCCGCAGGGTGTCGCGGTAGAAGTCGCCGACGGAGCGGCCGGTGAGCGGGAAGGAGTCCTCGCGGCCTTCGAGGGTGCGGATGTACAGGCGGTGGTCGGTGAAGTCGAAGTCGATGGTGAAGGCGTCGCCGCCGCGGGTGGGTCCGGTGGGGCGGGTGGTGATGCCGCGCCCGGTGAGGTGGAAGGGGACGTTCCACCAGTGGTTGCGGCGGGGGCTGCCGGCCAGCCGGATCTTGCCGATGACCTGGGCGAATCGGTGCAGGGTCTCCTTGGTGTCCCGCCAGGACTCCAGGGGCAGGGGCGGGAACAGCTCCATGGTGTGCTCCGGCTGAGGGTGGGTCGGGACGGGGGTCGCGTCCCATCCTCGCGGGGTGCTGCGCACTGCCCGGCCGCGACGCGCCCGGGTGGCGGGGCGACCCACCCGGGTGCCGCAGTCGATCCGGCGCGCCGGCGGTGTCGCGGTCAGTCCCGTCCGCTGCCGGTGCCGCCGCCCAGGACGTAGCGGTGCGGCGCCATCGCGGTGTCGTGCCCGGGCAGGGCGGCCATCACGGCGGCGTGGGCCTGCCCGGGGGTCAGCGCCGTGTCGGAGCTGGCCTTCAACTCGCCCTCCTCGTACCGCACTTCGACATCTCTCGCGCCGAGGGCGGTGCGCAGCAGGTCGGCGACGGCGTCCAGGTCGATCCAGTTGGCGCCGATCTGCTGCCAGCGGGCCTTGTCGCGGCGGCCGACGGGGAGGCCGGTCAGGTCGGCGAGTTCGCCGTCGGCGCCGAGGCGGACGGTGCGCCGGCCGGCCAGGTCGAGCAGGCGGAGCAGGGCGTGGGCGAAGAGTTCGGTTTCTTCGCGGTCGAGGACGTCGGGGTGGGTGTGCAGGGTGAATTCGAGGCACCCGGTGGTGCGCCAGATGTTGAGCATCAGCCGGGTGGGGGTGGGTTCGGCGGGGTACCAGGCGAGGTCGGGTTCGTCGGCCGGGTCGGGGCGGGCGGCGGCGACGGTGTCGGGGACGGTGGCGCTGAGGTCGTTGACGACGACGTGCCGGGCGAACCGGGAGCCTCGGCGGTGGGCGACGTCCTCGATGAGTTGCCAGATGCGTTCGGCGTCGAAGGTGGCGTGCCAGTAGCCGGACAGGGCCTGGGCCTGGGTGCGGCCGATCAGGGTGTCGAGGTCGGGGCAGTCGGTGTCGACGGCAAGCAGGGCGTCCTGGGCGAGGGTGCCGATGTGGTCGGCGAGGCCGGGTCGGTGGCGGTTGGCGGAGAGGGCGGCCATCACCACGGTGGAGCGGGCGGCGCGGTGCGCGGCTAGGGCTGCGTAACAGGCGAGCAGGACGGCCGAGTTGGAGGCTCCGGTGCGCTGGGCGGCGCGGGTGAGGGAGGCGGCGCCGGCGGTGGAGCGGATGCCGAGGGTGGGCAGCAGGGTGTCGTTGGGGCCGATCCGGTCGTCGGCGAAGACGGCGGACGGCCGGTCGGCGAGGATGTGTTCCCAGTGCCGGAGCGCGGCGCGGGTGCGGCGCTGCCCGGAGCTGGAGCACTCCTGTTCGGCGACCTCGATCGGGGTGGGTGCGGCGGGTGCGGGCAGGGTGCCGCCGGCGGCCAGGGTCAGCCACTCCTGGTAGAGCAATCCGGTGGCGACGCCGTCGAGTTGGGCGTGGCAGATGACCACGGCGAGCAGCACGGGGACGCCGTGGCGGGTGAGGACGGCAAACCTGAGCGGGAATTCCTCGGCCAGGTCGAAGGCCTGGCGGCGGCCGTCCCAGCAGTACCGTTCGGCACGCTCGGCCGGGTCCTCGTCCTCGGCGAGCTCGATCACCCGGACGGTGAACTCGCCTGCGGATCGTGCCCGTTGGCGTTCGGGCTGGCGGTCGGCGGGGCCGGGGAAGACGGTGCGCAGAGCGGGGTGGCGTTCGGCGAGGGTGCGGAGGGCGGCCAGGCATGCGGGCAGGTCGGCACCGGCGGGGACGTTCCAGCAGGCCTGCTTGTTCATGTGCGAGGGTTCGTCGTGGCGCAGGCAGCGGATCATGTTGTCCTGGCCGAGGGTGAGGGGCCCTTCGGCTTCGGGGGCTTCGGACCTGAACTGCACCACGACGTCTTGCTGTGCGGACACGTTGCGTCAGTCTCCGTTCAGGGCGGTGCCGATGGTCGCGGGCCAGTCGACGGGGCGGGGGCCGTGGGTGTGCAGCAGGGCCAGCGCGATCCGGTCGAGGCCGAAGGCGGTGCAGGCGGTGTGGGCGGGTGCGCCGTCGGCGGTGAAGGCGAAGGCCTCGCCGAAGTGGTCCTTGTGGATGTTGGCGGAGGCGATCGCCTGCACCAGTCCGTCGGCCAGTTCGACGCGCAGTTCGAACTTCAACTCCTGGGCGCGCTGGGCGGCTTGGTAGAGGCGGCGGCCGCCGCCGAAGAACGGGTCGTCGGCGAGGTCGATCGACGGCTTCAGGCCGAGGGCCTCCAGCCAGTCGGCGACCCGGGCCAGCCAGTGCTCGCGCCAGTCGAGGCAGTGGGCGGGGGTGCCGGCGGTGACGAGTTCGGCCATCCGGAAGGTGCGCAGCCGGCCGGGTTCGGCGGTGGCCTCCTGCCGGAAGCACTGGGCCTCGACGCCGAACCGTGCGGGCTGCTTCAGGTCCTGGCCGGCCAGGGTGGCGTACACGGGGTAGCAGGCGGCGGGCAGCAGGACCAGGTCGGAGACCGTCTGGCGGAGGTGCCAGGGTCCGGACTCGGCGATCAGCGGGGCGAGTTGACGCCAGTCGGCGGCGCTGCCGGTGTAGCTGTGCACGGTGCCGAGCAGGTGCGGGAAGGACGCGACGTAGCCGGCCCGTTCGATGGTGGCGCGGGAGATCACGGGTGGGACGACGAGTCGCTCGAACGGCTCGTCGGCGGCGAGTCGGGCGATCGACCCGCGCAGCGCGTCGAGCAGCTTCTCGTAGGCGGCGGGCTGGAGTTGGACGCCCGGGGCGTCGGTGGGCAGCGGGGTGGCGTCGTCGGGGTGGCGGGTCATGGTCAGCCTTCGGGATCGGGCCGGCTGGCGACTGGGGGGAGGTGGAGGGCGAACTCGCCTGCGAGGTCGGCCGGGTAGGTCAGCAGCCGGGGCAGGATCGGCCGGGTGCCGGTGCGGGCGACGGCGGCCCGGTAGCCGGGCGGGGCGGGCAGGTCGTGGACGACGCAGGGGCCGAGCGGCCCGTCGATCCGGTGCGGGCCGGGGCCGTCGACCGGTCCGACCTGCGTGCGCAGTCCGTCGGCGAGGCGTCCGCCGTAGGCCTTGGTGTACGCCTCCTTGCGAGTCCATCGACGGGTGAACTCGTCCGCCGCGCCGTCGAGTTCGCCGGTCGGGTAGTAGCGGAGGGCAAGTCGGGCGGCGGCCGGGTCGGGCGGGACGGGTTCCAGGTCCGCGCCGATCTCGCCGCAAGCGCGCGGCTGGACGGCGAACAGCGCCCAGGGGCCGGAGGTGCTCAGGTTGACGCTCAACTCCTCGGCCGCGCCGACGGGTTCGGGTCGGCCGTGCGGGCCGCGCCGCCAGCGGACGTGCTCCGGCGGGATGCCCGCGGCGGCGGCGGTCAGTCGGCGGGCGGCGGCGTGCGCGGCGATCCAGCGGCGGCGGTGCGGGCCGTCGGGGGTGCGGGCGGCCCGGGCCCGTTCGTCCGGGTCGAGCAACTCGGCGAGTGCACAGGCCTGTTCGGGGCCGGTGTCGGTGGCGATCAGCCAGACGGCGGTCATCCGGTCGGCTCCTCGGGTGCCCAGCAGGCCAGGTCGAGCCGGCCGGTCTCGGGCTCCAGGTCGGCGAGCGCGAGCGGCCGCCCCGCGAGCCGCGGCTCGGCGAGGGCGTCGGCGAGCGCGGCCCAGCCCCCGGTGTACGGGCTGCCGGGGCGGGCGCGCCGGGTCTCCACTCCGTCGGGCGCGGCGGCGTGGGCCAGCCCGGGTCCGAGCACCAGCAGCGTCCCGTCCGGCAGTTCGGCGCCCAGCTCCTTGATCCCGCCCGCGCTGTCGAGCAGGTGGAGCGGGCGTCCGCCGCCGTCGGCCTCCCAGAGCAGCGCGGCGGCGGAGTGCCGGTCGGGCAGCCGGGCGGGGCGGTGCGGCCGGTGGTGCAGGTCGGCCTGTTCGACGGCGATCAGCAGGGCCCGTCGGGCGCCGCCGGTGCGGGCGTAGGCGTCGGCGATGCCGAGTGCGCTGAACGTGCCGCCGACGCCCTCGTCGCAGAGGGCGAAGGACAGCGGCTCGCCCGGGCACAGGTTGCCGAGCTGGATCGCCACCGACTGGCCGGGGCGGACGTCGGGCGTCGCGTACACCAGCACCAGCAGGTCCACCGGGCGTGCGGAGTCGGTCAGTTGGCGTACGGCGAGTTCCCCGAGCGCCGCGTAGGACTGGCCGCGGGCCCCGGTCAGCGCATCCTCGTCGAGTGCCACGCCGTAGCGGCGGGACAGGTCGGCGGTGAAGGTGCGCAGGTCGGGGTCGGCGGCGAGCGGGGAGTGGCCGGGCAGGTCGAGGGCGCGGGCGGCGGTGAGGCGCAGCGGGGAGGCGGTGCGCGGCAGGGTGGTGGCGGGCAGCGGTCCGTGGACGCGCATGCTCAGTCCTCGGCGATGACGTGTCCGGCGACGAAGCCGGCCAGGGTGCCGACCGAGCGGAGGTCGTCCTGGTCGATGCCCTCGACGTCGATCTGTACGTCGAGGTGGTCCTCGAGTTCAAGGATGAGTTCCAAGGTGGCGGCGGAGGTCAGGCCGACGTCGTCGAACAGGCAGGCGTTCTCGGTGACGTCGGGCAGGTCGCGCTTGAGGACGCGGGGCAGCAGCAGGAGGATGCCGTCGAGTGCGCGGCCGCGCAGTTCGGGGTCGACGGCGGGGTCGACGGCGGCGGGCGGGTCGACGGCGGGCCTGTCGACGGTGGGCGGGTCTGCGGCGGGACGGTCGACGGTGGGCGGGTCTGCGGCGGGACGGTCGACGGTGGGCGGGTCTGCGGCGGGACGGTCGACGGTGGGCGGGTCTGCGGCGGGACGGTCGTTCGGGGGTGTGGTCGGGTCGGTCATGGCGGTTCCCTGTCGGCGGGGCCCGGGGGTGCGGGCCGGGTGCGGCGCTCGCGCGGCGGACGGGGCCTTCGCGCGGGCGCTCCCGTCCGGGGCCGTGATGTCCCCGGACGGGTGCGTGCCTCAGTGCTGGAGCACCATGGCGGCGAAGGTCGCGCCGAGTCCGGACGCGGCGACCAGGTAGCGGTCGCCGCGGCGGAGCAGTCCGCGGCGGGTGGCGGTGTGGTGGTTGAGCAGGATGTCGGCGGCGAAGCTGTGCCCCACCGCCGGGACGTTGTCCAGCACCACGCGGTCGGGCGGGTACCCGATCCGGCGGCAGATCCGTTGCCAGGAGATCTGGTTGACGTTGTGCGGCAGCAGCAGCCGAATCGAGTCCCAGCTCTCGCCGGCCTCGTCCAGCGCGGCTTCCATCACCGCGGTCATCAGCTCCGGGTAGTTGCGCTGGTAGCGCGCCATCAGCTCCGGATCGGCGGCGAGTCGCCCGTCGAACTCGCCGCGCTGGTCGACCGCGTAGGACAGCACGCGGTCGTGTTCGCCCTCGGCGCGCACCAGGGCGGCCGCCGCCCCTTCGCCGAAGAGGGCGGTCTCCGGGACGATGCGGGCGTCCCGGGTGAAGGTCTTCTCGCCCGCCAGGATCAACGCCAGCGCCGCGGGGTCGGGGTCTGCCGCCAGCAGCCGACCGGCCACGTCGAGCGCCAACAGCGAGCCGGCGCAGGCGTGGTGGGTGACGGTGAAGGCACGGGCGTGCGTCAGCCCCAGACGGCCGAGCACGTCGTGCAGCGGGTTGTGCGGGTAGGGCGCCGCGATCGGCAGGCTGCGCGCGTGCAGCACGTACTTCACGCGGTGTTCGTTTCCGGGCAGCGGGGCCAGGGCCTTCGCTGCGGAGGTGAGCAGATCGGTCAGGTCTCCGTCGGGGTCCTCCCTGACCTGGTCGAGGCCGTGGAACCGGCGGAAGAGCCTGATCTGACGGTCCGTCAGTCCGAGGCGTGCTCCGACCTGTTCGATCGGTTCGGCGACGGGCGGAAGGTGGACGGCGACTGCTTCCAAAGCGGTCACGCGGGCTAGTATTCCCACGCCTCACCGGCCCGCACAAGGGATCTCCGGCGCTTCCTTCCCGACTCCCCCTTGTGGTCTGTACCAGTTCTCCGTCGTTTGCACACGACGCGCACGAATTCCTCGCCCGGCCCGGCAGCCCGCGTCGCCCGCCCGGCCGTCGATCCTCTCCTGGAAGGCCTTCGCCCATGCCCGTGACCACCCCGCTGCGCCTGCTGATCGTGGTGCCGCCGCTCGCCGGACATCTGCTGCCGGCCCGGGCGCTGGCCCTGGCCTGGGCCGCGCGCGGACACCAAGTGGCCTGGGTGGGGCCGGAGTCGGCGCTGCGCCCGGTGCTCGGGGAGGAGGCGGTGTTGCACCCGACCGGCGCCCGGGTGTTCCGGGAGCAGGCGGTCGGCGGGGCGGCGGCGGTGCGGTCGCTCTGGGAGGGCTTCGTGGTGCCGCACACCCGGTTCACGCTGGGGGCGGTGCGCCGCGCCGTGGAGCAGTGGCGGCCGGACGTGGTGCTGGTCGACCAGCACAGCCCGGCGGGCGCGCTGGCCGCCCACGGCGCGGGCGTGCGGTGGGCGACGTTCGCGCCGTCCTCGCTGGAGCTCGGCGAACCGCTGCGCGAAACACTCGGCGAACCGCTGGACGAACCGCTCGGCGAACGGCTCGGCGAACCGCTGGACGGACCGCTCGGCGAACCGCTCGGCGAACCGGTCGGCGAACCGGTCGGCGGCGACGGCGAGTTGGCCGCCTGGCGGGACGGGGTGCTGCGCGGCCTGTGGGAGCGGGCCGGCCTGCCCGCCGCCGAGTTCGCCGATCCGCGCTTCTCCCCCGGCCTGCTGATCGCCCCGACCTGCCGGGAGCTGGCCGGGCTGGACCGGGTGCCCGACGGATACGCCCTGGTCGGGCCGCTGCTCGCGGACCGTCCCGAACCCCCCTTCCCCTGGGGCCGGTTGGAGCCGGGACGCCGCCGGGTGCTGGTCACCATGGGCACGCTGGCCGCCGACGTCGCGGGCGGCTTCCTGCACCGGACGGCGGCCGCGCTCGCCGAACTCCCGGACGTGCAGGCCGTGGTGGCGGGCCCGGGCGACGCCGGGTGGCCGCCGGACGCGGTGGTGTGCGAGCGCGTTCCGGTGCTGGAACTGCTTGAGCGCGGGGCGGTGGACGCCGTACTGTGCCACGGCGGGATGAACACCGTCGCCGAATCCCTGGTCCACGGGCGGCCGTTGGTGGTCGCGCCGATCCGGCACGACCAGCCGGTGACGGCGGGCCGGCTGGCCGCGCTCGGCGCAGCCGTCCGGGTCGACTTCGCCACCGCCACCTCCTCGCAGCTGCACGCGGCACTGCGGGCCGTCCTCGACGACCCGGCGTTCACCGCCGCTGCGAAGCTGCTCGGACGTCAACTCCTGGCGGGCGGCGGCGCGGTGGCGGCCGTCGAGCGGCTGGAGCGGTTCGCGCGCGCACCGCGCTGAGCGACGAGTCCACCACCTGGTCCAGACCATTGTGGGCGGGCGGGGTCCGGCCCTAGGGTCTGCTCCGGCATCCGCCGCCGTCCCCCTCGCCTCGCACCTCCCCCACCGCTTCCGAGCCCACCGCTTCCCGAGTCGCTGCCTTCCATGGCACTGCCTTCCAATCCACTGCTTCCGAGCCACTGCTTCCGAGCCACTGCTTCCGAGCCGCCGCCTTCCAAGGCACTGCTTCCGAGCCCATCGCTCCAGAAGCCACCGCTTCCGCACCGCCACCGAACCCACCGAACCCACCGACCGAGCACAGGAGTCCGGGTTGATCGTGACCAAGGGGCTGCGCAAGTCCTTCCGGCCCCGCCGCGGCGCCGCCACCGTCGACGCGGTGCGCGGCATCGACCTCAACGTCGCGGAGGGCGAGATCTACGGCCTCCTCGGCCCGAACGGCGCAGGCAAGACCACCACGCTGCGCATGCTCGCCACCCTCCTCGCGCCCGACGGCGGCGAGGCCACCGTCGCCGGCGCCGACCTGCGCGCCGAGCCCGGCGAGGTCCGCCGCCGGATCGGCTACGTCGCCCAGGGCGGCGGCACCACCGACCAGGCCACCGCCCGCGAGGAACTCGTCCTGCAGGCCCGGATGTACGGCATCCGCAAGGCCGAGGCACTGCAGCGCGCCGAACAGGGCCTGGCGGCCTTCGACCTGGCCGAGTTCGGCGACCGCCCCTGCAAGACGTACTCGGGCGGCCAGCGCCGCCGCCTCGACCTCGCCCTCGGCGTGGTCCACCGGCCCAGGGTGCTGTTCCTGGACGAGCCCACCGTCGGGCTCGACCCGCGCAGCCGCGCCCAGGTCTGGTCGGAGGTCCGCCGCCTGCGCGAGCAGGGAATGACGGTGCTGATCACCACCCACTACCTGGACGAGGCGGACGCCCTGTGCGACCGGATCGGCATCGTCGACCACGGCGGCATCGTCACCGAGGGCACCCCCGAGCAGCTCAAGCAGGAGATCTCCGGCGACGCCGTCACCATCGGCCTGCCGGGCGCCGAGGACACGGCCCACGCCGAACGTGCCCTCGCCGAACTCCCTTGCGTCCAGCGCCTGGAGGCGCTTCCCGGGCAGGACGGGCTGCGCCTGCACGTGGACTCCGCGGCCACCGCGATCCCGCAGCTGCTGCGCGCGCTGGCCGCCGCCGGCCTGGAGCCGGACCACGTCCAGCTGCAGCGCCCCAGCCTGGACGACGTGTTCCTGGCGCTCACCGGGCGCCCGCTGGTCCACGCCTGACGCCCGCGCTCCCCCTCCCCCCTCCCCCCTCCCCCCTCCCCTCTCCCCGCCCCGCCGCGCCCCGCCTCGCCCTCCGCCGCTCCGACGCCCCGAGGTCCCTGTGAAGCTCGCCCGCGACACCTGGCTGGTCTACCAGCGCCAACTGCTCCTGATGGCCCGCTCGCCCGCATGGCTGGCCGTCGGACTGCTCCAACCCCTGTGCTACCTGCTGCTGTTCGCCCCGCTGCTGACCTCGGCGCTGGCCGCGTCGGGCGCGCACAGCACCGCCGACGCGTACCGGATCTACGTGCCCGGGCTGCTGTCCGCGCTGGCCGTGATGGGCGGCCTGTTCACCGGGTTCACGCTGCTCGGCGAACTGCACGCCGGCGTCATCGAACGCTCCCGGGTGACGCCCGTCAGCCGGGTCGCGCTGCTGCTCGGCCGCGCCCTGCGGGAGACCACCGCGCTGCTCGTCCAGTCGCTGCTGATCGCCGTGCTGGCCATCCCGTTCGGCCTCACCGTCGGCCTCACCGACCTGCTGCTGGCCATGGCGCTGCTCGCGCTGATGGCGCTGATGGCGTCCTCGGTCTCCTACGGCCTGGCGCTGCTGGTGCCCACGGACGCGGCGCTCGGGCCGGTCGTCAACACCATCGCCCAGCCGCTGGCGCTGCTCTCCGGCACCCTGTTGCCGATCGCCCTCGCCCCTGCCTGGCTGCGCACCGCCGCGTCCTGGAACCCCTGCTACTGGGGTGTGGAGGGCATGCGCGCCCTGTTCGCCGGTCACCTCGACGCGCCGGAGGTGTGGCGCGGGCTGCTGCTGACCGGTCTGATGACGGCCCTGGCGGTGGCCTGGGCGTCCCGTCTGTTCGCCCGCCGGATCCGCTGACACCTCCCCGCCGCACTTCCCCGACGCACTTCCCCGACGCGAGAGCACCGTCACGACAGCACGTCACGACAGCACTGAGTGGGGCCAGGCGCAGGATGCCGGGCCCCACTCAGTGCTGTCACGGCGACCTACGACGCCACGCGCTCCGCCACGAAGCAGGCCAGCCGCCGAACGCCCTCGACGATCTGTTCCGGGGTCAGGTACGAGCAGGACAGCCGCAGCTGGTGCTCGCCGCCCCCGCCGGGGTGGAAGCCGTCCATCGGGGTCCACAGCACGCCGTGCTCGCGGGCGCAGGCGTCCAGCGCCCGGGCGTCGGCCCGGAACGGGACGGTGACGACGGCGAAGAAGCCGCCTTCCGGGGTGTTCCAGGTGACTCCGGGAACCAACCGGAAAGCGTTTTCCAGTTGGGTCAGCAGCACGTCCATGTTCTGCGCGTAGAACTCCCGGGCGGGCTCGTTGGCCTCCCGCAGGCGCAGTCCGCCGGCCAGCAGCATGCCGCCGATCACGGCCTGGGCGAGCGCCGAGGTGTTGACGGTGGTCATGCTCTTGAGCTTGGCGAGTTCGTCGGCGAGCAGGCCCGTCCGCCCGTCCGGTGCCAGGACCTGCTGGTCGGCGAGGACGTAGCCCACGCGGGCGCCGGGGAAGCAGGTCTTGGCGAACGATCCGAGGTAGACCACGTTGCGACGGTCGCCGTCCAGCGCCTTCAGGGTGGGCCGGACGGGCCCGTGGCGGCCGAAGAAGCCGTACGGGTTGTCCTCGATCAGCAGCACGCCGGTGGCCTCGGCGACCTCCAGCAGCCGCCGGCGGGCGGCCTCGTCCAGGCTGGCACCGCTGGGGTTGGCGAAGTCCGGGACGACGTAGCAGGCGCGGGGGCGTTTCCCGGCGGCGCGCAGTTCGTGGACGGCGGCGGCCAGGGCCTCCGGGTCGAGGCCGCCGTCGGGTCCGGCCTCGGGCACCGGTCGGACCGTCAGGTCGAGCAGCCGGGCCGCGCCCGTGACGCCGACGTAGCAGGGCGAGGAGACCAGCAGCACGTCGTCCGGGTCGGCGCACAGGGCACGCAGCACCAGCAGCATGCCCTCCTGGGCGCCGACGGTGACGACGAGCGCCTCGGGGTCGGCGGTGATCCGTTCGTCGGCCTCCAGCGCACGGGCGATCAGCGGCGCGATCAGGCCCTTGGTCCGCCCGTACTGGAACACCTCCTGCCGGACCTGGCTCTCCGTCATCCCGCGTTCCTCGCGCAGGTGCCGCAGGTAGGTCTCCAGGTGGCCGTGGATGTCGGCGGGGTCGAAGAACTCCTCGTGCGGGCGGCCCGGCGCGAACGAGATCGCCTCGGGGTAGCGGCCGGTGACTTCGTTGAGGAAGGTCATCGCGTCCAGCAGCGGGTCCGACAGCGAGCCGTGCAGCTCGCCGAGGCGCAGCACCCCGCTCACCGGCCGACCCCCGTCCCGGCCGCCGTGTCGGGGCACAACGCCGTGTAGGGGCACAACGCCGCCTCGGCGTACGACGCCACCAGCCGTTCGGCGGCGAAGAGCTGGGCGGCGCGTCCGTCGTCGAGGACGCCGGGCACGGCGAAGAAACCGTGCGGCATGCCGTCGTAGCGGCGCAGCTCGACGGGGACGCCGGCGGCGTGCAGGGCGGCTGCGTACTCCTCGCCCTCCTCGCGCAACGGGTCGTACTCGGCGGTGATGACGGTGGCGGGCGGCAGGCCGGCCAGCGACGGGGCGCGCAGTGGGCTGGCGAGGGGGTGGGCGGCGTCCGCGGGGTCGGCGAGGTAGTGCGACCAGTACCAGGCCACCGAGTGGCGGTTGAACAGTGCCGGGTCCTCCCCGTCGGCCGCGGCGGTGCGGTGGTCGGTGTTGGGGTAGACGAGCAGCTGGTGGACGAGGGCCGGGCCGCCGCGTTCGCGGGCGAGCAGGGTGAGGGCGGCGGCGAGGTTGCCGCCGGCGCTGTCGCCGCCGACGGCGATCCGGGCCGGGTCGAGGCCGAGGCCCGGCGCGTTGCGGGCGATCCAGTCGAGGGCGGCCCAGCAGTCGTGGACGGCGGCGGGGAAGCGGTGTTCGGGGGCGTGCCGGTAGCCGACGGCGAGGACGTCGGCGCGGGTGCCGTTGGCGAGTACGCGGCAGATCGGGTCGCCGGTCTCCAGTGAGCCGAGGGCCCAGCCGCCGCCGTACAGGTACAGCAGCGCGGGGCCGGGCCGTTCGGCGCGGGCGGCCGGGTGGTAGTGCCGCAGGGTGAGCGGGCCGCCGGGGCCATCGATGGTGAACTCCTCGACGGCGGCGACGGGTTCGCCGGTGCCGGTGGCGGCGCGCAGGTCGGCGAGGTCGGCGGCGCGGGCCGCATCGAGGGTGAGGGTGTACAGCGGCGGGGTGCCGGCGGCGACGCGGCGGGCGCGCATGGCCTCGGCCTGCGGGTGCAGTGGCATCAGTGCGGTCCTCCGGGGGCGACGGCCTCCAGGTAGATCGACTCGTCCTTGCGGAAGGCGGTGTCGAGGTCGGCCACGTCGGGGCGGGTGCCGGTCTGGAACTCCCGTCGTGCGACGGCGAATTCGTGGTAGCCGGCGCGGTCGAGGACGTGCCGGAGCTCGGCCTCGTCGTAGATCCACCGGTGTCCGAAATGGTAGAAGATCTGGTTCAGCATGAAGGCGCGGCGCTCCGGCATCGGCGGTCCGACCCGCATGGTGCGCAGGCGGCGGCGGTGGCGACGGAAGAAGTGTTCCCGGCCGTCGAGGTAGCCGTCGATGTAGCGGGCCAGGTCGGGGGTGGTGAGGCGGAGCACGCCGCCGGGGCGCAGGATGCGGCGGACTTCGGCGAGCCAGTGGACGGCGGTGCCGAGCGGGACGTGTTCGATCAGGTGCTCGGCGTACACCCAGTCGACGCTGTGGTCCGCGAACGGAAGCGGCCGGCCGATGTCGAGCTGGGTGAACAGGGCGGCGCCGTCGATCCGGTAGACCGGTCCGGGCCGGGTGGCGTCCTCGTCGCTGTGCAGGCCGACCAGGTCGGTGCCGAGGCCGTGCGGGTGGCGGGTGCGGAACGCGGCGAACTCGATACCGGTGACGCCGAGCTGTTCGAAGTCCTGGTACGTGTACGGCACTTCGGGCCGGACGGCCTCGATCGACTCGCAGCGGGCGAGGTTCTCGGTGAACGCGTCGGTGCGGACTTCGAGCCCGGCGGGGTCCTCCCAGTCCCATTCGGCGAACAGGTCGCCACCGGGCGCGGGCCCTCCCGTCTCGGGTTCGACGGGTGCGGGCCCACCGGTCTCGGGTTCGGCGCCCTCGGCTCCGGCGGGTGCGGCTACGGCGGGTGCGGGTTCTGCGGTGGTCGCCACGGGGCGGGTCCTTTCATGCGTGCGCCGGGGGCGGAACGACCAACCTTGTCGGTGTCTCGTCACGGCCCCCTATATATAAGGAGAGCGATGCGCCGTCAGAGCGGCGGCGGAGCGTCGGTCGGCCAGGGCACCAGCGTGCTCCGGTCGAGGTGCGCGAGCGTGCGCCGGCCGGCCAGCACCATGGTGTCGAGCAGTTCCTCGCGCAGCAGGTCGAGCACCGCCCGGGCGCCGTCCGCGCCGCCGTGGGCGAGCCCCCAGAGCACGGGGCGGCCGACCAGCGCGGCGCGGGCGCCGAGCGCGAGGGCCTTCGCCAGGTCGGAGCCGTGCCGCAGTCCGCCGTCCATCAGCACGGGGTACCCGGTGGGGACGGCGTCCACCACCTCGGACAGGACGGCCAAAGCGGGTGGTACACCGTCGAGTTGGCGTCCGCCGTGATTGGAGACGATCAGTGCGTCGACGCCGTGCTCGACGGCGAGTCGGGCGTCCTCGGTGGTGAGCACGCCCTTGAGCACCAGCGGTAGCCGGGTGTGCCGCCGTAGCCAGGCCAGGTCGGCCCAGCTGACGGCGGCGTCGAACTGCCGCCGGGAGTGCTCCTCGATGCCGGACCGTCCGGCGGCCGACTGCCGGGCGCTGCTGGTCAGTTCGGGGTCGAGGTTGGCGGCGGTCAGGCCGGCCGGCAGCGCGAACGCGTTGCGCAGGTCGCGCAGTCGGCGGCCGACCTTGGGCGCGTCCACGGTGAGCACCAGGGCCCGGTAGTCGGCCTGTTCGGCCCGCCGCACCAGCGCGGTGAGCGCCTCGCGGTCGCGCAGCCAGTAGAGCTGGAGCCAGCGGGGCGCGCCGGGGGCGGCGGCCGCGATCTGTTCCAGGGTGCGGCCGGCGAAGATGCTGACGATCAGCAGCGCGCCGGCCTCGGCGGCGGCCCGGGCGGTGGCGATCTCCCCGTCGGGGTGGGCGAGTTGGTGGTAGGCCATCGGCGCGACCCCGAACGGGGCGGCCAGCGGGGCGCCGAGCAGCTCGGTGCCGCAGTCGGGCGTCGAGACGTCCACCAGGACGCGCGGACGCAGCACGTACCGGCGCCAGGCGTCGAGGTTGGCGCGCCGGCTCCACTCCGAGCCGGCCCCGCCTTCGAAGAAGTCCCAAGTCGCCGCAGGCAGCAGGCTCTTCGCGAGCGCGCCGTGCTCCGCCAGGGTGAGCGGAACCATCGTCTCCGAACCTCCTGATGATCCGTCAACCGGTGCGAAAACGAGGGACAGCGTAGGGGTCCGCTCGCCACTGGTATAGACCTTGACCCTTGATGCGCTCCCGTGCAAAGGTCGGCTCTCGACGGGGGATCCACACTGAAGCCTCACAACTTCCGACCCATGCTTCCCATTCGAGCGCGTGGAGTTGCGTTGACGTTGATCCCGATCCCGGTGCGCGGCCGCACGGTTGCCGCGGACTGGGTGGACGAGCAGTTACTCGCCGGACCGGACGGCGAACCGTGCCTGCGCTTCGGCGCTCCGGTGAGCAGGGGGACGCTTCGGGCGCTGGTCGCCGAGCGGCAGCGGCAGTTGGCCGCGGCCGGTCTCGGCGAACTGGGCACGGTCGCCCTGCGGATGGCGCCGTCGGCGGAGTTCGTCGCGGTGCTGTTGGCGGCGTGGCGGGCCGGTGCCCGGGCGGTTCTGCTGGACCACCGCCTCACCGAGGTCGAAGTGGACCGCGCGGTGGACCGGCTGCACGCCCGGCTGCTGGTCGAACTCGTCGACGGGCGGCCGCGGTTCAGGCAGCTGCCGACCGCGGTGTCCGAGGGCGGCGAGGCCATGGGGCTGGCCGCCGGCGACCACGCGCTGGTGCAGCTCAGTTCGGGCTCGACCGGCCCATCCAAGGTGATCGGCCGGACGGCGGGCGACCTGCTGCGCGAACTCGACTGCTACGCAAGGCTGCCGGAGTTCCCGGCCCGGGGCGAGCGCACCGTGCTGCTGTCCTCGACGGTGCACGTGCTCGGCCTGGTCGGCGGGCTGCTGCACGCCCTGCACGCGGGCGTGGAGCTGGTGGTGCCACAGCGGATGACCCCCGCGGGCATCCTGAACGCGATCGCCGACGGCGCCGCCCCGACCACCGTGATCGGGGTGCCGTTCCACGCGGAGCTGCTGGCCGCCGTGGCCGCGCCGCCCGTGCTCCCGCAGCTGCGGCGGATGGTCGTGGCCGGCGAGTTGGTCCGGCCGGGGCTTCCCGACGCGTTCCGCGAGCGCTACGGTGTGCCGCTGGGCACGATGTACGGGATGACCGAGACCGGGGTCATCGCCACCGATCTGACGGGCCGCCACCATCCGGCCCTGCAACCCGTGCACGGCATGGAACTCTCCCTGGAAGCGGGCGAGTTGCACATCACCCGCACCCGTTCCCCGTACCTGGGCCTGACCGATCCGACCCGCTGGTCGGCCGGCCTGCTGCACACCAGGGACGCCGCCCTGCTCGATCCCGCCACCGGCCGGGTGACGGTGCTGGGGCGGCGCGACTCACAGATTTCCATCGGCGGCCTCAAGGTCGACCTGAACGAGGTCGAGCAGACCCTGACCGGGCTTCCCGGCGTGGTCGAGGCCGTGGTGGTGTTCGCCGACGGCGCGATCGAGGCGTATGCCGCGACCGCCGACGGCACCTCCCTCCCGCCGTCCGAACAGGGCGGCACCTGTCTCCCGCCGTCCGAACAGGGCGGCACCTCCCTCCCGCCGTCCGAACAGGGCGGCGCCGCCGAGCGGTTGCGCGAACTGCTCGGCAGGGAACTGGCGGGCTACAAGCTGCCCCTCCGCCTGCACCTGATACCGCAGCTCCCCCGGACCGCCACCGGGAAGCTGCTGCGGGACGTCGTCGCCCTGCGCCGACAGGTCGACTCCGCCCGCTGATCCGCCCCTCCTCCCCCGTTCCGCGGCAGTGCGCCCGGACGGGCGGACGGCTCCAGACACCGTCCGCCCGTCCGTCGGTGCGCCCTGCCCGAAACATCCCGCAGCAGACAACCCCGACACCCCGACGCGCTGGAGAGACCAAGTCCATGCAGGAACAGATCCGCTCGTTCGTTCTCGCCACCCTGGCGACGATGAACTACGACGTCTCGCAGGTCACTTCGGAGACCGACCTCGGCCCGGCCGGCCTCGACCTGGAGTCGCTCGCGCTGGCCGACCTGGCGGTGCAGGTCGAGGAGAAGTTCGGCATCCGCTTCGAGCTGGACGACATGGAGTCCACCGCGCTGATGACGATCGACGAGTTCAGCGCCGAGGTCGCCGACCGGATCGCCAAGTCCTCGGTGGGCAGCGCCTGATGAGCGCCGACCACACCGAGCCGCACGCCGGCCTGGCCGAGCCGCGCTTCGACCACACCGAGCCGCACGCCGGCCGCGCCGAGCCGCGCTTCGACCGCACCGAGGCGATCGCGATGCTCGCCCGCTACGGCGACCGCTCCCCCGAGCAGGTCGACGAACAGCTGGGCTCACTCGAACTGACCTGGCTGATCGCCGAGGCCGAGCAGGCCTACGGCATCCAACTCGACCTGGACGACCACCACTTGGACGCCATCCGGACCGTCGACGACGCGGTCGCCGCACTGGGCGCCCAACTCGACGCCCGTACCGCCGTCGCGCCATGACGCCGACCGCTCCCCGGAACGGTCCGCCGCGGCGCACCGTCCTGGTCGGCGGCATCGGCGTCCGCTCGGCCTTCGGGCCCGGGCTGCCCGCGCTGCTGAACGGGGTGCTGGCCGGCCGGCCCGCGTTCGTCCCCGTGGGCCGCTTCAGCACCGCCGGGCACCGCACCGACCTGGCCGCCGTCCCCGACGGCGACGCAGCCGAACCGCCGAGCCTGGTCGACCAGTTGGTCTCCGTGCTCGCCGAGGCGGGCGCGCTCGACGGCCGCCCCGACGGCGCGCCCGAGGACCTGCTGCTCGCCCTGCACGGCGATCGGCGGGCCGGACCGGTCGCCCAGGAGGTCGCCGAACGCACCGGGCTTCGGCCCCGGGTGTACACCGGCGCGCGCGTGGCGGCCACCACGGCCGTCGCCGACGCCGCCGCGCTGATCGCCTCCGGTCGGCGCGAACGGGTGCTGGTCGCCGCCGGCTACCTGGTCGAGCCGGACACCTTCGCGGTGTTCGACGCCGGCCGGGCGCTGGCCGGGGACGGCGCCGTCCGCCCGTTCAGCCTGGGCCGGCAGGGCATGCTGCTCGGTGACGCGGTGGTGGCCGTCATCCTGGAGTCCGTGCCGTCGCTACGTCGCCGTGGCGGCCGCAACCCGCTGGCCCGGATCGCCGGTTGGGCCCGCACGGGGGACGCCCACCACGTCTGCCGGCCGCACCCGGAGGGCGTCGGGCTGGCCCGGGCGGTGCGGGTCGCGCTCGCCCGGGCGGGCGCCCCACCGGACGCGATCGCCTACGTCAACGCCAACGGCGCCGGGTCGAAGCTCGGCGACCTCGCCGAGGCCGCCGCGCTGCGCACCGTCTTCCCGGCCGGAACCCCGCCGGTCAGCTCCACCAAGTCCGTCCACGGCCATGCCCTGGAGGCTTCCGCCCTGCTCGAACTCGCCGTCACCGTCGGCGTGTTGCAGGCCGGTTCGCTGCCCGTCAACGCCGGCTGGCAGCATCCGGACCCGGGCTGCCCGCTCGACCTGGTCCTCGACCACCCCCGACCCGCCGCCCCCGGGCTCGCCCTCACCCTGAACTCGGCGTTCGGCGGCGCGAACACCGCCCTCCTGGTGGCCGCCGCATGACCGCCCCCGCCCCCGATCCACTGCGAACGACCTCCCGCACCCCCGACCCACTCCGAACGACCGGCACCGACCCCGACCCGCTGCGGACGCCAGCCCCCGCCCACCGCCCGCTGCGGGTGCTCGCCTCCGCCGCCTGGCCCGAACAACCGGGCGACCGGCTGCCGCCCATCGCCGGGTTCGTCGAGTCCAGCTTCAACCCGCTGGTGGCCGAGACCGCCGATCGCTGTCTGCGCCGCCACTACGGGCCGCCGCCCGCGCTCGGCGCGCCGCGCACCGCGCTGCTGCTGGCCAGTGCGACCGGCGACACCGGCACCGCGGACGCCCTCGCCCTGGCCACCTCCACCGGCCGGCGCGTCCCGCCCCTGCTGTTCTTCCAGTCCAACCCGAACGCCGTACTCGGCCACCTCGCCGCCCGCTGGCAGCTCGACGGCCCGGTCGTCTCACTCGGCCCCGGCTTCGACACCGAGGACGAACTCCTCGACCGGGCGGGCCTGTTGATCGAGGACGGCGACGCCGAGCAGGTCCTGCTGATCACCGCCGCACAGGGCCCGCCCGACCGCGCCACCGCCGCCCTGCTCGCCCCCTGACACCCCGCCGGTCATGCCGACGACGACGTCCCGCACCACGAGAAGAACGGGATCCATGAGCCTCCGCACCCTGCGCGCCGCGCTGTCCGAGGACAGCTCCGTCGGCGCCGGCAACGTCCTGACCACCCGGGTCGAGCAGGGACTCGGCCTCGACTCGCCGACCCTCACCTTCGACACCTCCGTCGAAGGCCACCCCGCCCACACTGCTCTGACGCTTCGTCAACTCGACCTGGCGGTAAGGAAGCGGGCGTCCGCCCTGCATGCAGCCGGGGTGCGGCGGAGTGACCCGGTGGCGGTGCAGGCGTCCGCGGCGGCCGACCAGGTGCTGGCGTTCCTCGCACTGAACCGCCTCGGCGCCGTCCCGGCCCTGCTCAACCCGGCGCTGGACGCGGACAGTTCGGCCCGCTACCTGCGCCGGTTGAACGCGGCCGGGCTGCTCACGGACGCCGACCACGCCAAGGCCCTGGCGGGTCACGACCACGGCATCCCGCTTCTCGCCGACACCGCCGAACTCTCCGACGGCGACCCGGAGTTCGCCCCCACCCCGTACCGGCACTGGCCCACCGACCCGGTCGCGATCACGCACTCCTCGGGGACCACCGGCCTGCCGAAGGCCGTGCTGCACTCGCACCGCAGCCTGTACGCGGCGATCCGGCACCGGCTGCTGCTGCCGCGCCCGCAGGGCATCGACCGGGTGCTGAGCGCGCTGCCCGCCGCACACGCCGCCACCCTGATCGCCGTCAACCTGGCGCTCAGCTTCGACGCCCAACTCCACCTGCTGTCGAGCCAGTCGGGGCCGGTGGTGCTGGACGCGATCGAGCGCTGGCAGCCGCTCGGCGTGTACGGCTTCGCCACCACCTGGGCCGATCTGGCCCGGCACGACCTGTCGGCGCGCGACCTGTCCTCGGTCGGCCTGTGGTGGAACACCGGCGACTGCGCGCACGAGACCCACATCCGCCGCCTGGTCGCCCAGGGCTCGCGCGAGACCGCCACCCGGCAGGGCCGGGTCCGCACCGCCGGCTCGGTGTTCATCGACGGCCTCGGCTCCTCCGAGATGGGCCACTCGCACTTCTTCATCACCCACACCGTCGACTCCGACCGCTACGGCCGCTGCGTGGGCCGCCCGCACGCTTTCGTGGACTGCGCGATCCTCGACCCGGACGGCAACGAGCTCGGCCCGGGCGAGGTCGGCGAACTCGGCACCCGCTCCCCCACCCTCGCCGTCGGCTACTGGAACGACTCCGTCACCACCCACCGCACCCGCCTGCGCGACTACTTCCTCACCGGCGACCTGATGTACCGCGACGAGGACGGCTACTACTACCACGTGGACCGCGCCGTCGACACCGTCGACCTCGGCGACGGCCGCCGCCTGCACACCGCCGCCAGCGAGGAGCGCGTCCTCGCCGCCTGCCCGGACGTACTGGACTGCACGGTGGTGGCGCTGCGCGACGGCGACCGCGTCGTCACCGACGTCCTGCTGCAACTCGCCCCGGCCGCCGCGGAGTCCGACGAGCTCACCGCCCGGGTGGGTGCGCTCGGGGCTGATCGTCGGCGGCACCCATCCGTACATCGGCCAGGAGGCGGTGGCGGTCGGTGTGTGCGCGGCGCTCGCGCCGGACGACGGGTTGACGTCCACCCACCGGGGCCACGGCCACGTTCTCGCCAAGGGCGCCGATCCGGGCCGGCTGCTGGCCGAACTCGCGGGCCGCGTCGACGGGTTGAACCGGGGCCGGGGCGGGTCGATGCACGCGGCGGACTTCTCGCTGGGCATCCTCGGCGCGAACGGCATCGTCGGCGCGGGCGCGCCGATCGCGGTCGGCGCGGCCTGGGCGGCGCAGCGGCAGGGCCGGCCCCGGGTGGTGGCCTCGTTCTTCGGTGACGGCGCGCTCAACCAGGGGGTGCTGCTGGAGGCGTTGAACCTGGCGTCGATCTGGCGGGCCCCGGTGCTGTTCGTGTGCGAGAACAACGGCTACGCGACGACGCTGCCGGCCGGTGCGGCGGTGGGCGGTTCGGCGTGCGGCCGGGCGGAGGCGTTCGGCATTCCGGCGGAGACGGTGGACGGCATGGACGTGGAGGCGGTCCGGGCGGCGGCCGGGCGGATGGTGGAGCGGGCGCGGGCGGGCGGCGGCCCGGGGTTCCTGGAGTGTCTGACGTACCGCTTCGAGGCGCACCACACCATGGAGCGCCGCTTCCGTCTCGCCTACCGCACCGCGCAGGAGGTGGCGGCGTGGCGGGCCCGCGACCCGCTGGCCTCCGCCGCTGCGGCCCTGCCGTCGGCCGCGGTCGCCGCCATCGACGCCGAGGTCGGCCAACTTCTGCTCGATTCGGCCGAGTTCGCGCTCGCCTCGGCGGAGCCGGATCCTTTGACGGCCGGCGATCACCTGTATGCGAGCGGGCTCCGGCCCCGGTCGGGGGCGGCGCTGTGACCCTGTTGTCGTACGCGAAGGCGATGAACCGGGCGCTGGCGGACGCGTTGGCGGCCGACCCGGCGGTGTGCGTGTTCGGCGAGGACGTGGGCGCGGGTCTGGCCGGGCTGACGCTGGGCCTGCAGCAGCGGTTCGGCGCGGAGCGGGTGGTGGACACCCCGCTGTCGGAGCAGGCGTTCACCTCGGCGGGCATCGGCGCGGCGCTGTCCGGGATGCGTCCGGTGATCGAGTTGCAGATCCCGTCGCTGCTGTTCCTGGTGTTCGAGCAACTCGCCAACCAGGCACACAAGTTCTCGCTGATGACGGGCGGCCAGGCGCGGGTTCCGCTGACCGTGGTGGTGCCCGGTTCGGGGTCCCGCAGCGGCTGGGCCGGGCAGCATTCGGACCATCCGTACGGCCTGTTCGCGCACGTCGGCATCAAGACGTTGGTACCGGCGACGCCCACCGACGCGTACGGGCTGCTGAGTTCGGCGATCGCGGACGACGACCCGGTCGTGCTGTTCGCCCCGGCGGGTGCGCTGGGCGGCCGGGAGGACGTGACGGCGCCGCTGGGGCCGGTGCCGCTGGGCGTGGCCCGGACGCACCGGGCGGGCACGGACGTCACGGTGGTCGCGGTCGGCCATCTCGTCCATCAAGCGCTGGCGGTGGCCGAGGAGTTGGCGGGTGAGGCGTCGGTGGAGGTGCTCGATCCGCGCACCCTGTACCCGCTGGACCGGGCGGCGCTGCTGGCCTCGCTGGAGCGCACCGGGCGGCTGGTGGTGGTGGACGATTCCAACCGCTTCGCCGGGTTCGCCGCCGAGGTGCTGGCGGTCGCCGCCGAGGAGGGCCGGCTGCTCGCCGCTCCGCGCCGGGTGACGCGCCCGGACGGCGCGGTGCTGCCGTTCGCGCTCGGCCTGGACCGGGCGTTGCAGCCTGGGGCCGACCAGCTGCGGGAGGCGATCCGCGCCGTCCTGAAGTGAGCCCGCCCCAACGCGCGGGAGCGGCCTCGCCGACGCCCGCACCCGGGGCGGGTGCGGGC
>NZ_JBHWID010000027.1:0-63820 GCF_042732175.1 Kitasatospora sp. NPDC059795
CCCGCCACCGGCCAGACCCGCCACCGCGAGAACCGCCGGCGAACCGGTGTCCGGCAGATGCCCCGACCCGCCCTTGCCGTGCGGCGGCTCCGACGAACCACCCGGACGAGGCACCTTCACACACCCCTCGCCCTTCTTGCCCTTCTCCTCCGGCGGGCACTGCGACACCGCGACGCACACCTCCACCGGCAGGCTCTCCACCAACTCCCCCTGCGGACCACGACCCGAAGCCGTCGCCGTGTTCGTCACATGGCCGACCTTCGCATCCTCCTCCGTCACCACGTAACTGCCGCGGCACGTCGTGCTCGCACCCGGCTCCAACGTCGTCGCCTCACAGACGACCCGCGCGACCCGGTCATCCGAGACCGCGACGTCCGTCAGCACCGTCGAGCCGGAGTTCGTCACCGTGTAGACGTAGGAAATGGTGTCCCCCACACCGAACGGACCCGCACCATCCACCGCCTTCACAATGCTCAACACGGCCTCACCGACAACCGGAACCGTCACCTCGCCGGGCGGACTCTGAACGGGCCGACCCTCAGGATCCGTACCGCCCGCATGCGCGGTGTTCGTGACATGACCCGCCCGGACATCCGCGGCCGTCACCACATAACTGCCATGGCAGAGCGTGCTCGCACCCGCAGCCAACGACGCCGAGTCACACGTCACCGAAGCGACGCGGTCATCGGTGACGGTCACGTCGTGAACGGGGGTGGTACCCGTGTTGGTGACCGTGTACGTGTAATCCACCCTGTCACCCACCCGGAACGGCCCCACCCCGTCAGCCGCCTTCTCAATGCTCAACACGGCCTCACCGACAACAGGGACCGACACCTCGGCAGGCGGACTCTGCACGGGCCGACCCTCAGGATCGACGCCGCTCGCACGAGCAGTGTTCGTCACATGACCCGCCTGAACATCGGCCGCAGTGACCACATAACTGCCGTGACACAACGTGCTCGCACCAGGCGCCAGCGTCGTCACGCCACACGTCACCGACGCAACGCGGTCGTCCGCCACGGTCAGGTCGTGCACCGCCGCCGTACCGGTGTTGATCACCGTGTACGTGTAGTCCACCCTGCCCCCCACCCGGAACGGACCCGCCCCGTCCGCCACCTTCTCGATGGCCAGCACCGCCACACCCACCACCGGAACCGTCACCACCGCCGGCGGACTCACCACCGTCTCCCCCCGCGGATTCGTACCCTCGGCATGCGCCGTGTTGGTCACATGGCCCGCCTGCACATCCGCGGCCGTCACCACATAACTGCCGTGGCACAACGTGCTCGCACCAGGGGCCAGCATCGTCGCCCCACACGTCACCGACACCACATGGTCGTCCGCGACAGTAAGGGCGTTGACCGCCGCCGTCCCTGTGTTCTTCACGGTGTACGTGTACGACACCGTGTCCCCCACCCGGAACGGGCCGGCCCCGTCCGCCGCCTTCTCGATGGCCAACACCGCCTCACCCACCACCGGCACAGTCGCCTCGCCGGGCGGACTCTGCACCGGCTGCCCCTCAGGATCAGTAGCGTCCGCGTGCGCCGTGTTCGTCACGTGCCCGGCCGCCACATCGGCAGCCGTGACGACATAGCCGCCGTGGCAGAACGTGCTCTGCCCGGGGTTCAACGTCGTCACGTCGCACGTCACCGACGCGACGCGGTCGTCCGCCACCGTCAGGCCGTGCACCGCCGCCGTCCCCGCATTGATCACGGTGTACGTGTAGTGCACGGTGTCGCCCAGGTGGAACGGGCCGGCGCTGTCGGCGACCTTCTCCAGGGTGAGTCGGGCGTTGCCGGCGATCTCGACGGTGGCCTCGCCGGGCGGGCTCTGCACGGGATCGCCCTGCGGGTCGGCGCCGTGCGCACGGGCGGTGTTGGTCACGGACCCGGCCGTCACGTCCGCCGCGGTGATGACGTAGCTGCCGTGGCAGAACGTGCTCTGCCCGGGGTTCAGCGCCGTCGCCTCGCACGTCACCGACACGATGTGGTCGTCCGACACCGTCAGGTCGTGCACCGCCGCCGTACCGGTGTTGGTCACCGTGTACGTGTAGGGAACGGTGTCGCCGACGTGGAACGGGCCAGCACTGTCCGCCGCCTTCTGCAGGACCAACCGGGCCTCGCCGACGACCGGGACGGTCGCCTCGCCGGGCGGGCTCTCGACCGTCCGGCCTTCGGGGTCCGTTCCTGCGGCGTGCGCCGTGTTGGTCACGTGGCCGGCCGTCACATCGGCGGCCGAGACGACGTAGCTGCCGTGGCAGGTCGTGCTCTGCCCCGGGTTGAGCACCGTCACCCCGCACGTCACCGAAGCGACGCGGTCGTCCGACACCGTCAGATTGTCGACCACCGCCGTCCCCGAGTTGGTCACCGTGTACGTGTAGGAGACCGCCTCGCCCAGATGGAACGGACCCGCACCGTCAGCCGCCTTCTCGATCGCCAGCACCGCCTCGCCCACCACCGGGACGGTCACCGAGGCCGGCGGGCTCTGCACCGGCTGCCCCTCGGGGTCGGTCCCGTTCGCGTGCGCCGTGTTCGTCACGTGCCCGGCCGACACATCAGCGGCCGTGATCACGTAACTGCCGTGGCAGAGCGTGCTCTCCCCCGGGTTCAACGTCGTCGCGTCACACGCCACCGACGCGACACGATCGTCGCTCACCGTCAGGTCGTGCACCGCCGCCGTACCGGTATCGGTCACCGTGTACGTGTACGAAACGGTGTCCCCGAGCCGGAACGGGCCCCCACTGTCAGCGGCCTTCTGCAGGACCAACCGGGCCTCGCCGACGACGGGAAGAGACACCTCCTCCGGGGGGCTGACGACGGTCTCGCCCTCGGGGTTGGTGCCCACGGCCTCGGCGCGGTTGGTCAGGTGCCCGAGGGCCAGGTCGGCGTCGGTCACTACGTACGCGGCGTGGCAGGCGGTGCTGTCACCGGGGTCGAGGACGGTGCTGTCGCAGGTGACGGCCGGCGAGTGGTCGTCGGCGACGAAGACGTCGTGAAGGACCGTCTGGCCGGTGTTCGTCACCGTGTACGTGTAGTTGACGGTGTCACCGACACGGACGGGGCCAGCAGTGTCGGCCGACTTGGCCAGTGCCACCGAGGACGGGCCGACGACCGGAACGGTGGCTTCCGTCTCCGGGGAGTCGATCGGCTGGCCGTTGCTGATGCCGTGGACGACAGCATGATTGGTCACCGAACCGACGTCGGCGTCGGCGGCGGTGACGACGTAGCTGCCGTGGCACTGGGTGCTGTCTCCGGGACTGCCGCGAGGGGCGAGGGTCGTGACGTCGCAGGTGATGCCCGTGACCCGGTCGTCGCTCACGGCGAGGTCGGTGATCTCGGTGCCGCCGGTGTTGCTCACGACATACGTGTAGGGGACGGTGTCGCCGACGTGGAACGGACCGGGAACGTCCACCTGCTTGACGACCCCGAGGCCCGGCGGCGTCACGAGGGGGACGGTCTCGGTCGACGGAGGCGACTCGACCGGGTCGCCGTCCGCCGTTCCGGTGGCCACCGCGGTATTGACGATGTGGCCCGCCGCCACATCCGCCGCGGTCACGGTGTAGGTGGCGGTGCACGTGACGGTCTCACCGGGCTGCAGCACCGTCACCGGGCAGCTCACCGGCCCGACCTTCGGATCGTTGACGCCCAGATTGTCGATCGGGACGTTCCCGGAGTTCGTGACGACGAAGTCGTACGGAACCCGCGAACCGACCACCAGATCCGCAGGCAGAGGCTGATGGGCCTGCTTGACCAGGTTCAGTTCGGGCAGCGGCTGGTCGGTGTTGATCACCACGTTGCGGATCAGGTGCACGTCGGTGAACAGACCCGTCGAGCCGGCGAAGCCGAACTTGTAGGTCGCGGGGACGGGTTGGGGCGCCGGGGTGTTGAGCACCGGGTGCGGGCCGGTGCCGTCGCTGAAGTCGACGTCGATGGTCAGCACCGGCGAGGGCGCCGGCGTCAGATGCACATGGACCCGGCGACGGGACGGCTCCAGCAACGTCTGCGCCTCGGCGGGCGTCACCCCGACCGGCAGCGAGGTCAGCGGGCCCTGCAGGTTTCCGGGCAGGGTGGACGGCCAGGGGCCGGTGGTCGAGAAGTTGCTGGTGGTGGCGGTCAGGAAGCAGTAGCCGTCAAGGCCGTCACCGGGGCCCCGGACGGTGACCATGTTGGCGCCCGGCGCCGGGATGCGGAAGCCCGTCCCGGCCGGGGAACGGGTCGGACAGCCGTTGCCCCGGCGCTCCCAATCACCGAAGTAGTTGCCGAGCACGTCGAGACCGACGCCGAGGTAGCCGCTGTCGACGCCGGGCAGGAAGGTCAGGCCGGGGTTGTCGTCGGGCAGCTTCTGCGCGTAGCCGAGGCTGCCGCCGAACGCACCCGGATGCTTCAACGAGACATCACCGTTGACCAGGAAGAACGAGATGCCGTCCGCCGGCGTCGCGGGCGTCGTACTGCCGTACTGCCACTGATCGAAGGTCACGTCCAGACCGTTGCCCGCCGGCAGCGCCTGATCGAACAGCACCGCCGCGCTCCGGTCGTTCCCGGCGTCGGTGATCCGCAGATACCCGAACGGCGAACTGTCCAACGGCGGCACCGGACCGACCTCCGGAGTCGGACAACCGGTCAGCTGACGCCCGTCCGGCGGGAGCGGGGTCGTGACGGGTCCGCCGGTGAGGCAGGCCGCGCCGACGGCGACGAACCTCGGATCCGCGGTCGCACCGGTGAAGTCCTCCCGCAACAGGGGGGAACCAGTGGCTCGGACACGCTCCGGCAGGACCGCGGCGTGGCGGGAGGTGGGCGCTGCGGCTTGGGCGCCCAGGGTGACGGCCAGACCCGTTCCGACCAGGCCGAGAGTGGCTGCGGCGCTGATGAAGCGGGCCGCTCGCGATCTGAGCCGCAACGGTCCGCGGAGATGTCTCGTCATACCCTGGACTATGCACAGCCACCACCAAGCGCTATCGGCTTGTCCTATCAAAGGACCTACGGAATCGCTCGGACGCGCGAACACGAGATGCCGCACCGGCCGCCGGACCCCTGACTTGACGTCAGGCCCCTCCATGGATCCCTGATCCCCCATCAGGTCGAACGTCCGGCGGGACCCCGAGCAGGAACCAGGATCGGCGGACCACCCAAGGGGTGAACCTTCGACCCGGCCCCCACTGCCCCCCACTAGGGCTCCTGACTCTCCGTGACGACTATATGGCCGCACGGTCGCATTGCGGGCACCGGTGGCCCATGTCCTTCTGGTTGGTGGCAGGGCCGCCATCGTGCCCCGCCGCCACACCGAACTCCTCGAAGGGGATCATTCATGCGTGCTCTCAAGCGTGTCCTGGCCGTCGGCGCCCTCACCGCCCCCCTCATGATCGGCTGCGCCGGACTCGCCTCCGCAAACGAAGGCCCGGAAGCCCACTGGGGCAACACCTCGTTCGTCGCCGACGAGACCGGCGCCTGCTTCGCCCAGAGCTTCTCCGTCGTCAGCCCGAACGGGGTCGAGCACGGCAGCCACCTGATCTGTGCGGACAGCACCGGCGTCTCCGGCTTCTTCACCGACGCCGGAGCCAGCTGGTAGGAGCCCGGCCCCGGGCGTCGGACGCCGGACCGACGCCCACCGCCCTCCGCTCCGCCCCCCCTGCTCCGCACTCCGCTCCACACTCGTCGACCCGCGTGTCACGGCCGTTCCGGCCGGGCGACTGCGGGTCGATGCGCGTCCCGCCCGAGACACGGAGCGCCCCTGAGCAGGGAGCACCCCGAGGGAGCGCCCCGGGCAGGGAGCGCCCCGGGCAGGGGGCGTCAGCGGCACAGGGCCGCGTCGGCGGCGTCGGACACCCGCTGCCGGACCTCCGGCGCCGAGGCCATGGTCACCGCGACGGTCGCCGCGCGGCCGTCCTCGGTGACACCGCCCCGGGTGACGTAGCCGGGGACGCTGCCGCCGTGGCCCCAGGACAGGCCGCCGCAGGGCAGCGGGTGGCTCGCCAGGCCGAGGCCGTAGCGCGCGCCGGGGCCGAAGTGGTCGGCCGGGACGGTGGTCCGCATCTGGGCGAGCTGGGCCGGGGGCAGCAGCCGGCCGCCGATCAGAGCGGCGAAGAAGCGGTTCAGGTCGCCGGTGGTGGAGATCATCGCGCCGGCGGCCCAGGCCCAGGACGGGTCCATCTCGGTGATGTCGAAGGGCTGTGCGCCGGGCTGCGCGGGCGGCAGGTAGCCGTGCGGGTGGCGCTCGCGGATGCCCGTGTCGCCCTGGGCGGGGAAGTAGGTGTGGCGCAGGCCGATCCGGTCGATCACGCGCTTGGTGATCTCCTCGCCGACGGGTCGTCCGGTGACCTTCTGGATGATCAGTCCGGCGATCAGGTAGCCGGTGCTGCTGTACTTCCAGCCCGCGCCGGGGGCGAAGTCCGGCGGGTGGGCGAGGGCGACGTCGAGCAGGTCGCGCGGTTCGACGTACTGGTCGGTCCCGGAGAGGTCGAGGAAGGTGGTGTAGTCCGCCAACCCGCTGGTGTGCTGGAGGATTTGGCGGACGGTGATGTTCCGTCCGTCGATGCCGTCGCCGCGGATCAGGCCGGGCAGGTAGGTGTCGAGGGAGGCGTCCAGCTGTATCCGGCCTTCCGCCACCAGCTGGAGGACGACGACCGCGACGAAGGTCTTGGTGTTGCTGCCGATCCTGACCTGCCCGTCGGCGGGCACCTTCGCCCCGGTGGCCAGGTCGCCGACGCCCGCCGTGTAGCTGCGGGTCCGGCCGTCGCGTCCCTGGACGGCGGCCAGCACGCCGGGCAGGCCGTCGGCGGAGACCAGCGCGTCCAGGCGCTGCTGGACGACGTCCGTCGGCTTGGCCGCCCCGGCGACGTCCGTCGGCTTGGCCTCGGCGGTGGCCGCCGGGGCGAGCCCGGTGAGCAGGAGGGCGCAGGCGGTGGCGAGCAGGGCACTGCGGCGGGCGCCGCGGCGGGCGCAACCGCGGTGCGGGGGTGGCGAGTTCATGCGGGCGTCTCCTCGGGCGGGGCCGGGCGGGCCGGGTGTTCCGGTCGGGCTCCAGAACACCACGGGCCGGTCGGGGCCGCCGTCGCCGTCGAGGAGGAGTGGTGGGCGTCCGGCTCGTCCTGACGATGTATCAGGAACCCTGATCCGTCTCCGAGTTCGGCAGGTCGATCTTGAACGGGGAGCCGTTGGCGGTGGGGTTCCAGCCCCGGGCGAGGGCGGTCCGGATGCCGGTGGCGACCTCGCGCGGCAGGATCAGGTCGGCCGGGGTGGGGCGGGGGGAGATCCGGGCGCGGCGGCCGGTCTCCACGACGAGGGTGGTGCCGGGGTGGGCGGCGTCCTCGGCGACCCAGCCGAGGGTGCCGCCCTCGTAGTCGCAGCAGAGGTGGCGTCGGGCGGCGTGCCAGCGGTACGCGGCGCCGTCGACGACGATGCGGCGAGCGCCTTTGCGGGCGAGGGCCATGCCGGCGTCCTTTCTCGGGGGTGCGGGTCCGGGGACAGTGCCCGGACGGCGGGTCCGGGAACAGTGTCCGGTCGGCGGCGCGCGGGTGTCACCGGTTTTTCCGATGCGGCCGCGGCCCTCACCGCCAGAGGCGGGCGAGGTGGGCGTGCAGCAGGCGTTCGGCTTCTTCGGGGGTGCGGTGGCCGATCAGGACGTGTGCGGTGAGGCCGTCGGCGAGGGCGAGCAGGGTGCGGGCCTCGGCGGCGGGGTCGGGGAGGTCGCCGGCGTCGGCGATCAGCCGGGTGAGCAGGGCCTCCAGGTCGGTGTAGCTGCCCCGCAGGTCGTCGGCGAGGGCGGGGTTGACGGCGGCGGCGGCGAGGAAGGCGAGCCAGACCCGGGCCTGGGCGCGCTGGTGGGTCTGCAGCAGGGCGATCTCGTGGGCGAGGTGGCCGACGGTGCTGGCCGGGGACTGGGCGGGGGCGGCGAGCAGGCGGGTGCGGGCGCGTGCGGTGACCTGGTGGCCGATGTGGGCGAGAGCGAATCGGAGCATCTCGTCCTTGCTGCGGAAGCAGCGTTGGACGGCGCCCATGGAGACCTCGGCGCGGGCGGCGACGTCGCGGAGGCTGACGGCTTCCAGGCCCTGTTCGTCGATCAGGGCGCAGACGGCGTCGGCGATCCGGCGTCGGCGTTCCTCGTGGTCCACCTGCTTGGGCATCGGTTCGCGGCCTCCGGTGACGACTTTTATTCGATGCGAGTGTATCGGTTCCTGGGCTAGGGTGCGGTTCTGTTCCGATGCAGTCGCATCGGAAAAACGTTCAGGAGGACAGATCCCATGTGGAAGCTTTCCGCCGGCGCTCTCGCCGCCGCCGTCCGGGCCGGCGAGGTGTCCGCCGCCGAGTCGGTGGAGGCGCACCTCGACCGGATCGCCGCGGTGAACCCGCGGGTCAACGCCGTCACCCAGTTGTTCGCCGACCGGGCCCGCGCCGACGCCCGCCGGATCGATGCGCGGCGGGCCGCCGGTGAGGCGCTCGGCCCGCTGGCGGGTGTGCCGTTCACCGTCAAGGAGTGCATCCGGGTCGAGGGTTTCGCGACCACCTTCGGCACGCCGCGGTTCGCGGGCATGACGGCGCCGGCCGACGCGATCCCGGTGGCGCGGCTGCGCGCCGCGGGGGCGATCCCGATCGGCCACAGCAACATGCCGACGCTGATCCTGTCCGGGATGCACACCCGCAGCGAGCTGTACGGCGACACCCTCAACCCGTGGGACGCGGGGCTGACGCCCGGCGGCACCAGCGGCGGGGACGGGGTGGCGGTCGCGACCGGGATGGCCGCGCTCGGGCTGGGCGACGACTCGGGCGGCTCGGTCCGCATCCCGGCCGTGTTCTGCGGCGTCGCGGCGCTGAACCCGACCGCCGGCCGGTTCGCCGCCGACCAGCGCATGCTGGGCCCGGACGACCCCGGCCCGGCGTCCCAAGTCCTGGTCGCGGACGGCCCGTTGGCCCGCACGGTGGCGGATCTGCGGCTCGCGTACGAGTGCCTGGCAGGGCCCGATCCGCGCGATCCGCGGGCCGTGCCCGCGCCGCTGTACGGCCGTCCGCTCGACGGCCCGCCGAAGGTCGCCGTGGTCGCCGACCCGGGCGGGCGCGGCGTGCACCCGACCGTCCGGGCTGCCGTGGAGCGGGCCGCGGGGGCGCTGGCCGAGGCGGGGTACGACGTCCGCGAGGTGGCCGACGTGCCGCGGTTCGACGAGGCGTACGACGCGTTCCACCGGCTGACCGTCGCCGAGTTCACGCCGTCCTGGCCGGTCGTGCGGAAGATCCTCGGTGAGGGCGGCGAGCGCTTCATCGACTTCGCGACGCGTGCCACGCCGCAGGTGGACGCCGCCGGGCTGGTCAAGCTGATGGGCACCTGGATGAACATCCGCCGGGCCTGGGCGGAGTTCCTGGAGGAGTACCCGCTGCTGCTCGGCCCGGTGTTCACCGAGCCGCCGGTGGAGCCGGGCCTGGAGTCGCGCGACCGGGCGGGCCGGGACCGGGTGACGTCCGCGATGCGGCTGTGCTCGGTGACGAGCTTCGTCGGCCTCCCGGCGGTGGCGGTGCCCACCGGGCCGGCGGCGGACGGCCTGCCGACCGGCGTCCAGGTGGTGGGGCGGCCGTTCCGCGAGGACCTCTGCCTGGCCGCCGCCCAGCACCTGGAGGACCGGTTCGGCCTCCTCTCCCCCGTCGACCCGGCGTTCTGACGGGCTGACGGGCCCGACGTTCTGACGGGCTGACGTGCCGACGGCCCGGGGCTCCACAAGGAAGGGCCCCGGGCCGTCAGGGAGCGGCGATGTCCACCTCGACGGTGAAGTCCTGCTGCGCGGACGGGCAGGGCCGGGCCTCGCCGCAGCTGGTGCGGTGGGCGGTCAGCCGGGCGGTTCCGGTGGTGCGAGCGGTGAAGGCGGTGGTGACGGTGCCGCAGCCGCCGCCGGGTCGGCAGCCGGGGCCGGTGGTGGCGGTCGGCTGTCCGGTGGGGGCGAGCAGGGCGGGGTCGGTGCTGGTGGCGGGCGACCAGTAGGTGCTGTGGAGTTCGGTGCGGACGGTGGTGCCGGGCGCGACGGTGATCCGGGTGCGGTCGGCGCTCTCGTTCAGCACCACGGACGCGGCGGTCGCGGTGGCGGCCGGGCCGCAGCCGCCGGCGAGCGCCGCGAGGGCGAGCAGGGCGGCGGCGAGGGCGTTCTTCGGTGGCATGGCGGGGCTCCGTCCCGTCGTCGGGGCAGCTGCGACGGCGCCGGGGCGGGCCCGTGGTGGGTCCGCCCCGGCGCCCCCGAGGGGGGTTTGGTGCCGCGTCAGGAGACGTTGAGCGCGGTGTCGTCGACGACGAAGCTGGTCTGCAGCGAGGCGTCCTCGGTGCCGGTGAACTTCAGGGTGACGCTCTGGCCCGCGTAGGCCGACAGGTCGAAGGACTTCTGGACGTACCCGGTGGCGGCGTTGACGTTGGAGTAGGTCGCCAGGGTGGTCGAGTTGGCCTGGACGGTCAGCTTGTCGTAGACGGTGGTGCCGGTCTCGGCGGTGTCGATGTGCAGCCAGAAGCTGAAGGTGGCCTTGCATCCGGACGGGATCGTGACGGTCTGGGAGACGGTGTCGGTGTGGGCGGAGCCGTAGCCGTCCATCCAGGCCTTCCAGGAGCCGCTGTGGGCGGCCTCGGAGGTGGAGTTGGAGACCACGCCGGCGCTGGCGGTCCAGGGCGCGGCGCTGCCGGTCTCGAAGCCGGCGTTGCCGAGCAGCTGGGCCGCGGTGCAGGTGCCGCCGCCGCTGCCGGCCTCGGTCCAGCCGAAGGAGGCGGTGCCGGCGGCGCCGGTGGTGTCGGTGGCGGTGACGGTGACCGAGGAGGTGCCGGCGGCGGTCGGGGTGCCGGAGATCAGGCCGGTGGAGGCGTTGATGCTCAGGCCGGCGGGCAGGCCGGTGGCCGCGTAGGTCAGGGTCTGGCCGGACGCCGAGTCGGTGGCCTTGATCTGCACGCTCGCGGCGGTGCCGACGGTGCCGCTCTGGCTGCCGGGGTTGGTCACCGTGACGGTGTTGGTGGTGCCGCCGCCGTGGGTGAGGATGGCGTGCGTGATGGCGCAGGAGTTGGTGTCGTTGGACCAGCTGGCCTGCTCGGCGAAGGTGCCGTACGAGCCGAAGCCGACGTTGGCGGCGCCGCCGGCGGTGCCGGGCTGGAGCCAGGCGCACTCGTCGGAGTTCTCCTGGCCGTTGTACGAGCTGCCCGCGACCTGGTTGGTCCAGCCGCCGGCCGGGTTCTGGTCGGACATCATCTCGTGCCACTCGTGGCCCAGCGTCATGGTCCAACCGTCCAGCGTGCCGGGCGAGTTGACGAAGCCGACGCCGCAGGAGGAGCCCATGTCGATGTTGTACGGCTGGTTGGAGAACGCGATGTCGCCGTAGGAGGAGGTGACGGCGCCGCCGGTGAGGGTGGTGTCGCCGTTCCAGTCGTGCCAGGCGCAGTAACCCTGGGTCGGGCTCTGGTAGTTGTCCGGGTCGGTGCCCTTGGGGGACAGCACCACGTAGTAGGCGTCGCGGTTGGCGGCGGCGGTGGTGTTGCCGAAGTGGGCGGCCGCGTTGACGGCTTCGACGCCGAGCTGGTGGCCGGTGGCGGTGGACGGCTCGGCGCCCGCGTTGTCGTACCAGACGCCGGCGAGCACGCCGCCGCTCTGGTAGGGGACGAACGCGGCGTTCGACGGGCAACTGACCGCCCCGGCGGCGACGTTGGGGCCGTCGCACCACTGGGTGAGGTCGGCGGACCAGGTCTCGCCGTTGGTGCCGATGCCCTTGAACATGTTCTGCGCGGCCTGCGCTGCGCCCGCCGTGTCGTTGGAGAACGTCAGGTTGCCGTTGGCGTCGGTGCCCTGGGTGCCCCACTGGGTGCCGTAGAAGACCAGGTACACCTTGGAGTGGCCGCTCTGCACGCCGATGCCGTCGATGCCGCCGCCGTAGGACAGGGTCTGCTGGCCGGTGGCCGCGGCCTGCGGCTGGTGGGCGATGCGGTCCTGCTTCTGCTTGGCGTACTGCTTCATGCCCGGGAGGGTGCTGTTGGTGAGGGCCGGGCTGAACGGGTTGAACTCGTTGGAGATGCCGCCGGTTCCGGCGGGTCCGCGGTGGGCCTGGCCGGAGACCGCCGCGGCGGCCGGCTGGGGGGTGTCGGCGTGCGCGGGGGCCGCGGTGACGGCGAGTCCGGCGGCGGCGACCACGAGCGAGGCTGCGCCGGTGAGCGCCGCGAGTCTCGAACGTATGGCGGTGGGGGACATTCCCATGGGTGGGGGGCCTCTCTCCTCCGGCCGCCCGCACCTCGGTGGGGCGCGGCGCGGCCGATATTCCTGGGGCGGGCCAGAAGCAAAGCAGAGCGACTGACGGGCAGTCAACGGATCGGGTTCAGGAGAAATTCAGGTTCCGGCATCTGAGCAGGCCACAGTGGGTCTCCTGGCAGTGCGCCAACTCCCCCGGCCTTCAACAGTTTTCCATTCGCCATCCCTGTTCTTGGCAGTTCGGGTGGAATTCGGTACCGCCCCTTTGCGAGAGTTTGGAATTCGGGCGGAAAAGAGCCCGGCCGCCACTTCGGTGGCGGCCGGGCCCGTGTGCTGCGGGTGACGGAATGTCAGTTCTGCGGCGCCCGGGACTGGACCAGGGCGACGTAGCGGACGGTGAAGACCATCGGGACGACGAACCCGGCGATCTGCACCAGCAGGGAGGCGAGCGAGTGGCCGTGGCCGCCGTGGGCGAGCACGGCCAGAACGACGGCGGTGAGCGCGAAGGCTGCGGTCCACACGGTGGTGATGACGACGTTGACGCGGATGAACGGCTTGAGCGGCCAGATCTCGGGCGGGGTGCTGCGCTTGGCGATGCCGAGGGTGAAGGGCTTGCCGATCAGCAGCGAGGTGCCGGCGATCACGGCGAGGCAGGCGGAGGACAGCGTCGCGGACCAGTCGCGGACGCCGGAGTGCGGGTCGGCGAAGGCGATCGCGGCGAGCACCGCGAAGAACAGCGCGGAGCCGAGCTCGATGATCAACGCGTCGTAGGCGGCGCCGGCCCTGCGTTGCTGGAGGATGACGGCCGCGGCGACGACCAGGCCGGCCAGGGCGGCCCACTGCCACTGGGCGGAAGGGATCACCGCGAAGACGATCCAGGGCAGGAAGGTGCGCAGGTACGACATTTGGGTGTGGATTCCCCCTCGATGGATCGGCCCGTCGGGCCGGGCTGCCCGCAAGCCTATCCACGGAACGTCCTGCTCACACGAGCCGTCCACAGGCCGGATGGTGAAATCTGATCACCTGATGAACAGTCAGGGTCGGTCAGAGGTGCTCCAGGTAGTGCGCCAGGTAGGGCGGGGTCCGCAGGGCGGGTATCTCCGTGCGGGGCACCAGCCGGAGGGCCTGTCCCTCGCCGAGCACGAGGGCGCCGTCGGGTCCGTCGTAGACGGCGTGCAGCACGGCGGTGGTGTCGGCGAGCAGCGGGTGCCGCGGGGCGGTGAGCGGGCGCAGCGCGGTGACGCCGATGCCGGCCTCCTCGCGGATCTCGCGGGTGGCGCAGTCGTGGGCGCTCTCGTGGCCTTCGCGCCAGCCGCCGATGGGGGCCCAGTGGCCGGGCCAGGGGATGCCGGGGTGGTCGTCGCGGAGGTTGAGCAGCACCCGGTCGCGGGCGGGGGTGGTGACCAGGACGAGGACGCCTTCGAAGGCGTCGGGGCCGGTGTCGGGGTGTTCGGCGTCCAGGGTGGTGCGGGCGCGGCGGGCGCGGTCGACGAGCATCAGGCGGCGGTGGTCGTGGGGGTGCATGCGGTGGCGCCAGCGCCAGAGGGTGTCGACGGCCCAGTCGGTGTGGGCGGCGGTGAGGCGGATGCGGTGCAGTTGTTCGTCGTCGAGGGTGCCGCCGTCGAAGATGTGGCCGGTGCGGGCGAGCGGGTGCTCGGGGGTGGGGGCGTGGTGGAGGACGGCCAACAGGCGTCGGGCGGTGGCGAGTTGCTCGGTGGCGGGGTCGAGTCCGAGGTGGTGGCGGGTGGCGCGCAGGGCGGCCTGCCAGGGGGTTTCGCCGCGGTGGGTGGCGGCGGCGACGGGTTGCCAGTGGTCGGGGCGGCGGGCGGAGCGCAGCTGGAAGGGGTGGCCGTGGCGGTCGGTGAAGTGGAGGGCGCCGTAGCTGGTGGTGAGGGCGATCGGGTGGCCGGTCATGGTGGTTCCCCCTGTCGGCGTGGGCCTGGTGCCGACCCTAGTGGCATGGCCGCGGGGGTTCATGGGGTTGTGCGAAGTGACCGCCGAGTCGTGGATCGGCGATGCTGGGCGCATGCGTGCCGCCCGTCTGATCCGCATGGCCCTGCTGCTGCAGTCGACCCCCGGCCTCACCGCCGCCGAACTGGCCGGGGAGTTGGGGGTGTCCGAACGGACCGTCATCCGCGATGTCCAGGCGCTCCAGGAGGCCGGAATCCCGGTCCGGTCGGAACGCGGCCGGGCCGGCGGCTATCGGCTCGCTCCGGGCCACCGCACCCGCCTCACCACGCTGCATCCGACCGAGGCCGAGACGCTCTACCTGTCCGGGCTGCCTTCCGCGCTGCGCGATCTCGGGCTCTCCGACGCGGCCGGCACCGCCCGGCTGAAGCTCTCCGCCACCCTGTTGCCCTCCCTGCGGGCGGCCGCCGAGTCCTCGGCCCGGCGTTTCCACCTGGACGCGCCGGCCTGGTTCCGCGAGCCGTCCACTCCCGAGCTGCTGCCGGAGCTGGCGCGCGCGCTCTGGGCGGACCGCGCGGTCGAGTTCTCCTACACGCGCCCCGGCCGCGAGCCCGGGACGGCCCGCCGGGTGGAACCGTACGGGCTGGTCCTGAAGGCGGGCGTCTGGTACCTGGTGGGCCGGGTCCCGGGCGCTGCGGGCCCGGCCTTCCGCACCTACCGCGCCGATCGGATCGCCGTACTGGACACGCCCGTTGACGGTGTGTTCACCCGTGACCCGTCCTTCGACCTGGCGGCGTACTGGCAGGAGCACAGTGCCCGGTTCACCCTCTCGCTGCTGCGCGCCACCGTCACGGTGCGGCTCACCCCGGCGGGCGCGCGTCGCCTGCCGGAGGTCACCGACCGGGCCGCGGCCGGGCGGGCGCTGGCCGCCGCCTCGCCTCCGGATGCGGCCGGCCGGGTCACCCTCGAACTGGCCGTGGAGTCCGAGGAGATCGCGTTCGCCGAGCTGGCCTCGCTCGGCGCGGACGCCGAGGTGCTGGCCCCGCCCGCGCTCCGCGCCCGCCTCGCCCGGCACGCCCGGGCCTTCGCCGCGCTCTACAGCGGGGCGGGGCCGGACGACGAGGCGGGGCCGGACGACGGGGCGGGCCCGGACGACGGGGCCGCCGGGGCTCCGGACCGGCGTCCGGACGGCGGCCCCGCCGGGCGTCAGCGGTAGTCGTCCGCCGAGACGGGTTCGTCCTGTTCGCCGCGCTCGCCCATCGCGTCGAAGTACGCCCAGGCGTCCGGCGTGCTGCCGTCCACGTCCGTGACGCCGTAGACCCGGGCGAGTTCGGCGCTGGACGTCGACTTCCGGTTCCACCGCTCGGCCCGCAGCGGGTCCGCGGCGAGCGCGGCCACCCCGCGCGCGAGGTACTGCGGCGATTCCGCGATCGCGAAGGTCGGTTCGACGGCGACGACGTCCCGCCAGTTCTCCTCCGTCACGCCGAAGTGCGTCAGCATCTGCTCGGAGCGCAGGAAGCCCGGCGTCACGCAAACTGCCGCGCCGCCGTACTCCGCCAGTTCCTCGCCCAGCCCGAAGGCCATCCGGATCGGGGCGTTCTTCGCCAGGTCGTAGTAGAGGTTCTCGCGGTACCGGCGGTTGGTCACCGCGGTGCCGTCGGTGACCTCCACCAGCAGCGGTGCGGCCGACCGCACCAGCAGCGGCAGGCCGAGCGCCGCCGTGATCACGTGCGAGCGCACGCCCAGTTCCAGCATCCGCAGGCCGTCGGCGAGCGGCGTCTCCCAGCTCTTCTTCCCGAAGATCGACTCGACCGTCAGCCGCTCGCCGCCCCACAGGTCGTTGACCAGGACGTCGAGATGCCCGTGTTCCTCCTCGATCCGTGCGAACAGCGCCCGCACCTGTCCCTCGTCCAGGTGGTCGATGGGCACCGCAATCCCCACTCCGCCGGCCGCCGTCACCAGTTCCCCCGTCTCCTCGATCGTCTCGCTCGCCCGTCCCACCTCGCTCACCCGCTCGCGGGTCGTCCGTCCGGTCACGTAGACCGTCGCCCCGGCCCTGCCCAGTTCCACCGCCAGCGCCCGTCCCGCACCCCTGGTCGCGCCCGCGACCAGGGCGATCCGGCCCGCCAGCGGGCGGGCGGGGAGGTTGTCGCGGGACGGGACATCGTTCGTGTTCTCCATGCCTTCAACGATCGCCGCCAAAGGTGACAGAACGCGTCACCATTTATCCCTTCACGACACGACCACGATTTCGACACCACCACCGGGCCGGGGCGCAGCGGGCCGAGATCCCCTCCCCGGCCGACCGCGCGCGGGCCCATCAACGGGGCAATTCACCCGAACGTCGCAATGCGGGCACCCCGCCGTGCGGGCGGATGTAAGGACGGGTTGGGTGGAACCCGAGGCCGACGATCTTGGTCGGTCCGTGCAACGGATGTCCGTGCAACGGATGGGAGTGGCGTCGATGTACTACAGCAGCGGCAACTACGAGGCGTTCGCACGGCCCCGCAAGCCCGCCGGGGTGGACGACAAGCGGGCGTGGTTCGTGGGCTCGGGGCTGGCGTCGCTGGCGGGCGCGGCGTTCCTGGTCCGCGACGGGCAGCTGGCCGGCGAGCGGATCACGATCCTGGAGCAGCAGGGCATCCCGGGCGGTGCGCTGGACGGCATCGAGGAGCCGGAGCGCGGGTTCGTGGTGCGCGGCGGCCGCGAGATGGAGAACCACTTCGAGTGCCTGTGGGACCTGTTCCGCTCGGTCCCGTCGATGGAGATCGAGGGGGCCAGCGTCCTCGACGAGTTCTACTGGCTGAACAAGGACGACCCGAACTTCTCCCTCCAGCGCGTCACCCACCGGCAGGGCCGGGACGCGGAGACCAACGGCCTGTTCGCGCTGAGCGACCGGGCGCAGCGCGACCTGATGAAGGTCTTCATGGCGACGCGCGAGGAGATGGAGGGCCGGCGGATCGACGAGGTGTTCGGCGAGGACTTCCTGGCGTCGAACTTCTGGCTGTACTGGCGCACCATGTTCGCCTTCGAGCAGTGGCACTCGGCGCTGGAGATGAAGCTCTACCTGCACCGTTTCGTCCACCACATCGGCGGGCTGCCGGACTTCTCGGCGCTGAAGTTCACCAAGTACAACCAGTACGAGTCGCTGGTGCTGCCGCTGGTGGCGTACCTGCGGGGGCAGGGCGTGGTGTTCCAGTACGGCACCACGGTCACCGACGTCGACTTCTCGCTGGAGGACGGCCGCAAGCAGGCGACGGCACTGCACTGGGTCCGCGACGGGGAGCCGGGCGGGGTCCGGCTGACCGCGGACGACCTGCTGTTCACCACCATCGGTTCGCTGACCGAGAATTCCGACAACGGCGACCAGCACACCCCGGCGAAGCTGAACGAGGGCCCGGCGCCCGCCTGGGACCTGTGGCGGCGGATCGCCGCGAAGCACCCGGACTTCGGCCGCCCGGACGTGTTCGGCTCGCACGTCCCGCAGACCAAGTGGGAGTCGGCGACGGTGACCACGCTGGACCGCCGCATCCCGGAGTACATCCAGAAGGTGTGCAAGCGCGACCCGTTCTCGGGCGGCGTGGTGACGGGCGGCATCGTCACCGTCCGCGACTCGTCGTGGCTGCTGAGCTGGACGGTGAACCGGCAGCCGCACTTCAAGAAGCAGCCGAAGGACCAGATCGTGGTCTGGCTGTACTCGCTGTTCGTGGACGTGCCGGGCGACTACGTGAAGAAGCCGATGCAGGAGTGCACGGGCGAGGAGATCACCCGCGAGTGGCTGTACCACCTGGGCGTGCCGGTGGGGCAGATCGACGCCCTGGCGGCGGACGCGGCCAGGTGCGTGCCGGTGATGATGCCGTACGTGACGTCGTTCTTCATGCCGCGCACGGCCGGTGACCGCCCGGACGTGGTGCCGCCGGGGGCGGTGAACTTCGCCTTCATCGGGCAGTTCGCGGAGACCACCCGGGACTGCATCTTCACCACCGAGTACTCGGTGCGCACCGGCATGGAGGCGGTGTACCGGCTGCTGGGCGTGGAGCGCGGCGTGCCGGAGGTGTTCGCCTCGACGTACGACGTGCGGGCGCTGCTGAACGCGACGAGTCGGTTGCGCGACGGCAAGCCGGTGGCCCTGCCCGGCCCGCACGTGCTGCGCAAGCGGCTGAACGCGCGGCTGGAGACCTCGGAGATCGGCGAACTGCTGGGCGAGTACAACTTGCTTCCGGAGTAGGCCCGTTGGAAGCCCCGGACCGCCTGCGGTCCGGGGCTTTCGCATGCGGCGGGCCGGTCCCGGTCGGCCCCCCTACCGTCCGGGGGGCGGTCGACGCCACCCATTTTCCTCTCGACATCAAGCATCTTGATATCGAGAGACTTCTGCGGCAGAGTGCTCCCGGCACGAATGACGGCTGACGGCGGGACGGGGTGGAGACGGTGGCGAGGGAGCGCGGAGCCGGGCTGTGGGGGCAGTTGCGGGAGCCTCCGGGCGGGGCCGCGGGGCGGACCATGCTGGTGGTGGTGTTCGCGGACCGGACGGGCTCGGGGGTGTGGGCGGCGGCCTGCGTGCTGTACTTCACCGAGGTGGGGCGGCTGACGGCCGGCCAGGTCGGGCTGCTGCTCGGCGTCGCCTCGGTGGCGGGGATCGCCGGCTCGCCGCTCGCGGGGCGGCTGGCCGCGTCGCTGGGGTGGCGGCCGGTGCTGATCGGGTGTCACCTGCTGCGGGCGGTGGCGCTGGCGGCGGTGCTCTGCTGCTCCTCGTTCGGCGCGCTGCTGGGGCTGGTGGCCGCGTCCGCGCTGGGCGACCGGGCGGCGCGGGCGATGGAGATGCTGTTCGCCACCGACGTGGCGGGCGACCGGCGTTCGGTGTACCGGGCGCTGTCGCGGACGGCGATGAACGCCGGGTACGCGGCGGGCGCGGGCCTGGCCGCGATCGGGCTGGCGGTCGGGACGCCGGCCGCGTTCCGGGCGCTGCTGCTCGCGGACGTGCTCTCCTTCCTGCTGTCGGCCGTCCTGGTGGCGGGCATCCGGGAGCCGGGCCACCAGGGCCGGGTGGTCGCCGCCTCCGGACGGCCGGCGCCGGAGGCCGGCCCGGCGGAGCGGCCGAGTCCGTGGCGGGACGGCGGCTACCTGCGGTTCGTCGCGCTGGACTGCGCGTTGACCGTCGACGACGCGATCCTGAACGTCGGCCTGCCGCTGTGGCTGATCCACGCCACCCGCGCGCCGCACGCCCTGGTCCCGGCGTTCCTGGCGATCAACACGGTGCTGGTGGTGGCCGCGCAACTGCGCGTCTCGGCCCGGGTCCGCACGCCCCGTCAGGCGGTGCGCGCGGTGCCGATGTACGGCTTCGCGGTGCTGGGCTGCTGTGCGGCGGCGGCCGCGGCGCACGGGCCCGGGCCGGTGCTCGCCTCGGTGTTCCTGCTGGTGGCGGCAGTGCTGACGACCTTCGCCGAGCTGCTGCGTTCGGTGGTGTCCTGGGAGTTGTCGGTGGCGTTGGCGCCGGAGCGGGCCCGCCCGGAGTACCTCGGGGTGGCGGGGATGGCCCAGTCCACCGAGAAGGCGGCGGGCCCGCTGCTGCTGACGGGCGCGGTGCTGTCGACCGGCCCGCTGGGCTGGCTCGGCCTGGGCGTGGCGACCACCGTCGCGGCGTACGCGCAACGGCACTTCGCCGCGTCCCGGCTCGCCGCAGCGGCGGCCGCGACGCCCGCAAGCACCGGGCTGCCCGCCGCCGCGGCCACTTCGGGCTGAGCTCCGCCGCGGTCTCCGCCACGGTCCCGAACAGGTCGCCGACGGCGGCGAGCACAGCGGCGTGCAGGGCGGCGGCGGACAGGTCGGCAGCGAGCTGGGCGGCGGCGGATCAGTGGGTGGTGGCGGTGCGTCCGTCGAGCAGTCCGGCGGCGGACAGGCCGGCAGGTGGGCGCCGACGCAGACCGAGGCGACCCGGCGGGCGGACGGCGCGGTGGCGCGGTGGCGCGCACCCACTCGACGATCGCGGGGTCGGTGCGGGCCCGGTGGCCGTCCGGTCCGGGTTCGACGGCGCCGGGCACGATCAGGGTGTCGAGCGGCCCTTCCACCTGCTCGAACGCCAGGTCGGCGAGCAGGCGGACGCCGGCCACGGCGCGGACCGCTCCGGCGTGCGGCACGGCGAGTTCCACCCGGTGGCCGGCCCCGCCGTCGGTCTCCCGATCCGCCGACGCGAAGACTTCGGCGGGGCCGGTGACGTCGAGCAGGTCGACGTCGGGGAGGACCGCGATCACAATGCGGCGGGCAGTGGGCGTGGGCCCGTCCTCCGCGGGGCGGCAGGGTGTCCGCCATGACGGTCTTCTGGCGGATCCGGACATCCGCGCGGGCCGGAAACGCCGAACGCCGCCCGGGGAGGGCAGCGTTCGGGGGTGGCGCTCGCGGGGGGTGGCGCGTGGGACGGTCAGCGGCGTTCCTGGCCGAACAGGTCGACGCGGATCGGTTCGACGGCCGGGCCGGTGCCGGGTTCGGGGTCCTGCGGGGAGAAGGCGATCGCCAGGCCGGCCACGGCGAGCACCACGACGATGCCGACGGCGATCGGCAGGGCGAACTGCGAGGCGGGGACGCCGGCGCCGACGGCCCGGCCGTCCAGGGCGACGCTGACGGCGGCCATGCCGGTGTAGTGCATGGCGACCACGGCGACGCCGGCGATCAGTGCGGCGCCGAGCGCGGCCGTCAGGCCCTTGATGTGCAGCGTCATCCAGAGCGCGGCGGTGGCGGCGGCGATCGCGATCGCCACGGAGGCGACGACCAGCAGGGTGTCGTAGGAGACCTCGCCCTGGACCTGCATGGCGGCCATGCCGAGGTAGTGCATCACCGCGACGCCGCAGCCGGTCACCACGCCGCTGGTCAGCAGGGTGGCGTTGCTGCGGCCCCGGTAGCCGACCCAGCCGATGCCGAGGCCGACCACGACGACGGCGACCAGCAGGCTCAGCAGCGTCAGCGGAATGTCGTACACCAGGGTGGAGGCGTCCACCATGAATCCGAGCATCGCGATGAAGTGCATCGACCAGATTCCGCACCCGAATGCGCCGGCGGCCAGCGCCAGCCAGCCGGCCCGCCGGTTCGGCGGCAGCGTCATGGCCCGGGCCGTGCACCGCAGTCCGATGGCCGCGCCGATGCAGGCGATGGCGTACGCGACGACCGGGTTCACCCACCCGTACTGGAATCCGTCGAGATGGGCCATGGTGCCGTGGTTCATGAGAGGGGGGTCCGATCGAAAAAAGCGAAATGGTCGTGCGAGATTGCCGCACAGACAATACCGTCTCGTGGTTACTGGTCCGTACCTGCCGGTGAATTACCCATTTACGCTGCCTTTCCCTCGCCCGCACGGAGTCTCCATCTTCGTTCGATCCGCTTGCGGCGTGGCAGTCTTGACGACCATGGAGAACGACTTCGACGACCGGTTGCCGCCGCTGCTGATCGTGGACGGCGCGAACGTGGTCGGTTCGGTCCCGGACGGATGGTGGCGCGACCGGCGCGGCGCGGCGGAGCGGCTGCGGGACGCGCTGGTGGCGGTCGCCGGGGCGGGACTTCCGGAGCTGCCGGGCCCGCTGACGGTGGTTCTGGTGGTGGAGGGTGCGGCGCGCGGGGTGGAGTCGGTGCCCGGGGTGCGGGTGGAGTCCGCCGCCGGCAGCGGCGACGACCGGATCGTCGAGCTGGTCGCCGAGGAGGGGTCGTCGCGGCGCTGTCTGGTGGTCACCGCCGACCGCGGCCTGCGCGAGCGGGTCGTCGCACTGGGCGCCGCTCCCCTGGGCCCGCGCACCGTCCGCTGATCGCCCTTCGGGGAGCGGACGCGCCGGGGGTCGATCCTCGCGTTCGCGACGTCGAGCCCCTCGTCCTGCCGGCGGCACGCCCGGGCGCAGTTCCGCCCGGTCCCCCGCCACCGGCACGGTCGTCCAGGGACCGACGCCCCCACCGGCACCGGCCGGGCGCAGCGGGCTCAGGCCAGGCGGCTGCGGGCCCCGGTGGGGCGGGTGCGGCCGCGAGCGGGCCGGGCCGGGCGGGTGGGGCGGCGGTCGGCGCGGGGCTGGTCGCGGGCGGGCCGGCCGGCGAGTGCGGCCTTGAGCGCGCGGACGGCCAACAGGACGGCGACGGCGGCGAGTTCGGTGGGTTCGGCGGTGCCGCGGCGGGCGGCCGCATGCTGGCAGACCGAGCACCAGACGGCGCTGGCCCGGCCGCCGTCCGGGTAGTGCAGCGCGGGCGGCACCAGGTAGTGGCAGCCGCAGCTCTGACAGACGAACACCAGCCTCATCGGTGGACCACCCCCAGGCCCGCGCACACCGTGCACGGCGACCAGAAGGTGCGCCGCACGGGCTCCTGCCGCCCCTGTCCGTCGGTCTCCACGGAGTGCTCGGTCTTCTCCGTCCCGCGCGCCCCGGCGCAGCCCGGGCAGGTCTGCTGATCGGTCATCGGCCACCTCCAGCCACAGACCGTAGCGCGCCGACCCCGGTGAGCGACAGCGCTTCGCCGTCGGACCACTCGGACGTGAAGCGCCGGCCGCGCACCCATCGCGTGCGCCGTGCGCGTCCCGCGCCTGCTCCGCGCCGCCCGCGCGCCCCCTGTTGACCCGCCGTCAGCCGGTCGGCCAGTCCGCCGGGGACGCCTCGACGTCGTTGCCCCGCACCCAGACGGTGGAGACCCCGAGCAGGCGGCGCATCACCGCGAAGCCGCCTTCCCACCCGCCGGGCAGGCGCAGCCGCCCGCTGCGGACTGTGCCTTCGCTGAACCGGGTGTCGCCGCTGTCCAGCACGCCGGTCCAGCCGGGCAGGCCGAGTTCGGGGACGTTTCCGGTCAGTTCGACCTGGACGGGGATCTCCAGTCCGTCGGCCAGCAGCAGGGCGGGGCCCCGGTACACGGGTGTGCTCATGCGTAGAGCCTGCTTGACCTGCCGGTATCTACGCAAATCCCGCATTGCCGGTGGTTCCGGGCACCCCTCCGGTGATACACCCGCACCCGTGCCGACGGTCCGTCAGTTCGGCGACGGCCAGGCGCGGCCGGGCGGATCTCGTGGCCGCCCCACCTCGGGAGCGCCCGAGCGCACGGTGGACGGGCGCGTCGACCGGGTCCCCCGCTGCGGACCCCGGCCGTGTGCCGGTGGGCGCGGACAGTCGTGGAGTTGAGCAGGCTGCCGAACGGCGGTTACATGGATGTGCAGGGCCGAATGGGTGAACTTTTTCCTGCCCCGGAATGCCCGAGGTCCGCGCCGGGGTGGCGGCGGGCATGCGCCGGTTGCCAGGAAGCGGTGAAGAGGTGTCCGACAGTATCTGCGGTGAGGTCCGGTACGCGATCGTCCGCGCCCGGGACAGGTGGCACGCGCAGCTCGTCCATGCCTGTACCGGGTGGGCGGACCGGGGCTCCCGTCGGTGTGGTGACCGGTGGCCGTACTCGTGGCTCTGCCATGCGGCTTACTGGGGGGCCGGTCGGGTCTGCCGCGTATTCGCCTTGGCCCTCTACGGGGTCCTCACGGTGGTGGCGTATCTCGTCCGGTACGTCTTCTGGATTCCGTGCCGCCTCTTCGGCGGTCCGAAGGTGCCGGACGGAAAGATCAAGCACGTCTTCGTGCTCGTCATGGAGAACCGTTCGTTCGACCACATGCTCGGCCTCTCCACCGGCACAGTCGACGCCGAACTCGGATTCCGGCCGGGCGTCGGAGTCGACGCGGTGACCGGACTGCGGACCACCGTCGACGGGCCGTCGACGAGCGACACCAACCGGGGCTTCCGGGTGCGCCCCGGCGCGCCGTTGGTCATGCCTGTCGACCCGCCGCACGAGTTCTGCGACGTCCAGCTCCAGCTTGCCTCGGTACCGATCACGGGAACGCCGCACGGCGACAAGTGCCACTGCACCGGCAGCTGTCCCCCGCTCACCATGAACGGGTTCGTCGACAGCTACGCCAACCGGGTCAAGGCCGAGAACAACGCAGCCGCATTGCGGGACCTGGGGGCGGTGATGGCGTGTTTCACCAGCGACCAGGTGCCCGTGATCAGCGCGCTCGCCCGCGAGTTCGCCGTGTGCGACAGCTGGTTCTCGGCCCTGCCGGGGCCGACGTGGCCGAACCGGTTCTTCCTGCACGCGGCGACCTCCGGCGGGCTGGACCGGAGCCCGGACGTCGCGGAGACCGTCGGCTCGGAGGTCGACGGCTACAAGTTCGAGAACGGCACGATCTATGACGCGCTCGACAGCAAGGGGTACGCCTGGCGGGTCTACCACGGCGATGCCCTGCCGCAGATCGGTGCGCTCGCCGGCATGAACCGGTACGTCATGGCGGCCCACTTCCACGGCGTAGACGAGCTCGCCACCGACCTGCAGAACCCCGACTTCTCCGCCGCGTACGTCTTCGTCGAACCCAACTACGGCCATGAGCTCACCCACGGCCGGAGCTTCCAGTGCGGCAACAGCCAGCATCCGATCGACGACGTGACCCGCGGCGAGGCCCTGATCAAGTACGTCTACGAGTCGCTTCGACAGTCACCGCACTGGGAGTCGAGTCTGCTGGTCATCACCTACGACGAGCACGGCGGCTTCTACGACCACGTGGCGCCGCCGTCCGCAGTCCCGCCCGGCGACGTCTGCGACCCCGCCAACAACCGTCACGGCTTCCGGTTCGATCGACTCGGGGTCCGCGTCCCGGCTGTCGTCGTCTCGCCCTGGATCCCCGCCGTCCGGCCGGGCGGACCGGACGACCGGAACTGCAACCTCGTCGACCACACCCGCTACGACCACGGATCGCTGCTGGCGACGGTCGAACGCCTCTACGGCCTGCCGAGCCTGACCGCACGCGATGCCGAAGCCGACGACTTCGGCCACCTGCTGTCCGCAGCCACACCACGCGATGCCCCGCTGACCCTCCCCGTTCCGCATCCGCCCGAGCTGACCTGTGGTGATGACCGGCCGGTCGGGCTCGCGGCGGCCGCCGAGACGGCCGACCGGCCCCTCACTCCCACGCTACGGGGCTTCGTTCAGGTCGCGGCACTCCACGACGCCCGCATGCACCCCGCCGAACGCGAGCGGATCGCCGAGCAGGTGGGCCGGTTCCGCACGGTCGGGGAAGCCCACGCCTACCTGGCTCAGGTCACCTCGCTGCTGGGCGCCCTCGGCGTCCGGACGGACATCGCCGCACCACCGCTCCCCCCACCGGCCGCCGCGGCCCCCCGTCGGCGCCGACGGCGAAAGGGGCAGCGCAACGGCCTCGGCCACCCCGACATCGAGCGGTGAGGCGACCGTCGGCGGAACGCCGGCCGCCCCCTCGCGCTCAGCGACCGCCGAGGCGGCGGTCCAGCTCCTCCAGGTAGCTGTCGCCGTAGGCGTCGGCGAGGTCGTCCAGGTCGATCATCGGAGGAATGTCGATCACCGGCTGACGCTCGATCAGGAACGCCACGGTCTCGTGCACCACCCGGCTCTCCTCGCCCTCCGGGAGCCCGGTCCGGTCGAACACGGTGTCGGTGACCCGGATCCGGGTGGCGGCCTGGGCCGCGCCCTCCTCGACCTGGACCAGGTATTCGCGGTCGCCCAGGGGCTCCACCCGGATGTCAGCTGCCATGGCGCAGGTCGTCCTTCCCTCGGTGCTCGGCCGTCAGGGGCCGTGCCGGTCAGTGGGTGCCGACGCCGCGCGGCCGACCCGCCGGGCGCCGGGCGTCTCCACCTTACGACCTGCTCACACTCTCGTCCGCCAGGCCCCGCGCGTGCGGAACTGACGACCCGTCGGCCCCCAGCGCGAGGTAGGTCCAGCTGACGCCCGCCCGGGCGTGCGGGTCCTCGCGGCTGGCGAGGTGCAGCGGCGCCAGCCCGTTCGCCCTGGCCAGCGCGACGGTCTCGGCGGCCTCGACCGGGAACATCCGACGCCCCGCCGGCACCGGGCCGTGGCGCAGCGAGAGGACGATCCGGCCGCCCTCGGCGAGCAGCCCGGCCAGGGTGGCCATCGAGGTGGCGCGCTGTTCGGGGTCGAGGTGCATCCAGACGGCGGTGAGCAGGATCAGGTCGTACCGCTCGCCGCGGGCGGTGAGTCCGGGGAGGTCCGGGAGGGCGTCGTCGACCCAGTCGACGGGGTGGTGGGCGTGCCGGGCGCGGCCGAGTTCGCGCATCGCGGCGGTGGGTTCGGCGGCGGTGACGCGGTGCCCGGCGGCGGCGAGCGCGGCGGCGTCGCGTCCGCTGCCGGCGCCGATGTCGAGCACGGCGGCGGGCCGGGTCGGGAACAGGTGGAGCATTTCGCGGTGGACCTCCGCGAAGCTCACGCTCTCGTACTGTTCGACCAGGGCTTCGGCGGCGTCGGCGTACCCGGCGGTGCTGTGCATGGCCAGCAGGCCGCCGGGGTCGGTGGTGTCAGGGGTCATGACGGCACGTTAGTGCACGGCGCAATCGCCAACTCCCCTGCCCCCGAAGGCCGTCCGCCGAGGGCTGTCAGCCGACGACGGCGACGGGCGCGTCCCAGGCGTTGCGGTCCACGGTGAGCGAGGCGCCGCCGTAGCTCTCCTTCTGGTTGACCTGGTACTGGTGGGCGCGGCGGTGGCCGGTCCACAGGCCGGCGTCGAACGGGAAGCCGCCGGTGGTGTCGGCGGCGCCGTCGTAGCGGGCGTACCAGAGGGCGTCGGGCAGGTCGGGGGTGTTCTGGCCGGCGGCTCGGGCGATGCCGGCGGCGCTGGACGAGGCGAAGCCGTAGAACCCGGCCCAGTAGCCGGAGTTGTGCACGGCCCGGTTCCAGGACCGGGTGTAGGCGAGGACGGCGGCGGCGCAGCCGGTGTCGGTGGTGTCGTAGGCCTCGACGTCGAGGTAGAGGGTGCTGCCGGTGCGCATGCCGAGGGCGGCGGCCTTGGCGACGGCGTCGTTGCCGTCGCTGCTGCCGAGGGCGGTGGCGGTGTCGGCGGTGAGCTTCTCGGGGCTGTTGCCGGTCTGGCACGGGGGCTGGGCGCCGACGTACAGCGGGACGAGCTTCCAGCCGGCGGTGCTGACCGAGCCGACCCAGCCGGCGGTGAGCTGGGGTTGGGCGCAGCCGCGGTTCCGGCCGCCGATGTAGACGGCGGCGGCGCCGTACGGGGAGGCGCCGCGCCAGGCGTTCATGGTGGCGAGCGGGGGTGCGGTGCAGGTGTCGAAGGCGAGTCCGGTGAAGGTCGCGGGTGCGGTGCCGGGCTTGGCGGCGGGCGCGGCGGCGGAGGCGGAGGCGGAGACGGCGGCGCTTGCCGGGGCCGGGGCGGAGCCGGACGCGGACGGGGCGGCCGAGGTGGACGGGGTGGCCGATCCGGAGGCGGAGGCGGACGGCGAGGGCGAGGGTGAGGGTGAGGGCGACTCGGCGGGCGTGGTGTCCGTGCCGGCGGGGGCGCTCGCGGCGGGTGCGGCGGCGGTCGGGGCGGGGTGGTGGCGCTCGGTGGTGGCGGCGAGGACGGCGGCGCCGCTGCCGATCGCGAGGACGGCGGCGGCGGAGAGCAGGGCGGCGCGGCGTCCGCGGGGGCGGCGGGCGGTGCTGCGGGCGCGGCGGTGCGACACGGGTCTCTCCAGGGCGGAACAGGGCCGAACAGGGCGGAACGGGAGGTGGGGGGTCGCGGCGGGGGGGGATCGCCGCGTGGCGCACACCGTAACCGATGGCCGGTAAACGCTTTCCCAACCCGCCGGCCCGTCCGCCCGCGCCCTAGGATGGGCGTGAACAGTCCGAACAGTCCGAGTCGAGCGCGGGGCAGCCGCGGCGGAGGGAGTCTCCGATGGAGTTGGCGGGCCTCGATCCGGAGAGCGGCGAGTCCGGGGACGGCGAGGAGGGCGGCCGTCGGCGTCGCGGTCAGGGCGAGCTGGCGACCGAGGTGCTCACGGTGCTGCACGGCGCGCCGGGGCCGGTGACGGCGTCCTGGGTGCAGGAGCAGCTGGGCGGCGAGTTGGCGTACACCACGGTGATGACGATCCTGTCGCGGCTGCTGGCGAAGCAGGTGGTGTCGCGCAGCCGTGCGGGCCGGGCGTACGTGTGGTCGGCGGCGTCGGACGCGGCGGGGCTGACGGCGCGCCGCATGCGCCGTCTGCTGGACACCGAGCCGGACCGGGACGCGGTGCTGGCGAGTTTCGTGACGGCGTTGACGCCGGAGGACGAGCAGTTGCTGCGGTCGCTGCTGAATGCGACGGATCCGCCGCAGGACGGCGCGGGCCGGTCTGGCGGGCGCTGATCGTGGGGTTCTTCGTCTTCCTTCCGCTGGTGCTGCCGTTGACGTCGTGGCCGATCGCGCGGCTGGCGGAGCACCATTTGCATCCCCGTAGCGCGGTGCGGCTGTTGAGCTGGATCGGCGTGTCGATGGCGGTGTGCAGCACGTTGGCGCTGGGTCTGCTGTTCGTGGTGGGCACCGCGCAGATTCCGGGCAACCCGCTGCCGGACAGCTGGTCGGATCCGGAGATCCGTACGGCGGTGCCGTTCCACGAGGAGGTGGGCACGGCCGCGGTCGTCGGTCTGGTGACGGTGTTGACGGCGTGTTCGCGCTCGTTGCGCCGTCATCTGCGGATCCGGGCGCGGGCGTTGCGGGCGCTGTCGGCGATGCCGTTGGATTCGGACCTGGTGGTGCTGCCGGACCCGGAGCCGTACGCGTACGCGGTGCCGGGTGCGCCGGGCCGGGTGGTGGTGTCGACGGCGATGATGGACAGCCTGGACATGGACGAGCAGCGGGCGCTGTTGGCGCACGAGCGCTCGCACCTGGCGAACCGGCACCACCGGTTCCTGCTGGCCGCGCAGTTGGCGAGTTGCGTGAACCCGTTCCTGCGTCCGTTGCAGAAGGCGGTCGGGTACGCGACGGAGCGCTGGGCGGACGAGGAGGCGGCGGGGTCGGTGGGCGACCGGCGGCTGACGGCCCGGGCGGTGGCCCGGGCGGCGCTGGTGACGCGTTCCGCGGGCCCTGCGCCGTCGTTCGCCGCGTTCGCGGCGCCGGGCCCGGTGCCGCGCCGGGTGACGGCCCTGCTCAGTCCGGCGCTGCGCGAGTCGTGGCCGCCGCCGGCGAGTCCGGCGGGTCTGGCGGCGATGGTCGCGGCGGCGGGGACGGCCGCTTCGGCGGTGTTCGCGCTGAACGCGGCGGTGGCGCTGCTGCTGCTGGTGAAGGCCGCCACGCCCTGGTAGGGCCGGCCCGGAACGTCGGAAGGCCCGCCCCGGATTCCTCCGGGGCGGGCCTTCCGACGTCTCGGCGCGACGGCCCGGACCTATGGTCGCCGACGCTCCTGCTGCACGGTCGACTCCTCATCGCTACAGGTGCGTTGGTGCTCCTTCCGGTCAGTCCACGCAGGGCACTCCCCCGGCCTTCACCGGCGGGCCCTGCATCTGGAGGCTCGCGGAGGGGCTGGGGTCGGCGGCGGGTGCGCCGGGGGCGGTGTACTCGGTGCCGAGGGTGATCTGCACGTGGCCGGCGGGAACGGTGCTCGCGGCGGTGGCGGTGGCACCGTAGCGGGTGGCGATCTGCTCGGCGGCGTCCTTGGCCCCGGCGCCGTACTTGACGGTGGTGGCCTTGGGGCGGGTGTCGGAGTTGGTGGCCCTCCCGGCCTTGTAGCCGAGCGCGACGAGTGCCTTGGACTCGTCGCCGGCCGCGCCGGTGACCGGGGAGCCGTTCAGCACGTCGACGGTGGTGTCGGCGGCGTTCGCGGGCGGCGCGGCGTCGGGCGCGTCGGTGCTGGCGGCGGGCGCGGGCGCCGCGGGGGCGGCCTGCCCGAACAGCTGCTTGACGATGCGCCGCAGCTTGACCGGGTCGACCTGGTTGACCTCCTGGCCGCCGATGTTGGCGAACTTGTCGATCGGCAGGGTGTTGAACTCGACGTTCCCGCCGGTCAGGTTGGGCGCCTGCTGGGCGAAGTCGAGGATCTGCCAGTCGTCGTCTATCACCACGTCCTTCTTGACCACGTCGAGCAGCGACTGGAGCTTGCCGAGGTCGTCCAGCACGCCCTGCTGCTTGAGCTTGTACTCGACGGAGGCGATGAAGGCCTGCTGGCGGTGGGTGCGGTCGAGGTCGCCGTTGGTGAGGTTGTGCCGCTGGCGGACGAAGGAGAGCGCCTGGGCGGCGTTCAACTGGCTCTCTCCGGCGGGCAGTTGCAGGCCGGTGCCGCCGCCGGGCTTGATCACGTTGCCCTTGCTGTCGGTGACCCGGGAGACGATCGGGTCGTTGACGGGCTTGTTCAGGCAGACGGTGATCGGCTGGAGCGCCTTGGCGATGTCGTAGAAGCCGAGCAGGTTGACCTCGGCGAAGTGGTCGATCGGGATGTCGAGCAGCTTCTGCACGGTCTGGATGGTGGCGGAGCGCCCGGCCTCCCGGCTCTGGTGTTCCAGGTCGGCGCCCTTGACGCCCTTGGCGCGCAGTTTCTGCTCGGCGGCGTCCTTGGCGAACCCGTACGCCTCCTTGACCTTGTGCATCTTGCCGTCCGCGCCGTACGTCTGCACCCAGTCGTCGCGCGGGATCGACACCGCCTGCACCTTGCCGCTGGGCGGGATGTGCAGCACGATCAGCGAGTTGGTGTTGTAGCCGCCGATCTCGCTGGAGCCGGCGTGCAGTTCGTCCTGGACGAACTCCTTGGGCAGGTCGTTGCCGTCCATGTCCTTTCGGCTGTCGAGGCCGATCAGCAGGATGTTGAGCGACTTGTCGAGGTGCTTGGGGGCGTTCTTCTTCGCCTCGTCCAGGGCGTGCGAGCGGGTGACGCCGTTCAGGTCGTTGACGGTGTACCAGGCGAACCCGCTGACGGCGAGGACGGCGAGCGAGACGCCGCAGGCGACGGTGCGGCCGGCGATCACCAGCGGGGCGGGGCGGGACAGCCGGGCGCCGCCGCGTCGGGGGGTGCGCTGCTCAGCCATGGTGGGCCTTCCGGGTGCGGCGGGTACGGACGGCTACGGCGAGCAGCGCCGCGACGAGGGCGACGACCATCGGCCAGAACTGGCCGCTGACCAGCTTCAGGCCCTGGGTGGCGAGTCCGGCGCCCTGGTAGCGGTCGCCGCGCGCCAGGTAGTCGACGGCGCACGCGACCGTCAGCGTCACCACGGGCGCGCCGCTGACGATCCACCACCAGCCGCGCCTGCCGGCGACCAGCGCGGCCATCGCCGCGCCGAGCACCGCGCACGCGGCGTACAGCCAGCCGAGTCCGCCGCCGAAGATCTCGTCGGCGAGCGCCCCGAGCACCGGCAGGCCGAGCGCGGGCAGCGCGGCGGGCATCCGGTTCGGGCCCGCCTCCTCCGTCGCCCTGCGCCGGTCGGTGCGGCGCGCGGCCTGGCGCCCTTCGGCCGGGCGGCGCTGCTCCGGGGCCCGCCGCCCGGGCGCGCGGTAAGCGCTTTCCGGTTGCCGCTCGGACGAACGGGAAGCGCTTTCCGGTCGCCGTCCGGCGCGTGGGCCGGGGACGGGGCGGCCGTCCGGTCCGGGGGGCTGCACCGGCGCCTGCTGCCCGGTCTCGTCCCGCCACAGCGGCGTTCCGCTGCGCGAGCCCGCTGGCCTTCGCCCCGTCATCGTCACCCCTCGTCCACTGCCGCGCCGCCGGCGCGTGGTCCGGCCGGTTCGGCCTGACAGACGCGCACCGGACGCCCTTCGGTTCCTCTACACCTGTGTAGAGGTTCGAGCGAAGCATACAAATCCCGAAAGGGTACGTAAGCTCACCCCAGGTCGTCACGGCGGGCCGCCCGTCGGGACGGCACCTGGCAGAACGCGGCAGGCCGTCGGCAGGACACGGCCGCCGGTCGGCGGCGGCTCGGCGACCGGACGAGAGCGGACCCGGACAGAAGGAGGCCCGGCGGTGGCGGAACGCGGCGCGAAATGGCCGTGGGTGGTGGTGGTCCTGGGGGTCCTCGCCATCTGGGCGTTCCAGCCCGGCGACGACTCCGCCCCGGCTCCGGCCGGGGTCCCGCCGGCGGACGCCGCCTCGGCGCCGGCCTCCGGCTCGCCCGCGCCCGACTCCTCGTCCTCGCCGCGCACTTCGGGCGACTACACGCCGCCGCACTTCGTCCCGGAGGTGCGCACGTACGCCGCCGAGGCCGGGATCGACCCGCAGCTGCTGATGGCGATCCTGTTCAACGAGTCGTACAAGCCGCACGGGCCGGACGTCGAGCGGGCCTGGCAGAAGATGAAGCCGGAGGCCTCGTTCGGCGTCGCCAACATGCACCGCGCCGCGTACGAGGAGTGCCGCCGGGGCCGGCCGTTCGCCGACCGGCCCTGGGAGGACCTGCCGGACGATCCGGCGCTGGCGGTGCGGGCGGCCGCCTGGCACCTGCACGACCTGGGGGCGCAGCTGCCCGCGAAGTGGTCGGGTTCGTACAACCGGAACGAGTTGATGGCGCTCGGCTACAACACGGGCGCGGGCAACATGCTGGCGTTCGCGCGGGGCGCGAACCCGGGCCCGGAGGCGCGGTCGTACCTGGACCGGCTGCACGACAACTGGACGAAGTCGGGCGAGCTGGTCAAGGCCTGACGCGGGGTCGGCGTTCGGCGCGCTCCAGTTCGGCGCGCGGGTAGGGCGTCAGTTTGCTCTCCCTCAGCAGGCGGCGGTGGAACTCGTCCAGGACGACGGCGGTCGGGGCGTGCCGGTCGAGCAGGGTGGCGACGGGTCGGGGCACGTCGGCGGGGCGGTGTCCGTCGAGCCAGCGGCGCAGGTGTCCGGTGGGGTCGGTGTCGTCGCGGCGGGGGGCCGGCAGGTGGTGCCGGAGCAGGTGGGCGGCGGTGTAGTGGCGGTCGTAGCCGCGGTGGTCGGCGGCGAAGCGGCGCTCGGCGGGGGTGAGGTCGAAGCGGGCGCCGAGGGCGAGGCCGAAGTCGGCGAAGGCGATCAGCCGGCCGTCGGTGAGGATGTTCCTGAAGTGCGCGTCGAAGTGCAGGAAGCCGCGCCCCTCCATGAACCGGGCGCCGCGGGCGAGTTCCTCGGCGGCCCACAGGTGCGGGGCGCCGGTGCGGTCGGGGTGGTGGTGCAGCCAGTCCGCGAGGGTGTGCGGGAGGTGTTCGAGGAAGAGCACCAGGCTGTGCGAGGCCCGGCCGAGGGCCTCCAGCCGGCGGCGCACGGCCGGGTGTCCGTCCCAGTGCGCGACGGCGCCGTCGACTCCGCCGAATTCGTCCATGAAGCCGGTCGGCGGGGTGTCGGGCAGCACCCGCCAGTGGTGCATCAACGGAAAGCCGGGGTGGGAACGGTCGAGTACCCAGTGGGTGGTGAGGGTGTGGGCGGCGAGTTCGCGCCAGGCGCCGAAGCCGGCGGAGCCGATGCCGTACTGGTAGAAGCCGGGGAGCTCGAACAGATTGGCGGTGCTGCGGAGCTGGGCGGGCTCCAGTTCCAGGTCGGTGAGCGGCACCCGCTTGACGAACACCCTGGTCCCGTCGATCTCCAGCGCTCCGGCCCGCCCGCCGACGCCGACGGGCCCGGACTCCCCTTCCGTGTGCAGGAGTTGGCGCAGCTTCCGGTCGCCGAGCAGGGCGAGCGCGGCGCCTGCCTGCCGGTGGGTCCGGATTCGCGCGTCGGTCCCCCGGTCCTCGGCCTGCCCCATCGACGACTCCCTCCTCCGGCACCCCGATCCGGTCGAGCGTACAAGGGCCTTGCGCCTGCCGGGCCTGGCGGCGGGGTCAGTGGTGCCAGGCCTGTCCGCCGGTGTTGTGGATGAACCGCTGGAGGACCTTCATCGTGGTCAGGTACTCCTCGTCGGAGATGCCGGCGTGCCGCTCCTCCCGCAGCTCGTCCTGCCGGGCGGCCGCCACGGCGAAGAACTCCCTTCCCTTGTCAGTCAGTTCGAGCCGGGCGTCGGCGTCCTGGGTGATCCAGCCGTGTTCGAGCGCGCCGTCGATCTCGATGTCCAGGCCGGCCTGCCCGGTGTCGAGGTAGCCGCGCAGGACGGCGGAGACCTCGTCGCGGGTGCGCGGAGTGTCGGCGTGGGCGACCTGGTTGAGCACCCACCACTGCGGCTGGGTGAGGCCGATTTCGCCGAGCACGCCCCGGATGCGGGCGACGACGGCCTTGGAGGCCGCCCAACTCCAGTACCCGATGGGCTGCTTGATCAGTTCGGCGTCGCTGTGCGAGTACTCCATGGTCGGGTCCTCCCGGTCGTGTCGATCACTTCGGTGCGACCGAGCCTAAAAATTGAAGTCCGCTTGAGGTCAAGCCCGCTGTTCGCCGGGCGCCCGTCGCGATCACACACCGCTCCTTTAGGCTGACTGTCCGTCAATTTCCTTGCCATGGAGGGACACCGATGTCCGAGGACCTGCTCATCGCCAAGATCAGTCACGGTTTCGACCACCTCGACGCGGACGGCGACGGCCTGCTGACCGAGCGGGACCATGTGCTGATGGGCCGCTCGGTGGCGCGTTCGCTGGGCCGCCCGTCGGGGTCGCCGCAGGAGCAGCGGATCGTGGACGCGTATCTGGCGATCTGGCGCGAGGTGCACCTGCCGCGGCTGCCCGCCGGGGTGCAGGCGATCGGGCGGGCGCAGTTCCTGGAGTCGACGGCGGCGCTGGCGGACGATCCGGCGGCGGCGGAGGCGGTGCTCGGCGGGCTGGCCCGGGCATTTCTGGCGGTCGCGGACGCGGACGGCAACGGGGCGGTGGACGCGGACGAGTTCTTCCTGTTCCAGCGCGGCCACTTCCCGCAGTTGCGGCGGATCGACGCGGACACCGCGTTCGCGCACCTGGACCGGGACGGCGACGGCGCGCTGTCCCCCGAGGAGTTCGTCGGCGCGATCGTGGAGTACTGGAGCAGCAGCGATCCGCAGGCGCCGGGGAACTGGTGGACCGGCAGCCCGCAGGGCAATCCGGACCCGACCACGCTCTGACGCCCGATCTCCCAATGGCACCTTCCGGGGCCGCTGTTGACTGTTCCTCAGGTCGGTTTGACCGGCGCGGCGGGCCTCGGGCAGCCTGGTGGACATGACAGATCTGGATCTTGCCGGGTGGGTGGCCCGGGTCGATGCCGAGACGGCCGGGGCCGGGGAGGTCGAGCGGATCGCGCACGCGCACCGGCTGGCACGGGAGTTGGCCGAGCTGGGGCACCGGCTGGTGGAGCACTACCTCGCGGCGGGCCCGGCGGGCGCGGCGGCCGAGGCCCGCTACGAGGAGGCCCAGGCGGCGGAGGACGAGGTGGACGCGCTGCTGGACGCCGCGCAGCAGCGGGCCCTGCGGCTGGGCCACCGCGAGACCAACACCGTCCACCTGCTGCTGGCGCTGACGGCGGTGGACAGCGCGGCGCCGGCGGTGCTCGCGGGTCTGGGGGTCGCGCGGGAGGTGTGGGAGGCGGCGCTCGCGCAGGCCTGGGAGGGCCATGTGTGGCGGGAGTTCCCGGTGCCGCGCGGCGAGTTCCCGCCGTACTCCTCGGTCGCGTCCGGGGTGCGCGACCGGCTGGCCGGCTCGTCGAGCCCGGCGGGCCTGTTGACGGAGCGGCTGCTGCTGGCGGTGCTGGGCGCGGACCACGAGGGCCCGGGCCGGGTCGCGCTGCACGTGCTGGGCCTGACCACCCAGCAGGTGCGCCGCGAGCTGACCCGCCGCCTGACCGCGGCCTGAGCCTCCGCCCGGGTCCTCCGGATCCTCCGCCCGAGCCCGGCCTCCGGGACGGCGACGCGCCCTCCGCCGTCCCGCCATTGCCGTGCGGCGGCGGGCAGACTGGGAGGCATGACCGCTTCTCAGGGGCCGGGTGGCCCGATCGAGCACAGCGAGGCGCACAGCGGGGCGTTGGGCAGCCGGTTGAACTGGCTGCGGGCGGCGGTGCTGGGCGCGAACGACGGCGTGGTGTCGACGGCGGGCCTGGTGGTGGGCGTGGCGGGTGCGAACGCCACCTCGACGGAGCTGCTGACGGCGGGCCTGGCGGGCCTGCTGGCGGGTTCGCTGTCGATGGCGGCGGGCGAGTACGTGTCGGTGAGCACCCAACGGGACGCCGAGCAGGCGGCGCTGGCGCTGGAGCGGCGGGAGCTGCACCTGACGCCGGAGGCGGAGCTCGCGGAGCTGGCGGGCCTGTACGAGGCGAAGGGCCTGGACGCGGACCTGGCGCACCAGGTGGCGGTGCAGCTCACCGCGCACGACGCGCTGGCCGCCCACGCGGAGACCGAACTCGGCATCGACCCGGACGAGTTGACCGATCCGTGGCATGCCGCGTGGGCCTCGTTCGCGGCGTTCACGGTGGGTGCGATGCTGCCGCTGCTGGCGATCGTGCTGCCGCCGCCGGCGCACCGGGTGTGGATCACGGTGGTGGCGGTGCTGGCGGCGCTGGTGGTGACGGGCTGGGCGAGCGCCCGGCTGGGCGGCGCGGATCCGCGCCGGGCGGTGCTGCGCAACGTGCTGGGCGGCGGCATCGCGATGGGCGTCACGTACGCGGTCGGCACGATCCTCGGCGCGTCCACGGGCTGAGCTCCGCAGGCCGAGCTCCACGGGCCGAGCTCCACGGGCTCAGGTCCACCGGCTGATGTCCACCGGCCGCGCCCTCCGGGCTGCGTACGCGTCGGGGCCCGTGCCGCGAGGGTGCGGCACGGGCCCCCGGCGGGCGGTCAGTAGCGCAGGTCGGCGGCGATCCGGCCGGCGTCGGAGAGGGTGCCGTCGGGGACGAAGGAGACCTTGGCGCCCGCGTCGAGGGCACGTTCGATGACTTCGTCGACGATGTCCTCGCGGGCCCCGGGTTCGTCGGCGGAGGCGGGCACCAGGTGGTCGCCGTCGTCGCGGACGGTGGTGCGGAAGTTCTCCTCGACGACCAGCAGGGCGGTCCGGCCCTCGCCGACGGTCTGCCACACCTCGTCCAGGCCGGCCGCGAAGGCCTTGCGGCCGCGGGCCTTGTCGAGCTGGGCGAGTGCGGCGGAGATCTCCTGGTCGGCGTGGGCGCGGACGGCGGGTTCGACGACCTTCCGGACGGTCTCGGCGTTCGCCTGGGCGAGGCCGCCGTGCGGGACCTGGGCGGTGGACTCCTTGGCGATCGGTCCGACGGCGTCCAGCAGGGCGAGCGCGGGGGCGTCGCCGAACACGTACAGCGGGCGGGGGTCGGCGGCGAGCACCTTGCCGATCTCGGTGTCGGCCTCCCGCAGGAAGGTCTTGGTCTCCTCGTCGCGGAAGGTGCTGGGGGTGTCGCCGATCTGCTCCTGGCGTTCCGGGTCGGGGTTGTCGTACACGCGGATCAGCGGGAAGCCGTAGTCGGTCTCCTCGGTGACGCGTTCCTGGTTGCCGCCCCACAGCACCACCCGGTCGGCGGCGATGGCGAGCACCCAGTACGGGCGTTCGGCGATCTGGGCGGCGACCAGGTTGCGGGTCAGGAAGGTGTCGGAGAGGACCACCCGGGCGGGGGCGGTACGGCCGAGTGACCACACCTGGTGCTCGCCGGGTGCGGCGAGGATCGCCAGGCCGTCCTCGGCGTGCACCAGGTCGACCTCGGTGAGGGCCCGGTCGAGTTGCCCCAGCACGTCGATCCGGACGGCGCGGTCGACCGCGGGGTCGTTCTGGACCTTCTCCTTCGCCTCGGCCACCAGGTTGCGCAGCCGGACCGGGTCCTGGGCGTTGTCCGGCTCGCGCCGGTGCGTGGGCATCAGGATCGACACCGCCGGGTACGGGCGCGGCCGGCGCAGCTCGGCGAGGACGGCGGGGCTGAGGGCGGGGTGCATGGAGACCCTTTCCGAAGGCGGTTCGGCCTTCTGTGCGTGGACGCGCGAAGCCTGGTTCTACTCCCGAATGTCCCAAATGTACTCATCTGCCCTGCCGTGCGCCGGGGCGCTCGCCCGCCCGACACGCCGCGTTCGGCTACCGCCTGTCACCTGCGCGCCGCCTGCTCCCGCCCTGCCGGGCGAGACCGCCACCCCGCCTGCTCCCGGCCCGCCGGGCGAGGTGGCGGGCGGCGAGGTGGGCCGCGGTGGCGGCCAGTGCGCCGAGGGTGTAGCCGAGCAGGTCGGAGGCGTCGAAGGTGGTGCCGAGGGCGAGCCGGGCCAGCCGGCTGCGGGCGGCGAGCGTCTCGGGGACGCCGGTGAGCTGGAACGCTTCGACGGCCCAGCTTGCGGCGAGTGCGGCGGCGCCGGCGGTCCACGGCCGCAGGCGGGGTGCGGCGGCCATCAGCAGGGTGTGCAGCAGCGCGGTGTAGAGCGCACCGCCGAGCAGTGCCCCGGCGGCGGGCGGCAGCAGGCCGGGGCCGACCAGGCCCAGTACCAGGACGGCCGCGGCGGCGAGCAGCCACCCGGCCCGTCCGGCCGACTCCGGCCGCCGCTCCGTCAGGCGGGGTGCTGTGGCGGGGGGCTGGTGCGGGTCACCGGTTCGCATCCGGACAGCCCACCACACGGCCCGGTCACGGTGTCGGGCGGGGCGGGTTCCGGGCGCCCGGCAGGATCGGCCGGACGGACCCCTAGGGTGGGGGCATGCGGACCATCGAGTTGACCTGCGACCCGGCGTTGGACCGGGCGGTGCGGGCGGTGTGGCGGCAGTTGGCCGACGGTGGGGTCGACTCGCTGGCGGACAATCCGCACCCGGCGCACCGGCCGCACCTGACGCTGGCGGCGTGCGGGGCGATCGGGCCGGAGCAGGAGGCGGTGCTCGGTGAACTCCTGTCCGGCGCACTGCCGTTGGAGGTGCGGTTCACCGGCCTGCTGTCGTTCGCGGCGCGCAGTCGGCGGCGGGTGCTGGCCTGGGGCGTGGTGCCGAGCCCGGAGTTGGTGGATCTGCACCGCGAGGTGTGGCGGGTGCTGTCCGCCGCTCCGGATGCCAATCCGCTGTACCTGCCGGGCCGTTGGATGCCGCATCTGGGTTTGACCCGGCGGGTCGAGCCGGCCGGTCTCGCGCGGGCCCACGAACTGCTCGGCCGTCATCCGGACGTGGCGGGAACCCTGGACGCGGCGCGCACGTTCGACTCCGGGACGCAGCTCACCGTCCCGTTGCCGCAGGGCCGTTGAGGGCCGCTTCCGCCGAGGCTCGGAGCGCGCCGACGCTCCCCGTCGAACACCCTGACCTCCCCGGCGTACGCCCCTTGTCCTGGTGAAAGGCGCTTCCCTGGCACGGTCGGGTTTGATTGACTTCCGGTCATGACCTCCCGTGTGTTCGAGACCGTGCCGCCCGACCCGATCGCCTACCTGGATCGACTGGCCGTCTCGGATCCGGGTCTCGACTACAAGGCGATGATGCTCCGGGCGCTGGCCGCCGAGCGCGGTCACACCGTGGTGGACCTGGGGTGCGGCCCGGCCACCGATCTGGCGGTGCTGGCCGAGGCGGTCGGCGCGGAGGGCACCGTGTACGGGGTGGACCACGACCGGGAGGCGGCGGACGCGGCCACCGACCGGACGGCGCACCTGTTCCAGGTGGCGGTGCACCTCGCCGATGTGCACGATCTGCCGCTGCCGGACGCGAGTTGTGACCGGGCCCGGACCGACCGGGTGCTGCAGCACGTCGCGGATCCGGCGCTGGCGCTGCGCGAGGCGCGCCGGGTGCTGCGTCCGGGCGGCCTGCTGGTGCTGGGCGAGCCGGACTGGGGCACGCTGACGATCGACCACCCGGAGCCGTCGCTGACCTCCGCGTACACCCGGTACGTCACCGACCATGCGGTGCGCAACGCCCGGATCGGCAGTCAGCTGCCCCGGTTGGCGGCGGAGGCCGGGTTCGAGGTGGTCGACGTGCAGCCGATCACGCCGGTCTTCCGGGAGGTGGGCGCCGCCGACCGGGTGCTCGGTCTGCAGCGCGTCACCGGCCGGGCCGTCGCGGCCGGTTACCTCTCCCCCGCCGACGCGGACCGCTGGCTGGCCCACCTCGCCACCGGCCCGTTCCTGGCCACCGTCACCTTCCACGTGGTGACGGCGCGGGCCTGACGCCGCGCGGTCGCCGGCTCAGGCCCGGTCGCCGGCTCAGGCGCGGCCGAGGGCCCGGTCGACGGTGATCTCGATGACCACCCGCTCGGGGTTCTCGCGCGGCTGCCGGTAGCGCTCGGCGTAGCGGCGTTCGGCGTCGGCGACGGACGCGGCGTCCTGGCGGATCACGGCGCGCCCTTCGAGGGTGGCCCAACGGGCCCGGTCGACCTGGCAGATGGCGACCCGCTGCCCGGCCTCGCCGGCGGCCAGCACGTTCTGGACCTTGCGGCTCTCCCGGCTGCTGATGACCCGGGCGATGCCGGTGGCGGGGTCGAAGGTGGAGCCGACGGGGACGACGTGCGGGGTGCCGTCGGGGCGCAGCGTGGTGAGGGTGCACAGCTGGTACTCGCGCCAGAACGCGAGGTAGGCCGGGTCGAGGTGGTGGATGTCGTGTGCCATGTCGGCATGGTACGGCCGGGTCTCGGGCGGTCCGGCGCGGGCCCGCCCGGTGGGGTGTGCGGCGGGCCGGGTAGCGTCACCGCTGGTGGGGGCGGTCCCTGCCGGGTGTGGCGTGCTGTTGGAGGGGGTCCGGGGTGTCGACGGTGGGGGTCCGGGAGGGCGGGCGACTGCCGTTCGCCGCGCGGGAGTTCGCGGTGGACGGGTTCGGCGGCGCGGGGGCGGCGGAGGGTCCGAAGCGGCGCGGGAAGCTGTTGCGGGAGCGGGTGCCGTTGGAGTCGCATGCCCGGTTGGCGCTGTCGGCGGCGCGGCCGGAGGTGGTGGCGGCGGTGGAGTCGGCGAACGCGGGCCGGCTGTCGCACCTGGTGCCGCTGCGGGTGGGGCGGATGGCGGCGTCGCCGTTCGCGTTCCTGCGCGGTTCGGCGGGTCTGATGGCGCACGATCTGGCGACGACGCCGGTCAGCGGCATCGCGGCGCAGGTGTGCGGGGACGCGCACGCGGCCAACTTCGGCCTGTACGGGGATGCCAGGGGCCGGTTGGCGCTGGATCTGAACGACTTCGACGAGACGGTCGCCGGCCCGTGGGAGTGGGATCTGAAGCGGCTGGTGGCGAGCCTGGTGCTGGCGGGCCGGCAGCTGGGGGCGGACGAAGCCGCGTGCCGTCGGGCGGCGTTCGACGCGGCGGCGACGTACCGGCGGACGGTGCGGCGGTTGGCGAAGCTGCCGGCGCTGGACGCGTGGAACGCCTGGGATGCCATCGCGGAGCACCAGTTGGTGGAGTTCGCGGGTGCGCACGAGTTGACCGAGGTGCTGGCGGCGGTGTCGGCGAAGGCGCTGCGCAACACCGGCGCGAAGTTCGCGGCGCGTTCCACTGTCCGTACGGAGGACGGGGGTTGGCGGTTCGCTCCGGCGCCACCGGTCCTGGCGGAGGTGACGGACCGTCAGGCCCGCTTGGTGGCGGAGTCGTTGGCGTCGTACCGGCACACGGTGCCGGTGGAGCTGCATCCGCTGCTGGACCGGTTCCGGGTGCAGGACGTGGCGTTCCGGGTGGTGGGCACGGGCAGTGTCGGCACCCGCTCGTACGTGGTGCTGCTGACGGACCGGCGGGACGGTCCGCTGGTGCTCCAGGTGAAGGAGGCCCGTCCGTCGGTGCTGCTGCCGCACCTGGTGCGGGCCGGGTTCCCGATACCGGCGGAGGGCGGCCACGAGGGCCGCCGGGTGGTGCTCGGGCAGAAGCGCATGCAGGTGGTGTCGGACCCGCTGATGGGCTGGACCACCGTCGACGGACTCCCTTACCAGGTACGGCAGTTCCGCAACCGCAAGGGCAGTGTGGACCCCGCCTCGCTGACTCCCGCCCAGCTCGACGACTACGGCCGTCTCACCGCGGCGCTGCTCGCCCGCGCGCACGCCCACACCGCCGACGCGGCGCTGCTCGCCGGCTACTGCGGCAAGGACGACCGCCTCGACGACGCCCTGGCCGCGTTCGCCGTCGCCTACGCCGACCGTTCCGAGGCCGACCACGCCGCGCTGCTCACGGCGATCCGCTCCGGCCGTCTCCCGTGCGAGCCGCCGGCCTGACCGTTCACGCCTCCGGCAGCCGCCAGTCGTACGGGATGAGGTCGTCCGCCCAGCGGTCCGTTCCGGCGAGGGCGCCGATGGCTTCGGGGGTGCGCAGCAGGGTGCGGTTGCGGAGCAGGTCGCGGCGTTCGGCGGGAGTGAGGGCGCGTTCCTCCGGGCTGAGGTTGAGGGGGTGTTCGGCGGGGAGGGCGGGGTTGCCGTCGATCGGGCAATCTCCCGTGACGTTGAGCCGGTCGCCGTGCGGGGTCCGGTAGTCGAGGCGGAACTCGGTGCCCCAGCCCGAGTTGTAGCCCCAGCCGTGCGAGCGGTCGTGGACCGGGCGGGCGCGGCGGCGGAACGTCCAGTACAGCGGGAAGCGGTCGGCGACCCCGGCCTCGGCGTGCCGTCGGCCGGCCCGGATCCTCACTCCCGCGCGGGCGTAGAGGAGTTGGCCCAGCATCAGGCCGGGCCAGAACACCTCGGTGACCTCGATCGGCGCGTCCGGGTCGTCGGCCTGCTCCACTTCGACGATCTCGTGCAGGAACGGGTCGAACGGGCCGGTGCCGTCGAAGGGCGTCATGCCGAGGTCGGCGAAGAACGCGCGGTACCCGGCGACCGGCAGGCCCAGCCACGGCTGTACGCCGCCGCCGTCGGCGCGCGGCGGCTGGTACCCGTACAGCAGGATGTCGCTCACCCGGTTCAGCGCGTACAGCTCCCGGTCCAGGAACTGGCCGGTGGGCTCGGACTCCACGACTTCCCACCACCGGGTGGCGTACTCCCCGGCGCTTGCGAGGGTGCTGCGGTAGCCGCCGCCGGCGCGCTCCAGCCAGCGGTCGAGCGCGTTGCGGGTCGACGGCTCGCCCTCGCACTCCATCAGTGATTCGTACAGTTCGCGCGCTTCCACCCCGTTGTTCACGACGTGCAGCGTAGGGGCCTCAACTGCCGTGCCGCCACGGCATTTCGGGGATCGGGAGTCGGCCGTGGCGGGTCCGATGAGGGCGACCGGGGAGTTTGCCGACGGACCCGAGGTGAAGCCGTACCGGCACGACGATGTCGAATGCCACCGCGTCCGGTCGGCGTTGCGCGGGCGCCGGCCGCCTGCCGGGCGCCTGCCGGGCGCGTGGCAGGCCGGGCACGGGGTCGGGGCGCTGCGGGCGGGTGCAGAGCCCGGCGCCGAGGTCCTGGTGCACGCCGGTATCCACACAGATCACTGCTGGTGGCAGCCGATCGACGGGCGCGGGGTCTACGTGGCCCGCCTGGTGCGGGACTTGCGCATGGACATCGCCCTCGTCGTCCGCAGGCTGCGGACCCGGGCCCGAGCCGCCTGCTGGACCGAGCAGGGGGCGGATTCGCCATGGCCGCAGGCGTGTTGGCGGCGCTCGCCCGCGCGGGGGACGCCGAGGCCCTCTCTTCCGGATCTTGCCGGGCGATCTTGCCGGGCGCGCGACGCCGGATCGTCCGCCCCCGGCCTGGCGGCTGGGAGGTGCCCCCACCCCCGGCCCCAGGGGGCCGAAGGAGCCGCACGCTGATCCGACAAGATCCGGAAGAGAGTGCCTGGGCAGGGTCCCGGCGATCACGAGCGGAGCCGGATGACGAGTGCGGCTGTTCAGCCGGGCACTCGGCCGGGAAACCCCGGCCGAGCGTCCGGTGCGGTCGTCCGTCGAGCTCGGCGGCGAAGGCGGCCGGGCAGCGCCCTGGCCCCTCGACCACGCGTCACCGGTCAGGCCACGTAGAGCTTCCACGCCTGGTTGTCCCAGCCGTTGCAGTTCCAGAGCCACACCGTGTCGCCGTTGGTGCCGATGTGGCCCAGATCCCCGTCCAGACACTGCCCACCGTTCCGGTTCACCAGCGTGCTGCCGTTCCAGCCCCACGCCTGGTTGTCCCAGTTGTTGCAGCTCCAGAGCCACACCGTGTCGCCATTGGTGCCGATGTGGCCCAGATCCCCGTCCAGACACTGCCCACCGTGGGCGTTCAGGATGGTGTACCAGCCCGTACCGCGCACCGCGTCGGGCACCCAGATCCACGTCTGGTTGTCCCAGCCGTTGCAGCCCCAGAGCTGCACCTTGGCGCCGTTGTTGCCGATGCCGTTCAGATCCCCGTCCAGACACTGCCCACCATGGTTGCTGCGCATGGTGACGCGGTAGGTCACGCTTGCCACCGCCTGGCCGGCGGGCTTGCTGTGCGTCGTCGGGATCTGCGACATCGAGGTCACATCGATCACCGTCGGTGCCCCGGTGGTGGTGGCGGCGCTCGCAGTCTGGGACAGCCCCAGAGCGGCCATGCCGACGGTCACCGCGGCGGCGAGCAGTGCTGAGCCCTTACGCGTACGCATGGTTCGGCCCTCCCCTTCTCCGAGCTGCACTCGGAGCTCAACTCCCCACCCAGAGTGGCGAGTTCATGACAGAGTAGTGGCCGGACACCGGCTTCAGAAGAGGGCCGCGCAGAGCAACCTGCCCCCCTTCGGCCCCGGGCCCTCACCACCTTCGACCCGCCCCATGCCCGGAACAACGAGCCGATCGACCGCGGTCATGTGATCGACCGGACAGCTCCTGGTGCCCCGAGAAGGCGCTGTCCTCCCGATAGTGGCGGGTGCGTTTCCCCTGTTCAGGCATAGTGTCGGCGTCTCGGTGGCAGAGTCGGGGTGTCATGTCGTCTCTTCGGTGGAGGTGCCGGATGCCGTCGGTGATGGGGCCGTTGGAGGGGCGCGAGCGTGCTGCTCAGCAGCGGGTGGAGGTTCTGCAGGCCGAGCTGGAGGAGGCGGAAGCCGTATGGGACCAGTTGGTGATTACCCGTCGGACGGTGGTCGAAGTCCTGGCAGCACCTCATGCGGGCGAGGGGGCGCCGCAGGCCGGGGTGGCCGTTGAACGGCCGGCGCGGATCGCAAGGGCAGTGCCCGACTCAACTGCCGGCTCGTCGGGCGGACGCAGCCACAGGTAGTTGTCGCGCTCCGCGGCGATCAGGGACAGGTTGCCGGCCTCGCTGGCTTGCGGACCGCACTCCAAATGGTGTTCGGCGCCCGCGGCCACGGTGACGACGACCTCCGGACTCGCGCACCAGTCGATCTTGAGTCGAACCGTGTGCGGCCCGGGTAGGAGATCCAGCGAAACGGACTTGCCGCGACGGACCGTGGCGACGTCGGCGCCGTTGACCAGGATCGTGCAGGCGCGCCACTCGTCCCGCAGACGCGTGGAGTCACGGGTGACCCGCACGCTTCCGACCGCCGAGGCCCGATCGTTCATGACGTCTCTCTCCTTCCTAACGTGCCGTTGGGTGTCGACGACGGGTCGACATGGTGCCGGGCTGGTCCCGCAGGTGCGGCGGGACAAGGAACCGCGGCCGGTTGAAGCAGACGATCGCGATCGCCGTCCAGGAGGTGGTGACGACGCCGACGAGGAGGATCAGCATCACGACCACCAGGGCCACGGACGGCCGCGGCGGATTCGCGCCTCCTATGGCACCCACGGCTTTGAGGTATCCGCCCAGGCCGATCATCACGCCGAGGAAGTAGTGGAACACGCCGAGCACCAGCAGGGCGCGCTCCGCTCCGGCCCGCACGGCGGGTGTGGCGAGTGCCACCGCCCGGGGCGCGAAGGGGGCCTGGCCTCGCCAGCTCCGCACCCCACGCCGGACGAACACCGTTCCGAACCCCAAGGCGCACAGGGCGACAAGCGTTGTAACGATCATCCTTCAGGCCTACCAGTCGAAGAAGTCGGCGACGGCGTTGATCATCCCATTCGCCACCTTGAGCCTTTTCAGCGGTGAAGCTCCAGGGTGAGGACTGCCTCGGCTGCTGACGTCAGCCGGTTCGGGCTGCAACGTGCGTGGCGGAAGATTCGCCGGCGCTTGACGGTGGCGACGCCGCGTTCGACGGGGTGACGGAGCCGGGCGTGGGCCCGGTTCAGCGACCGCTGCCCAGTGGTCAGCTCCTTGCGGGCGGGGCGTCCGGTCGGCACGGCGAACGTTCCGTCGGCGCCTGTGTACGCCATGTCGGCCAGGGCCGGGATACGCAGCCGGACGCAGGTCCTGACGATGCGGTGGGTGCGGGCGGCGGTGAGGTCGTGGGTGCGGCCGGGCAGGGCGCGGGAGATCCACACGAGCTTGCCTGTCGGGCCGGTCATGACCTGGCAGGTCGGTGACCTGGTGGACGTAGGCATGGGCGGTGCCGACGCTGATCCGGAAGCCGGCGGCGATCTGGGCGAGGGTGTCGTGCTTGCGCAGGTGGACCGGCGCGACCAGAGCCCGCTGAGAGGGCCGGAGTTTGCAGCGGCGGTCACCCTCGCGGGTGACGATGAGCATCGTGACCCACCCGACGAGCGCGCGCGGCAGGTCCAGTGCGGCAGGACAGGTGACAACGAGACTCCCTGGCCGAACGCGCCGCCGTGCTGCGGGCCGTGCTCGCCGTCGACCCGGCGGGCAGTCGACGGGCGCTGACGCAGGGACTGCGGGACTGCGGGTCCGGGGTCCGGCTGCCGGCCACCGCTCATGTGCCGCTCGGGCGGCGGGCGGTGGGCGGCGGATCGGCTGACAGCAGCGTGCGACCCTCGGGGCGGCCGACCGGAGCAGGTCGTGGTGGGCGTCCCGGTGGCGGGGGTGGGCGTCGGGTCGAGCGGTCGGGGCGTGCAGAATGGCGGCATGCGGGTACGAACGGTGCAGGTCGAGGAACTGTCGGTGCTTCAGGAGATCGAGCGGGCCGCCGGCCGCTGGTTCCACGAGGTGGGGATGCCGGAGATCGCGGAGGACGAGCCGCTGTCGGTCGAGGAGTTGACGCAGTACGTCGATTCGGGGCTGGCGTGGGTGGCGGTGGACGACGCGGACCGTCCGCTGGCGTACCTGATCGCCGAACGGGTGGACGACGCGCTGCACGTCGAGCAGGTGTCGGTGCATCCGGACGCCGCGCGGCAGGGTGTCGGGCGGGCACTGCTGGAGCATGCGGCGCAGGTCGCGGCGGCCGAGGGGCTGCCCGCGCTGACGTTGACCACGTTCGCGGAGGTGCCGTGGAACGCGCCGTACTACGAGCGGTGCGGGTTCCGGCCGGTGCCGGCGGAGCGACTCGGCCCGGAGCTGCGGGAGGTGCGGGCGCGGGAGGCCGCGCACGGCTTGGACCGCTGGCCGCGGCTGGCGATGCGCCGTACCCTCTGAGCCACCCGGTGGCCCGCCCGGCTTCCGGCGACTGCCGCACCGCCCCCGGTGCGGGGCAGACGGGCGCGGGAGGAACCGACCATGGCAGTGGGCAACACCGGTGAGGGGCCGCCGGAGTTGACGGCGGAGCCGTGGGCGGACGCCTGCTGGATCGCGCCGGGCCGGACGTTCGCGGTGGGGCATCGGCCGGATTCGGTCACGGCGTGGTCGTACGGCAGTTGCTGCCACCTGACGGACGAGCCGGGAGCGCCGGTCGACGCCGCGGACTGGGGGTGCCCGCAGCTTCCGCCGGCCTGCTGATCCGGGTCCGCCCGGCGCAGGCTCCGGCTTCGGCTGCTGCGGCGGGAAAACCGCTGGCCGGACGGCCTCTCGGCGCGTCATGATCACCGCCATGAACACTTCCGCCGCCACCCTGCTGCTCGCGCCCCGGATCAACGAGACCGGTCTGCAGTTGCGCACGGCTGCGGGCCGGCGCGGGATGCGGGCGTTCACGGCGTCCTCCTGGCGCGCCCCGCAGGAGCTGACGGATCGTCAGGTTCACCTGTACGGCGGCCCGTTGTTCGCGGACGCGGTCGGCGGGGCGCTCGGTCTCGGCCTGTTGGAGCCGTCGGCCGCGTGGCTGGCCGAGCTCCCCCGCGAACTGACCGGTCGTGACGTCGAGTTGACGACGCTCGCGGCGGCCCGGCGGCTGTCGCGTCCGGCGTTCGTGAAGGCCCCGGCGGACAAGCACTTCGCGGCGCGGGTGTACGGCGACGGAAGCGAACTGCCGGGCCCGGAGCTGCTGGACGGGGATGTGCCGGTGCTGGTCAGCGAGGTGGTGCGGTTCGCCGTCGAGTACCGGCTGTTCGTGCTGGACGGCGCGGTGCGGGCCGCCTCCCGGTACGCCCGCGACGGCGAACTGTCCATTGCCGCGCCGGAGTCGGACGCAGCGGAGTCGGACGGCCCGGAGTCGGACGGCCCGGAGCTGTCGGCCCGGAGCTGTCGGCGTTCGCGGCGCAGGTGCTGGCGGCCTCGGCCGAGTGCGCGCCGCTGCCGAGCGCGGCGGTGGTGGACGTCGGCCGCACGCCGGGGGGTTGGGCGGTGGTGGAGGCCAACGCGGCCTGGGCGAGCGGCGGTTACGCGTGCGATCCGGACGCGGTGCTGGACGTGGTGCTGCGGGCGGCCGGCCCGCTGGGCCGACTCCCCGACTCCGACCGGGCGTTCCTGCGCGAGCTGCCGCGGGTCGAGGGCTGATCCCGGGTCGAAACCGGCGTGCGTCCGCCCGCGCCGGTGCGCGAGGATGATCGTCATGACTTCCTCGCACCTCACCCACATCGCCGAACCGGCGGGCGTCGCCCCGGCCGCCCACTACACCCATGTGGTCACCGGCACGGGCCGCCTGGTCCAGGTCTCCGGGCAGGTCGCCCTCGACGAGCAGGGCCGGGTGGTCGGTGACGGCGACGCGGCGGCCCAGGCCCGGCAGGTGTTCGCGAACCTGGACCGCTGCCTGGCGGCGGCCGGTGCAGGCTTCGCGGACGTCGTCAAGCTGACCATTTTCGTCACCGACATCGGGTACCTCCCGGCGATCCGCGAGGCCCGCGAGGCGTACCTCGACCCGGCCCGGCTGCCGGCGAGTTCGGCGATGCAGGTGGTGGCGCTGTTCCGGCCGGAGCTGCTGATCGAGATCGAGGCGCTGGCCGTCGTCGCCGACTGACGGACCTCGTATTCACTCGAATTCACTCGAAACAATTTCCGTCTCCTGTCCACCAGTTGGGATTCCACCGTGGCTGGATTCCATGCTGCTGCGGGGCCGGTGTGCCGCATACGGTCGGGTGTGGCTGCCGGTCGGCAGTCCGCAGTCTCTCGCCAGGAGGACGGAATTGACCGCCGCCGCGCACCCCGAGGCATCCGAAGCACAACCGCTGGTGCCCCTGCACTGCCTGCTGCGCGCCGAGCCGGGCCCGCCGAGACTGGCGGCGCTGCCGACCGGCACCCCGGTGTGGGTGCTGACCCGGCACGCGGACGTCCGGCAGGCGCTGGCGCACCCCGGCTTCGGCCGGGCCACGCTGTACGCGCCGGACGCGCCGCCGCTGACCCTGACGCCGAACATCCTGGACGACCCGGCGTCGATGCTGAACAGTGACGGCCCCGACCACCAGCTGATCCGCCGCACCGTGCAGCGCGCGTTCACGCCGCGGGCGATCGAGCGCTGGCGGCCCTGGGTGGACGGCGTGGTAAGGGAGTTGGTGGACGACCTGGTCGCCTCCGGCTCGCCCGCGGACGTCGTCGCGGCGCTCACCAAGCCGCTGCCGGTGCGGGTGATCAGCCGGCTGATGGAGCTGGAGGGCCTGGACATCGACCGGCTCGGCCACTGGAGCGACCACGCGCTGTCCACCACGGCCTACACCGCCGAGGAAATCGGCACCGCCATAAGGGAGTTCAGCGAGTTCGGGTACCAGCTGGTGCTGGCCCGGCGGAAGAACCCCGGCGAGGACCTGGTGAGTTCGCTGGTGCAGGCCGCCGACCAGACCGGCGGGGTGACCGAGGCGCAGCTGACCTCGCTCACCATCGGCCTGGTGATCGCCGGCCACGAGACCACCATGACCAGCTTCGGCAACGCGCTGGTGTACCTGCTGGACGCCGACCACGCGGACGCCTGGCGGCGGATCGGCGAGGACCTGTCGGCGGCGACCGCCGCGACCGAGCAGATCCTGCGCACCGTCCCGCTCGGCGACCGCACCTCCGCACCGGGGCAGCTGCGCCGGGCCGTCGCCGACGTCGAGATCGGCGGGGTGCTGATCCCCGAGGGCGCGATCATCGCCTGCGACAGCGCCTCCGCGAACCTCGACCCGGAGGTCTACCCGCCGGGCCCGGCCGACCTGTTCGCGCCGCTCGGCACCCCGTCGCTGACCTTCGGCGCCGGCCCGCACCACTGCCTCGGCGCCTGGCTGGCCCGGATGGAACTCGAACTCGGCCTGCACCACCTCGCCCGCGTCCTGCCGGAACTGCGTCTGGCCACCCCGGTCGAGGACATCGCCTGGCGCACCGGCCTGCTCACCCGCAGCCCGCTGCGGCTGGAGGTCGCCTGGTGAGCGCCGCACCCGTCGCCGTGACGGTCGACCAGGCCCGCTGCATCGGCAGCGGCCTGTGCGCCCGCACCGCCCCCGACGCCCTCACCCTGGCCCCCAACGGTCGCGCCACCCCCGTCCACCCCACGACCGCCCCCTCCGACGACCTCACCGAGGCCGCCGAAATGTGCCCCGTCGAGGCCATCACCGTCCGCAACCCCACCACCGGCGAACTCCTCGCCCCGGTCTGGTAACCACCGCCCCGGCCCCGGCCGGTGTCCGAAGCACGGCCGCACCGCGGCCCCGGACACCGGCCGGGGCCGCGCCGCGCCCGACCGCGTTCAGTCGAGGCGCAGGTGGCGGATCTTGACGGCGGTGCGGCGGAGGGCGGCGTGAAGGGGGGTGTCGGTGTCGGGGGTGGGGTGCAGGCCGGTGAGGTGGGCGATGCGGTCGGCGACCTGGGTGACGGTCAGGCGGTCGGTGGGCAGGTGGGTGGCGAAGGCGGGTTCGGCGAGGCGGCGCAGGCAGTCGTCGAGGCGGCGGACGGCGAAGCTCTCGCCGCCGGCGGGTGCGGGCAGGCGGGCGAGGCGGCGCAGGTGGTGCACGGGTTCGCGTTCGGCGAGTCGGCGCAGCACCGTGGCGCGGTCCGCGAGCAGCGCGAAGTGCCGGACGTCGTGGCCGAGTTCGCGCAGTCGGCCGACGGTTTCGGCGAAGTACGCGGGCTCGGTGACGGTCATCGGGACGATCAGCGGTCCGGGGTGGCGGCGGGCGGCGAGGTCGAGCATCTCGACGGTGCCGGTGCGCCAGGCGGGCAGGTCCTGGAAGTCGCCGCGCAGCACGGGCGGGAGCATCCGGTGGAGGCCGAAGCCGAGGTGTTCGGGGTCGCAGACGGCGGCGCCGGGCAGGCGGCGGGCCAGGTTGTGGGCGGTCTGTGTCTTGCCGCCGCCGAACGGTCCGTTGATCCACACCAGCATGGCCGGTACCTCCGTACGGCCGCCCGCCGTCCTTCGGGGTCCGCGTAGAAATCCGTTTGCCGGAGCAGGGCGGCCGCTGCTACGTTTCCAGAAGCCGTGCGAGAGAACAAGGAGGTGGTACCCGTGAACGCAGGATCGACATGGGTGCTCCCCTCCGGGGTCACGGTCGGACGATAGGTCGTCCGGGAGCGCCGTTTCAAACCGCACTCCCGAAAGGCACGACCGTGCACTTCATTTCCGAGCAGCGCCACGACGACGGCGTCCTCGAACGCGAATTCTCCCTCGGCGACATCCCGGGCATTCTCTGGACGCCTGCTTCCGCGTCCGCCGACGCGCCGGTTCCGCTGATCCTGGTCGGCCACCCGCCGCTCGGTCTGCGCAGGATGTACTCCCGGCTGGCGGGGCGGGCCCGCCACTACGCGGCGCAGTACGGTTTCGCCGCGGCCACCATCGAGCTTCCCGGCAGCGGCGAGCGTCCGCACTGGCCCGAGATCGAGCAGGCCCGGGCGCGGATGCGCGAGACGCTGGCCGCGGGCGAGCCGCTCTCCGGGGAGATCGTCGACGCGCTGGTCCTCCCCCTGGTCGAGAAGGCCGTCCCGGAGTGGCGGGCCGCCATCGACGCCTGCCTCGCGCTGCCGGAGATCGACGGCCCGGTCGGCTACGAGGGCGGGGTGATCTCCGTCGGCGTCCGGCTGGCGGCGGTCGAGCCGCGCGTCGCGGCCGCCGCCCTGTTCGCGGGGAGTTTCGTGCCGGCCGCGATGTTCGAGGAGGCCCGGCGGGTCTCCGTTCCGCTGCTGGTGCTGCTGCAGTGGGACGACGAGGGCAACGACCGGCAGGCCGCGCTGGATCTGTTCGACGCCCTGGCCTCGAAGGAGAAGACCCTGCACGCCAACCTGGGCGGCCACACCGGCGTCCCGCACCACGAAATCGACGCCGGCGCACGGTTCTTCGCCCGGCACCTGAGGTGACACCGTAGCCGTTGCCCGGCCGGCGCCCCGGACCGGCGGCTCACTGCGGCGGCGTTCCCGTCCGCCGGGGTGGCACGGCCTGTGGGAAGTCGAAGAACCCGTCCGGGTCGTGGGCCGCCCTGACGGCCGACAGTCGCGGCAGGTTGGCGCCGTAGTAGGCGTGCGCGTAGTCCTCCAGCTGCGGGTCGGCGTAGTTGACGTAGGCCCGGTCGCCGGCCCACGGCCGCATGGCGTGCCGGAGCGTGCGCAGCCAGCGGGCGGCGTCGTCGAGGACGGCGGCCGGGGTGCCGGGGTCGTACGAGCAGTGGTACTGCGCGGAGAACAGCGCGTCGCGGTGGACGAACGCGGTGGCGTCGGGGGCGACGCGTCCGACCGCGCCGCGCAGGCTGTCCAGCAGGACGTAGCCCGAACCGCCGTCCGCCGCGCGGCGGTTGACGGCGGCGACCAGCGTGTCGACGCCGGCGGGCGGCAGCTGGACGGGGAAGAAGTTGGACGTGGCGACGAACGGCGGCCGGTCGAGCACGGCGTCGGGCGTCCGGCCCGTCAGGTGCAGTTGCGAGGGGGTGCCCGGGTGGCCCGTCATCGACATGATCATCTCCCGGTAGGGGACGATCTCGTTGTGCTGTTCGACCGGCTCGGTCCCGACGGCGGTGACCAGGGCGCCGGCGGCGTCGAGGCCGTCGCCGAGGACGTACAGGTGCGCCTCCGCCGTGCACTCCCCCGTCGACTCGGCGGTCAGCCGCAGGCTGGACCACTGTTCGTCCGGCCGGGTCGGCGCCCAGCGCTGCCAGGCGTCCAGCACCCGGCCCGCGTCGCGCCAACTCCAGCGCAGCGAAGCCGTGGTGACCTCGGTCGTCGGGTGCGTGCGGAACGTGAGCGAGGTGACGACCCCGAAGTTGCCGCCCCCGCCGCCGCGCAACGCCCAGAACAGCTCGGGCTCGCGCTCCGCCGAGCACTCCCTGCTGCGGCCGTCCGCGGTCACCAGCACGGCGGACAGCAGCCGATCGCACGTCAACCCGTAGGCGCGGCAGACGGATCCGAGTCCGCCGCCGAGGGTCAGCCCGGCGATGCCGACGGTCGGGCAGCTCCCGGCGGGGATGGCCCGGTCCTCGGCGAGCAGCGCGTCGTACACGTCGATGAGCAGCGCGCCGCCGCCGATCGTCGCCGTGTCGGCGTCGACGGTGACGGCGTTCATCCGTCCCAGGTCGAGCGTGATCCCCGGGCTGGTGGACCAGCCTCCGAAGCTGTGGCTCCCGCTGCGGGCCGCCATCGGCAGCCCGTACCGCCGGGCGAACGCGATCGTCTGCCGCACGTCCTCGGCCTCCTGCGCGAACACCACCGCCTGCGGCCGCACCTCGAACCGCGAGTTGTACGGCAGCCGCGCCACCTCGTACCCCTCCTCGCCCGGCCGGACCAGTCCCCCGTCGAGATCCCGTGCCAGGGCGGACCAGTCGGCCGAGGTCGTACGCGTCTGCTTCATCCTGCCGATTGTGCGGCCGCACCACCGGTGGTGACCAGGGGGCGTGTGGTGCGGGCGGGTGGTTCGCGGGGGCGGGCGGGCGTGGGCGGCGCCGCCGGGGCGGGGAGGGCGGCAGGATCCGGAAGGTCGTTGCCAGCCACAGCGGCACCGTTGACCCCGGTGCCGCTCACCGAGGCGGGAGTGCCGTCGTGACCGCAACCGAGGAACCGGAGAGCGCCGAGCCGCGAGTGGAGCCCTATCGGCATCCGGCCGCGGGGTGGGGTGCGGCGAAGTCGGTGGCGCGGGTGCTGGCGCGGACGGGCGAGTGGGTGGACGGGCCGCGGGCGGTGCTGCGGATGAACCACGAGAACGGGGGGTTCGACTGTCCGGGGTGCGCGTGGCCGGACGACTACAAGGGCCTGCACCTGGACATCTGCGAGAACGGCATCAAGCACGTCACGTGGGAGATGACGCGCAAGCGGGTGGGGCGGGAGTTCTTCGCGGCGCACACCGTCGCCGAGCTCTCCACCTGGAGCGATTTCGCGTTGGAGGACCAGGGGCGGCTGACCGAGCCGATGGTGTACGACGCGGGCTCCGACCGGTACCTGCCGATCTCCTGGCAGCAGGCGTTCGAGCTGGTCGGCGGGGCGCTGCGCGGGCTGGACGATCCGAACCGGGCGGCGTTCTACACCTCGGGGCGCCTCGGCAACGAGGCGACCTTCCTGTACCAGTTGCTGGCCCGTGAGCTGGGCACCAACAACCTCCCGGACTGTTCGAACATGTGTCACGAGGCGTCCGGCCGGGCGCTGACGGCCTCGCTCGGCACCGGGAAGGGCACCGTCGACCTGAAGGACTGGGAGGCCGCGGACGCGCTGTTCATCCTCGGGGTGAACGCCGCGTCGAACGCGCCGCGGATGCTGACCGCGCTGGCGGACGCGCACCGGCGGGGCGCGCAGGTGGTGCACGTCAATCCGCTGGTGGAGGCGGCGGCGACCCGCACCATCGTGCCGCACGAGTTCGCGAACATGGCGCTGATGCGGGCCACCTCGACCAGCACGCTGAACCTCCAGGTGCGGATCGGCGGGGACTTCGCGCTGCTGCGGGCGATGGCGAAGGCGCTGCTGGAGCAGGCGAAGCACGATCCGCGGGCGCTGGACGAGGAGTTCGTCGAGCGGCACACCGCGGGTTTCGCCGCGTACCGGGAGCTGTGCGAGCGCACGCCGTGGGAGGAGTTGGAGCGGCAGAGCGGGCTGAGCCGGGCGCAGCTGCTGGAGGCGGCGCGGGTGTACGGGGAGGCGGACCGGTCGATCTTCTCCTGGTGTCTGGGGGTGACGCAGCACGAGCACGGGGTGGACACCGTCCGGGAGATCGTCAACGTGCTGCTGCTGCGCGGGAATCTGGGCCGGGAGGGCGCGGGGCCGTCGCCGGTGCGCGGGCATTCGAACGTCCAGGGCAACCGGACCTGCGGGATCGACCACCGGCCGGAGGCGGCGTTCCTGGACCGGTTGGCGACGGTGTGCGGGATCGATCCGCCGCGTGAGCCGGGGCTGGACACGGTGGGGGTGATCGGGGCGATGGCGCGCGGCGAGGTGTCGGTGTTCGTCGGGATGGGCGGCAACTTCGCGATGGCCGCGCCGGACACCGCGTTCACCCACCGGGCGCTGCGCCGCTGCGAGTTGACGGTGCACGTGTCGACGAAGCTGAACCGCAGCCATCTGGTGCACGGGCGGCAGGCGTTGATCCTGCCGTGTCTGGGCCGCACCGAGCAGGACCGGCAGCGCGGCGGGGTGCAGGCCACCTCGGTGGAGGACTCGATGAGCATGGTGCACCTGTCGGTGGGCATGCGGAAGCGTCCGCCGTCGCCGCACCTGTTGTCGGAGCCGGCGATCGTCGCGGGCATCGCGCGGGCCGCGCTGCCGGACAGTGCGACGCCGTGGGAGTGGTACGTGGAGGACTACGACCGGATCCGCGACACCATGGCGAAGGCGCTGGACGGTTTCGAGGACTTCAACCGCCGGGTGCGGCTGCCGCTGGGGTTCCGGATCAAGCAGCCGGCCCGCGAGCTGGTGTTCCTGACCCCGTCGGGGAAGGCGGAGTTCTCCGCCGCGCCGCTGCCGGACGTGGTGCCGCAGCCGGGGACGCTGGTGCTGGGCACGATGCGCTCGCACGACCAGTGGAACACCACGATCTACTCGGACGACGACCGCTACCGGGGGGTGCGGAACCTGCGCACGCTGGTGTTCATGAACCGCGAGGACATGCGGGAGCGCCGCCTGGCCGAACTCGATCCGGTCGACATCACGGCGACGGCCCGGGACGGCTCGACACGCGCGCTGCACGGCTACCTGGCCGTCCCGTACGACCTGCCGCGCGGCTGTGCGGCCGGGTACATGCCGGAGATGAACGTGCTGTGCGCGCTGGGCGACTTCAGCAGCCAGAGCGATCAGCCGATCATGAAGCACCTGAACGTGGTGGTCAGCCGCGCCGCCACCACGCCCTGACGGACCGCCACATGCCGCGGGCGGGGCGGCTCGGGCCGGTCGTGAGCAGCGCCCGGCCGTCGAACCGGCCGCCGGGCACCTCGATCGGCGCTTTGCGGTCGGCCTCGGCGAGCAGTTCGGCGTGCGCCGCGTACGAGGTGCCGCGCACTGCCTCCTCGTACGCGGCCAGTGCTCCGCCCACGGCGGCGGCGGCTCCGCGGTGGCGCCGCAGTGCCTGTCCGGCCAGGCCGAGCAGGGTCAGCACGGCGGCCAGTACGGCCAGCGCGATCAGGTAGGGCAGCATCACCGCTCCGGGGTCGGTTCCGGTACTCGATCCTCCAACGTCCGTGCCGGGTCGGGCAGTTCCGCAGGGTCGTCAGCCGGGGAGGCCGAACAGCGCGGTGCAGGCGGCGAGGCCGGCGAGTTCGGCTTCGGCGGGCAGTCGCAGTTCGAGGCGCGGGGTGCGTACGCTCAGGCCGGCGAGCGGCCAGTGGTCGGTCAGCATCGGATCAGTGTGCCCCGCACGGGGTCTGGCGGTGGATCACTTTCTGCTGTCGCACTCCGCCGGCCCGGTCGGTTCCGGTGGACGGCCGGTCCGGCGCTTCCCCGGGGGCGGACCGACCGGCGCGACGGGGTGCTGCGGAACCGGGCGGCGGCCGGGGCCGACGGGGAAGACGGGGCCGAGGAAAGCGCTCGTCGACGCGCCGGCTCGCGGCCGCGGCGAGCGCGACCCGTGGCCGACACCGGTTACCGGTCAGGAACTTGACAAGCCTGATGGTCTGAACCAATCTGGCGATCGAAAGCGGCCGCGACGCCTTCCCGGCGCCGCCCTTCCCCGCCGCCGATCTCGCTGCCCGGCCCCGCTGCGGGGGCCGCCGCGCCCGTCCCGCCTCGTCTCGCGCGGGCGCTCTCGTTCCGCCTGCTCCCTGGAGGGGCTCCCATGTCCGTACCGTCCCGCCGCGCCCACCTGTTCCGGGCCGCGAGCGACCGCCCGTACTTCAGCACCGACGGCGAGTCGTACCTCGCCCAGCACACCCTGCGCGAACTGGCCAAGTCCCGGCCGCTGCGCGTGCTGTCCGAGGAGGACTTCGCGCACTGGCAGACCTACGGCTACGTGATCGTCCGCGAGGCGGTGCCGGCCGAACACGCCCGCCGGATGCTCGACTTCGCCTTCGAGTTCCAGGGGCTGGACCCGCGCGACCCGGACAGCTGGTTCGTCGACCGGCCGTTCCGCTCCGAACTCGACCAGCAGCTGCACGTCTACGGCTTCGTCGAGGCGTACCACCACCAGCTGCTGTGGGACAGCCGGCAGAACCTGCGGGTCTACGACGCGTTCGTCGACGTCTGGGACTGCGAGGAACTGTGGGTCACCCTGGACCGGCTCAACCTGAACCCGCCCAACCGCGGCAGCCGCGACCGGGCGCTGATCGACCCCGCCGACCGGGGCGCCGACGTCGAGCTGCACTGGGACATCGACACCTCCCTGGGCGTTCCGCCGCAGCGCGTGCAGGGCATCGTCGCCCTCAACGACTCCGCGCCGGAGACCGGCGGCTTCCACTGCAGCCCGGAGCTGTTCCGGCGCTTCGAGCCGTGGAAGCTCGCCCAGCCGGCCGGCCGCAACCCCGTCCGGCCCGTCGTCGACCGCGCCGAACTCCCGCTCGTCCGACCGGACTTGCATCCCGGCGACCTGCTGATCTGGAACGGCCTGCTGGCGCACGGCGTCGCCCGCAACCTGTCCGAGCAGGGCGTGCGGGCCGTGCAGTACCTGTCGATGATGCCCGCGCTGGAGGAGCACGAACGGCTGCGCAGGTCCCGCGTCGACTCCTGGCGGCACCTGCACACCCCGCGCTGGAACCGCACCCTGGTGGGTGACCCGGTCCTGCCCGAGTCCAGGCGCTACCCGACGGCGCGGCTCACCGAGCTCGGCAGCCGGCTGCTCGGCCTGGCCTCCTGGCACGAGCCGGCCGCGTTCGAGATCGGGACGACCACGTACGTCGCCTCCGCCTGAACCCGCCCACCGACCGGGCCTGCCCGCCGACCGGGCCTGCGCCGCGCACCGACGCCCGACGCCCGGCGCACCGCGCAGGCCGGCGGCCTCCGCCGCGGGGCGCCGGTCATCCGTTCCGTCGGCCGGCCCGGTTCCACCACGCCATGTCGGCCTCGGCCTGTTCGAGGTCGTCGAGGCGGCGGACGGCGCGGCTGACGAACTCGGCGGGGAGCCGGACGGCGTGCTCGGTGACGTAGTGGGCGAGCCCGCTGCGCCGGACGTACCGGCCGTCGCTCAGGTCGGCGTTGCCGTTGGAGCGGCCGCACAGGCGGCAGCGGGAGGCGCCCATGTACTGGCGGATCAGCCGGCCCCGGTCGAGGTGGGCGGCGACCCGGGACCGCTCCTCCCCGTCCCAGGTCTCGTCCACCAGCCGTGCCGCGTCCGGCAGTTCGGGCGTCTGCTGCGAGGCCCGGTAGCCCAGCGCCCGCAGCACCGGGCTCCCCTGTCGGGGGCCGGGTCAGGAGACGCCGGGCGGCTCGGTCGGCAGCGCGTGGGCCAGCGACTCCAACGAGCCCAGCGCGTCGGGGCCGGCCGGGGTGAGGACGACGGTGGTGGCCCCGGCGGCGTGGCGGGCGGCGACGGCGGCGCGGGCCTGGTCGGGGGTGCCGACGACGGCGAGGGCGCGGACCTGCTCGGCGGGCAGGCTGCGGGCGAACTCCGCGCCGTCGGCGCAGGCCGCGCGGTGGGCGCGGAGTTCGGCGGCGAACGGCAGGGGGTCGATGTGGGCGGCCCAGTCGGGTTCGCCGATCGCGGACAGGCCGGCGCGGACCCGGTCGAGGGCGGTGGCCTCGTCCGCGTCGACCGCCGCGACGTCGTAGGTGACGACCGTGGCGTCCGGGCGCAGGTGGCGGCGGGAGGCCTCGATGTACGCGGGGGCGGCGGGTTCGGCCAGCAGCAGCCCGTCGGCGACCTCGCCCGCCGCGGCCTGCGACTTGGGGCCGCGCACGCCGAGGATCACCGGCGGGACGACCTCCGGAAGCTCCGTCAGCCGCACGCCCTCACACTGCACGTAGCGTCCGTTCGCGGGGCCGGGTTCGCCGCGCAGCAGGGTGCGCAGCGCGGTGGTGTACTCCTTGAGCAGTGTCAGCGGGCTGGCCGGCCAGGCGCCGGCGTCCCGCATCCAGCCGGGCATGCCGTGGCCGATGCCGACGGTCAGGCGGCCGGGGTGGAGTTGGGCGAGGGTGGCGAGTTCCATCGCGGCGAAGCAGACGTTGCGGGCTCCGGCGGGCAGGATGCCGATGCCGACGGTGATCCGTTCGGTCACGGCGAGGAGGGTCGCGGCCTGGGCGATGCCGCCTCGCCAGCCGAGGTCCTCGACCACCCAGAGTTCGTCGAAGCCCAACTCCTCGGCCCGGCGCGCGTAGGGGTGGAGGTCGTTGACCGGAAGGTCGCGGGGCAGCATGACGCCGATCCGGCCTGCGTCGGTCCTGGCCGGGGCGGTCCGGCCCGGGGCGGGGGCTGCTTCGGTGCTGGGCATCGAGGGCTCCTCGGGAGGGTGTTCCGCGCGACCCGTCACGCCGACGCGGAAAATCCGGTGATCATACCGCCACCCTGGCCCCCGCGTGAGGCCCCGTCAGCGCGCCGCCACCGCCGACTCGTCCGCCACCGACTCACCCGCCATCGGCTCGCCCGCCACCGCCCGGTCCGCCACCGCGACCGGTGCCTTCCGGTCCACCGCCCTCCGGTCCACCGCCCATGCACCGGCCGCGATCAGGAAGCCGATGAACGCCAGCCCCGCGCCGACCAGCGTGGGCGATGTCCACCCGAAGCCGAAGGAGAGCGCCAGCCCGCCGTAGAACGCGCCCTGCGCGTTGGCCAGGTTGAACGCGCCCTGCACCGTCGCGGACGCCAGCGTGGGCGCCGAGCGGGCCTTCTGGATCACCAGGGTCTGCACGGTGGGAACGGTCGCGAACCCGGCCATGCCGATCAGCACCACCGTCAGGGCGGCCGACCACCGGGCGTGCGAAGTGACCGCGAACAGCGCGAGCGCGCCGGACATGGCGAGGAACGAGGCGCACAGCGACGGCCGCAGCGCCCGGTCGGCCGCGTACCCGCCGATGGCGTTGCCGATGGTCATGCCGACGCCGAACAGCGCGAGGATCACGGTGACGGAGGAGTCGGCGAAGCCGGCGACCTCGGTGAGGACGGGGGTGATGTAGCTGTAGCAGGCGAACAGCCCGGCGCAGCCGAACACCACGGTGGCCAGCGCGTACCAGAGCTGCCTGTTGCCGAACGCGGCGAGTTCGCTGCGCACTCCGCCGCCGGGGTGGGTGGGCAGCTGCGGGACGAGGCGCGCGATGGCGAGCGCGCCGAGCAGGCCGATCACGACCACGACGAGCATCGCGGCGCGCCAGCCGAGGTGCTGCCCGAGCAGGGTCGCGACAGGGACGCCGAGGATGTTGGCGACGGTGAGGCCGGAGAACATCACCGAGACGGCGCGGGCCCGCAGGTGGGGGGCGACGAGTTCGGCGGCGGCGACGGCGCCCGCGCCGAAGAACGCGCCGTGCGGGAGTCCGGCGATCAGCCGGGCGGCGGCGAGGAAGCCGAAGTTCGGGGCGATCGCGCACAGCAGGTTGCCGGCGGTGAACAGCGCGGCCAGGCCGACCAGGACGGTCTTGCGGGGCAGTCGGGCGGCGCCGACGGTGAGCAGCGGGGCGCCGATCACCACGCCGATCGCGTACATGGAGATCAGCCAGCCGGCGTGCGGGATGGACACGTCGAGGCTGTCCGCGATCTGCGGGAGCAGTCCCATGGCCGCGAACTCGGTGGTGCCGATGGCGAACGCGGTGATGGCGAGGGCGACGAGCGCCAAGGGCATGGGGGTGCTCCACAACGGGGTCGGCGGGGTGGCTGGGCTGCGGCACCGACGGAATGTCAACGTTGTCAGTGCCAACCGATCCTACCGGCCCCGTCCGCCTCCCCCGCCGGTCCGTCCGGATGGCGGTCGGGCGACGGACGGGTGTCCTCCCGGTGCCGGCGCCCTCCCGGCGAACCAGGCGCGGGCCTCGCCGGCGGGCAGCACGCGGACGAGTTCGACCCGGCCGGGGAGCATCGGGAAGAACCGGTCGGCGTTCCAACTGTGCGGGTACGCCGGGTCGTCCAGCACCAGCAGGCGGCACCCGTCGACGGCGGGAACGTCGTCGGGCGGGCCCTCGTTCCAGATCCGGTCGCCGCCGGGCGAGCCGGGCGCGAAGCTGTACGGCGACCCGGGCGGCGACTTCGAGGGCGTGCTGCCCGAGCAGTCCGCCGTGGCCGCCGCCTTCGCCGACCTGGAGCGCGAACAGGCCGCCACCGACGCCGAGTTCGTCAGGCATCCCGACCCGGCGGCCCGCATCGGCCGCGACCGCGACGCCGTCCGCGGCCTCTGGATGCACCGCATCGAGGAGCACGCCCGCCACTGCGGCCACGCCGACCTCCTGCGCGAACGCGTCGACGGCCGCACCGGCCAGTAACCCCCACGACCGGCGGTGCCCGCCCGCCCCCACCACCGGGCACCGCCCGCACGCCTCCGTCCCCCACGCCCGACGCGGGCTCCCCGGGGCCCGGAACGCCGGCAGCCCGGGCGCGTGGGACGCACCCGGGCGTGCAGGAGGAGAGGGGGTCAGGCCGCGTTGAACTCGTCCGGGTTCGGGCCGGTGCGCAGGCCGCGATCGGTGGCGGCGATGGCGGTCATCTCGTCGTCGGTGAGGGTGAAGTCGAAGACGTCGAGGTTCTGCCGGATCCGGGCCGGGGTGACGGACTTCGGGATCACCAGGTTGCCGAGCTGGAGGTGCCAGCGCAGCACCACCTGGGCGGGGGACTTGCCGGTGCGCTCGGCGATCGCGGTGATCGCCGGGTCGCCCAGCACGGCGCCCTGGGCGAGCGGGCTCCAGGCCTCGGTGGCGATGCCGTGCTCGGCGTGGAACTTTCGCAGCTCGGCCTGCTGGAGGCCCGGGTGCAGCTCGACCTGGTTGACGGCGGGCACCAGGCCGCCGTTCTCGATCAGCCGGGTCAGGTGCGCGGGCTGGAAGTTGGAGACGCCCGCGGCGCGGATCCGGCCGTCGGCGGCGAGGCGCTCGATGGCCCGCCAGGAGTCGAGGTACAGGTCGCGGGCCGGGGTGGGCCAGTGGATCAGGTACAGGTCGACGGTCTCCAGGCCGAGCTTGTCGAGGCCGGCGTCGAAGGCCCGCAGGGTCGCGTCGTAGCCCTGGTCGGCGTTCCACAGCTTGGTGGTGACGAACAGCTCCTCGCGCGGCAGCCCGGACGCGGCCAGCGCCTTGCCGACGCCGCGCTCGTTGCCGTAGATCGCGGCGGTGTCGATGCTGCGGTAGCCGGACTCCAGGGCGGTGGCGACGGCGGCGGTGGTCTCCTCGTCCGGGACCTGGAAGACGCCGAAGCCGAGCTGCGGCATCTCGACGCCGTTGTCGAGGGTGACGGTGGGGACGGTCATGGGGGTCAAGCCCTTTCGGTGAGGGTGTAGGTGAGGGTCTGGGCGCGGACCAGGCCGGCGCGGAAGACGAAGGTGTCGACTCCGTCGGTCACCTGCCGGGTGGCGGTGGCGGCGCTCCACCGGAGGAACAGCAGGTCGTCGGCGAACTGCGGGTCCAACTGCCGGTCGGCGTCCGGGAGATCGGCCAGGAGGCGGCCGAGGATCCGCCGGACCCCGTCGTGTCCGCGGAACGCGCCCTCGGGGGTGATGAGGACGGCGTCCTCGGCGTAGCTCCCGGCGATCAGGTCGAGGTCGCCGGTGGCGAGGTGCCGGCCGTGTTCGGCGAAGACCTCCTGCGGGGTGCGGGCGGTCACCGGTCGAGTGCCGTCAGCCGAGTGCCGTCAGCGCGGCGGCGGCGAAGGAGTGGTCCTGTTCGGGGACGCCGACGCCGACGGCGCCGACGAGCACGGCCCGGTCGTCGCGGCGGAAGGCCAGCGGGTGACCGCCCGCGTCCAGGACGGTGACGCCGACCGCGACCCCGGCCGCCTCGGCGGCGGTGCGGGCGGCGGCGACCAGGGTCTCGGCGTCGGCGGTGGTCAGCGGGGTGAGGGTGGTGCTCATGGCGGTGCTTTCTCCTGGAAGGAACGGGAGAGGGTCGGTCAGTGGTGGACGGGGACGGGAGCGGCGGTGACAGCGTCCTCCGGTACGGGGGTGCGGCGCTCCAGGGCGGCGGACCAGAGGGCGAGCAGGAGGGCGGCCCCGGCGAGCAGCGCGCCGACCCAGTTCGGGGCGGTGTAGCCGAGACCCGCGGCGATGACGGCGCCGCCGAGCCATGCGGCGAGCGCGTTGCCCAGGTTGAATGCTCCGATGTTGACGGCGGAGGCCAGCGTCGGCGCGCCGTGCGCCTGGTCGAGGACCCGCTTCTGGAGCGGCGGGACGGTGGCGAAGCCGAACGCCCCGACGAGCATGACGGTCACCGCGGCGAGGATCTTGTGGTGGGCGGTGAGGGTGAACAGGGCCAGGACGACGGCGAGTCCGCCGAGGGAGGTGTAGAGCATCGGCATCAGCTTGCGGTCGGCGAACCGGCCGCCGAGCAGGTTGCCGAGGAACATCCCGACGCCGAACAGGACCAGCAGCCAGGTGACGGCCCCGTCGGAGTACCCCGCGACGTTGGTCATCATCGGGGCGATGTAGGTGATCGCCGCGAACACGCCGCCGAAGCCGAGGACGGTCATCGCCATGGCGAGCAGGACCTGGGGGTTGCGGAACGCCTTGAGCTCGCGGCGCAGGTGGGCGCCCTCGGGGCGGGGCAGCGCGGGGACGAGCTTGGCGATGCCGAGCAGTCCGACCACGCCGAGCCCGGCGACGACGGCGAAGGTGACCCGCCAGCCGACGGCCTGGCCGATGAAGGTGCCCAGCGGAACGCCGACGATGTTGGCGACGGTGAGGCCGGTGAACATCGTGGCGATGGCGCCGGCCTTCTTCTCGGGGGCCACCAGTTCGGCGG
>NZ_JBHWID010000028.1:0-61452 GCF_042732175.1 Kitasatospora sp. NPDC059795
GGCGCGTGGAGGTATCTCCACGCGCCCCTGTCCGCGTGCCCGCTGCCGTTCTCGGATGAGGCCGGGGTCCTCAGATGAGGCCGTGGTCCTTCAGGTACGCGAGTTGGGCCCGGACCGACAGTTCTGCCGCCGGCCAGAGCGCGCGGTCGACGTCGGCGTAGACGCGGGCGACCACCTCGGCGGCGGTGCGGCAGCCGGCTTCGACGGCGGTTTCGACCTGGGCGAGGCGGCCGGCCCGGTGGGCGAGGTAGTAGTCGACGGCGCCGAGCGCGTCGGCGAGGACCGGGCCGTGGCCGGGCAGGACGGTGCGGACGTCGTGTTCGGCGGCCATCGCGTGCAGGTGGCGCAGGGAGGCCAGGTAGTCGCCGAGGCGGCCGTCGGGGTGGGCGACCATGGTGGTGCCGCGGCCGAGGACGGTGTCGCCGGTGAGGATCGCGCCGTCGGCGGGCAGGTGGAAGGTCAGCGAGTCCGAGGTGTGCCCGGGGGTGGCGACGACCCGCAGGTCGAGGCCGCCGATCTCCAGCCGCTGGCCGCCGTGCAGGCCTTCGTCGCCGAGGCGCAGTGCCGGGTCGAGGGCGCGGACGGCGGTGCCGGTGAGTTCGGCGAAACGGGCGGCGCCTTCGGCGTGGTCGGCGTGGCCGTGGGTGAGCAGGGTGAGGGCGATGCGCTTGCCCTGCTGTTCGGCGGTGGTGACGACGCGTCGCAGGTGGGTCTCGTCGAGCGGGCCGGGGTCGACGACGACGGCGAGGTCGGAGCCGGGCTCGGAGAGCAGCCAGGTGTTGGTGCCGTCCAGCGTCATCGGGGACGGGTTGGGGGCGAGCACGCACTGGGCGCGCGGGGTGGCGGCCCCGCCGATGTGGTCGGCGGGGTCGCCCGGAAGCAGACCGCTCACGCGGCGTCCGCCTCGGCCCGACTGAGTCGGCGCAGCGGGAGCGGCCGCACCAGGCTGCGGGTGAGGTCGCGGACCAGCAGGCGGGTGTGGGCGGTCGCGGGCACCGGTGCGTCGCAGGCGGCGGCGCGGGGGGTGACGGTGCGGGCGGGCGTGGCCGAGGTCCGGCGAGCCACATCGTTGTGAGTCATCGGAGGTCTCCTTCCGAGGTGTACGCGGTCTGTGCTGTCGCAGCGAAAAGGCACTGGTCGGCGCGGCGAATGCCGTGCTTTCCGGGGGAAGGTTCTCATGCTGGGAAGACGCCGTCGACAGTCAGTTCGTCATACCCGGGCCAGCGGACCGTCATGCGGTCGCCGGCGAGCTCGGCGCGGCCCAGGACCGGGGTCACCTTGCGGTCGGCGGCGGCGGCCAGGGCTTCGGCGGCGGTGCGCACCGAGGTCAGTTCGCGGAGCACCGTGACGGTCGGCGGCATCATCCCGAAGCGGCCGTCGTGGAAGCCGGCGACCGCGTCGGCGGGCGTCATCCAGGCGACCCGGTCGGCCTCGCCGACGGTGTCCGCGGCGGCCTGTCCGGCGGGCAGGGCGGCGACGAAGAACCAGGTGTCGAAGCGGCGTTCCTCGAACTCGGGGGTGACCCAGCGCGCCCAGGCGGCCAGCAGGTCGCTGCGCAGCACCAGTCGGTGGTTGCTCAGGAACTCGGCGAGGGACAGCTCGTGCGACTCCAGCGCGGCCCGTTCGGCGGCCCAGTCGCCGGGTTCGACGAGCGTCCGGTCGTCGGGGCCGGCCAGCAGCACGCCGGCCTCCTCGAAGGTCTCCCGGACGGCGGCGCAGACCACCGCGCAGGCGGTCGGCTCGTCCACGCCCAGGCGCTCGGCCCACTCCGCGGTGGACGGGCCGGCCCACGGCGGGCGCACCTCGCGGTCGCGCGGGTCGACGCCGCCGCCGGGGTAGGCGTACATGCCGCCGGCGAAGGCCATCGTGGTGCGTCGGCGCAGCAGGTACGCCTCGGGGCCGGTGGCGGAGTCGCGCAGCAGCACCACGGTGGCGGCGGACCTGGGGGCGGCGGGGACGAGTTCCCCGGTGGCCAGGGCGCGGATTCGGGCGGGCCAGGACGGCGGCATCTCGGGCATGTTCACGGATGTTAACCGCCGTCGCGCGGGCCGGACAGGCCCGATCGCACAGGGCCCGCCACCGCGGTGCGGTGACGGGCCCCAGGAGTGTGTGCGGTCAGTCGCGGACGCGGACCATCAGCTCGACCTCGACCGGCGCGTCCAGCGGCAGCACCGCGACGCCGACGGCGCTGCGGGCGTGCACGCCCTTGTCGCCGAAGACCTCGCCCAGCAGCTCGCTGGTGCCGTTGACGACGCCGGGCTGGCCGGTGAAGTCGGGGGCGGAGGCGACGAAGCCGACCACCTTGACGACCTGCTCGACCTTGTCCAGATCGCCGACCACGGACTTGATCGCGGCCAGCGCGTTCAGCGCGCAGATCCGGGCCAGGTCCTTGGCCTCCTCGGCGGTGACCTCGGCGCCGACCTTGCCGGTCAGCTGGAGCTTGCCGCCGACCATCGGCAGCTGCCCGGAGGTCATCACGTAGTGGCCGGTGCGCAGTGCGGGGACGTACGCGGCGACCGGCGCCGCCACCTCGGGCAGGGTCAGCCCGAGTTCGGCGAGCTTCTGCTCTACCTGGCTCATGACTACTCCTTCTCGCGCTTCAGGTACGCGACCAGCTGCTCCGGGTTCGGCCCGGGAACGACCTGGACGAGCTCCCAGCCGTCCTGGCCCCAGGTGTCGAGGATCTGCTTGGTGGCGTGCACGAGCAGCGGCACGGTGACGTATTCCCACTTGGTCATGGGGGTGACTCTAGCCGCCCCGGCCGGTGTGAGGTGGGACACAAAGGGGCCATCAATCGTCCGGGCGGCCGGGATGCTCCCGTCATCCGGAGCGCTCGCTCGTTACCCTCGCGGGGAGGGACGCCACGGCGCGCCCCGGCAGAGGGGCCGCCCCGGCGGTCCTTCGACAGGCGACAGGCAGCGACGGACGGAGAGCGGGCGTGGCGGGCAGCAGCGGTACGGCGGGGCCGACCGGGCAGGCGTCGCCGCGGGAGCCGGACTGGGACGGCGTCAGGCTGCACGTGGTCAGCGGCAAGGGCGGCACCGGCAAGACCACGCTGGCCGCGGCGCTCGCGCTGGCGCTGGCCGCGGAGGGCCGCCGCACCCTGCTGATCGAGGTGGAGGGCCGGCAGGGCATCGCCGAGCTGTTCCGGATCGCCGCGCTGCCGTACGAGGAACGCCGGGTGGCGACCGTGACCCCGGCTCAGCTGGGCCTGCCCGGCAAGGGGCACGGCGAGGTGCACGCGCTGGCCATCGACACCGAGCAGGCGCTGCTCGAATACCTGGAGATGTTCTACAAGCTGGGCCGGGCCGGGAAGGCCCTCCAGAAAGTCGGCTTCGTGGACTTCGCCACCACCGTCGCCCCGGGCGTCCGCGACGTGCTGCTCACCGGCAAGGCCTGCGAGGCGGCCCGCCGCAAGGGCCCGGACGGCCGGCGCGCGTACGACGCGGTGGTGATGGACGCCCCGCCGACCGGCCGGCTCACCCGCTTCCTGAACGTCAACTCCGAGGTGGCGGGCCTGGCCAGGTTCGGTCCGATCCACACCCAGGCGCAGGCCGTGATGCGGGTGCTGCGCTCCCCGGAGACGGCGGTGCACTTCACGACCCTGCTGGAGGAGATGCCGGTGCAGGAGACGGTGGACGGGATCGCCGACCTGCGCGAGGCCGGGCTGCCGGTCGGCGGTGTGCTGGTGAACATGGTGCGCCCGCCGATACTGGACGCGGCCGCGGTCGAGGCCGCGCACGGCGACCACCGCGAGGACGTGGCGCTGGCCCTCGGCGAGGCCGGCCTCGGCGGGCGCTCGCGCAAGCCGGAGACCGTGCGGGCCGCCGTGGAGCCGCTGCTCGACCCGCTGCTGGAGCAGGCCAGGGAACACGCCGAACGGGTCGAACTGGAACGCGCCCAGCGCGCCGACCTTCAACAACTCCGGCTTCCCACCTACGAGTTGCCGCTGCTCAGCGGGGGCGTGGACCTGGCCGGCCTGTACCGGCTGGCGGGCGAACTGAAGCGGCAGGGAGCGGCATGACCGGGCTGGACATCGACACCCTGATCGACGACCCGGCGACCCGGATCGTGGTCTGCTGCGGCTCCGGCGGCGTCGGCAAGACCACCACCGCCGCGGCGATCGGCCTGCGCGCCGCCGAACGCGGCCGCCGCGTCGTGGTGCTGACCATCGACCCGGCCCGCCGGCTCGCCCAGTCGATGGGCCTGACCGAGCTCGACAACACCCCGCGCATCGTCAAGGGCACCCGGGGCGAGGGCGAACTCCAGGCGATGATGCTGGACATGAAGCGGACCTTCGACGAGGTCGTGCTCGCCCACGCCGAACCCGGCCGGGCCAAGGCGATCCTGGAGAACCCCTTCTACCAGTCGCTGTCGGCCGGTTTCGCGGGCACCCAGGAGTACATGGCGATGGAGAAACTGGGCCAGCTCCGCGCCGAGGACCGCTGGGACCTGATCGTCGTCGACACCCCGCCGTCCCGCTCCGCGCTGGACTTCCTGGACGCCCCCAGCCGCCTCGGGTCCTTCCTGGACGGCAAGGTGATCCGGCTGCTCACCGCCCCCGCCAAGGTCGGCGGGCGCTCCGCGATGAAGTTCCTGAACGTCGGCATGGGGCTGATCACCGGCACCCTCGGCAAGATCTTCGGCGCCCAACTGCTCACCGACGTCCAGACGTTCGTCTCCGCGATGGACTCGATGTTCGGCGGCTTCCGGGAACGCGCCGACCGCACCTACCAGTTGCTGAAGGCCGAGGACACCGCGTTCCTGGTGGTCGCCGCACCCGAGCGCGACGCGCTGCGCGAGGCCGCGTACTTCGTCGACCGGCTCGCCGCCGACACCATGCCGCTGGCCGGCCTGGTGCTCAACCGGGTGCACACCAGCGGCGCCCCGCAACTCACGCCGGAACGCGCCCTCGCCGCAGCCGAGGCCCTGGAGGAGAACGGCACCGCCACCTCGACCGTCGAGGCCGAGACCCTGGCCGCCGGACTGCTCCGCCTGCACGCCGAACGGATGCAGGTCATGGCCCGGGAACGGCGCACCCGGGACCGCTTCGCGTCGGTCTACCCGGACGTGCCGATCGTCGAAGTGCCCGCACTGCCCGGGGACGTCCACGACCTGGACGGACTGCGGGCCATCGGCGACCGCCTCGGCTCCCCCGCCGAGTGATCCGAAGGCCCGCCCCGCCGCCCTTCGTGACGGATCGTCAGCCAGCCTGGGCGTAGTCCCGCAGGACCACCCCGGTGGCCAGCGACTCCTCGTACTCGGTGCGCGCGGTCTCCAGCAGCCTGCGCCAGGACCCCACCGTCGGACGCCGGCGCAGCAGCGCCCTGCGCTCGCGCTCCGTCATTCCGCCCCACACGCCGAACTCGACACGGTTGTCGAGTGCGTCCGCGAGGCACTCGGTGCGCACCGGACAGCCGCTGCACACCGCCTTGGCGCGGTTCTGCGCCGCCCCCTGCACGAACAGTTCATCCGGATCGCTCGTGCGGCACGCGGCCTGCGCGCTCCAGTCGTCCACCCAGCCCATCCCGGCGCCGTCCTCTCCCGATTCGGGGCTCCCCCACGGCGGCAACGGCATATTCACCGTTGCCAGTTGAGGACGTTACGGAAGAACGACACAACGCAACAGCCCCTGTCGGCCCAATCTCGAATGACCCGATCGGACTATGGGTGTCCGACAGCTCACTCGTTGGAGTGACTGCAGGTCGTGGGGCTTGCCGGGGCCGAATAGTGCGTTTTCGTCACGGTGCGCGACAGCGGCCCGCCATGCAGCCGCCGGAAGTTGGGGCACAATGCCCCGAATCGGACAAAGCTCATCACTCACAAGAGTGATGAGGATGAACAGAACGAAGCTGTCGCAGTTCTGTGACAAGCGTAGGCGAACACCTGCCCCCCTGTACGGGATTCCGCGACGTAGGGTTCTCCCCATGGCACCTACGCGATCCCCGGGCACCGCACTGGACAAGGCAGGGCTCGGCGTCAAGTTCCTGGGCAGCGCCGTGCTGGCCGGCATCCTGGTCGCCGGAATGGCCCTGCCGGCCGTCGGCGCGTTCGGCCTGACCGCCAAGGACACCGCCGAGTCGTTCGACAACATCCCGGACGACTTCAAGACGCCGACGCTCTCGCAGGTGTCGATGATCTACGACGCCAAGGGCGGCCTGATCGCCAAGGTCTACGACCGCGACCGGACCATCCTCACCAAGGAGCAGATGGCGCCGATCATGCGTCAGGCCCAGGTCGACATCGAGGACAACCGCTTCTACGAGCACGGCGCCGTCGACCTCAAGGGCGTGCTCCGCGCCGCCACCAAGAACGCCGAGTCCGGCACCACCGCCCAGGGCGCCTCGACGCTCACCCAGCAGTACGTGAAGAACGTCTTCGTCGAGCAGGCCGGCGACGACCAGCAGGCCTTCCTGGAAGCCACCAAGAAGAGCATGGGTCGCAAGATCCAGGAGCTGAAGTACGCGATCAAGCTGGAGGAGGACCTGAGCAAGGATCAGATCCTCACCAACTACCTGAACATCACCTTCTACGGCCACCAGGCGTACGGCATCGAGGCCGCCGCCAAGCGCTACTTCAACAAGAGCGCCAAGGACCTCACCATCCCCGAGGCCGCGATGCTGGCTGGCCTGGTGCAGAACCCCTCGGCGTACGACCCGATCACCCACCCGCAGGCCGCGCAGAACCGCCGCAACACGGTGATCAACAAGCTGCTGGAGTACAAGCACATCTCGCCGGACGAGGCGAAGGCCGCGCTCGCCAGCGACCTCGGCATCAAGTACACCGAGCCGCAGAACGGCTGCATCACCGCCAGCAACGGCATGGGCTTCTTCTGCGACTACGTGCGCCACGTGATCAAGCAGGACCCGGTGTTCGGCAAGACCGCCGCCGACCGGCAGAAGCTCTGGTCGCAGGGCGGCCTGCGGATCAACACCACCATCGACCCGGACAAGCAGCAGGCCATGTACAGCGCGGTCACCAAGAAGGTCAACGTGACCGACAAGGTGTCCGCCGCCGGCACCATGGTCAAGCCCGGCACCGGCGAGATCCTCGCGATGGCCCAGACCCGCCCGTACGGTCTGGACGAGTCCAAGAAGCAGACCGTCCTCAACCTGAACGTCGGCCAGTCCATGGGCGGCGGCAGCGGCTTCTCCCCCGGCTCGACCTTCAAGCCCATCCTGGCCGCGGCCGCCCTGGAGAACGGGGTGCCGATCACCCAGGAGCTCTCCTCGCCGCCCAAGATGGAGTACCCGTCGATCTCCACCTGCCAGGGCACCTGGAAGGACGCCGGCCACCCCACCGTGCAGAACGAGTCGGACAAGGAGATCGGCCCGTACAGCATGCAGGTCGCCATGCAGAAGTCGGTCAACACCTACTTCGTGCAGCTGGAGCAGCAGACCGGCCTCTGCCCGATGAAGCAGATGGCCGACAAGCTCGGCGTCGGCACCCTGGCCAACGGCAAGGCCCTGCAGGAAGTCCCCTCCATGGTGCTCGGCACCCAGGAGGTCAGCCCGCTCCAGATGGCCTCGGTCTACGCGTCCTTCGGCGCCCGCGGCATGTACTGCTCCCCGGTCGCGCTGACCTCCGTGGTCACCAGCGACGACAAGAAGCTCGACGTGCCGAAGGCCAACTGCAACCAGGCGATGACGCAGACCACCGCGGACGGCGTCAACACCCTGCTGCTGGGCGTGACCGAGAAGGGCACCGGCTCCTCCCTCGGCCTCGACGACGGCCGTCCGATCGCCGGCAAGACCGGCACCACCGACGAGCGGTACGCCGCCTGGTTCACCGGCTACACCCCCGACCTCGCCACCTCGGTCTGGCTCGGCGGCGTCGGCGGCAACGTCTCGATGAAGAACATCACCATCGGCGGCAAGTACTTCGGCGCGGTCTACGGCGCCGACGGCCCCGGCCCGATCTGGCAGATGGCCATGAACGACGCCCTGGACGGCACCACGCCGACCCGCTTCAAGCTCTTCGACATCGCCCCGCAGACCCCCACCCCGCCGGCCAACGACAACCCCGGCGGCACCTCCGGCGACAGCACCCGCGGCAACTCCGCCGGTGGCAACCCGGCAGGCGGCAACCCCACCGGCGGCAACCAGAACGGCGGCAACAACCCCGCGGGCGGCAACCCCGTCGGCGGAACCACCGGCTGGCCCGACGGCGGCCTGACCACCACCGGCGGGATCTCCTTCCCGCCCAGCACCGGCAAGCCCGGCCACCACTGACCGGCACCGGCCCGCGCCGAACACGAAGCCGCCCGCCCGGAGATCACCTCCGGGCGGGCGGCTTCTTGGCTCGCTGCTTCTCCCGCTGCGTGGCTCAGCCGGCCAGCGCGGCCTTCACCGCAGCGGCCACCCGGCCGCCGTCCGCCTTGCCGTCCACCTTCGGACGGACCAGCTTCATCACGGCGCCCATGCCCTGCGGGCCGCTCGCCCCGGACTCCGCCACCGCGGCGGCCACGATCCCGGACAGCTCCTCGTCCGTCAGCTGCTTCGGCAGGTAGCCCGCCAGCACCTCGCCCTCCGCGCGCTCCCGCGCGGCCTGCTCGGCCCGGCCGGCCCCCTCGAAGGCGGTCGCCGCCTCACGGCGCTTCTTCGACTCCTTGCCGATCACCTGAAGCACCTCGTCGTCGGACAGCTCGCGCTTCGTGTCACCCGCCACCTCGGCGCTGGTCACCGCGGCCAGCGTCAACCGGAGGGTGGACGAGATCAGCTCGTCCCGTGCCTTGATGGCAGCCGTGAGGTCCTCGTGCAGCTGCTCCTTGAGCGTCGTCATGCCGCCGATTCTGACATCTGCGACGCCGCGACGCCGCCCCATTACTTACCGGTACCGACCGGTTCGCACTGACGACCCGTCACACTCCGTGGAACCCCGGGCGCTTGTCCACCTTTTCGAACGGTCTGCGACCATGGACCGATGCGACCGCTGTACTCCGTCCCGCTCGGTGTCGCCGCCACCGGAGCCGCCTGTCTCGTCTACGCCGCCGGGTACGAGGTCCGCTCGTTCCGCCTGCGCCGCGTCGAGGTACCGATCCTCCCCGCCGGTGCGCGGCCGATCCGGATCCTCCAGGTGTCCGACATCCACATGGTCACCGGGCAGGCCAAGAAGCAGCGCTGGCTGCAGAGCCTCGCCGGGCTCCGCCCCGACCTGGTCGTCAACACCGGCGACAACCTCTCCGACCCGCTCGGCGTCCCCGCCACCCTGGACGCGCTCGGCCCGCTGATGGACTTCCCCGGCGTCTACGTCTTCGGCTCCAACGACTACTACGGCCCCGCCCGCAAGTCCCCCACCCGCTACCTCAAAGCCCTGCGCAGCGGCGTCCACGGCCTCAACAACCCCGACGGCACCAGCCGCCGCGGCATCACCGGCGCCGTCCACAACCCCTGGCAGAAACTCCGCGACGGCTTCGACCGGGCCGGCTGGCTCAACCTCAACAACGCCCGCGGCCGCCTCGACATCGCCGGCCTCGACATCGAGTTCACCGGCCTCGACGACCCGCACATCCGCCTCGACGACTACCCCTCCGTCGCCGGCGGCCCCTCCCCCGACGCCGACCTCTCCCTCGCCGTCGTCCACGCCCCCTACCTCCGCACCCTCGACGCCTTCACCGCCGACGGCTACCCCCTGATCCTCGCCGGCCACACCCACGGCGGCCAGCTCTGCATCCCCTTCTACGGTGCCCTCGTCACCAACTGCGACCTCGACACCGACCGCGTCAAAGGCCTCTCCACCCACACCGCCGCCGGCCACCGCGCCCACCTCCACGTCTCCGCAGGCTGCGGCACCAACCGCTACACCCCCCTCCGCTTCGCCTGCCCCCCCGAAGCCACCCTCCTCACCCTCACCCCCGCCCCACGCTGACCAGCCCCTAAACCGGATTTCGTCTCTGGCCCCACCTCCTGTAGAGTTCTACTCGTTGCGCCGGACACGGAAGGCAACAAAGCAGGACCGGGGTATAGCGCAGCTTGGTAGCGCGCTTCGTTCGGGACGAAGAGGCCGTGGGTTCAAATCCCGCTACCCCGACTTCGTAAGTGCAGGTGAGGGCCCTGCCGGAGAAATCCGGTAGGGCCCTTCCTCGTTGTGCGGGTCTAAGTGAGTGACCACCCCTCGGGTGCGTGTCCGAAGACGTCACACACGGTTCAAACCGCTCTCCACGCCTACCTGCACTGGCGAAACGCCAAGCGCCCGCCACCTCGACATCCTCACCGCCAAACGCCGGAGCACGCCCGCATCCACAGCGAGAAGCGCATCCGCTGGGGCGGGCGACCCCGCGAAGTCGCGTGACCCGGCGACGGCACCGGCAGCACTGACGCCATGACCTGGTCGTGAGGCACTTCAGGCCAGTTGGAACCGGGCCCGGGAGCACCTCGGCACCGCCCGAGCCCCAACTGGCGGGCCAGCCGGACATCGATCTCTCAGTCACGGCCGCAAGTCACCTCGCAGCCGCCTCCGAACGCGAATGGCCCGCCGACCTGGCGAACCTTCCGGTCAGAGCACTGGAGTCCGGCCACTCAGCACCAGCCAGCATCTCAGCCGTCACGCCTGATGACCGGTCACTATGGCGCGAAGCTCGTCCGGCGTGGGCCATGGTGCGCGCCTGTGGACCATGCGATGGCAGTTCGAGCAGATCAGGGCGAGGTCTGACAGCTTGGTCCGGCCCTCGCCTGCCTCGTGCAGCGGCACTATGTGGTGGCACTCGATGTAGCCATCTCCGCGATCCCCGTACACGGCTTTGAAGTCGAAGCCGCAGACCTCACAGGCAAGGCTCCGGCCCCGGCGGACCACGGAGTCGATCTTCCGCTGCCGAAGCCCGCGGTTTCGCTCACGAGACAGGTGGCGACGGACGAGGAGCCTTCCTTCGGGGGCATCGAACTCGTCAGGGTCACCGTCAACAGGTGCCGTTTCCCGGAACTCTCCGTCCCTGAGGCCGACACGGAGCAGCTCGGCAGCAGCGGCCATCTCCAACGGGCTGTCCATGAAGGCCTTGAGTACGGCGAGGTCGAGCGCGCCGCCCTTGGTGGGCTTGCCCTGGTAGCTGGGGTGGTGTGTCGCGATGTCAACGGTCTTACGGGCGACACCGTTGACGTTTCGGAAAGTCTCGTTTCGAGACACCACGGGGTGGATCGGAAGGAGCTGGAGCAGCCCCGACAGCTCAACCACGCGAGAGTCGGTGGCGGTCAGCCCTTTCCAGTCGTTCTTGGCGGTGATCGCGCATGCAAGCACCAGTTCGTCCCAGGCCCAATCCGGGTTCCGGATGGCCTTCACCCGGAAGCCGATCCGTTCGAGCCACGCGACTGCGTGCGCTCGACCACCATTGAACTCATCGGACTCAAGTGCGCGCCCGTACTCGAACTGATGGGAGACGCCGGCGATGGCCTTGGAGTCGTACTCGCGGCCATCGTGGACGAGCAAGTAGTCTCGCGCCGGCCCGTAGTGGTACTTCTCCAAGAAGGCATCGCGTCCAAGGCGGTCGCACTCCTCTATCGCCATCAACACCGAATCGCGGCTCAAGGCACCCTTATGCATCTCCGCAGCATAGGAGTTGGCCCGCAGTTACACTGCCGATCGGAGCCATCGCTGCCACAAGTCGAGTAGCTGACTGCGCTACAGCGGCACCGTACTCCGGTGGACAACCACGGAGCTTCAAGGACTGTGCGCGCTGGTCAGTGCCCGGTTGGCTTCCGCCCCAACGGGTACCCAGGATGCTTTGGGGCGAAGAGGTCGTGGATTCAATCTCGCTACCCCGACTCCGGAACACCAGATCGGGGCCGGTGACTCGCAGGAGTCTCTTCGGCCCTGAGTGCTTTCCCTTGGAAGTTTGGGAGGAGACCGGGAGAGACCCCTACAGCGAGGGCTCCACCGCACCGGGCACTGCCCTGCCGGCCACCGAGCATCAGACCTGATGATCCGATGATCCGAGATAATCGGTCGGGCGCTGTTGGCCACGACCAGCAAGAGCCAGGGACTGTGTGACCGCTTGCGGAGGGGGAAGCCATGGGTCGGACGCTTGGCATGGGCGAGGTCTTTCGGTACCCCAGCACCAAGGACACGGGGGCGGCGATCATCGACGATCTCCCCAACTTCTATTACGTGACGGCGAGTCCGGGGCAGAAGCGCGCTCTGTTGGAAGCCGGGATCAACGCCATGGCGAAGGTCAAGGGAGTGGACGAGCTGCGGCGGCCGGCGGTGATGATTCGGTCCAGTCCGTGGAAGGCCGGGTCGGAGCAGACGCCATGGCACGACGTGTTCGACCTGCACAACGGACATGTGCGCTACTTCGGCGACCACAAGGCCGAGATGACGAAGCCGCTCGGGACCACCACCGGGAATGCAGCTCTGCTGGAGGCGTTCGACAGTCACCAGGCACCCACGGTCGAGGGGCGGACCGCCGCGGCGCCGTTGTTGCTGTTTCGCTCGGTGCCGTGGAACGGCAAGGCCAAGGGACATGTCCAGTTCTGCGGCGTCGGCCTGATCGAGCGTGCGGAACGGGTTGTCCAGTGGGCGGGGCAGGCCGATGCGACCTTCACCAACTACGTCTTCGACCTCGCGGTGATCGACCTCTCCGCCGAGGAGGACAGGCTGGACTGGGACTGGGTCTCGGCCCGTCGCGAAGCCGGGCGCTCCGATGCCGACACACTGGCACTGGCGCCGGCCGCATGGCGGGAGTGGGTGAAGCACGGGCATTCGGCGTTGCCGCGGGTGCGCCGGCGCGTGGCCCGCAGCCGAGTGGTCAAGGTGAAGGACCAACAACCGGCCGGGAACAGCCGTTTGAAAGCGGACCTTCAGGCGGTCTACCAGCGCTTCGACGGTGACAAGCACGCGTTCGAGACGCTTGCGTCCGCGGTTGCTGCCCGGGTCTTGCGCGCTTCCGGACACAGCTACGCCGAACACTGGATCACCCGACGATCGGGCGACGGCGGTGCTGATTTCGTGGGCCGGCTGGACCTGGGAACCGGACTGGCCGGCACCAGGCTCGTGGTTCTCGGGCAGGCCAAGTGCATCAAGCCGGACAGTCTGGTGTCGGCCGAGCAGATCGCCCGAGTCGTCGCCCGGCTCCGGCGTGGCTGGATAGGGGTGTACGTCACCACCGGCGCTTACTCGGAGGCCGCGCAGCTGGAGATGGTCGAGGACCAGTACCCGATCGTCCTCATCAACGGGCAGGACCTCGTGAAGGAGCTTCGAGAGATCGCCGGCGAGGACCACGGAGGCGACCTGATGGCCTGCGTCGAGCACCTCCTGAACAGCCCGACGGCAGAGGTGCGAAACCGCCGCCCGGAGGAGGCGCTGCTCGGCTGACCATCCGAGCCTGAGTACCGAGGGCTGATACTCGGGGCCGCGGTGACCCAGTCGGGTGCTCGGACGGAAGTTCGGCTGTGCAGCGGTCTTGTCGTGCGGGGTGTGGGGTCGGCGATGATCCTGAGGGGGTGGCGGAGTGGTGTGCGCCGGTCCGTAGGTTTTTACGTCGTTGGGCGGCTGGTGGCCGCTGACCCCGTGGGAGGGGATTGTGATGAGCGAGCCGTTCATGACGGCGGATTTTCAGGCCAGGATGGCGCGTGCCGCCACGACTGCGGCCGATGCGGGGCTGGCCGGGCTGGTGGTCACGCCCGGGCCTGATCTGACGTATCTGACGGGGTATCTTCCGGTGAACACCGAGCGGCTGACGGCGTTGGTGGTGGCGCCGGGGGCGGAGCCGGTGTTGTTGGTGCCGAGGTTGGAGCGGCCGGATGCGGAGCGGGCTGCGGGGGCGGAGGCGGTTCGGATGGCGGACTGGGTGGACGGGCAGGATCCGTTCGCGGTGTTGGTGCCGAGCATGGATCCGGTGGGGCGGTACGGGATCTCGGACAACGCGTGGGCGATGCACCTGTTGGGGTTCCAGGAGGCGTTGCCGGGTACGTCGTACGCCTCGTTGACGGCGGCGCTGCCGATGTTGCGGGCGGTGAAGGAGCCGGACGAGTTGGCGCGGCTGGCGGCGGCGGGCGCGGCGGCGGACCTGACGTACGGGGCGATCCTGGGTGTGCCGTTCGCGGGGCGTACCGAGCGGGAGGTGGCGGCGGATCTGGCGGCGCTGCTGATCGAGCACGGGCACAGCCAGGTGGACTTCACGGTGGTGGGTTCCGGTCCGAACGGGGCCAATCCGCACCACGAGGCCGGGGATCGGGTGATCCAGCGCGGTGACACGGTGGTGCTGGACTTCGGCGGGCTGAAGGACGGCTACGGCTCGGACACCACCCGGACGGTGTTCGTGGGCATCGAGCCGCCGAAGGAGGTGCAGGAGGTGCACGACCTGGTGCGGCGGGCGCAGCAGGCGGCGTTCGACGCGGTGGCGCCTGGGGTGGCCTGTCAGGAGATCGACCGGGTGGCCCGGGCGGTGATCACCGAGGGCGGGTACGGCGAGTACTTCATTCACCGCACCGGCCACGGCATCGGGCTGACCACCCATGAGCCGCCGTACATGATCGAGGGCGAGACCCGGCCGCTGGTGCCGGGGATGTGCTTCTCCATCGAGCCGGGCGTCTATCTGCCGGGCCGGTTCGGTGTCCGGATCGAGGACATCGTGACGGTGACGGAGGACGGCGGTCTGCGGTTCAACGGGACGCCGCACGAGCTGGCGTTCGTCAACTGACGTTCCCCCGCCGGGCGTTCACCCGCCGGACGTTCGGATCGGACAGGCCCTGACCGAACGCCCGGCGGAGTTCGGCGCGCAGGGCGCGCAGGGCGGGGGCGGGGCCGGGGCGGGAGACCAGGGCGAGCAGGCCGGGGGTGGTGAGGTCGGCGACGGCGACCGGCCGCAGTGCGGGGAAGGCCTCGGCCATGGAGCGGCTGAGCACGGCGACGCCGAGCCCGCGGGTGGCGAGGTCGGCGATCGCGGAGGCGGCGGAGGCCTGCAGGGCGATCCGCGGGGTGAGTCCGGCGGCGGCGCAGTCGCGGTCGAGGACGGTGCGTACGCCGGTGCCGGGCGGCAGGCAGATCAGCGGGTGGGCGAGCAGGTCGGCGAGGGTGACGTCGGGCTGCCCGGCGAGCGGGTGGCCGGGCGGAACGGCGGCGACCACGGGTTCGTCGATCAGGGTGTGTGCGTCGAGGCCGTCGGGGGTGGTGCCGGCGCAGCCGATCAGGGCGAGGTCGAGGGCGCCGGTGCGGACGGCTTCGGCGAGGTGGGCGGAGTCGTCCTCCAGCAGGGCGAGTTCGACGCCGGGGTGGGCGCGGTGGAAGGCGGCCAGGCCGTCGAAGAGCGGGGTGAGGGTGCAGCCGGCCACCATGCCGACGGTGAGGCTGCCGCGAATCAGGTCGCTGACCTCGCCGACGGCCTGGCCGACGGCGCGGGCGGCGGCGACGGCCTGCCGGGCGTGTTCGAGGGCGGCCTTGCCGGCCACGGTGAGGGTGACGGTACGGGCCGAGCGGTCGAAGAGTTCGGCGCCGAGTTCGCGTTCGAGTTGCCGGATCTGGGCGCTGACGCCGGACTGGCTGATGTGCACCCGCTCGGCGGCGCGGGTGAAGTTGCGTTCCTCGGCGACGGCGAGGAAGTACTCCAGCTGCCTCAGTTCCATAACCAGCAATGATAGTTCGGATCAGATCCAGCTGTTGGACTTCTGGTTCGGCCCAAGGAAGGCTGGGAGCAGGACGACGAGGAGGACCTGATGAGCGAGTACGGCGAGTACGAGAAGGCGATGCGCCCCGAGGAGCTGACCCGGCTGTTCGTGGAGCGCTCCAACGCGGGTGACGCGGCCGGTGTCGCCGCGCTGTACGAGGAGCACGCTGTCATGGCGTACCCGCCGGGGCAGTTCACGGTCGGCCGGGAGGCGATCCGGGCGCTGTGGGCGCAGGTGCTGGCGCACCGGCCGCAGTTCACCCCGGAGCCGCCGCTGCCGACGCTGGCCGCGGACGGCATCGCGCTGACCGCCACCCCGCCGAAGGACGGCGCCGGGGCCCGCGCCCAGGTGGTGCGTCAGCAGCCGGACGGCAGTTGGCTGCGGCTGCTCGACCAGCCCGAGTTCCTGCGGCCGGGCACCGAGTGAGCGGTCAGCCGATGAGCTGCTTGTAGTAGTACGTGGTGTCGGCGAGGACGCCGTCGGGCGTGGCGGCGTGGCCGGGGACGGTGCCGAAGGACGTCCAGCCGGCGCTGCGGTAGAGGTGTTCGGCGGCGCTGCCGGTCTGGGTGTCGAGCAGCAGCAGGGTGGCGCCGGTGTCCCGGGCGGCCTGTTCGACGGTGGTCAGCAGCCGCCGTCCCAGGCCGGCGCCGCGGGCGTCGCGGTGCACCAGCAGCTTGGAGACCTCGGCGCGGTGCCGGCCGTTCGCCCGGACCTCGCGGACCAGGGCGACGGTGCCCAGCACGCGCCCGTCGGCGTCGGACGCCACCCACAGCAGTCGGCTGCCGTCCGCGACGGACGGGTGCAGGGTGCGCCACCAGGCGGCGGCCTCGTCGCGGCCGGTGTCGGCCAGGAAGCCGACGGAGGCGCCGTCGGCCACGGCGTCCAGCAGCAGGTCGGCGAGGGCCTCGGCGTGGGTGTGGAGTGCGTCGGCGGTCAGCGGGCTGATCAGGGCTGTCACGTCGCCACCCTACGGTGGGCGTACCCGGCGGTCGGGGGCGTTGTCAGGAATGGTTACCGTGGTGGGGTGTACCGGTTCCTGTTCAGCCCGCGGTGGCTCGTCGGCACGGTCGTCGCGGTGGCGGCGATCGGGGTCTGTCTGATGCTGGGCTCCTGGCAGTTGGGCCGGTTCGAGAGCCGGGTCTCCACGCACCAGGAGATCGACAAGGCGGCGGCCGCCGCGAGCGGGACGCCGGCCCGGCCGCTGGCCGAGGTGCTGCCGGACGCCGCGGCGAAGGTCGGCACCGACACCCTGGGCCGGACGGTGAGCGTCACCGGCTCGTACGACGTCGAGCACCAGCTGCTGGTGCCGAACCGCACGGTGGACGGCCGTTCCGGCTACTACGTGCTGACGCCGCTGCTGGTCGACGGCGGCCGGGCGGTGCCCGTGGTGCGCGGCTGGGCGGAGGGTTCCCCGGGCACGGCTCCGGCGGCGCCGTCCGGGCAGGTCGGTGTGACGGGCCGGCTGCAGGCCCCGGAGAACAGCGGCAGCGGCGGCGCGGTGGCGGGCGGTCTGCCGGCCGGGCAGCTGGGCACGATCAGCCCGGCGACGCTGGTGAACGTGCTGCCGTACCCGGTGTACGACGGCTGGGTCGCGTCCGACGACGTTCCGGCGGGGCTGACGGCGGTGCCGACGGTGCAGCCGCAGGGCGGGGACGGGCTGAGCCTGCGGGCGTTCCAGAACCTCGGCTACACGCTGGAGTGGTTCGTCTTCGCCGGGTTCGTGGTCTTCATGTGGTTCCGGCTGGTGCGCCGCGAGGCGGAGGCCGTCCAGGACCGGGCCCTCGGACTGGACCCGGCCCTGGACTGACCCGCTCGCCGCTCCGTCAGCGCGTCCCGGACCTGGACGCCGACGGCGACGCTGACGGTGACGGCCCCGCGGACGGCGAGCCCGAGACCGAGGCACCGGCCGACGGCGAGACGCACGGCACCGGCGGTGCCGCGGAGCTCGGCGAGGCCGACCCGCCGGACGACGCCGACGGCGAACCGGTGGCCGAGGTCGCGGCGGGCAGCGCGCCCGGAGTGGCGCAGTCCCCGTTGCCGAAGCCGCCGAAGCCGGAGCCCGGCGTGGGCGACGGGTTGCCGCACTCGTCGACGTAGTCGTCGCTGCGGGTGGAGCCCGGCCGGTGATGGTAGTGGTGCACCACCCGGGTGCCGCCGCCGCCCGAGTGGGGCGACGTCCCGGAGCCCTTGCTGCCGGAACCGCCCGACCCCTTCGACCCGTTGGACCCGCTGGAGCCCTTGGAGCTGCGGCCGCCGCTCTTGCCCTTGGCGAGGACGATGCCGGTGTCCGCCTTCGCGGGGGCGGCGGCCTCCACGCAGTCGTACCTGTCGTTGTTCGACGAGCAGCCGGCCGCGGTCAGCACGATCGCGCCGACCGCGGCGACGGCCAGCGCGGCGCGTCCACCCATCGGTTGTCCCCCCTGCCGCCCGGGTCTACCGGTCACCGGACCGTGCCGGGGGCCAGGTGTCGCCGGACGAAGTCGATCTCCAAGCGAAGCTGCTTGATCCGCTCGTCGACGACCAGCGAACCGTGCCCGGCATCGTAGCGGTACACCTCGTGGACCTTGCCGAGCTCCTCCAGCCGCTGGACGTAGTTGTCGATCTGCCGGATCGGGCAGCGCGGGTCGTTGACGCCGGCGCTGATGTACACCGGGGCCTTGACCTGCTCGACGTAGGACAGCGGCGAGGAGGCGTGCCAGCGCTCGGGGACGTCCTCGGGGGTGCCGCCGAACAGCGTGCGGTCGAGCGACTTCAGCGCCTCCATCTCGTCCGCGTACGCGGTGAGGTAGTCGGCGACGGGGACGGCGGCCAGGCCGAGCGTCCACCGGTCGGGCTGGGTGCCGAGGCCGAGCAGGGTCAGGTAGCCGCCCCAGGAGCCGCCGGACAGGACCAGCCGGTCCGGGTCGGCCAGGCCGGAGGAGACCGCCCAGTCGCGGACGGCGCCGATGTCCTCCAGCTCGATCAGGCCGACGCGTTCGGTGAGCGCGTCGGTCCAGGCCTGGCCGTAGCCGGTGGAGCCGCGGTAGTTGACCCGGACGACCGCGAAGCCGTGGTCGAGCCAGGCGGCGGGGCCGGCCGCGAAGGAGTCGCTGTCGTGGTGGGTGGGGCCGCCGTGCACCTCGAACACCGTCGGGAACGGGCCCTCGCCGGTGGGACGCTGCACCAGGGCGTGCACCCGGCCGCCGGGGCCGTCCACCCAGACGTCCTCGACCGGCACCGAGCCGGGCGGCACCGGGCCGGGCGCGCGCAGCACCACCGTCCCGGCGGTGGAGCGCACCGCGGACGGCTCGGCGGCCGAGGACCACAGGAACTCGACGGTGCCGTCGGGGCGGGCGGTGGCCCCGGCGACGGTGCCGCGCGGGGTGTCCAGCCGGGTCAGCTCGCCGGTCTCCAGCTGGTAGGAGAACAGCTCGGAGCGGGCCTCGTACTCGTGCTCGATCAGCAGCGAGCGGGCGTCGGGCCGCCACTGCGCGGACAGGTCGCCGGGGAACGGGCGGCCCTGCTCGTCGCGGAGGGCCAGCTCGGTCTCGGTGCCGGTGGCGACGTCCCACAGCATCGGTTCCCAGCGGCCGGTGCGCTGGTGGGCGACCAGCAGCCGGGTGTCGCCGGCGGCGGGCGCGAAGCCGAGGCAGGCCACGCCGCGCGGCTCGGTACGGCCGGTGACCTCGTCGAGTTCGGCGACGGTCGTGCCGTCGGACAGCCGCAGCACCCGGATCGCGGAGTGCATGGCGTCGCCGTGCTCGGTGTGGTCGACGGCCAGCAGGGCGCTGTCGTGGGACAGGTCGCCGACGCCGCCGTACTCGGCGTGCCGGTAGACCACCTCGGGCTCGTCCGCGCCGGGGCGGCGCAGGTAGAGGGTGGTGCCCTCGTCGTCGGTGGAGGTGCCGACCACCACGGTGCCGTCCCGGCCGAGCGCCAGGCCCGCCTCGTAGGCGGCGGGGACGCCGGGCACGGCCTCCTGGTCGGGGCCGCCGGCGAACGGCTGGCGGCGCCAGACGCCGAACTCGTCGCCGTCGGTGTCGTCGAACCACCAGATCCACGCGCCGTCGGGGCTGAGCTCCGCGTCCGTGGTGCCGTTGGGGCGGTCGGTGACCCGGCGGTGCTCGTCGGTGGCGCGGTCCCACGCGTACACCTCGTAGGTGCCGGTCGCGTTGGACACGTACAGCGCCCGCTCCGGCGCCTCGTCCGCCCAGTCGGGCAGCGAGACCCGTGCTGCCCGGAACCGCTGCTCCCACGCCGGAACGACGTTCGTCTGCTCGTTCATACCCTCATCCAACCCGATTCCGGGTGGTGAGCGGAACGGCGGTGACGAACCCCGGGGACACGGAACGGCTGCGGTGCGGCACCCTACTGACGATCAGAGGAAGAGGTACAAATACGACATAACGACCGGAGGAGTTGTGCCATGCCCGCTTCCGCGCCGCCGTTCGACCAGCTCGACCGACTCGACCTGCCCGTTCTCGCCCAGCACCTCGGCCTGGTCGAGGAGATCGAGCAGTACCTGGCCGGGCTCCCGGCCCCCGCGCGGCTGCCCCTGCTGCCGCTGCCCGCGCCGCCGCCGGTGGAACCCGGCTGCGACGGCGGGCCGTACGGATCCGCCCACCAGCCCTGGAACTTCGGGTACCCGCTGCCGCGCCGCACCCTGCTGGACCGGGCGGTCGGCCGCCCCGCCCGCCCGGTGGCGGTCACCGTGGCCGGGCACCTGCGACTGACCTCCCGCTACCTCGCCGAGGCGGGCTGGATCCAGGGCGCGATGTGGGACGCGGCCGGCCGGGTCTGCCTGCTCGGCGCGCAGACCGCCGTCCTCGCGCACGGCTACGGCACCGCGTACACGGTGCGCCGGGCCCGCGTCCAGGTGATGGAGGTGCTGCACGCCACCGGTCGCCCGACCGCCTCCCCCGACCTGTGGAACGACCGGCCGGGCCGGCGGCAGGCCGAGGTGCACGCCCTGCTGCAGCGCGCCGAGGCCCGTGCCGAGTCGCTCGGCGTCTGAAGCGTCACACCCGGGCGGCGCCCGCCAGCAGCGCGAGGCGCTCCGCGGTGGGCGAGCCGGGCTCGGCGGTGTAGACGACCAGCTGCAGCCCGGGCTCGCCGGGCGGGGTCAGCGTCTCGTAGCCGACGTCCAGCTCGCCGACCCGCGGGTGCAGCAGCAGCTTGCGGCCGTGCGCCTTCTCGCGGACGCCGTGGCGCGCCCACAGGTCGGCGAACAGCGGGTCGGTGCTGAGGTCGGCGAGCAGCGCCGCCAGTTCGGGGTCGTCCGGGTGCCGGGCCGCGTCCACCCGCAGGAAGGCGGCGGTCTCGGCCGCGACCCGCTCGAACTCGGGGTAGAGCCGGCGTCCGGCGGCCGACAGGAACGCGTGCCGGGCCACGTTGACCTGCCCGGGCGGCAGCGCGGAGAAGCCCATCACGGCGTCGCCGAGCGCGTTCCAGGCCACCACGTCCAGGCAGCGGCCGAGCACGAACGCGGGCGCGTCCAGCGCGTCCAGCAGCAGCCGCAGCCCGCCGCGCAGCTGCCGGGGGCCGGGACGGGCGGGTTCGCGCGGCGGCCGGGCCAGGTCGTGCAGGTGGCGGCGTTCGGTCAGGTCCAGCCGCAGCACCCGGGCCACCGCGTCCAGCACCTCCGCCGAGACGCCGTCGCCGCGGCCCTGTTCGAGCCGCACGTAGTAGTCGACGCTCACCCCGGCGAGCTGCGCCACCTCCTCGCGGCGCAGCCCCGGCACCCGGCGGCGGCGTCCGAACTCCGGCAGCCCGACGTCGGAGGGCTGGATCCGGGCCCGGCGCAGCCGCAGGAACTCCCCCAGTTCGCTCATGCCCCGACGATACGTCGGGCCGCGGCCGCGAAGGTGGTTCCGGCAGACCCAGGAAAAGCTCAGCCCTGGCTGGGCGGGCGGCGCGCGCCGAGACTCGTGGACGTCACCGCAGCAGACCCGAACAGGAGCGTGGTTCCCATGGCACAGCAGACCCTGCACAGCCGCACCGCCGTCGTCACCGGCGCCGCCAGCGGCATCGGCGAGGCCGTCGCCCGGCGGCTCGTCGCGGACGGCGCCCGGGTGGCGCTGCTGGCCCGCCGCAGGGACCGCCTGGAGCGGCTGGCCGCCGAGCTCGGCCCGAACGCGCTGGCGGTGCCCGCCGACGTCACCGACCAGGCCTCGGTGGACGACGCCCGGCGGCAGGTGCAGGCCGCCTTCGGGCGGGTCGACCTGGTGGTGAACGCGGCCGGCGTGATGCTGCCCAATCCGGTGGACGACGGCCGGATCGACGAGTGGACCCGGATGATCGACACCAACGTGACGGGCGTGCTGCGCGTCATCGGCGCGTTCGGCCCGGACCTGGTGGCCGCCGGGGCCGCCGGCGCGACCGCCGACCTGCTGAACGTCTCCTCGATCGGCGCGCACGTGGTGTTCCCGAACTACGCGGTGTACGGCGCGACCAAGGCCGCCGTCACCCAGCTGTCGGCCGCGCTGCGCGCCGAGTACGGCCCGCGCGACGTCCGCGTCACCTCCGTCGAGCCCGGCCTGACCGACACCGAGCTGGGCAGCCACATCGACAACCCGGCGCTCGGCCCGGACGGTCAGCTGGGCGACATGTTCGACGCGATCGGCCCGCTCTCCCCCGCCGACGTCGCCGACCTGGTCGGGTACGTCGTCTCCCGGCCGCGGCACGTCAACCTGCGCCACGTGGTGGTGCTGCCGACCCGGCAGGCCTGAGCGGCGGTCAGGGGGCGGTGCTCGACGAGGGGGCCGGGCCGCCGGGAGCCGGGGCCGGTTCGGGGGGCGTGTGGTAGACCGTGCCGCCGCAGCCGACCGGAAGCGCGGCGGTGGCGGCGGGCCGGGCGGACCGGTCGGGGATGTAGCCGAGCGCGAAGGTGGCGGGCGACGAGGGGCCTGGGGTACCGCCGGGGGCGGGCTCGCCGGTGGGGCTGGGGTCGGCGGCGACGGCCGCGGGGGCGGGCTCGGCCGGGGTGTCGGCGCCGGGCAGGCCCGCGGAGCTGGGCGCGAGGGTGGGCCGGCTGCTGGGGACGGGCGGGGGGGTGTCGCAGCGGGCGGGCACCCAGGCGAACCGGACCAGGTAGGAGCCGCCGGGGCCGAGCAGCAGTTCGCGGGGCAGCCCGGCCGGGTCGGGCAGCGCGCCGGCCGGATCGCCGACGGTGTGGGCGGCCAGGCGGACGCCGGTGGCGCCGGCGCCGAGGTCGAGGACGCCCGGGTCGGTGACCCTGCACGGGTGGTCGGCGGTGTTGGTGAGCCGGAACCAGCCGTAGATCCGGCCGTCGGCGGGGACGGCGTCGGCCTGCTGGGCGTCGACCCGGCCGAGGTCGGCGCGGGTGCACAGCGGCGGGACGGCGGGCGACGTGCCCGGGCTGCCGTCGGCGCTCGGGTCGGCGGTGGTCTCGGAGCCGGCGCCGTCGGCCCCGGTGACACTCGCGGTGGGCAGGCCGTGCGGGTGGCCGGGGGCCGCCGCGGAGCTGTCCGGGACGGCGGCGTGGCCCTCGCCCGCGGCCTGGCCGCCGGTCGGGTCGCCGGACAGGTGGAACGGCTGGGCGGCGTGCACCAGCGGCAGCACGGCGGCGGCGCCGGCCAGCACCGCCGCGCCGCTCCAGGCGCGCCGCCGGGCGGCCCGGCGGCGGGGCACGGCGGCACGCAGCCGGGGCAGCGCGCCGGGTTCGGGCTGGACGGTCGAGACCGCGCGGTGCAGCAGGTCGCGGAGCTGGTCCTCGGTCAGTTCGTGGTGCGGGCGCGGACGGTGCTGGTCAGTCATCGCCGCTCTCCAGCCGCACCCGCAGGGCGGCCAGTCCGCGCGACCCGTACGCCTTGACGGAGCCGACGGAGATGCCGAGCACCTCTGCGACCTGCGCCTCCGTCAGGTCGGCGTAGTAGCGCAGCACCAGCACCTCCCGCTGACGGCGTTGCAACCCCCGTAGCGCGGCCTTCAGTTCATCGCGCTCCAGCGCATCGTATGCCCCCTCTTCTGCACTGGCCATGTCAGGCATGGGCTTGGGCAGCAGGCGCAGGCCGAGCAGCCTGCGGCGCAGCGTGGAGCGGGACAGGTTGACGACGGTCTGCCGCAGGTATGCCAGGGTCTTCTCGGGATCCCGGACCCGGCGCCGGGCGGCATGCACCCGGATGAACGCCTCCTGCACGACGTCCTCGCAGGAGGAGAGGTCGTCCAGCAGCAGTGCGGCGAGCCGCAGCAGAGAACGGTAGTGGGCCCGGTAGGTGTCGGTGAGCTGATCGACGCTGGCCCCGGTCGCGTCCGCTGCCGCCGCAGCAAAGCCCATCCGACTACCGGCCCGCCGGGCCGCCCCGGGCAGGGTGATCGCCACCGCCGCCCCTGTCACGTTCATCACGCTTGTTGGACACCCGATCCCCTGTCCTGGTTGCCCCACGCCGGGGGAGTTCTTCCGCAGAGAGGGAATCCCCCTCCGGAACACGTCGCTCCGAAGGGGGATTCTGACAGACCCGGCGGACGGTCAGGGTCCGCTTCACCCGTCCCGCACACAACCTCTGCGCCGTGCGCGAGCCGGGCGCGAGCCCCGGGCGCGGGGCCGGTGGCCGGAAGCCGTGCCCCGGAGCCGTGCCCCGAAGCCGTGCCTAGCGGCCGGTGCCGCCGTAGACGACCGCCTCGTCGCCGGAGCTGTCCAGCCCGAAGGCGGTGTGCACGGCGCGGACTGCCTCCGGCACGTCCTCGGCGCGGGTGACCACCGAGATCCGGATCTCCGAGGTGGAGATCAGCTCGATGTTCACGCCCGCCTCGGACAGCGCCTCGAAGAACGTCGCGGTGACGCCCGGGTTGGAACGCATGCCGGCGCCGACCAGCGAGATCTTGCCGATCGCGTCGTCGAAGCGCAGCGACTCGTAGCCGATGCCCTCCTTGACGCGGTTCAGCGCGTCGATGGCCTTCTGGCCCTCGTTGGTGGGCAGGGTGAAAGAGATGTCGGTGAGGCCGGTGGACGCGGCGGAGACGTTCTGCACCACCATGTCGATGTTGACCTCGGCGTCCGCGATGGCGCGGAAGATCCGGGCCGCCTCGCCCGGCTTGTCCGGCACGCCGACGACGGTGACCTTGGCCTCCGACGTGTCGTGGGCGACTCCGGAGATGATGGCCTGCTCCATCTCGCCCCCTTCGGGCTGGTTCGGGTTGGTGGCGCTGACGATAGTCCCCGGCAGGCCGGAGAACGAGGATCGTACGTGAATCGGGATGTTGTAGCGCCGGGCGTACTCGACACAGCGGTCGAGCAGCACCTTCGAGCCGGACGAGGCCAGCTCCAGCATGTCCTCGAAGCCGATCCAGTCGATCTTGCGAGCCTTCTTGACCACCCGCGGGTCGGCGGTGAACACGCCGTCCACGTCGGTGTAGATCTCGCAGACCTCGGCGCCCAGCGCGGCCGCCAGCGCCACCGCCGTGGTGTCCGAGCCGCCGCGGCCCAGCGTGGTGATGTCCTTGGAGACCTGCGAGACACCCTGGAAGCCGGCCACGATCGCGACGTTGCCCTCGTCCAGGGCGTTGCGGATGCGGCCCGGCGTCACGTCGATGATCCGCGCCTTGTTGTGCGTCGCATCGGTGATCACACCGGCCTGGCTGCCGGTGAACGACTGGGCGTCGAAGCCCAGCGTTTTGATCGCCATCGCCAGCAGCGCCATGGAGATGCGCTCTCCGGCGGTCAGCAGCATGTCGAACTCACGGCCGGACGGAATAGGCGTCACCTGTTCCGCGAGTTCGATGAGCTCGTCCGTGGTGTCACCCATCGCGGAGACCACGACGACGACCTCATGGCCGGCCTTCCGGGTGTCCACGATTCGGCGGGCGACGCGCTTGATGCCTTCGGCATCAGCGACGGATGAGCCGCCGTACTTCTGCACGACAAGGCCCACGGGGGCTCCTCGACTTGGGGTGGTAGGTCGCCGTCAGTCTAACGAGCAGGGATGTTCCGGCCGCCGCTTTCCACATCGTGAGATGCGAATATCGAACTCTGATCACCGCGGACCGTCAGGTCTGCGGGCCCGGACCGCCCGGCCCGAAGAATCGCCGCCGGTGCACCGCCTCCGCGTCCGGAATCTTCGCCTCCGCCTCGGGGGGTGACGGATGCGTCACACTCCCCCGTCGTCGGCCTCCGTCGTCGGCCTGCCGTCGTCGGCCCCGTCGTCGCCCCCGGCATCGCCCTGCCGCCGGCCGCTACAGCCCGAGTTCGGCCGCCATCAGGTCGCCCGCCTGCTGCTCCAGCTGCTCGTCCGTCAGCCCGTCGTCGTCGGTGTCCGCGCCGTCCGGCACCGCGCCCAGCGGCGAGTCCAGCCGCACGTGCGCGATCAGCGACTGCAGCGCGCGCAGCACCGCCGTGCAGGTCGAGCCCCAGTTGGACAGGTACGAGAACTGCCACCACCACAGCGCCTCCGACACCCGGCCCTCGCGGTAGTGCGTCAGGCCGTGGCGCAGCTCGCTGACCACCCCCGCCAGGTCGTCCGAGATCCGGAACGCGCTGGGCTTCTCCGGCGGGCCGTACGGGTCGAACACCTCGTGGTAGACGTCGATCGGTGCCAGCAGCTCGGCGAGGCGCTCGCGCAGCTCCACGCCGTCCGGCTCCGGGCCGGCGTCCGGCTCGAAGCGGTCCTCGGGCAGGACGTCCTCGATCGCGCCCAGTCGGCCGCCCGCCAGCAGCAGCTGCGACACCTCCAGCAGCAGCAGCGAGATCGCGCTGCCGGGTTCGTCGCCCTTGGCGACCTCGGTGACGGCCAGGACGAAGCTCTCCACCGAGTCCGCGATCTGCACCGCGAAGTCGTCCGGGGCGTCCGTCCGGTGGGCGGTGTCCGTCCGGTGGTCGGGGTCGGGCCGGTGGTCGGGGTCGGGCCGCGGGGTGGTGTCGGGTCGGTGAGGGGTGTCGGTTCGGTCAGACATCGAGCAGTCGTCTCCCTTCGAACGCCCGGCCGAGGGTGACCTCGTCGGCGTACTCCAAGTCCCCGCCGACGGGCAGTCCGCTCGCCAGCCGGGTGACCTTGAGGCCCATCGGCTTGCACAGCCGGGCCAGGTAGGTCGCGGTCGCCTCCCCCTCCAGGTTGGGGTCGGTGGCCAGAATCAGCTCGGTGACCGTGCCGTCCGCGAGCCTGGTCATCAGCTCGCGGATCCGCAGGTCGTCCGGGCCGACCCCCTCGATCGGGCTGATCGCCCCGCCCAGCACGTGGTAGCGGCCGCGGAACTCACGCGTCCGCTCGATCGCCACCACGTCCTTGGACTCCTCCACCACGCAGATCACCGCGAGGTCGCGGCGCGGATCCAGGCAGACCCGGCACTGCTCGGACTCCGCGACGTTGCCGCAGACCGCGCAGAACCGCACCTTCTCCTTCACCTGCTGCAGCGCGAACGCCAGCCGCCGTACGTCCACCGGATCGGCCTGCAGGATGTGGAAGGCGATCCGCTGGGCGCTCTTCGGACCGACTCCGGGCAGCCTGCCCAGCTCGTCGATCAGGTCCTGCACCACGCCCTCGTACACCGCCACGCCTTCCTTCGACCGGGGTTCGCACTCCGGTGCCATCATCCAACGAATCGGGCGCCGGACACACCGCCCGACGCCCTACTGGCTCATAAATCACACAACTCGCGGTCAGCGAGCGTTCAGGCACCGCAGGGAGCCGTACGGCGTCCCTGCTCAGCGCTACCCAGTGGCTCGGAGCCCCGGGGAGCCGGAGAGCCGGAGACTCAGAACGGGAGGCCGGGAATGCCGCCGCCGCCGAGGCCCTGGGCCAACGGGCCCATCCGCTCCGCCTGGAGCTTCTGCGCCGTCGCGTTGGCGTCCCGGACCGCGGCCAGCACCAGGTCGCCCAGGGTCTCGGTGTCCTCCGGGTCGACCGCCGCCGGGGAGATCTTCACCGACGTCAGCTCGCCGGCGCCGGTCACCGTCACCTGCACCAGGCCGCCGCCTGCGGACCCCTGGACCTCGGTCTCGGCGAGCTCCTTCTGAGCCCGGCCGAGCTCCTCCTGCATCTTCTGCGCCTGCTTCAGCAACTGCTGCATGTTCGGCTGGCCACCAGGGAACACGGCATTCTCCATCTGTCCGTCGGCACTCACACCGCCGACGCGAACCACCGCAAGCGCCCGCGCCGGCACCTGCCCCCGAGCCTACGCGGCCGTCGGTCGGCCCCACGTCAGTTCCGGTGCGGCGCTCGCCCCCGGTGCGGCTCAGCCCGGGTGGTGGTGGATCTCCTCCAACACCGTCGCGCCCAGCTCGCGGACGATCAGGTCCTGCGCGGAGAACGCCTCCTCGTTCAAGTCCGGGTCGTCCGCCTCCGGGATGTCGTCCTCCGGGGCCACCGCGGGCGGGGCCTGCACCGGCGGGGCGGCCGGGGCCTGCTGCACGGGCGGCGCGGGCGGTGCCGCGGCGGGCGGCGGGGCCTGCTGCGGGGCGGGGGCCGACGGCTGCGCCTGCGCCTGTGGGGCGGGAGGGGTCGGCTGCGCAGGGGCGGGGGCCGGCGGCTGCGGGGCGGGCGCCGGGGTGCCCCAGCCGCCACCGGCCGGCGCGGCCGGCGGGGCGTACGAGGCCGACGCGGATTGGCCGGACGGCGAGGAGGTGGCGCCCGACGGGTCGACGATGCACTCCACCCGCCAGTCCACGCCCAGCGCGTCCGTCAGCGCCTGCCGCAGCACCTCGTCGCTGTGGCTGCCGACGAAGCTGTCCCGGGCGCCCGCGTTCACGAACGACACCTGCAGGGTGCTGCCGTCGAAGCCCGCGACCTGGCCGTTCTGGCTGAGCAGGATCCAGGTGAACCGGCGGCGGTTCTTCACCGCCTCCAGGATCTGCGGCCACATCTGCCGGATCTGCGCCGCGCCCTGCTGCGCCGCCACCGAGGGCTGCGCGGCGGACGGCGCGGGGGCGACGGGCTGCGGAGCCGGGGCCTGCGGTTGTGCCTGCGGCTGCGGCTGGGCTTGCGGCTGCGGGGCGGGCGGGGTCGGCTGCGAGGTCTGGTCGGCCGGGGGGAAGCTGCGCGGGATCGGCCAGGCGCCCGGGGCCGGGCCCGACGGTGCGGGGGCCGGGGCGGGCACAGGTGCGGGGGCCGGCACGGAGGCGGGTGCGGGTGCTGCGGGGGCCGGGGCCGGGGCCGGGGCCGGGGTCTGGACGGCCGGCGGTACGGGGGCCTCGACCGGCGCGGGCTGGAACGCCATCGGTGCGGCGAACCCGCCGGTGGCGGCGCGGCGCTCCAGCTTGTCCAGCCGGGCCTGCGTCGACAGCTCGTCCCCGTACGCGCCGGGCAGCATCACCCGGGCGCAGATCAGCTCCAGCTGCAGCCGCGGTGCGGCGTTGCCGCGCATCTCGGTCAGGCCGGTGTTGACCAGGTCCGCGGCGCGGCTCAGTTCGGCCCGGCCGAAGCGGTCGGCCTGGGCCTGCATCACGGCGACCCGGTCGGCCGGGGCGTCGATCAGACCCTTCTCCCCGGCGTCCGGCACTGTGGCGAGGATCACCAGGTCGCGCAGCCGCTCCAGCAGGTCGGCGACGAAACGCCGAGGGTCGTGGCCGCCCTCGACCACCCGGTCGATCACCTGGAAGACCGTCGCGCCGTCCTGCGCCGCGAACGCGTCCACCACCTCGTCCAGCAGCGAGGAGTCGGTGTACCCGAGCAGCGAGGTGGCCATCTGGTACGTCACACCGGCCTCGCCGGCGCCCGCGAGCAGCTGGTCCATCACCGACATCGAGTCACGCACCGAACCGGCGCCGGCGCGCACCACCAGCGGGAACACCGGGTCCTCGACCTGGATGCCCTCGCGTCCGCACACCTGCACCAGGTAGTCGCGCAGCGTGCCGGGCGGCACCAGCCGGAACGGGTAGTGGTGGGTGCGGGACCGGATCGTCCCGATCACCTTCTCCGGCTCGGTGGTGGCGAAGATGAACTTCAGGTGCTCCGGCGGCTCCTCCACCACCTTCAGCAGCGCGTTGAAGCCGGCCGAGGTCACCATGTGCGCCTCGTCCAGGATGAAGATCTTGTAGCGGCTGTGCACCGGCGCGAAGAACGCCCGTTCCCGCAGCTCGCGCGCGTCGTCCACACCACCGTGCGACGCCGCGTCGATCTCGATCACGTCGATCGAACCCGGCCCGCCGGTCGCCAGGTCGCGGCACGACTGGCACTCACCGCACGGCTCCGGGGTCGGGCCCTGCTCGCAGTTCAGGCAGCGGGCCAGGATGCGGGCACTGGTCGTCTTTCCACAGCCGCGCGGCCCGCTGAACAGGTACGCGTGGTTGACCCGGTTGTTGCGCAGGGCCTGCTGGAGCGGGACGGTCACGTGCTCCTGCCCGATGACCTCCGCGAAGGTCTCGGGGCGGTAGCGGCGGTACAGGGCTAGGGACACGCCACCGACGATATCGGGACCAACCGACAAACGTGGCCTCCCCACCACCCACCGGCCCCCGAAAACGCAAGGACCCCTCGTGCACCCGCCAGAGCCCTCCTACCCTTGCTGCCTTCCGGCCCTGGGGGGGTTCAGAGAGATAACGCCACACGAGGGGCTGCCCCAAGAGTAGCGGATCCCGGCCCCCACTCCCCCCACCCACCCCAATCTCCGATCCGCAGGCCACCCCCACCGCCCACCTGCGAGACCGTGGTCGCAACCACCCCTCAACATGTACTAAGCTCTCCCACGGAGGATTCGCCTAGAGGCCTAGGGCGCACGCTTGGAAAGCGTGTTGGGGGCAACCCCTCACGAGTTCGAATCTCGTATCCTCCGCCATGGCTCACCAGCCATAATGAAGGCCCCGACCGCCCAGCGGTCGGGGCCTTCGTCGTTGCGTGGTCTCAGTTTTAGTCTCAGTTGACGCGAGCAGACGGTCATGAACCTGCGCGACCGTACCGGTGGCGCAGGTGAGTCCGAGGTTGATCAGTCTGCGGCTGCCCTGCTGCGTCACATGCCTGTTGCCGGAGGCACACAGAAGGCTGGACTCCGCTGATCACGAAGCAGAGCTTCGACGAGCCGCCGTAGAGCCACGAATCCGAGTAGTTGCAGGAAGTCCTCTGGTGGTCGCGCCCACCGATAGCCTTGAGGTGAGGCTCGTGCAGTGAGCCATGACGAGAGGCACCCATGGCTGCAACTGTCCCCGACAAGGTCGAGTACGGCGAGGTCTTCACCCGTCGATGGATCGTCGAGACGATTCTTGATCTAGTCGGCTATACGGCGAACAGGGACCTCACCCAGATGAAGCTCGTCGAGCCGTCAATCGGGTCCGGAGCGTTTTTCGTCCCCGTACTGGAGCGACTACTCGAGTCTGCAAGGGTCCATGGCACGGAGCTGTCGGCGCTGGTTGACTGTCTGTACGGTCTCGATCTCCAGCACGAGCATGTCGCGACCTGCCGGAGGAAGGCAGCAGACATGCTCCAAGCCGCTGGGGCAACTCCCACGGAGGCCCGAGCCCTGTGTGCAGGCTGGCTGCGTCACGGCGACTTCCTTCTCGACGAGGTACCGACTGATGTCGATTTCGTGATCGGCAACCCGCCGTACATCCGCACCGAGGATCTCGATGATGAGACCGAGGCTGCCTACCGCAAGACATGGCGGACAATGCGTGGACGGGCGGACATCTACGTCGGCTTCTATGAGCGTTCGCTGTCCATGCTCGCAAGCGGCGGGAAGGTTGGGTTCATCTGCGCGGACCGGTGGATGCGGAACGCCTACGGGAAGCACCTGCGGGGTCTCGTGACATCACGCTACGCGGTCGAGTCCGTGTGGCAGATGCATGACGTGGACGCATTTGAAGCCGAGGTCTCGGCCTATCCGGCGATCACGGTACTGGCCAACTCCGAGCAGGGCAGCTCCACGTTCATCGACACTACTGCCGCATTCGGAATGGCCTCCGCGAGTGAAGCCCTGGCGTTCGTGCGGGGCACGGCGGAGGAGGCTTCAGGTCTGGGATGGGAGGGTGCCCGCCTGCCCAGCTGGTTCGAGACCGATGACTTCTGGCCCGTGGGGTCCCCTCACACCATCAAGCTGCTGGAGCACCTGCAGGAGAATTTCCCGACGCTGGAAGCCGACGGCACGACGAAGATCAGCATTGGGGTCGCGACCGGAGCCGACAAGGCCTACATCGTCAGCCCAGACGCTGGCATCGACGTCGAGCAAGATCGGCTGACACCCATCGTCATGGCCGGCGACATTCGCGCAGGTCGTCTCACGACGCCTTCGAAGATGCTGCTGAACCCGTGGGACGACGAAGGCAGGCTCGTGGACCTGGCGAACTACCCGAAGTTCATGGCCGCGCTTGCATCGCACCCGAGCGTCAAGAAGCGCTTCGTCGCGAGGAAGAACCCGAACACCTGGCACCGCACGATCGACAAGGTCTACCCGGGTCTCGCCGAACAACCGAAGCTACTTCTTCAGGACATGAAAGCCCAGATCACGCCGGTGCTGGAGCCGGGCGGCTACTACCCGCACCACAACCTGTACTACATCGTCTCGTCGTCGTGGGACATGGAAGTGCTTGGCGGGTTGCTGCTGTCCCGGATCGCAGAAGCCTTCGTGAGTGCCTACGGCGTGAAGATGCGTGGCGGCACGCTGCGATTCCAGGCACAGTACCTGCGGAAGATCGCCGTTCCGCGCCCCGAAGCGATCCCCGACGACATCGCCTCCAGGCTCCGCAACGCGTTCCGCGCCGGCGACAGGACGGCTGCGACGCGTGCGGCCGAAGAAGCGTACGGGCTACCTGTCGGCAGCATCTGAGTATCCGAATAGAAGAAGAGGGGTCATGAGCGACCTGACACCTGTCGAGACCTGGCGCGCCGCTGTTCTCGGCTACTGGGAGGGCCTGGACCTACAGGCCGTGAAGCAGGGGCAGGCGACCGGAGTCAAGGACACCGGCAACCGCGCAGCCGTTACCGGCGGCAAGCAGATGGACGCGATGCAGGAAGTCATGGCGGAAATATGGCGCGGCGATCCGGACATCACGCTTGAGGTACGCACGACGGGTAAAAACAATCTCCCGGCGTACTTCCGCCCGGCGAAGGACTGGGACCTCCTAGTGCTCTACCGCGGCTCCCTGATCGCGGCGATGGAGTTCAAGTCTCAGCGAGGCCCCTCGTTCGGCAACAACTTCAACAACCGGACGGAGGAAGCCCTCGGGCTCGCGGCCGACTCCCAGATGGCCGCGGAGCGCGGCCTGTTTGGCCAGTTGAAGCCCTGGTTCGGTTTCATCATGCTCGTAGAACGCGCGCCTGGATCGTTGAGCCCGGTCAAGGTGCCCAAGAACATGCCGTTCCCTGCCGACCCGATCTTCGAGGGAGCGTCGTACATCGGGCGCTACAAGATCTTCTTCGAACGCATGGTCAAGGAGGGCAACTACGACGCTGCCGCTCTACTCATCGCCGAGGCAGGCAGCGAACACTTCACCGAGCCGTCGGCGGGCTTGTCGTTGGCTAATCTCGAGGCAGCCATCCGTGCACGCATCGCGTACATCAAGTCGCTGCCGGACGATGTGTTCGACGAATTGACGCAGTAGAAGTCTGCTGACGATCTCCGGCTCCGGCTCGGTAGAGCTGAGGCCAGTCTTGTTGGCATGCAAGGAGAATGGGCGAGGGAGACCCGCTACCTCGTCAACTGACGAGCGTGACGCGGCCTGGCGGTTGCCAGGCCGCGTCACGTTGATCGCATCCTTATTCACTCCCTGGGTCGTGCCTGTCAGTCACCCCAGAGCAGGCCGCCGATCTTCTGACCGACGTCGTGGAGCATCGGGTCGGTGACGTGCTGGTAGCGCTTGGCCATCGAGGCCGAGGACCAGCCCATGATCGCCATCACGATCCGCTCGGGGACACCGAGCAGGAGCAGGACGGTCGAGGCGGTGTGGCGGGCGTCATGGAGGCGGCCGTCGCGGATGCCGGCCTCGCGCAGGAGGCGCTTCCAGTGGTGGTAGTCGGTGCTGGGGTTGAGGGGCTGGCCGGTCTCGTCGGTGAAGACGTAGCCCTTCTCCACCCAGAGGTCGCGGACGAGGGCCCGCTCGCGGTCCTGTTCCTCCTTGTGGTGACGGAGGACGACGGCGAGCGGTTCGGGCAGCGGCACCGGGCGACGGCCAGCGCGGGACTTGGTGTCCTTGGTCTCGCGGCGGACGGCCACCTTCTGCGGGCAGAAGCCGGGCTTGCGCCCGCAGGGGTCGCCACAGCCGTGCGCGTATTTGGGCCGGAGCCGGCCGCGTCGGACCCAGGCGATGCCGCGGTCGAAGTCGATGTCCTTCCACTGGAGTCCGAGCACCTCGCCCTGGCGCAGGCCGAGCGCGAGGGCGAAGATCCAGCGGGCGGAGTTCCGTCGCTTGCGGGCCGTGTCCAGGAGCGCCTGGACCTCTTCGACCTCGTAGGGCTCGACCTCCTCCTCTTCGAGCTTCGGGGCCTTGGCGACGGTGGCGACGTTTCGGGTCAGGTGGCCGCGCCGGACGGCTTCGGCGAGCGCGACGCGGACGGTGCGGTGGGCCTGGTGGGCGGTGCCGGCGGCACTGCCGTTGGCCTGCATCCGTTTGTAGAAGCGCTCCAGGTGCTCGGGTTCGAGCTTCTCCAGGCGGTGGGCGCCGACGCCGGGTACGAGGTGGACGCGGACGGCGACCTCGTAGCCGTCGTAGGTGTTCTCGCTGACGGTGCCGGGGACGATCTCCTTGATCCAGTGGGTCAGCCACTTGCCGACGGTCCACTTCTGACCGGCCTTGGGCACGGTGCCGTCGTCGCGGAGCTTCTCAAGCTTCCGGACCTTGGCCGTGACCTCTGCGCGGGTCTTGGCGCCGACATGGCGCCGGTCGGGCGTGCCGTCGTCCTTGACGCCGACGGTGACGCGGCCGTGCCAGCGGCCGTCGTTGCCCTCGTAGATGGTGGAGTCGCCGTTGGGCTTGCGGGTGTTCGCCATCGGTTCCCCTCTCAGGCTGCGAGGGTGACGGGCGAAGCGGCGGCCCGGGTGCGGGCGGCCATGTACTCCTTGAGCGCCGCGGCGGGCACACGGCGGAGACGGCCGATGGTGACGGACGGGACCTCGCCGGAGGCAACAAGGGCGTACATCGTCGTCCGCCCGACGCCGAGTCGGCGGGCGGCTTCCTCAACCGTGAGCGCGACAAGGGTGGGGTCGGGAGTCTCTGCGGCGCAGGACAGGACGAGGCCCAGGAGCTGCTGCTCGGTGAGGTCGAGCGCGCCGGCGAGGCGCGCCAGGGACAGGGGCGTTTCGGGCATGGCGGTTCCTTCCGACGGCGCGGGGCAACGCGCCGCCGTGGCGACTGGTGGGATGGGCGGTGGTCGGGGTTGAGGCCGCGTGGTGTCCTTCGGCGTTCGTAGCGCCTGAGGACGGGCGGCGAGGAGGGGTTGGTGGGCGGGACCGGCACACTACGGCGGCCCGGGCCGGGAACCTAAAACGATCTTGGCCAGGCGAACGCGCCTGCCCTTTTTAGGTTTCCGGCTGCCTCCGGACGACGATGAGCTCGCGAGGTCACCGCATCACGGCGAGGTGCTGATCGCGCAGGGCTACCGGCCGGTGCCCGGCGGCTTGCGGAGCGGATCCCATGGCGAGTTGGGAGCCGGATACCACTCGGGCTCGTTGTCGAGGGTGACCGAGATGCCCTGCGCCTCAAGACGAGCGGCAACCTCGTCATAGGCGCGCTGGGCCTCGTCCATCCGGGCCTTGGCCCCCTGCTCGATGTCGTGGGCGGTTCTCCACTCCACCTGGGCAGCCTGGAGCGCGAAGCCGGCCTCCTGCAGTTCGTAGTCCGGTTCGTCAGGGCCCGCCACAGCCTCGGTCATGAAGTTGGCCGCAGGAACACTGAGCGCCTTGGCCAGACCGATGACTTCATCGAAGCGGACCGGGCGAGTGCCGTTCTCGATCTTGGCGACCTGGGTCTGGTGGAACTTGAAGCCGAGACGGGTCATGCGCTCCGCCACGTCCTCCTGGGAGAGGCGGGCGGCCTTGCGCAGGACCTTCAGGTTGTGGGCTACGAGGGCCTCACCCTCAAGGGGCTTGAAGCGATGCACCATGAGGTTGACCATACCAACCTCCCTTCGCTTGGAGTCGGGCTTGCGGGGGCGACATTAAGAACATAGCAACATGAATATCGCAACCTCCAAGCGGTTGAGCAGATCGACACAAAACCTCCACATCTTGCCATTGCCTGCGCACATGCCTGTACAGGTTGAGATAAATATGCGCCAATCGCTTGACTCGGAGTCGCCGAACGCGCATACAATGCCGATGTCAGCATGAAGATCCCAACCGGAGGAAGGTTGAACGGGCCGCGAGGCGGCCCGCATGTCCCGACAGAAAACGCGAAGCCCCCGGCGCTACGAACACCGGGGGCTGATCGAAAACCTCTCCACCGCCCATCCCAGGACAGTCGATCTACGGCGGACCGGGTTTGCCCCCCGGAGCCGCAGAGTGAGGAATCGCCATGACCGAGGGTACTGCCTCCCACCTCCCGCCCACAGCTCCTTCCGCGTCTGCCTGGCCGCCGGTCGCAAGGCCCGGCGAGCCCGGGGCCCACCTTGTCGCGCCGCCACCTGTACCGCCCACGGCCTGTGGACAGGAGTCCGCCGAGGCGGAGCCTGCTGTCCCCGTCGCCGTGGACGGGATCGACCTGATGCCGGATGCGGAGGCGAGCGAGGGCTCCGAGGTGCTCGGCCAGCTGAAGGACCTGATCGCCAGGTTCGTGATCCTGCCGTCCGAGGAGGCCCTGGACGCGGCGACGCTGTGGGTGGCCGCGACCCACCTGCAGGGGTCGTGGCAGCACGCCCCGCGCCTGGCGGTGGTCGGCCCGGCGAAGCGGTGCGGCAAGTCGCGGCTGCTGGATGTGCTGACCGAGACGGTTCACCAGCCGGTGCTGACGGTGAACTCGACGCCGGCGGCGGTGTTCCGCTCGATCACCGAGGAGCCGCCGACCCTGCTGGTGGACGAGGCGGACACGATCTTCGGCAGCCCCAAAATGGCGGAGAAGAACGAGGAGATGCGCGGCCTCCTCAACGCCGGACACCAGCGCGACCGCTACGTGCTGCGGGTCGTCGGCAACGACCACACCCCGCGCAAGTTCCACACCTTCGCCATGGCGGCCATCGCTGGCATCGGCGACCTGCCCGACACGATCATGGACCGGTCGATCGTGATCCGGATGCGCCGCCGCGCGGACGGCGAGAAGGTCGCGCCGTACCGGACCAAGCGCGACAGCCCCGCGCTGCACGAAGTCCGGGACCGGATCGCCCGCTGGAGCGCACCGCTCGCCGACCGGGCCCTGCACCTGGAGCCCGCGATGCGGTGGAGGACCGGGCCGCCGACACCTGGGAACCCCTGGTGATCATCGCCGACCTCGCCGGAGGCCCCTGGCCCCGCCGCGCCCGCCAGGCGTGCCGCCGGATGGTCGCCGCCGAGGCGCAGACCGAGGAGGACAACCCGGGCGGCGCGCGGATCCTCGCCGACATCCGCCGGATCTTCCACGCTGTCGGGGAGCCCGACAGCATCGCCACCGACCAACTGCTGTTCACTCTCAACGCCGACCCCGAAGCCCCCTGGGCGGAGACCGGCCGGGGTGGGCTGAGTCCGCGCGGCCTCGGCGCGATGCTCCGCGAGTTCGGCATCTCCTCCGGCAACGTCCGCATGCCCGACGGAACCCAGCGCAAGGGCTACCTGCGCCACAAGTTCCTCGACGCCTGGCGACGCTACTGCCCCGCCGTCCACCCCGTGAGCACCGCCGGGGCGGGCAGCAGAGCCTGACCGGCCCTACCCTCCCCGAAATGCCGTCCCTGCCGTCCCAGCCGTAACACTGCAGGTCACCGCAGCCGCCACCGAGACGGAACACCGCGCCAAGACGGATCGACCCCGCACCAGGACGGCAGACGTCCCCGCTCGTCGCAGCCCAGACGCAGGGCGCGAGCGGCGGACCCGGCCGGGACGGCAACCACACCCGTCTTGTGCCGTCCCAGCCGTCCCTGCCGTAAAACTGCAGGTCACACGCCGTCCGGCTGGGACGGGTAAGCGTCCCGAGACGGATGACGCGACCGTCCCGAACCTGAACGCTCCTCCCTGAAGCCGCGCCCGCCGCCGGCCCCGGGGAGGGGCCCCAGGACGGCAAGACGGCAAAGACGGCAGTCCCGCGACCACCTCTCCACCGCAAGGACCCCGCTCCGCATGCCCACCAGCTCGCCGGCCACCCGCCCGACCGGCTACGGCACCTTCGTCCGCACCTTGATCACCCTCGTCATGGCGGTCATCGCCGTACTCGCCTTCGCGTTCTCCTTCGGCAACGTCTGGACCCTGGCCCTGCGCCTCGGCGTCCCCCGCCCCGTCGCGCCGCTGATCGCCCCCATGGTCGACCTCTCCGTCGTCGGCCTCCTGGTCGCCCTGCACCACCTCGCCGCCACCGGCACCGACCCCCGCCGACTTCGCCCCGCCACCCGCCTGATGCACCTGTGCGGGATGCTCACCCTCGCCCTCAACACCGCCGAACCCGTCCTCGCCGCGCACTACGGCCGCGCCGTCCTGGACACCGTCGCCCCCGTCCTCCTCCTCGGCTGGGGCGTCGTCGGCCCCGACCTCCTGAGCCTCCTCCACACCCCGCCCACCCTCACCCGCACGGACCGACCAACCGAGGCAGGCCCCGGCCAACATCCGGTCCTGGCCGACACGGTCGACACCGCCGTCGAGGACGAGCCTCCGGCCGCAGAGCCGGAGCCGGTCGTTGATTCGGAGCCGACCGTCGAGCCCAGGCGCACCGGTCGCAGGCCGGCGGCCAGCCTCGACGACCTGGCCGAGATCGCCCGGCCCGCCGTCGAGGAACACGGCCCCACCCACACCGTGATCAGGACCGCGCTGCGCGAAGCCGGCATGTCCGCCTCCAACGACCGCGTCAGCCTCCTGCTCCGACAGTTCAAGAACGAGCAGGCCGGCACCGGCCAGCCCCAGCCGACCGCGGCCTGACTCGCCCCGCATCGGCACCGCTCGCCCGACCCGGGCCCCTTCCGGATCGGGCGAGCCGCCGTCCTTGCCGCAACCGGTGCGGTTCCGGAACGGCGCACCGGGCGAACCGGAACACGTGGTCCACCCGCCGCCCGCACCGTGATTCCGGCACCCCCGCCGTACCGCACTCCGCACTTCACTCCCGCCACCCGTTCGACCGGCTCGACCCACCCGTCCCGACAGTGAATCCGAGACCACCGTGACCCACCCGTACTCCGCCACCCAGCCCGACCAGCCACCCGCCGACCCGCCCGCGACCGATGCCGACAAGCCCCACCGCAGTTGGCTCTCCGCCCAGGTCTCGCGCGTCCGAAGCCGTCCCCGCCACGGTCACCACGACGACGGAGCAAGCTGGGGCAAAGTCCACATCGCCGTTGGCGACGCAGACTTTGCGCTTGACCCCGCCCCAGGGGTGGCGGGGCAGGACCGGCGCGAGGGCGCGCCGGACCAGGAGGTCGCGACCGAGGGCGGCCACGACCAGGACCAGATTCCCTCGCCCGACATCGAACCGGTGCCGGCCAGCACCTCCGAGCCCGCCGACGCTGCTGTCGACGTCGTACGCGAAGCGCCTACCGTGACCGCCGCCCAGTTCCTCCACCTCGGTGTGCCGGTTCTCGACCGCGCCCCGCTTCCGGCGGACGAGCACGCCGTTCCGCTTGCCGACCGGATGTACCGACCGCGTTCCGGAACCAAGCGCACCCTTCAACTCACCTGCTCCGTCGAACCGGCCGAGCGGGACCTGATCGACACCGCCGCAGCGAGGCTCGAACGCTCGCGTTCCGCCTTCCTCGCGGACTCGGCCCTGAGCGTCGCCCAGGAGATCATGACCACCGGCCGCCCCGACGGCTTCGTCCCCCTGCCCGACCGCGAGGCCGTCGACCAACTCACCAAAGCGGTCGGCGCCCATCAGCGGGCGATCGACCGGGCCGGCAACAACCTCAACCAGCTCATGACCGAGATCTACCAGGGCGAGATTCCCGAGCGCGCCATGGACGTCCTCGACGCCCTCGGTGCCTGCGCGACCGAGGCCCGCCTCGCCTACCAGCGCGTCCTTCCCGGAGGCCGCCGTGGTGCCTGACGTCTCCACCGGCTCGCGCACCCGCGGCCTGCTCTCCTACCTCTTCGGCCCCGGCCGGCGCGACGAGCACACCGACCCGCACATCGTCGCCGCGTTCGCCATGCCCGGCCTGCCCGACCCCGGCCGCGCGCCTCTCGATCAGCACCACCAGCTCCTCGACCAACTGGCCGAATACCTCGACCAGCCCGTCCGCGCCCGCGAGGCCCGCCTGGGCAAGAGCGTGCCGCAGCACGTGTGGCACTGCCCCGTCCGCACCGCGCCCGGCGACCGCTACCTCACCGACACCGAGTGGGGCGAGGTCGCCCGCCGCATCGTCCACGCCACCGGCATCGCGCCCGACGGCGACGACCACGGCTGCCGGTGGATCGCCGTCCGCCACGCCGACGACCACATCCACATCATGGCCACCACCGTCCGCGAGGACGGCCGGCGACCGCGCAACAAGCGCGACGGACAGCGCGCCCAGGCCGAGTGCCGCAAGATCGAGGAGGAACTCGGCCTGCGGCAGCTCAACTCCGGCGACGGCACCGCCGCACCGAGGCCCACCAGCGCCGAACAGGCCAAGGCCCAGCGCTCCGGCCACCGGCAGACCGCCAAGCAGTGGCTGCAGGAGCAGGCCCAGGCCGTCGCCGCCACCTCACGCAACGAACAGGAGTACTTCTCCACCCTCGCTGCCCTCGGCATCCACATCCGCTACCGCATCGGACCCGAGACGGGCGACGTCCTCGGCTACAGCCTCGCCCGCCCCGGCGACCTCAACGCCCAGGGCGAACCCATCCACTTCGGCGGCTCCACGCTCGCCCCCGACCTGTCCATCAACCGTCTCCGCGAACGCTTCACCACCCAGCCCACCGCACCAACGCCCCGCACCATCGAGTCGGACCGGTGGCGGCAGGCCGATACGGCGCTGCGCGACACCGTCCGCTTCGCCTTCCCCAGTCAGCACCACACCGACGAGGAGGTAGACAGCGAGCCGGACAGCGTCGTCCAGGCGCAGACCGCCGCGTTCGGTGAACTCCTCCACACCGTCGCCCTCACCGCCCCCACTCACGTCCGCTCCGAACTCCGGTCCGCCGCAACCGCGTTCAACCGGGCAAACCGCTCCCGCATCCGCGCCGAGCACCAGCAGGCCGCCTCCCTGCGTACGGCCGCCAAGGAACTCCTCTACACCGGCGGCTCGGGCAGGGACGGGGCCGCGGCCGCGCTGCTGTCTACCGCCGTGTTCGTCCTGCTCGCCATTGCCCACTGGCACCAGGGCCGAGGCCACCAACAGCAGGCCGCAGCCGCCCAGCAGGCGCTCGTCCACCTCCGCACCGCCCACCGGCAGGCCGCCGAACCCGTCATCACCGATCTCACCCGCCGCACCCCCACCCCCAAGACCACTGACCGCTACGCCGCCCAGGTCCACGCCGCCGTCCCCGACCACGCCGAGCGCATCCTCGCCGACCCCTCCTGGCCCGCCCTCGCCACCGCGCTCGCCCAGGCCGAGAGCTCCGGCCAACCACCCCACCGTGCCCTTGCCGAGGCCGCCCGAGAAAGGGAGCTGACCACCGCCGACCGCCCCGCCGAAGTCCTCCTCTGGCGCCTGCGCAACGCCACCGCCGACCGCGCCTCCCAACGCGCCCACACCGCCCGCACCCGCACCGGCAGCCGCCCCACCGCACCCGCGTCCACGGCTCCGGCCGCACCGACCGGCCACCGACCCGCCCAAGGCCTCACCCACCACCGCTGACCACCGCAGAAACCGGCTGCTACCAGTCGGCCCTCTCACCCGACCCGACTAAGGAGACCCTCCTGAAGATCCACCCTGTCGCCGACATGTTCCCGATGCTCGCCGAGGACGAGCTGCACGACCTCGCCGAGGACATCAAGGCACATGGCCTGCAGATGCCCATCGTCCTCGGCCCCGAGGGCGTCCTCCTCGACGGCCGCAACCGCCTCGCCGCCTGCGAACGCGCCAGCGTCGAACCCCGCTTCACCACCTACGAGGGCACCGACCAGACCGCGTACATCTGGCTGTCCAACGTCCGTCGACGGCACATCAACGCAGGCCAGCGCGCCATGGTCCAGGCGATGGTGCTTTCACTCTCGGGACACTCCCTGCGCACCCACGCCAAGCTCCACGACGTCAGCCGCTCCCGCCTCTCCCTCGCCAACACCGTCCTCCGGGAAGCGCCCGAACTCGCCGAACGGGTCCGCGACGGCAAGCTCTCCCTCGACGCCGCCGCCGGCATCGTGCGCGAGCGCAAGGCCGAGGCCGCCGCCGTCCAGGCCACGTTCGGCCACCTCCGCGCCCACACCCCCGACCTGGCCAGCCGGGTCACCGAAGGCGAACTCACTCTCGACGCCGCCACCAAGGAACTCGGCCAGCGGCAGGCAGCCGTCCGCCGCGACCAGCAGCGCCTGACCGCCATCGTCGAACGGTGGGACGTCCTCCAAGAGCTCGCCCACGAGCCCGACAGCCTCCACACCCTCCAAGTCCTCGACGGCTTCGCCACCGACCACCGCGCGCTCGTCACCCGTCTCATCGCAGGCGAAGCCGAGTTCCGCGCATCGGAACAGGCCGCCTGACCACCCAAAGCCGAGCCAACTCACCTGGTGTGATGTCGGTTTGATGTCATCTGCGGCGGCCGGGAACACCACCGGCCGCCGTACGTCTTGTGGTGTCGCTGAACCCGTCACCGGCCGAAGGACACCACTTGACCAACCCCAACCCCAACCCCGACCACCGCCCCGTCGTCCGAGCCGTCCCCCACTCCGGCGAACTCGACGCCCGCGGCATCCCCATCACCTGCGCCCGCTGCCACGCCCGCCGCGACTGGCTCCTCCTCAACGTCCGCGACCACGTCTTCGTCCGCTGCCGCTGCGCGCACGAGTGGGAAGAGCCCGACCTCACCCGCGCGTACTTCGACCTGCACTTCACCGAGCCCGAACACGAGTGGGAAAGCTTCGACGACGGCATGAGAGCGCTGGGCTTCGACGGCCTGCTCGCCGGCACCACGTGGAACTGACTGCCCACAAGAACGAGCAGGGGGATCGGCGTCAAGCCGATCCCCCCGGGGCATGGCCACGCCTTCGCGGCCGGAGCGGGTGCTGTCTGAGTTCGACCACACCCGCTCCCGAACTGCGGAACCTACAAGTCAGACAGCCATCGCAGGCAGCGCACGCAGGCGCTCGCGGAACTCGGCGACGGCGGGCTCGTCGCCGTACGGCTTGAGGTAGCCGTCGAACTTGGTGAGGCGGTTGACGGCGCGCATGGAGTGGACCTGGGTTTCGAGGAGCCCGAGGCCGCGGTTGGCGGCGTCAAGGGCGCCGTCGAGGTCCTTGCCGGCGAGGCGGGCGGTGGCGAGGCGGCCGGCGCGGACGGCCTGGTCGCGGGGGACGGCGTGGTCGATGGAGGAGGCGAGAGCGCTGGTGGCGCGGTCGACCTGGCCAGCGCGGAGCATGATCTTGCCTTCGGTGGAGCTGAGTTGGGCGTCGCCGTACCAGGAGAGCCAGTTCGGGAGACGGTCGCCGCTGTTCCGGGCCCACAGGTCGTGGGCGCGGTTGAGGGCGGAGCCGGCCTTCTGGTGCTGGCCGTCGCGGGACAGGCTCTCGGCGTGGTGAAGTTCGAGGTAGCTGCGGACGCCGGGCTGCATCGTCGTGGGAGTGTTGGCGAGGGCGGTTTCGACCTGGGCGACGCGTTCGGCGGGGTCGTCGTTGTCGGAGAGGTGGACGCCCATCTCGGCGAGCAGGAAGCCTCCGAGGGCATCGTCACCGATGGTCTTGGCGGCGCGGAGAGCACCCAGGTAGTACTGCTGGCCTGCTGAACGCAGGCCGCTGTCGTAGGCCATCCAGCCGGCGATGTAGTTGACCTGGGCGGCCAGCCCGAGCAGGCGGGCTTCGACGGCTTCGGTGTGGCGGCCCTGCTTGAGCAGGGTCGTGATGATGGCGAGGTCACCGCGGGCCTGCTCGATGAGGCGGGCGCCGCCCATCTGCGCGTCCAGGGTCTGGAGGGTGGCAACGCGGGCTTCGAGGGTGCCGACCATGGAGTCGGTTACCTGGTCGCCGTTCAGGGCGGAGGCGAAGGCTGGCGATGCGGCCGCCCAGCTCGCGGCGACCGTGGCCATCGCGGCCCCGGTGATGGTGAGAAAGCCCCGCCGATCCATGTGACCACTCCTGACCAGTTCCACCAGTACGTCCACGGTACCGGCCTTCGTCCACGGCGCCGTGATGCCGGTCACCTCCCAGACCGGGAGCCACCTTGGCCACGGATTGGCATTCAGCGTACGGGGGTTGACGCCCAGTAGGTCGGCCAGAACGTACTGCGCGTCCGGCTCGGGCTCCTGGCCCTGCTCCCACTTCCACACCAGTGTCCGGTTGGTCGCCAACGGGATCTTCAGCGTGGCTCCGTGGTCACACATCATGCGCGCGAACTGGATCTTTCCCCAGCCGCGCAGCCGCATCAGGTGGGTCAACGGGTGGACTGGCAGAACGTCTGAGCCCATCTCAACCCCCGGCGATTCAGGACCTGTTGGTGAGCGTAGTGCTACCCGCTGTAGCGCAAGCCGCATCGAGCAGAAACCCCCCAGAAACGTTCCGAGCTGCGGTGCCGCGCGGCGACGCTGTAGCGGCCGCCCGACCCCGAAGCCGAATGAGGGAGAGCCGTGAACACGGTCGACAACCCGTACCAGGCCCATGGGGGCAGGCATCGCGGCGAACACCGCGACCCGGTGGCGAGGGCACTCACCGTGCTGTGGGGCCTGGGCCACATCATCACGCTCGCAGTTCTCGGGATCGCCGCCGATCACCAGCTGAGCGCCGATCACCCGGTCGCGGCACCGCCCGCGCGGGCCCTTCCCGATCGCGACCCGCTCGCCTGACGCCCGGGCCGCGCGCCGCCGCACCGGCCGTCGCGAACCCCGTTGCCTGCCCAATGACTTGGAGGACACGCACCATGCCACGCCTGCAAGCACAACAGCCTCGCCCGAAGGATCCGGTGGCCACAGCCGCACCCGATGCCTTCGCCCACCGCACCGCCGTCGTCACCGGCGCCGCCGGGTTCATCGGCTCGCACCTGTGCGAGCGGCTGCTGGACCTCGGCGCGAACGTGGTCGGCGTCGACAACCTGCTGACCGGCCGCCTCGACAACCTCTCGCACCTGCGCTCGGCCGACCGCTTCCGGTTCCAGGCCTACGACGTGACCCGGCACTTCATGGTGGCCGGCCCGGTGGACTTCGTCTTCCACCTCGCCTCGCCCGCCTCGCCGCTGGACTACGCCCGCTACCCGCTGGCCACCCTGAAGGTCGGCGCGATGGGCACGCTCAACGCCCTTGAGCTGGCTGGCGCCAAGCGGGCCCGGTTCCTGCTGGCCTCGACCTCCGAGGTGTACGGTGACCCGCTCGTTCACCCGCAGACCGAGGAGTACTGGGGCAACGTCAACCCGGTCGGGCCGCGCAGCGTCTACGACGAGGCCAAGCGGTACGCCGAGGCCCTGACCTCGTGCTTCCACCGCACCGGCGGCACCCGCACCCGCATCGTGCGGATCTTCAATACCTACGGTCCGAGGATGCGCGCCGACGACGGTCGCGCGGTGCCCGCCTTCATCCAGCAGGCGCTGGCCGGGGAACCGATCACCGTGGCCGGCGACGGCAGCCAGACCCGCTCGCTGTGCTTCGTGTCCGACACCGTCGAGGGCCTCCTCGCCGCCGCCACCGCGGACTACTCCGCGCCGGTGAACGTCGGCAACCCCCACGAGATCACCATGCTCCAACTCGCCGAGGAGATCCGGACGATGACCGGCTCCGGCTCTGCCATCACCTTCGTCCCGCTGCCCGCCGACGACCCCAAGCGCCGCTGCCCCGACATCACCACTGCCCGCAGCCACCTCGGCTGGGAGCCCTCCACCCACCTGCGCGACGGCCTGCGTCAGACCCTCGACTGGGCCGCGAAGCACTTCCCCGCCCAGGTCGTAGCCACTGGAAGGACCGCTTCGTGAACACCACCTCGCGTCCGCTGCCCGCGATCGTCTGCGGGGTCGACGACGGCTACGCCCGCCCGCTGCGGACGCTGATGCGCTCGATCGTCGCCGCCCATCCCAGCGCGATCGGTGAGCTCCGCCTGATCGTCCAGGACCAGCAGATCAGCGATGCCAACAGGAAGGCGATCCTGCGTGACGCCGACCGTACCGGCCTGCACACCGAACTGCGGCCGGCACCTGTGACCGACCCGCGCTACCCGGTCTCCGACTGGGTGAGCGGCGCCGTCTACGTGCGCCTGGCCATCCCCGAGGTCATCCCTGACGAGCGACGGGTGCTGTACCTGGACGCCGACACCCTGGTACTCGGCGACCTCCGCCCGCTGCTGCGGCAGTCCCTCCACGGGCACCCGATCGGCGCGGTGCGCGACCCGCAGAACCCGGCCATCGGCCGCGGCATCCAGCTGCCGGGCTGGGAGGAGCTCGGAGTCCCGTACGGCCGGGACTACTTCAACAGCGGCGTCATGCTCATCGACCTCGACCGCTGCCGGCAACTCGGCATCTTCGACCGCTCCCGGCAGTTCCTGGCCGAACACCCCGACAAGGTCCGCTTCTGGGACCAGGACGCCCTGAACTGGGCCGTCGACGACAACTGGCAGCGGATGGAACGGCGTTGGAATACCTTCGCGATGTCCCCGCAGGCCGCCCAGCCCGGCTTCATCCACTACGCCGAGGCCGACAGCCCGCTCTCCCGGCTCCTCCAGGACGAGGAGACCGCCGCCCTCGTGCACTTCGCCGGGCCCGACAAGCCCTGGCAGGACACCTACCCGGCCGGCCAACTCCGGGACACCTACCGCCTGTTCCACGACTACGTCACCAATGGCGGCGCCGAGTGAGCACGCGAGAGCGCAAGTCGCTGTGGCGAAGCACCACTTGGTGGATCGCCGTCGCAGTGGCCGCGCGCAACCTGAACGGGCACCGCCAGGTCCGCCGAACGCTGGCCTGGGCCGACCAGCCGGGGACCCGGGCGGCGGTGGCGGAGCCGATGGTGCTGCACGTCGTTATCCCGGTGCTGCGAGAGCAACAGCAGATCAGCGCGGCGCTGGCGTGGTTCGTTCCGCTTCTGCGCGGTTTCCCCGGCTCGACACTGACGCTGGTATCCACGGCACGCGAGGAGCACGAGCGCCGGCACCTCGCGGCCCGACTCACGGGGGTGACGGCAACCGACCTCACCGTGGAACGCTTCCCGCAGCTGAGCAACGACGAACTGACCGCCCTCGCCGAGGCCCTGACCAGCACCGGCGAAGGCTCCCTGCCCGACGCGGTGGCCGCCGAAGTGCTGTCCGGCTTCCCCACCACGGCGGACGTCATCACGGCAGAACTCGCCCTCCGGACGGCGTCCGACCCGATGGTCCGGCACATCCACTACGAGGGCGACGGGCGTAAGGCCGCGCAGGTCAACGCTGCGGTCGAACAACTCGCCACCGTCGACGCGGGCCAGGAGTACATCGCCGTCTACGACGTGGACTCCCGTCCGAACCGTGAGCTGCTGGAGCAGACCGCCCAGTTCCTGGCCAGCAAGCGGGCCCAGGACGGCGAGCTTCCCCACGTCGTCCAGCAGTCGGCCCGCTTCGCCACCCAGGGTGCGGCCGACAGCTGGTGGGAGCGAGGACTGTGCCGGGGCGCTGCCCGGGCACAGACCCTGTGGACGCTGCGACGCGAAATCCCCAACCTTCGCTGGTACGCCGGCGTTGCCCGTCGTCCGAACACGATCCGTGGCCTGCCGGGGCTGGCCCAGACTGTCGGCCACGGCCTGCTCGTCCGCGCGGACGTCTTCCGTGCGGTCGGCGGGCTGCCCACCTTCACCGTGCTCGACGACGTCGCCTTCGGCTACCGGCTCACCCTGGGCGGCATCCCAGTGGAGAGCCTGCCCTTCACCACCACCGTGCCGGCGGCCGAGCACCTGAGCGAACTGCTGTCCCAGAGCGAGCGCTGGTTCCAGAGCTACCTCGACTACCCGAAGTGCGCCGCCCGCTGGCACGCCGAAGGCCACGGCAGCCGCCTCGACCACGCGGCGGCCCTGACCATCGGCGCCTACCGAGGCACGGCCTGGCTGCTGGTCTCGCCCGCAACAGCCGCCTGTCTGGCCCTCTCACTCGGGCCCCGCACGCGCCTGCCCGTCCGGGCGGCGGCCGCAACGGCACTCTGGGCGGCCACCATCGCACCGGCCCGCGCTCTCGCCGCAGCCGAAGGCCGACCCCTGACGGCGCGGGAGACCGCCGTACGGAGCGCGGAGACGCTGGCCGGGCTCCTACTCAAGAGCGTCGGCCCGCTGACCGCCCTCGGCCGCTGGGCGGTCACCGGCACCCAGCACACCGTGCTCGCACCCAAGAGCAACCGCCGCACCACCCCATCCACCACCACGGACAGGGAGTTCGCGTGATCCTCGGCATCGAAGGCGTCAGCTGCGTCGGCAAGACCACGCTGGCCGCCCGGCTCGCCACCCACCTCAACCGGCCCGCCATCGTCCCCTGCTACTACCACGCCAGCCCCGACCCCACCCGGCTGCCGGCCCCCGAGCCGTTCACCGCCGACCACCAACTGGCCAACATCGCCCAGTTCCTGGACATCGAGGACCTGCGGCTCGCCCGCACCAGGCAGGCTCTCGCCGAGGGCCGGGACGTCATCCTCGACCGCACCGTGGACACCCTGCTCGCCCACGCCCACGCCGTCGGCCGGATGAACGGATTCGACTGCGACGACCAGGCCCGGAGCCTGGTCACCAGCCGGCCGGTGGCGATGCCCGATCTGACGATCGTGCTCACCGCCGACCCGGACGTGCTCGCCCGCCGGGCCCGCCTGCGCAAGGGCATGCCGACGCTCTTCTACGACCGGCACTTCAGCGAGCACTTCAACGCCTACCTCGTCCACCCGCTCGCCCCGGCCGTCGTCCTGCTCGACGCCACCAGCGGCTCGCTCGACGACCTCACCACCCGTGCCCTCGACCACGTCCAGCGCCACCGGCCCGCCCAGCACCGGACCAGTCCGGCCCTCGGGACGCACCCACTGAAGGAGGCATCGTGAAGGCCGCGATCATCGGCTGCGGGGCCATCGCCAGCCGCTGGGTCCGTTCCCTGCTCGCCGACGGACGCATCGAGATCACCGCCCTCGTCGACCCCAACCAGCTGGCCGCCCAGGCGCTCGCCGCCCGCTACGGGCTGAGCCCGGCCTGCGCCACGACGCTCACCGAGGCGCTCGCACACGCCGAGGCCGACATCGTCGTCAACCTCACCCCGCCCGAACTCCACTACGCCGTCAGCCGTTCGGCGCTCGCCCAGGGCCGGCACGTCCTGACCGAGAAGCCGCTGGCCCTGAACCTGCCCGACGCCCTCGACCTCGCCCACCTCGCCCGCGAGCGCGGCCTGCTGCTGGCCGTCATGCACAACCGGGGCGCCGACCCGGACTTCCTCGCGTTCCCCGACACGGTCCGCTCGGAAGGACGAGCGCCATTCGCCGTCACCGCCGACACCCTGGTCGCCCTGCCCGGCCCCGGCTTCCGCACCGACCAGCACCTGCCCGTCACCACGGACCTCGCTGTCCACGCCTTCGACCAGGTCCGCGCGCTGATCGCCGCACCGCCCACCGAGGTCACCTGCACCGAGACGGCGACCGGCTTCCTCGCGGCCCACAGCTCGATCGCCGTGATCACCATCCACTTCGTCGACGGCTCCCTGTTCACCTACCGCGGCGGCTACATCGTCGACCCGGCCCTGCGGACCGACGCCGGCGGCGACTGGCGCGTCGAGGGACAGGGCTTCGCTGCCCGCTGGGCCCCGGACCCCAACCGGGCACGAAGCGGGCCCGAGGCCGGGCCGCCGGCCTACCAGCGGTGCATCACCGCCATGGTCGACGCCCTCCACCAGGACGGCCCCCTGCCGGTGCCCGCCGCCGACAACCTCGCCTCGATCGCCCTGCTGGACGCCGCTCTGGCCTCGGCCGCCCACCGATTCTCCGTTCCCGTGCCGGAGGTTCCCGATGCCCGCCCCTGACACCGTGATCAGCCGCCCGCACCCCCTGTTGGTCGACGCACTCGCCGCGGCGGGCTTCGACGCCACCGACGTGCACTTCACCCCGCTCAGGTCCGGGACGGACAGCATCCCCTTCGCGGCCACCACCCGCGACGGCCACCAGTTGGTCGTCAAGGTCCGCCGCGCGGGCAGCCTCTTCCGCTACCCGACCGCTGCCTGGGCCTCGGCCCGCATGCGCGAGGCCGGTATCCCTGCCGCCGAGATCCGCTGGCACAGCCGGGAAGCGTGCGTCGAGACCCGCTGCCCCGGCCGCCCGATCGAGGCGGAGCCGCCCACCCCGCAGGACCTGGACGCGGCAGCCCGCGCGGGCGAGACGCTCCGGCGTCTGCACAGCATCGAAGTCGGCAGCTTCGGCCAGCTCGACGGCCACGGCATCGGCCAACACGCCACCATCCAGGGCTGGTTCCTCAACCTCGCACCCCGCAAAGTCCCGAGCCTCGACGGCCTCGACCTGCCCGCGCTGCTGCACCGCACCCGCTTCATCCTCGACGTCGGCTCGGGCCGCCTGCCCCAAGGCCCGCCCCGGCTCCTGCACGGCGACTGGGTCGGCCGACACGTCTTCACCGACGATCGGCAGATCACCGGCGTCGTCGACCTGGAGAGCGCACGCGGCGGCGACCCGCTGGCCGAACTCGCCGGCTGGTCGCTGCGCGAACCGGCCCCGATGACCACAGCCCTGCTCGGCGGCTACTTCGACGGCCCACTGCCCGCCGACCGCCTGCTGCCGCTGGTCCTGTTCCGCCTCCGCATCGCCTCCTCGCTGCTGCACTTCCACGCCTCCTGCGACGACCACGACATGGTCCGGCTGCGGGCCGCCCAGCTCCAGGCCGACCTCGACGACCTCGACCACAGCCACCTCTCCGCCGTACCGCGCATCACCCCCGACGCCCGCTCCGCCGCGCGCCGCCGCCCGTAACCCCGCCCAGCCCCTTGCCCGGAAGGACACCCGTGAACGAGCCCGCCGTCACCCTCCCGTTCCCCCGCGAGCCCAAGTACGGGCAGGCCGAGAAGGACGCCGTCCTCAAGCTCCTCGACGACGGTCACCTGTCCGAGATCAACCGAGGCCCGGCCACCAACGCCCTCGAAGCCGCCTTCGCCCGCCTCACCGGCACCCGCCACGCGCTGTCGTTCAACTCCGGCACCGCTTCACTGCACGCCGCCCTCCACGCGGTCGGCGCCGACTCCGATACCGGCGTCGCCGTCTCCCCGATGACCTGGGTCTCCGCCCTCACCGCGGTCTTCCAGGCCGGCAGCTACCCCGTCTTCTGCGACATCGAGCCGGACAGCCCGAACATCGCCGCGACCGCCGTCGCCGAAGCGGCCGGCATCTGCTCGGCGGTCCTCGCCACTCACGCCTGGGGCGTCCCCGCCCGCATGGACCAGCTCGCCGCCGCCGCCACCGACCTGCCGGTCGTCGAGGACTGCTCGCACGCCCACGGAGCTCTCTACCAGGGCCGTCCGGTCGGCTCCTGGGGCGCGGCCGGGTGCTTCAGCCTCCAGGAGTCCAAGTCCGTCTCCGGCGGTGAGGGCGGCATCCTGACCACCATGGACCGCCAGGTGTACGAGCGGGCCCTCACCCTCGGCCACCACCCCGCTCGTCTGGCCGCCGAGCTCACCCTGCCCGACCTGCTGCCGTTCGCCACCACCGGCGCCGCCTACAAGTACCGGATGCCCGCCGTGTCCGCCGTCATCGCCCGCCAACAGCTGCGCTCGCTGCCTGACCGGATGCTGGCCGCCGAACAGAACCTCGCCGTCCTCCGCAAGGCCCTGGAGGAGTACGACGTGCCTGTTGCCTGGCCGGAGATCGGCGAGCTGTCGGTGCGCGGCTGGTACGGCACCCCGCTGACGATCAGCGTCCGCGTGCCGGACCCGGCGGAACTCGGCCGCCGATTCAAGGCCGCCGGCGTCCCCGTCCGCTCCCTGTACGAGGACTGGACACAGGCACCGCTCTTCCAGCACCCCGAACTGGCCGCCCGCTTCTGGCCGCACCTGGCCCACAGCCCCTACCGGCCGCCGACCCAGGACGAACTGCCCAACTACTACCGGGCGTTGCGGCAGATGGTGGTGCTGAAGGTGCCGCAGATCTCGGCCCCGGACTACATGGAGCAGGTCGCCGAAGCCCTCGCCACCGTGCTGATCCGCACGCTGGTCACGGCATAGCCGCGAACGCCTCCTGCACCACCTCGCGCCGCTCGGTCCACCAGGCCAGGAACCGCTCGGCGGGCAGGAACAGGTGGTCGCAGGAGTGGTCGCCGCGGTCGTAGTGGAAGACCAGCTGCCAGTAGTCCGACATGCGCTTCCACCACAGCCGCTCCACCGCGTCCGCCAGGGCCGGCACCGGGATCGGCACCACCGACCGGTAGCCGGCCACGAACGCGGTGGTCCGCTCCAGGTCGAGGAAACCGTCCTCACCGCCGAACTGCACGGTGGCGGTGCGGGCGACCTCCTCACCGAAGGGGCGCACGCGGATGCGGTCCCAGTCGATCACTCCGGCGATCTTGCCGTCGCGCCACAGCACGTTGCGGTGCTGCACGTCGCCGTGCGTCCAACCCACGGGGCCGAGTGCCACCTCGGTGGTGGGTCGCTCGCTGGCGTACTTGTCGAGGAGCACCTTGCGCTCGCTCAGCGCTTCCGCTGCCGCAGCGTCGAAGGCCGTCGGACTCCCCAAAGCGGCGATCAGCGCCAGGAAACGGTCCGCCTCAACGTGCGCCGCAGCCGGCGTCGTCACCATGGCGGTCATCTGCTGCGGTCCAGGGGGCAGCAGGCGAGCGGTCCGCACGTCGTTCAAGCTCTGGTGGATCTGGCCGAGCAGGACTCCGAGGCCCGCCGCCTGGTCCAAGGTGAGCGCGGTCCCGGGCTGGTGGCTGCCCTCCGTCCAGGGAATCAGGCAGTATCCACGATCCGCGATCTCCACCACCGTCTCACCATCGGAGGTGAGCAGCGGCCGGGCGACCGCGACACCCGTACCAGCCAGCTCGGCCAGCACCGCCAAGTTCCGGCGGGCGAGCGGCAGCGGCACGTCCATGATCCGCTTCAAGGCGAACAGCCCTTCGGCCGTGTGCAGCCGCCAGTTCCCGTTCATCAGGCCAGCCGACAGGAAGCGGCACTCCTGGACCTCGCCAACCCCAAAGGCCTCGCCGAGTATGGCCAGATCCTGCGCAATCTCGCCGTAACGCGAGCCGCTTGGGACGTTGCCAGTCGCTTCCATCACCCAAGCCAGGCTAGCGGAGTTGGCCTGCTGAGGTGCGGAGTTCGACCTCAACGTCAACCGAGACGAGGACTATGCAGAAGGTCGACACAGTACCTGTTTGCGAACGTCACTCAGCGAGCAGGATCGGTCCGGTCCCGTGGTACTGCACGTTCTCACGAGAGGTGCCGATTGAAGACGTCACGCGGCGAGTCACGTTCCCAAAAGCCTGCAGCCCAGCGTAGTGAGGACCTGCTCCGCGCTGTCCTCGCAAAGGTGCCCTCCGAACAGCGAAAGCTCGCTGACGGGCGCGACACAGCGGCCGTTCTCATCGGCATGGTTCGCGAGTGGAGCGAAATCGGCGGCGGCGAGGTCTGCTGCGACACCGCAGGCAGTCGATGGGCTCATCTGTCCGACGACTCCTGGGTCATTGGGGACAAGCGCCCGTTCGGCGTGAGTGCGGACATGTGCGCCGTCAGCGACCACGCGGCGGCGCGAGCCTTCGCTTTTGGGTACCAGAAAATGATCTCCGGTTATGCGCCGCCTGTGTCCTTCTGGAGCGCCATCACCATGTTGGAGGACGCCGTTCCCGTCATGCTCGCGGTCCTGGACCGTGAGTTGACTGGTGCCGTCGTATGCCTCGACTGGTATCTCCAGACCCCATGCGCTCCCAGGCTGTGCTGGCACCACCCTGGTGCCGGACCCGCGCTATGCGGCTCGACCAGTTGTGCAGACGCGGCACCGGACAGCGAGTGTGACTGCATCTGCAGAGGCGAGAACCATGGCCTCGGAAAGGACGCACCTCAAGTTGCACGCCCGGTGGCCCCCGACTGGTCCACTGCCCCAGCCCCGCTCTGGCATCCGGGCTTTGGCACCGTCGAGGTCGATCCGACACACCGCCGGATCGCCGGGCGGAGCCCGTTCAGCCGGCACGGCACTCGGGTGCGCGCTGCCTCAACGGCGTGGACTGGTGCAGTGGAGGACACCTAATCGCGGCTTGATCAACTCACCACGGTGTTGCAACGACTCCTGGAATCCGCCAATGCGGTCGGGCCCTTCGTCGTTCCGTGGTTGTGCTTGCCGCCCTGTCATCGCCCGGATCTCTCGGCTCGCTTAGCCGTCACGAGCCTGCTCGACGGGCGTCCGGGCAGCAGCGCCCACGACCGAGGCGCGTGCTGGCCCCTCTCACGAGAGGGGCCAGCACCAGGACGTCAAACAGTCGTTGCCCCTGGACGGAGGAGCAGTCCGGCAGCATCCCGGGTCTGGGCACCTGATCGCCTCGACCATCCAATCGCCCTCCCGGAGTAGGTTGACTGCATCGCCATCTACCGCAACTCCGGGGGGCGATCGAAATGATCTCGCGCTGAAATAAGAATATCCGCGCTCCTCGCCTCACCTGCCGCTGACGAAACGATCTCGGACATTATCTCCCTATGCGGCTCGATATCCCCCCAACGTGAGCGATCGGCCAAGACATGCTCTACAGTCCTGACACCTTCGCTATATATCACCTCCGGAAGATCGACAGACCGGAACGCCAAGTGGGTGAGCGAGTCAATAGCCATCGGAAACTCCCGATACATCGGAACGATGCGGATGTTGATGCAGGGAATCGACGCGAGTTCAATCAAATACTCAAGCTGCTCCTTCATCTGTACGTCACCCCCGACCTCCCGATACAAGGCACTCTCATCGATCATAAATGCCGACCTGATGTTCGCAGCAAAAAATCTGCGTTGCCGCTCGGCCCGGAGCTCCATCAGTGAAGAAATTTCTCTCCCATTGCCGCAGATCGCCACTTTCCCTGAGAGCGCCCTGCAGTACCCCTCTGTCTGGAGTAGTCCCGGAATAGCTCTGCCGCCACAGACCAACACTTGCTCCGCCATGACCTCAAGAGAAAATAGACGGGATAGTGCACCAGGAGGCCTCTCGCTGCGCTCGCTCCACCACTCAGGGGCCTCAGCTTCCGCTCGCAGGCGATGAAGCTCCTCTCGCTCGGCCCCAGGGATACGATAGTGGCGCGTCAGGAATTCGATCATCTCTGAGCTTGGAATGGCCAGCCCACTCTCCATGCGACTCAGCTTGGAGGCGGAAATCATTAGGCTTCTGGAAATGGCGCCCTGGGTCATGTTGCCGCGCATCCTGCGAAGGCGATTCCCCAAAGTGATGGCCGCCGCCGTCGGGCTGCCAACCAAGGCAGGCAGGGAACGCCCGATAGGTGCCATGTTCGAGCAGTGGGACTCGATGTTCGAGGTCTGTGCGAGGTATTCATCGATCTTACTCCCGCCGCGCCCGCGCCCTGGCCGTTCGGCTGTGCGCGTCGCCGCAAGCCAGAGTCGCCTCATTGATTCTAGCTCGCTATCACCCAAGCCCAAAGAAGTAGAGATAGACTGAACCAGGCTCCATTTCGGGAGCGTCTCTCCCGAAATGGCTCGACTGACCGTCGAGGCGTTAACCCCGGATTTCCTCGCAAGCTCGCGGATAGAAATGCCGGAGCTCCTGGACAGAAATGCGAGGTAACCTGATAGGCCGCCTGGAAACTGTCGGACATCAGCCGACCCCTGATGGGCTGCACCATCAGCCTGGCTAACTCCGTCCGAAACCTCCGAACCCCTGCCCCCGGTCCGAAGCTCAGCCTCCGTCTCCCGGCGCAGAGTGATCCAGCTCTGGCGGTCCCCATGCCAGGCCTCTGTCAGGGTCGCTACGACCCTCTCGGACGGGAGCCGGGAGCCGGCAAGCGCCGCGTAGATCGTCGATAGCGGAACGCCGGTGATCTTGTGAGTCTCTGCCGGCGTGAGGCGCGCGGCCCTCTGAAGCGCTCGAAGCTCCTCGGCGAACTCCGAGAGCGGGGTCTGGTCACTGTCGCGAGCCCGCTGCTGTCCCAATCCTCGTCCTCCTGGCTCGACATGGGCCTTCGGGCACCCCTACTCTCGACTTGCCTCGCAACACGCAACACGTTGTCGAGTCGATGCCACGTGCTCAGGTTACTTTTCTGGAGGCTGACTTGTTATCTGCCATCGCGCTTCTCCGAACTCTGCTGGCTTTGTGTCTTGCAGGCTTCGTGAGTGTCGGGGCCTTCGCGGTGGCCCGATGGTTGGGTGAAGGTCGCCGTAGAGCGGTCGTGTGGGCGGCCTGCAGCTATCCGGTGGCCTTGGGGATGTTCTTTCTGATCTTCGATCAGCTTCGAACTGGCTGACTGATCGCTTCGAACGAGGTTCTGGGCTTGCCGTTCGAGCGCCTGCAGGCAATCGCCAGCCGCAGTTCTTACAACCAGGGCGACCTCGCCGCGTTCGGCCTGATGCTGCTGCGCGGAGTGCCGGCAGCCAGCACCGGCGGCGACCGCTCCACCACCGCCGAACTGCTGGACCAGGCCGACGAAGTGGCCCGCTACGTCGACCGCGACCACCCCGATGCCTGGGCGAACTTCAGCCCGACCAACGTCGCTCTGCGCCGGGTGTCGGCCGCCGCGGCCATCGACGCCGGCGCGGCCATCGACACCGCCCGACCCCTGATCAACCGCCGCATCCCCGCTCCCGGGCGGCAGGCTGCGCTGTGGGCGGACCTGGCCCGGGCCTTCAACCAGCAGGGCAAACTGTCCGAGGGCTACCGCGCCCTGCGCATCGCCGAACGGCACGCGGCCGAGGACATCCGGCGCCGTCCGGACATCCGGGAGCTGGTCACCGACATGGCAGCCCGCGACCGCCGCGGCGCCCTGCCCGAGCTACACCGGTTCAGCCGCGAGTTGGGAGTCCGACCTTGACCAGCCAGCCCTTCCTGTATGTCGCCGTCTGTGCCTCCGGCATCGCCGACGACGTGGGAAAGCTCATCTCGGCGGCCCAGGAGGAAGGTTGGCGGGTCGGCGTCGTAGCCACCCCGAACGCCATGGGATTCATCGACCGGGCGGGGATCGAGGAGCAGACCGGCCACCCGATCCGCTCGGCCTGGCGCACACCCGGCATACCCGCGTCGTTGCCGCCGGCCGACGCCATCGCCGTCGCGCCCGCCGCCTTCAACACGATCAACAAGTGGGCCGACGGCCACGCCGACACCCTGCTGCTGGGCATCCTCACCGAGTCCTACGGCCTGGGCATTCCCGTGGCCGCGCAGCCGTACGTCAACTCCGCCCACCCCGCCTACGCGGCCAACGTGGAGCGACTGAAGGCGATGGGCGTGCTGTTCGGCGACTACGTGCCGCACAAGCCTAAAGCCGGCGGCGGACGCGCCCAGTACGACTGGAGCACCCCGCTGCGCCTGTTGCGTCCGGTGCTCGAAGCGAAGACCACGGCATAACCGACCAGCAGGTTCCGGGGGGAGGAACACAAAGGTGGACGTGGTCGTGAACTGGACGGGCAGGTCCGCCTGTCGGCTCCAAGAGGCCCTGCGGGACACCAACGAGGCGTTCGCCGCCCGGCTGGGAACGGGCTGCGGACGGTCGCCAGCCGGCACCAGAGCCCCGAGCTGGTTCCCCGCACCGAGAGAAGCACCAACTGCTCGACCAGGCCCTGTAGACGGCACCACCCGCCGCACAGAAGCGGTTCACGCTCCTGACCGCTGAGCCCGGCCGCCAGGCTCTGTGGGTCGCCATCGCGGTGGTGAGCCGAGGGCCTGAGGTACTGCTCGTCTGCCGCCGAGACGACGAACCCGCCGGCATCCGTTGGCAGTTCCCGGCGGGTGTGGTGAAGCCGGGCGGCAACCCGGCCTCCGCGGCCGTCCGCGAGACGCTCGCCGAGACCGGCATCCACTGCGCGATCCGCGAAGACCTCGGCGGCCGCCTCCACCCGGCCACCGGGGTGTGGCGCCAGTACTACCTCGCCGAGTACCTGGCCGGCGAAGCCCGCAACCAGGACACGATCGAGAACGTCGACGTGATGTGGGTTCCGCGAAACGCCGTGCCCCGGTTCATCCCCATCGATACGCTCTTCCCGCCCGTCCTGGCCACCCTGGAGGAGCCGCAGAATGACTGAGCCGACCAGCACCAAGCCGGGCATCGCCGCCGCCATCGTGGTCCAGGACGGCCGCGTCCTGATGGTCCAACGCCGCATCGCCGAAAGCGAGTTGTCGTAGCAGTTCCCGGCCGGCGAGATCGAGGCCCGCGAATCGCCCGAAGCAGCCGCCGTCCGCGAAACCGCCGAGGAGGTCGGGCTGACATTGAAGGCCGCGCAGCTGCTCGGCAAGCGCGTGCACCCCAAGACCGGCCGACAGATGTCGTACGCCGCCTGCGTGGTGTTGGGCGGCACGGCCACAGTGGTCGACACCGAAGAATTGGCGGAGCTGACGTGGGTAACGCGCGACCAGATCGCCCAGTTCGTTCCATACGGCTTGTTCGAGCCCGTGCAGACCTACCTGGACGCCAAGCTGTCGCCCTGAAACAACCGCATTGCGGCTCCGACATCACCCAATCAAGTTCAGAAGCCAGGAAAATACGCCATACTATCCGTCGCTGGCGCGGTTTTGATTGGCCAGAGCCCCGGCCCTGTCCGTCCGGCAGGCCCGCCAACTGGTATTAGGGCAGCTTGGATCTCAACCCCTAACCTAGACCCCGAGCTGCGCTAGGATGTACTGAGTAAACTGCTGATTCTTTGCAGCCTTCTCCAGGGTCGTATTTCCACCCCCAACAAAAGAGGTTGTGAACTCCTTCAGTAGGTCCAGGCGGTCGGCGAGAAATGATTCCCCCAGCTCTGCGTTCTCGCTGGCGACTATTTCCAGCTGCTGCGGCCTGTAGATTCTCTTGCCTACCAGTTCGACCGCCACAAGCATGGCGAGGTGGAACTTCAGGTTGTTCCGTTGCGCCTGCGTAGCGCTAGCGCTCTCCGAGTGCAGGAATACGTCAACAGTTCGCTGAGTCCTTGCAGCCCAGAGAAAAACACTAAGGTTGACGCCGGAATTGAAGACCGAGGTGTAGTCGTCATCATTCTTAAGCAAAGAAGAGGGCTTCCCTCTGGCCTTATCGGGGCGACAGAGCCCCATAGCCGTCAGGGCTTGGCCGAGCAGGGGAATTCCAATGATCTTGGCAGGATCCTTACCTTCATTCTTATAGAAGTTCTTCCGGCGATCATAGTACCAGCCGTTAACCAGGAAATAGTCTTCAATATTTCGCTGAATTTCATCCGTTGCGCGGAGAGAGGCCTCATTAACGGGCGTCTGGCGATTAGTTGCGCGAATCACTTGGTCGCGCGTCTTGCGGTCGGTCGTCGAAATGATGCGTACCAGAATCATACGGTCGCCAATATCGGCATTCGGATGATCCCGCAGGGCCTCGTAAATGGTGTGGCTTGTTTGAAGGCCGTTGACGATTTGAATATCCGTCAGCGAATAGGTCTTGCCGCCAGTGGTAGCCTCGCTGCAGATGATAGTGACGCCATTATTGAGCCACCAGAACTCGGGGCTCTGCTCGTTTTCGAGTGTCCTCCTAATCTCCTGGTTAACTGTGACAGGCCCCTGGTAGTCGCGAACATTCCAATCAAACAGATGGCGCCGAAGCTTCCGATTCTCATCGGCGATCAGATTGAAGTAGTCCGAGAGAGTGACTAGTGCAACATGCGAGTTTCCACTGGTCGCATTCTCCTGAAACCTCATAGGCAGAGAATAAGTTGGCTTTTCATTGTACCGTGCGAGAAGTTCACGATCCCCTGAAAGTGAGCAATCAACCGTCGCCCCAGGAGGGAGCAGGTCAGCGACAGCCTGCTGCAGAAGATTCTGCTTTATCAGAACCTGGGGACTGACTCCCTGCCGATCACCCGGGGTCGCATAGACAATACGTACTGAGATTTTTGGGCGACGGACTAGAAGCTTTTCCCACGACTTTCGGAATAGGTCGATTCGCGCGAGAAGGCTTTCGTTATAAAGCCCCTTAAGTCCATCCATATCCTGATTCAAATCCAGGACCCGGCGAAGCGTATTTTCCAGCTTGTCCAGCGCGACTTCCTCGAATGACGGGCTGCGCTTGGCCTGGAGTACCCAGAGCTCCAGAAGCCGCTCTTGCGAAAACTCGCTAGGCTTCTTGCTATCGGAGAAGATCTCCGAATCTTCGTCCAGGAGGTTATCGTCCCAGAACGTAAAAATGGAGTCGATCCCGCCGTCCTGGCCGGACCCTACGATCCCATCCTGAATATTCTCAAGCCCGAGGCCATATGAACGAAGGGCGAGCTCCGATGCAAAAATTTCGAAGGCCGTATCTGGCGAGCAGTCTGGGATATTCTCATCATGCCAGCTCTCGAAGATCTTCATGAGCAGGGTGCGAGAATTCGTCTGACCTGCTGCCACCTGATGCTCCTTGCCCGTCTGAGCCAACTGGGCCCGCCTCGGCAGGCGTTACGTCTTGTCGGAAGCAGGGTAGGGCAAGTCGCCGACCAAGACCTACAGCTTTGCTGAATTGCATACTTGAGGTGACGGGGCGAGCCAGAGGACTTTGTCAGGGCCAGTGCAAGCCAGGTGCATGTGTGCGCACCGGCCCTGCCCTCAGTGGCGTCAACGGACTCCATGCCAAGGACCCACTGGATCATCAGTCCGACACACTGCTCCGGGTCGAAGAACCAAGACAATGCGAACTTGGTCAGTAAGGCTCGTCAAGAGCGCACCACGTCGACCACCGACTGCACAGCCGCCCACACCGATCGAAGCAGCGCGGCAACAACGCAGTGGCCCACAGCGCGATCCGGGGCCGCCTCGCCACCCTCGCTCCCGGCTGAGACGAACTGCCGCGCTGGGAGTGCGAGGTGACCGCCGGCGGGCGCGTGCGCTACCTCGTCAACGAGCCAGGACGGATCGTCCACCTCGTCTACGCCTCGCCTCTGCACCCCACAGGCACGGATAGCTGACAGGGCACGCAGATCGACCGGTTGTGCTGTTGGAACCGGATACCGTGGTCTCAGTTCTGGTCTCATTCACCCCCGTCCGGCCGGGTTCACCCACCGTCCAGCGGTTCGTTCCTCCGCAGGTCAGGACGGGTGTGAACCCCGGCGGACGGGGTTCGGGAGAATTGGAAAGCGTGTTGGGGGCAACCCCTCACGAGTTCGAATCTCGCATCCTCCGTCTCCACCCGCCAGGGCAAGCGAAGGCCCCGACCGCTCAGCGGTCGGGGCCTTCGTCGTCTCGTGGCCTCAGTTGGCGCTTTGGGCCACGTCGACCCGTCCCAACCAGGGGTCCCGCCGGCAGATCGAGGGAGTCGACATCACCGGCCGTCGTGCCGTCCTGGTCGACGACGTCGTGCGTTCGGCAGTCAACTTCTCACCATGGCACGGACGTTGTGGATGGCCGGGTCCCCGATCACCGACGCGATGTGCATCCTGGAACGCCCGCTCGGCGGTCGACAGCCGCTGGCCGAACACCGGATCACCCTTCACTCCCTGCTCACGGAGGCAGCCCTACCGGTGCCGCAGGCCGGTGATGCCGCGTGAGGCGCGCCGTTCTCTTCGACCTCGACGGCGTGCTGCCGGACAGCCACAACGCCCGCCTCGCCACGCCGGCCGGATACGCGATGTCGGCACTCGGGCGGCGACGCGGCCATCCCCACCACCTGCAAGCGCCGCTGCAGTACTAGATGAATGATGCGAAGGGTTAGTGGTCGTAGGCGGTCAGCGAGCGCATGACTGGCTGACCGGTCCGGTCGTTGTGCCAGATCGCCGAGGTCA
>NZ_JBHWID010000029.1:0-45848 GCF_042732175.1 Kitasatospora sp. NPDC059795
TTCCTGAGCCTTCGGCGACAGCCGTCGCGTGTCCCCCACCAGATCCGTCACGCCAGGATCAACGAGCGACGAACCTTACCGTTTCGGGTCAATAGGAAGTCGCCAACGGCTGCCGCCCGATCCCGGAGGACTGTGCATGGTGACCCTGCGTCAAGAACTAGACGGTCTTGAGCATCTGCAGAACGGCCTCACGCCGCAGACCCGAGGTCGCGCCTTCGAGGCATGGCTGAAGAAGCTCCTGAAGGAAGGGAACCTGGAGCCCAGCACGAGCTATCGCCCAAAGGGCGAGGAGGTCGACGGTTCGTTCGTTCACCGCGACCGCACCTACCTCCTGGAGGCCAAATGGGTCGCAGACCCGATCCCCGCCTCCGCGATCTACGCGTTCAAGGGAAAGGTCGACGGCAAGCCCGTCGGAACCATTGGGGTTTTCGTGTCGATGTCGGGATACAGCGACGATTCGGTCGACGCGCTCCGTTTCGGCAAGGAACTGAACGTCATACTCTTCGACAGGAGGGACGTCGAAGCGTCCCTCGAGCACGGATTCGCCACGGTCCTGGCGTTCAAATTGCGCGCGGCGGCCGCGCAGGGTGAGCTGTTTACCCCGTATATCGCCCCGACCAGCGAGACGCGCCCGCCCACGACGACGCGAGAGGCCGCGACCATTGTCGTCGAGGGCCGAAGCGACGAGATCGTCGTCCGCACGGTGGCCGAGAACCTCGCACGGAACGGCACCGAGGTCCGGGATCTGGAGGTCGTCGTCGCACATGGTGCCATGGGCCTCGCCCACATCGCGGCTGCCGCGCTCCAGGCCCGCGGCGATGACGTCCTCGCCATCGCCGACTCCGACGGCTTCCGGACCGAGATCCCCCATCCGGAGGTGATCGAGGGGAAGAACATCGAGGTGATCATTGTGGACCCGGAGATCGAGATCTGGATGGGCTACACCAAAAGGCGGGGCGAGCGGGTCTCGCCGGCCGAGCTCCACCGCCGCGCGATGGGAATCGACATCTCCCGGTTGGCTGCCGAGAACGAGGAGTTCAGGCGGCTCGTCACATTCCTCCAGGCGTAGCCCGAACAGTTTCCGAAATCAGGAGGCATTCACAAGCCAGTCGGTCCCAAAGTTACCTGTGATGGATCCGGCGACCGCCCGCCTCGCGAAGCCCGGGAAAGGCATCGAAGGTGGGCGGGAAGCGAGTCGAAAATCGCCCTCTTCGGCTGCACCTCTTCCAGGATCCTTCAGGTATTTGCCTGCATGAAGAAACGCTCGACATCCATGGACCTGCTCGTGGTCACACTCGGCCGGGCCCGGCCGCCGCCACCTCGCAGGCCGGCGGGACACCGGCACCCGGTGCCCCGTCGGCCATCGCCGCACCGGCCATGCGCCCGGGCATGGCGTCTGTCAGCGGCGAGTCGTAGCCTGACCGGTCAACCGAACAGACGGGGTGCAAGGGCGCACCCCGGTGCGACAGGCGGATGCACGTGAGCGATGAGCAGCTGCGCAACACCGACCTCGTCCAGGACCGCGAGGTCGCGGCCCTGGACGAGGACAAACTGGCCCACGAGCACATAGCCGACCAGCTGGAACAGCTGGTCACCACCGTCCCGACCCCCACCAACATCGCCCTGTACGGCCCGTGGGGGTCCGGGAAGAGCGGCATCGCGAACCTCCTGGCCAGCCGGTTGCGCGGCCGGTCGGGGTACAACTTCGTGCGGTTCGACGCGTTCAAGTACGCCGAGAACCCGCTGCGCAGGAACTTCATCAGCGCGGTCGCCGGCGGGCTCGGCATCAAGGACAGCGCGTTCCACGCCGACCTCTACACCGGCAGGTCCAGCGCCGCCTTCAGCCTCAGCCGCAGGGACGTATGGCGGCTGATCGGCCTCTTCGTGGGTATGTTCCTCCTCGTCTGCGCCACCGCGCTCGTCATTCCCCTGGCGGCGGCCTTGTTCTCGAGCGGTCCGGTGCTCACCGAGTTCCTCCACCGCGCCCCGGATGCGCTGAGGACCGGTGTGGCGCCGGCCGCGTTGCTGACCGCGCTCATCGTTCTGGTGAACCGGACCTTCACCGTGGAGCGCAAGACCGACGCCGTCAGCAGTGACGAGCAGTTCGAGCAACTGTTCATCGACCTGATCAAGAAGTCGGGCACCGAGCGGCTGGTCGTCTTCGTCGACGAGCTGGACCGGTGCGCGCCCGGCAATGTGGTCGCCGCGCTCAACGCCCTGCGCACCTTCCTCGGCGTCAAGAAGTGCGTCTTCGTGGTCGCCGCGGACCAGCAGGTCCTCGAGGAAGCGCTGACCAAGGCCTCCGAGCAGGCCACACCGGCGGACGCCCGCAACCCCTACTACAGCAGCGGCAGCGGCTACCTGGACAAGGTGTTCCAGTACCAGGTCAGCGTCCCGCCGCTGCTGAGCCAGCGGGTGAGCCACTTCGCCGCCGCCCTGGTGCGGGGCCGACCCGGGGTGTGGGCCGAGGTCGACGTCGACGTGGTCATCAGCATCCTCGTACCGTCCCATATCACCAGCCCGCGGCGCGTCAAGGCGCTCCTCAACACCTTCGTTCTGACCTTCCGGCTCGCCCGGCAGCGCCGGGCGGAGGGCCTCCTCGACTGCGACCTGTCGGCCAGAGCCGACGAGATCGCCCGCCTGGTGTGTCTGCGCGTGGAGTTCCCTCTCTTCGCCCGCGACCTCCTCCTCGACCACGCCCTGCCCGACCACGTCCTCGCCCTGATGAACGACCCGGAAGCCGACCTGGGGCCGTACGTCTCCGAGGACATCCGGGAGATCGCGAGCAAGTACGCCAAGCGGCAGGCCCCCCTCGACCGGCTCCTCGCCGACACCGACGGCGAGGAAGGCGTCGGCGACGACACCGCGGGAGGCCGGTCGGAATCAGCGGCCGGGCCGGTGCAGGCCCGGCACGGCCGCCAGTTGCTGGACTACCTCGAGAGGACCCGCTCCGTACCGTCCCCGGGACGCGACCTGCTGTTCCTTCAGAACAGCGGCAGTGTCTTCGGCCTGCCGGCCGCGCTCGCCGAGACGATCGAGAAGCACGCCCAGAACGGCGCGCTGGCCCAGTTCCGTGCCACGGTCGAGCCGCTCGACGCCGCAGACCGCCGAGCGGTACTCGAACTGCTCACCCAACAGGCCCGCACCGAGCTCGGCGTGGCCGCCGCCAACGTCGCAACGGCGGTACTCCTCCTGTTCACCGACACGGACGCCGACACCGGTCTGGGAGCAGGAGCAGACGCCGCGGTGGAGGCCCTGGCCCCGGTGCTGGCCAGGAACAACGATGTGCTCAGAGCCGAGGTCCTGCCGGGGGCGTGGCGGCTGGCTCTCGCCAGCAGCAGGCCTGCGGCCAGACGACTCCGTGCCACTGTCGTGCAGCACCCCACCTTCCGGACCCAGGCCGAGAACACCGCGTGGCTGCTGCGCGACACCGACCCCGCCCTCGACGCCGACACCGCCCACATCCGCGACCTCGCTTGCCACCACCTCCTCTCGCACCAGGCCTTGGTGCTCACGGCCGTGATGAAGGGCCTCGAGCCCTCGACTGCCGAACGCCTGGCAACGACACTCGCCCCCTCCCTGGGCAAGCAGCTGCGCAAGGCACTCGAGGACCACGGCGCAGCCCAGGCGGCGCTTCCGGTCACCGGTGCCCCCGTCGTAGCGGGAGTTCCCGTACCGGCCCCGCAGGCAGCCGCCCCGGCCGTCTACGATCCCGCTCCCACCCTCGCCGCCCTCGCCGAACTCTTGGGCCACTGGGCCGGCCAGGCTCCTGCAGCAGCGCAGCGGCTTACGGCAGCCATCCTGGACGCCGACCATGCCAAGGGCCGCGACATCGTCGAGGCGCACCTTGCCGGCTCGGGCCGATCAGCGACCCCGCCGTCGCCCGACGCGTCCTGGACAGCGCGGCACAAAGCACTCTCGTCTCCTGGCCGCGGTGGCTCGGCGCGCTCGACCCGCGCCTGCCCATGGCGGAACTGACTGACGCGCTCACCGACGTCCTCGAAAAGCTCTGGGCCAGCACCGCCGCCGACCGGTCGGCCGACGAGGTCCGCGACGCGGCAGCCGCCTACACCGCCCTGGTCGGCGACCAGCTCACGCCGAACCTCGGCCTCACCCCGATCGTGCTTGACGCCCTCCAGGACCCGGTCAACGACGACGAGAGCGCCCAAGCCCACTGGGGGCTCCTCGATCGCGCCAAGACCTTCCTCGGCAGCGGCCTGGTGGACCCGATCGAACTCGCCAGGTACGAGTGCTCCGTCATGACGGACGTCCTCCAACTGGGAGGCGACCAGGCGGCAGCCGACGACCCCCTCCTGTCCTACGTGGCCACCGTCGCCCCCGGCTGCCTCACAGCGTTCGGCCACCGCACCGGCGCCGTCCTGAGCGAGGAGGAGACCGCCGCGATGATCCAGGCCGTCGACGACTGCATGTGGATGCCCGAACCCGAGCACACCGCCCTCAGGCTCGAGACACGGCGCGCGGGGGGCGACCAGCTATCCCGGACCACCTCGCTGCGGGGCCTGCCCGGCGCGGACGCCATGCGCGACCTCTTCGACACCCATGGCACAGCGGCCGGCGTCGCCCTCGCGAACTGGATCGCCCTCGACGAGCCGTCGGGCAGCGACCTGACGACCGCCACCGCACAGGCCCTCCGCGCCACCGTCCCGGCCCCCATGCCGGTGCTGCTGTCCCGAGGTCCGCCGGCGACTGGCCGCACTCCCCACCGCAGAGCAGGCCGCCTTCTGGGGCGCGCTGGTCGGCGACAAGAGGACCTCCCCCACCGATCTCACCGTCCTCACGGGGGCGGGCTTGAGCGACCTCGGCGACCACGAGGCCGCCTCACTCGTCACTGACCGGGCAGCCCAGTGCACCAACAACACCGAGCGCCGCGCGGTCCTCGCACTTTGGGAGGGGGCAGGGATCACCCAGGCGGCCGCTCGCAGGCAGCTGGTCGAGGAGGTCCTGCTCCCGATCCTCGACCCGAGGAACGCCGGTGCCACCGAGCTTGCGCTCGAGTTCCTCCCCCGGCTCGTGGCACCCATCCCGCAAGGGATGAAGAGACAGATCGCCGAAGCCGTGGACCGGGCGACCTCCGCCAGTGACAAGCTCCACAACAAGGCGCTGACCGTCATGACGGGCCTCGGCTACAGCACCACGAGCACCGGTTGGTTCGGCCGGCGCAGGAAGATCCGTACCGATCCGGAGGGCTGACCCTTCCCGACAGAAGACAAGCCGGCAGGGGTGCCCAGCCGTGTGGGCCGCGGGCACCCCTGCCGGCTTGTCCGCGCGGGGAGAAGCGCGCCGGGCCCGCGGCCGGGGACCAGCGGGCACTTCGGCCCTCTCGACGGTGGTCGCGCCGTCTCGTTCCGTCGTACGTCCGGCTACGGCCCGGTGCGGCTCCCGAAGGCAGGCGCAACTGCCGCCCGCCTGCCGCACGGCTCAGACGTGCCGCTCGCACTGATCGGGTGCCACCGCCCCCGCACAGCGACGGTAGCTGGCTGGTCAGGTCAGGCGCTCTGAATGCGGCGGAGGTCGCTCAGTGTCAGCTCCTGAGTCAGCGCCTTGTTTGTGGGATCCCGGGTCCAGTCGAGGATCCGCTTGTCCGGCTTGCCGTAGCCCGCTTGGGCGGTGGTGTTGCTCCCGTCGGTGTCGAGGAGCTGCTGGATGTATGAGGCGAGCTGGGTGGGGCCGCCTCCGCCGTAGCCGATGCCGTAGCCGGAGCGGCTTTCCGGGAGCAGCGACAGGGTCCCGGTGCGGGTGCGGATCCAGAAGAGGTCTCCGCCGTCGACGATGAGGCTGCCGAAGGCGTCCTTCTCGCGGAGGGCGTAGGGCGCGTAGGTGGTGCGCTTCCAGGTCTCGACGTTGCCCGTGACGGTGCGGTAGTGGTGTGCGACGACCGGCATGCCGTACTCGGGGTCGTAGAAGGTCTGGTAGCAGACGCAGCCCGAGCCGGCTACGGCGGACGGACTCTCGGGGTCGTCGTAGACGCAGGGGTGGAACAGTTTGGGGATCGTCTCGCTGCCGACGAGCAGGGTGTGGAGGGCGTTGGGGTCGCACGGTTCCAGGCGGCTCAGCCACTCGCGGGTGTAGCGGGAGTCCCGCTCGATGGGGACAGTACCGTGCAGACCGGACATCGCGGCGCCGAGGCCGGGCTCGGTGTGGACGACGATGTGCTGCCATCCCCGGTCATAGGTCAGTTGCAGTTCGGGCTGCGGCTGGTCGCTCAACACGCTCCTCAGGTCTGTGTGTCGCCCCAGTTCTGGGTCGAGCCAGGGCCGAGGAACACTGCCCCGGCGTAGGGACAGGCAATCGCCGGGTCGACGCGGGGAAGGAATTCTGGCCACTCCGGTCCAGTGGATGGTCTGAAAGACTCATTCATCGATCCGAGCCAGTTGTGCTCGTAGCCGCTCCGCCTCGGCCTCAGCCCGGCGAAGCCGGCGCTCCAGGCCATCGCGAGCCGGGCGTACCGGAGGCTGTTGCGGGACCGCGCCTCGTGGGATGAGCCAGCCCACGGCCTGGTAGGCGGTGATCGTACGGACGTGGACACACGTAGAGCAGGGTTGTTCTGGACGTGGGCTCGGCCAGCCTGCCGCGATCATGCGGCGCATGTACTGACCGTCGAGCGTGTTGAGAAAAGCCTGGTCGGCCTCTGACGCCTGGTCGAACTCCTCGGCCATCTCCCGCACCCTGCCGGGGTCCGCCACGCACGGCCCATGTACGGGCTTCCAGTCGAGGGAGGGCGCTACGAGCTCCGTGCTGTGCCCGCATTCCAGCTCGACTGTCCAGAACGCCTCGGTACGAGGCTCGTCGCGGCGTAGCACGGTCCACACTTCGGCCGTGATCCACTCGGGCGGATCTGCCGTGTCGGGAGGAAAGGCGACTTCCCTGCGGTCCTTCCACGTGGTGATCCTGCGGTAGGGGGCGGGTCCGGATTCGTCGTGTTCGCAGTACAGCTGCCCTGGGGGCAGCGGTTCGCCAAGCCATCCGTTGCCCCACTGGCATTCGTGTGACGCGGTGCGGTCACCGCGCGTCAGCAGCTCGGTGATGCAGCCACAATCCAGTTCGACCCGCCAGCGGTAGCGCTGGTCAGCGTCGGGGGCGAAGAACGGCCACAGTGCGCGGGGAAAACGGCTGCGGCACTCGGCGTTCAGCTTCTCGTACTCGCGTAGGGCGTCTGTACGCCGCCTCGCTCGGCCCGGAAGCCGCCGCTCCACCGCCAAGGGTCGCTCATCTGCTGCGGAATACGCCACGTCAAGTTCCTCATGCCGAGCAATGCGCCGTCGCTCAAGGTAGGCCCCAAGGACCGGCCTCAAAGGTGAAACTCTGCCTCGCTTCGCCCGCAAGAAGGACCTCAACTGCCAGTCTATTGAACGTAGTTAAATAGGACCGGCGATTCCCGGGGCCGACATGCCCCGGGCTCAGGCAGGTCCTGGGGCCGGAAGTCCCTGATTGATCGGAAGCCTCCGTCCAGGGGCCGGGCACGACCGGCTGTGCAGCCGAGGAAATGCGGCGGCCAGGCGTCGGCGTTGGGGAAGGATCGCCCCGCGGTGAGGTGGTCCTCCCTCTGGGGTGCGAACGTCACTTGCGGTGCCCCCGTCCTGAGACACACGGCGTGTCGGGCTTGGGGCTGGGTGGTACGTCTCATGAGTCTCAGCGAATCTTGCTGTACGCGGCGCCCCAGCCAGCCGTGATGCGGTCGCCTCGAGTGAAGACGGCGGTGCCGGTGCGTCCCGCAGACGGGTCGTCAGGCCGCGGCACCGGGTACGGGACATCGACGGCTGTGCCGGTACTTGGGTGCTGCTCGGTGGTGGCGCCGTTCCAGGTGATCACGGTGGCTGACCGCGGTACTCGGACGTGTGCGTGGTCGATGTGGAGGGTGATCTCCGTGCCGGTCGTGCGGTTGGCGAGGAGTGTGCTGTACTCGGCTGAGCTGAGGCGGCAGGTGCTGGGCGGAGTCGTGCCGGGCCAGTCGGGTGAGTCGATGCCGCGGGCCCGGGCGGCTTTCCACATGTCGGGGACCAACTGCTGGGTGTGTGCGGGGGTGGCCATCTGTTCGCAGATCCACAGCAGGCGGCCGGCACCGCGGGTGGGGGCGAGGGTGCGCCAGCGGATCCGGCCGGCGAGGTCGGCGGCGACGGTGGCGATCCAGGGGTGGACGGTGGTGAGGGGGCCTTGGGCGCCGAGCCAGGCGAGGTAGCGCTGGGCGTCGTCGAGGACGGGTGTCATGGAGTCGGCGGGGATACCGCGGATGTAAGCGGGCCGGCCCCGGAAGGCTCGAGGTGCGTGGGCGACGAGGAGCAGGACGGCGCGGGCGAGGTCGCCTGCGGCGGGCTGCCACTCGTTCTCGTCGTCCTCGTTTTGATCCGCGTCGGGTTGGCTGAGGGTGCGCAGGACGTTGTAGAGCTCGGCCTTGGCCCGGTCGGTGAAGGGGGCCTGTTCGAGGGTGGGCAGGCGGGTGGCGAGGGTGGTGATGAGCAGGTCTTCCGCGGCGTCCGGGTCGGTGGGGACGGGAAGGTGCGCGGTGGCGTCGGCGAGGGTGGAGGCGAGGTCGGCGTCGACCATGAAGCGGCTGGTGAGGCGGCCGAGTTCGGTGGCTTCGATGCGGTCGTCGCCGCCGTCGGGGTCGGGGGTGCGGATGAGGTAGCCGGTGTCGGTGAGGAAGTCGGCAGCGTCATGGAGGGGGTCGAAGGGGTGGTGGCCCTGGTGGAAGGCGAAGGTGCCCTCCCACCAGCGTTCGGCGTCGGCGATGGTGTGGATGCGCAGCTGGACGGCTTCGGCGAGCAGGTGGTCGGGCAGGCGGTCGCGGATACGGGAGGTGACGGTGTACCCGGCGGCGAGGCGGGCCTGCCAGTGGTGGCGCTCGCTGGGGGCGGTGAGCAGGTAGGCGTGGCCTTCGCGCTCGCCGGCGCCGATGCGTCCGGCGCGGCCGAACATCTGCTGGACCATGGACACTTCGATGCGGCTCATGCCGATCTGGGTGTCGCGGACGATGACGGCGCGGGCGGGCAGGTTGACGCCGGCCGCGACGGTGGAAGTGGCGACGAGGACGTCGGCCTCCCGGCTGCGGAAGGCCTGTTCGGCGTCGCGTTTGTGGGGCCAGTCTCGGTAGTGCAGGCGCACTCCGGCCTTGGTGCACAGGCGCTCCACGAGGTCGCTGTCGTCGGCGTCGGCGCCGGTGGTGTGAACGCCGCGGTCGTGGGCGAGGGCGAGGGCGGTGGTGCGCACGGAGCGTTTACTGCCGCAGAACACCAGGACGCTGCCGCCGTCTTGGGTGTGGTGGCGGGCGAGGTCGACGGTGCGGCGGGTGCGGGCGTTGTTGCGGCTCGCCCAGTCGGCGGCGTCCGCCTCCGGGGGCATGGTCGGCAGCTGCCAGGTCAGGCGGGTGGGGCGCCAGGGCGAGCGGACGAGGCGGGCGCCAAGCCAGTCGGCGAGCTGGTCGGCGTTGGCGACGGTGGCGGACAGACCGACGATCCGCACCCGGGCGGCGTCCTCGCGCACCCGGGCGAGGAGCGCTTCGAGGACGGGGCCGCGGGTGGGGTCGCCGAGCAGGTGGATCTCGTCGACGACCAGACAGCCGACCTCCGCGAGGGCGCTGCGCAGGGAGCCGGCGCGGCAGATCGCCTCGAACTTCTCGGTGGTGGCGACCCACAGGTCCGCCTGGCGAATCAGGTCGGCATCGACGGCGGCCTCGCCCGTCAGGCGCACCACCCGCAGCCCGGCGCGGCGCCAGGCGGCGAGGTCACGGTCGAGTTCGTCGGTCAGCGAGCGCTGCGGCACCAGCCAGGCGGCTTTGCGGCCGCGCTGGTGGGCGGCGAGGGCGGCAACCATGCCGATCGCGGTCTTGCCCGCGCCGGTGGGGGCGACGACCATGACGTGCTCGTCGCCTCCGGTGACGGCGGGGACGGCGGCGGCCTGAACCGGGTTGAAGGACGAGTGCGGCAGTAACGCCTTCCACCCTTCGGGGACCAGGTCCTCGATCGGCGTGAACGCCTCCGAGTCGCCAACGGGGAGTTCGTCCAGGGCGTCCCACTGGGCGGCGAACGCGTCCCGGGCCGCGTACGCGGCGGGGCCCGCGGCCGGGGTCGCCGCACCGCCGGTCCAGGCCGCCAGTTCCACCGGGGTTCCCAGGTCGGACAGGGTGGTCACCGCCTCGTCCTCCACCCAGTGCGCGGCGGTGCGCACCCGGGCCCCGAGGCCGCTGAGGGTCTCGCGCAGGGCGTCGAACCGCTCTCCCGCCGGGACGATGACCCGCACGTCGTCGGCGACGCGCAGTGCCGCCTCGGGCACGCTCCAGGCGGGGTCGGTGACTTTGCCCCACCACAGAGCCCGCGTCTCCTGCTCGGCGGGCAGCGGCAGGTCCTCGGGCCACACCGGACCCACCGGAACGGTTGCGGGTTCCGGGAAGGGACGGGGCAGACGGATTTCGGTGACGCTCACGCCGGGCCCGTCCGGGCACGGGCCGGTGTCGAGGCCGGCCACCAGCCGCACCGCGGCGCTGACCGTCACTGCGGGGGCGGTCCCCGCGCGGCGGGACACGGGGACGATGGGTGCCGCGGGTGCGGGGTGCAGGAGTTTGTCGTAGGTCTTCACCCCGAGGTCGGCGAGCGTGAACGCCGCCGGGCAGGCGGGGCAGACCACGGCGACGTAGCGGTACTGGCGGCCCCCGGACTCGTAGGGGCGGCGCAGCGAGTGCAGCGCAGTGGCGCATGCGGGGCACGGGCGAGGCAGCTGTTCCTGCCAGGTCCAGCCGGGTTCGGTGAACCGCTGCTGCAGCCCCGCGGCGGGCAGGTCGCTGCCCCACTTGTCGCGGATCAGTTGGGGGACCGTCAGGTCGTTTGTGCCGGTGTCTGTTTCGTGCACGGTGCTCACTGTGCCACCGGCGAGGGGGACTGCGGAGGGCTTTGCCGTGACGAGGCAGCGGGGGCCGTGGGCGGGCATGCGGGGTTTCCGTTCACCAGGTGTGCTGCGCGGCTGGGCGGCTGTCCGGCTGTCCGGCGGGGTCGATCGTCGTCGGGTGGGGCCCGGGTGGTGGGTCGGTGGGCAGGCGGGCGCGGATGTGGGCGCGGTGGAGAAAGGGGTCGAAGGGTTCCCACTCGGTGACGGCGGTGTCGGCGGCGATGCTGTGGTCGTGAATCGGGCAGCGTTGTCGGCACCAGCGCAGTTAGACGGCGTAGGGCAGGTCGCTGAGGTAGTGGACGGCCATGTCGGCGGGCAGCAGGTGCGCGGCGAGGTGCCTGGGCGAGGTGGTGGCGGGGTCGACGGGCATGAGGGTCCAGCGGCCTTCGCCCGGGTCGGTGGCGGGGTTGCGGCAGCCGTCGCGGGTGCGGGTCTGGGCGACGCAGCGGATGGCGGGCAGCGGCCTGGGGGCGAGGTAGTGGGTGTGGAGCATGTGGACGATCGGGCGCTGCGGCCCTGCGGGTTCGGCCTCGGTGGGACAGGTGGCGGTCGGGGTGGCGGGGGGTGGGGGTTCGGGGGCGAAGCCGAGGTCGGTGAGGCGGCGGGTGCGCACGGCCAAGGCACGGCGCAGTGCGGCTAGGGCGGGGGTGGTGGGGCCGGTATGGGGTGCGGTGGCGGGGCACATGGCGGTGCGGGCGATGCGGCACCAGAAGGAGTCACCATCTCCGGGGTGGGCGAGGCCGGAGGCGAGGTGCCAGCGCTGGGGTGGGGGGATGTCGCTGGCGGGGAGTTCGGCAGGGTGGAGGGGGACGGGGCTGCCGTCGGCGCGGTAGCACCATTCGACACGGTTGCCGCACCACCGGCAGGCGGAGGCGGCGGCGGAGCGCAGCAGGCGGGTGGGGCTGGCGGGATCGATGCGCAGGGTCCGGGTGGTGGCGGGGCCTTTGCGGGTGCCGTCCCAGTTGAAGCCGGGGGTGCAGGGGGTGGAGGCCATGGCGGGGACCGTCGCACCGGGCGTAGTCGGATGTCGGGGTGGCGGCGCGGTCGTGTCACCCGCGAGGAGGGGGCAGGTCGCCGTCCAGCGCGCACGGGGTGCGTGTGTTCGAGTGCGGTTGCCCGTTCGGGTGGTTGTCGCGGCGGGCGAGGGCAAGGCGGGTGTCAGGCACCGGAGGGGGTGTGGTCGTCGCAGAGGCGGGCGGTGAGGTCGCCCAGCGGGAGGTCGCCCAGCGGGAGGTCGCCCAGCGGGAGGTCGCCCAGCGGGAGGTCGAAGGCGTGGGCGATGGCGTGCCAGGTGGCGAGGGTGCCGATGGTGCGGCCCTGCTCGATTTCGATGAGGGTGCGGCGGGACAGGCCGCTGTGCTCGGCGAGTTGGTCGTAGGTCCAGCCGCGTCCGGCTCGCAGGCGCGCGAGTTCGAGGCGCAGCGCGGCGAGGTTGGGGTCGGGCGGCGGGGTGATCACTGTGCTATCGCACGGTGCAGACCCCTGCCCTGTCAGTGCAGACCTCTGCCTTATTTCGCCCCCTTTCGCCGCTGTCCCGGCAGGGCGGGGCTCTGCACTAGGGTGTCCGCCGCTCCGTCCCGGGCTCCCCGCCGCCCGGAACCTCCGCGGCTGGTGGCGGGAACTGGCAGAGGAAGGACAGCGGGTGCGGCAACAGGGCGGTGCGGCGTCCGAGGGCGTGTGGTCGGCGGCCCTCGATGTGCGCCTGCGCCTGGTGTCGTGCCGCTGTGCGGGATGCGGGTGGGCGAGCGGTCCGCTCCCGGCACCGGCCGCGGTGCGGGAGGCGGCCGTCGCCCACCTCGCCGAGCACGTGCTGCGCGAACGCCTGCCCAATCACCTGCGCACCTGCGGGTGCCGCACAGCCGGCTGCGGTTGGCACCCCGGCCGTCGCGGCTGCGGCGGGCAACTCGTCCTGATCCTCTTCCGCGGCCCCGACGGCCTCTCCTGGCACCTGGCAGAAGCGTGCGAGAGGTGCGCCGACGCAATCCCGCAGGCCGCCCGCATCCCACAGGGCGCCGACCCGGCACGAAGGCGCCGCGGCGGCGAGGCCCCCACCCTGGCCGCACAGCACCTGGCCGCACGAGCCGCACTCGCCCGCGTGGCGTCCCTGCCCGAACACGTCGGCGCCGAGGCAAGGCTGCTGGCGGCGGTGTGCGCACTGCGCACCCGCCGCACCGGGATCTCGCCCCTCCCCCACGGCCTCATCCGCGCCCTGGGCATCACCCAACCCGGCCGTGCCATCGGCGAGTTGGAGGACACGGGGTGGCTGCACTACCTGAGCCGGCCCCGCGGCGGGCCGGCCGTCTTCATCCCCGACCTCGTAGGAAACCGCAGCAGCCGCGCCGGACAGTGGGCCCTGCGGCTCCTCGCCGACCCGCGTGTGGCGGGCCTGGGCACGGCCGCTCGTCTCACCGTCCTCACGGTCCTCGCCTGGGCCGAACAGCCCGGCCAGGCCTTCCTCGTCGAACCCGACGCCGCCGCTCGCACTACCGGCCTCCGCCCTCGGGCATTCGACGCCGCTGTCGCACGCGCCCGCGCAACTGGCGCCCTGGGGCCTTGCACCGCCATGCCCAGCGGGCTCCTTCGGTGCGAGCAACCGTGCATCGTCAACCCCCTTGCCAAATAGACAGCCTGCGGCAGTTGGATGAGCATCAGCTCGGGCGGCCGTCCGCGCCAGGCTCCCGGCTTCCGTCGGGTGGGCCTGGACCTGGGCTGGGGCTCCGGTCCGCCCTGGGCCGCCGAACTTCCTGCCTCACTGACTCGGGCTGCCGGATTGGAGATCCCCGCTGTTCTGGGTGGTCTTCTCAATCAGGCGTTCGGCGCCGCAGCGTGGATCCCCTACCGACAGGGACGTCCGGTCACGCCCGGACTCGGGTCAGGTCCGTCCTGCGGGCCTCCAGCCTCGGACCTCGAGGTGCGTGATCACGGCGCCCGGTGCAAGTCGGCCGGTGGACACGAGCCACGCCTTGACCGCGGCGGCGACATCTCCGCCCGCCGCGTCCACACGGCCTTTCCACTCGGTGGCGTCGAGGCCTGCCTGCCCGGGGCCGAGGCCGGCTCCGTAGGAGCGTTCCTCCGTGCCGTCGGCGCGTTGGACCACCCCTCGGCGAAGTCCCGGGGAGTCGTCGGGGCTGCCTGCGTCGTAGACGAAGGCGCTCCTCTTGGCCCGGATCGTGAAGGCGACGCGGCCGCCGACCTCGGCCTGCCCTGCGATGACCGGGCGCAGGCGGGATGCGCCGGAGGCGATGTGCTGCTTTCCGGCGCGGGCCAGGCTGCTGCGATGGGTGTCGCCGACGACGTTCTTGGCGCGGACCCTGGCGTTGCGGCCGGAGGCGGTGGTGCGGCGTTGGACCAGGGTGTCGACGATGGCGTGGAGTTCTTCGGGGGTGTTGGCGGCGCCGGTGCGCATGGCCTCGAGGGCGCGGCGCAGCGCGGGTACGAAAGCGGCGCCTTTGCCTTTGGTGAAGAACTGGGAGACGAGGCTGGGATCGCGGCCGAGGATCTGGGCGACGTGGCGTTTGGTGTAGCCGGCGTCGAGGAGTTGCTGGGTGAGTTGTGCGGCCTCGTTCTGCTGTCGCTGCACTGCGGGGGCGTTGCGGTCTCGGCGTCGGCGGTCGGGCACGGGGTGCTCACCTTCTTCCGGTGGAGGGTGGTGGTGCCGGGGTGCGGAGTCGGGGGTGTTCGCGGTTCCTACTGGGCAGGTTCGGCGTCGTGGAGGGCGCGGCCGGCGGCTTGCAGGGTGTAGAACGCGTCGTCCGTGGTGGGGGCGGGGACGGGTTCGGGGATGCGGCCCTTGAGGAGGTATTCGCCGGGCTGTCCGTGGTAGGGCCAGTTCGGCTCGGCGGTGGTGTAGATGGCGTCGGTGCGGAAGGCGATGATGCTGCCGGGCGGCAGGTGGAGGGCGCCGACGCTGATGTTGTCCTCGCGCATGCGGGTGGAGAGCAGGGCGGCGCGGGCGGCGGACCATACTCCGGCGGCCCATTCGGGGTGGGCGTTGGGGTCGCGGGAGAAGCCGGAGTTCTGCTGCCAGGTGACGTGGGTGTCGGTGACGCCGGTGATCTGCGCGCCGTCGGGGACCTGGTGCTCGGAGCCGAGGGGGCTCTGGCCGGTGATGATGCGGGGCCGTTGGGCGAAGCCGCCGATGCCGAACAGCAGGATGCTGCGTACGGCGCGGGCTGCGAGGGCGGCGGCCTGCCTCTGGCGGGGGGCGGCGTGGACCTCGGAGATGGAGCGCAGCGCATTCCAGGCGTCGCGCAGGTGGGTGGACCACTCGCGCAGGGGGGTGCTGCTCTCCCACAGGAGGCCGTCGAGGATCTCGATGCGCCAGGGCTGGAGGGGGTTGCGCAGGGCCAGGTTGACCTCGGCTCCGCCGGCCCAGGTGGTGAAGGTGTGGCCGCCCTGGGCGGGGTAGGCCCAGGCCTTGTCGCCGACGATGGGAGCGGGGAGCAGGCCGACGTGGTTCCAGCCGTCGGGGACGGTGACGCGGATGTGCCAGTGGGAGGGGGCGAAGAGGGCGTTGGTCTGTTCCTTCTCGCTCCAGGAGGCGAAGGTGGCGGCGGTGACGCGCTGGGGTTCGCCGACGCCGGAGGCCCAGCAGTGCTTGGCGTAGGCGAAGGTGCGGTCGAGTTCGACCCAGCGCGGGAGTTGGGCGGGGACGGTGGGCGGGGTGAGGAGTTCGGTGCGGCCCTGTCCGGCGGTGGCGTGGAGCAGGCCGCGGATCTCCTCGCTCATGACGGGGTAGCCGTCGGCCCACTTGGCACCGGCCTTGGCGGGGATGGTGCGGGTCCACAGGTCGCGGCCGGTCTGGGAGGGCGATCCGAGGAGTACGACGTCGTGCCAGTGGTGGCGCAGGTGCTGCCACAGGAGGACGAAGGCGTCGCGGACGGTGGCGGGGTCGGCTCCGGCCGGGTCGAACCACTCCCCCACGGAGCGGATTTCGCAGTGCTGGTTGCCTCGCTGCCACCGTCCGACCGGGCGGCGTTCGTGGACGAGGTGGCCGGCCATCCGGTCGCGGGTGCGGCTGGTCTCGACCGTCCAGCCGTCCGGGAGGGGGGCGGAGAGCCAGGCGGCGACGGCGTCGCGCAGGAAGGGGTGCTGGTCGGCGTCGCGGTGCCAGGGGTCGCCGGCGGTGACGTAGATGCGCTCCACCGAGGCGGGCACGGTCGCGTAGACGGCGGTGATGATCTCGGCGACGGTGCGGGAGCCGAGGTCGAGGCGTACCTGCTGGTCCCGGTGGACGAGGACGCCGGTCTCGGTGTCGAGGAAGGCCATCTGGCGGGGCTGGTGGGTGAAGTTCGGGCGGGTGGAGACCAGGCCCGCCGTCGGGCGGGTCCACGGGTCGCCTGCCGTGCCGTCGGGGATGGACGGCAGTTCCCTCGGCGTCCCCGGCTTCGGCTGCGCGGGCACCGGGGGCCGGTCGGTGTCGGGGGCGGCCGGGTCCGGGGCGGGCTGCTGTGCCTCTGCTGCCGGTTGAGGTGCGGGCAGGTGTGCCACGGTGCCGGGCTTCGGTTCGGCCGGCTGCTCGGGCGCTTCGGGTGTTGCGGCGGCCGGCGGCGCGGTGGGGGCGAGGGCCGGGGCGAGGGCCGGGGCGAGCGCGACGATCTGACCGACGCTCAGGCCTGCTGCGGGTGCCAGCCGGTCGGCGTTGGCCTTCGGGTAGGCGGCGAGTGCCGCGATCCGCCGGTCGCGGTCGGCCTCGAGTTGGGCGAGTTCCTTGCGCAGGGACGCGATGTCGTCACGCTTCGCGCGCAGCTCGGCCAGGCCCTGGTTGTAGGCCTTGCTGTCCACGGCGTGTCCTTCCTGGACTGACGGGAGGTCGGGGGTCGCTGGGGGTTCAGTGGTGGGGCTTCTTGAGGTGCAGGCGCAGGCCGGCCGGTGCGCCCTTGTAGTCGCAGCCGTCCGTGGGACAGGCGTGCCACATTCCTTGGCGGACGGCTTCGTCGGTGACGGAGCGGGCGGGCCCGAAACCGTGTTCGTGGAGCAACCGGGGCACGGAGCCGTCGAAGCGGACAGCCAGGAGGGCGGCTTCGGCGATCTTGTCGTGGCCACGGGCAAAGAAGGCTCCGATGGCGGCTTCGGCTCCACAGCCGCACCAGCAGGTGCCGGTCGGGACCAGACGTGGCCGTTCCTGTTCAGCACTCATGCCAATCAAGATACAGCTTCTTGATTGGCATTCAAGGTGCCCGAGTCTGGGCGGCGGGGTGCGGCCCGTCTCCCGTGGCGGCCCGCCGAAGCCCTCCCGGGTGTGGCGGGTCCCCCTGTCGGGCAGTCAGGTGCCGAGGCCCTCGTCGTCATCGTCGTCCCAGGGGGGCGGGATCCACAGTGCCTCGGTGACGGGGTTGCTGTCGGTGAGGCGGCTCATCCGCCCGCTGACTGCGCCCGGCTGGCGCTGCAGGGCGGCGGCGATCTCCCCGATGTCCGCCCCGCTGCGGGCCATCTCCGCGATGGCCTCCTCTTCCTCCGGCGTCCAGGGCAGGTAGGCGCGGGGGTGGTCGCGCATGACCTGGGCGCGGTGGGAGTTCGGGTCGATTGCGGGTTTGCCCCTACGAATGGCCGGGGGCGGGAGGAGCTCGAGGGGGAAGGGCTCCAGGTGGAGCTTGGCGAGGCGGAAGCGGACGGATTTGGCACTGCGGCCCAGGTGGGCCGCGATGGCCTCGGGCGCGGCCCCTGCGGCGGCGTGGCAGTACGCGTCCTCCTCGGGCGTCCACGGGCGGGGTCGGCCCGGGACGGCACCCGGTGTGCGGGGTGGCGGGACCGCCGGGAGGGTCCGGCTCCGGGCGGGCGTGCGGTTCCGGGCACCGGCATCGCGCGGTGCAGGCGGCAGCGGGTCCGGGCCGCCTTCGAGGAGTTCCAGCACGCGCCAGGTGAGGGCGAGGCGCATGCCGTCCTCCAACTGCACCTCAACGGCGCTGGGGTCCAGCATGCATGGCCCGTAAAGAACATGCAGGCGTTGCCGCGCGAAGGCGGTGGAGTCTCCCGGGCGCGGCTGGTGCCGAAGGGTGCCGGTGCCGGGATGTCCGTCGAGGGTCTCGGTGTCGGGGTCGCCGTGCCAGCGGCCGTGTTCGTCCTGGAAGGCGTAGAGGAGCAATGGTTTTCCTGGTCGGGGTGGTCGGTCAGCGAGTACCGGGGACGGTGAACAGGCTGTTCAGGAGGGCCGGGGCGGCGGGGTCATCCGGACGCAGGCAGGCGAGGAGGTCGGCGTAGTCGGCCAGGGCCGCGTGGCCGGCAGGCTGGACGCCTCCGGGGCGCGCGCCCAGCGAGAAGCTCGCGGGGGCGTCCTTCAGGCGTTCGCGGGCGATCACGTGGAACACGTCGGGGCTCGGGGCGCTGTAGAGGACCAGTTGGGGGGTGACGGCGAGTGGGAACAGGAGCGTGGCACGGGAGGTGATGAGGAGCTTGCGGTGCAGGTTCGAGGCGGCCCGCGCCAGAAGTTCCTCGCGTGCGTAGGCCGCCCAGCCGGGTTCGCCCTCGACGGGCTCGAGAACGGCCTCGGCCTCGGTCACGGCAATCGCGTCGAGGAGGGCGAGGTCGACCGGGTCGGCGTGCTCGCGCATCCGCAGGAGATCGGCGAGCATGCGCGCGGGTTCCGGGGCCGCATCGCGCCTGTGCTCTGTGCTGACGCCGGTCCTGTCGAGGACCGCGATCTGCGCGTCCCGCAGCCGCTCGTACCAGGCCACCAGGTAGGGCTTGCCTCCGTCCGGGCACAGCCATCCCTCGATGGGCCTGACCTCCAGGCGCTGGGCGGCGTAGGCGACGGCCGCGGTCGGGTACCAGTCGGGGCCCGCGGAGGGACGGCCGTCGACCGTGAATGGGAACGGCAATCGCTCGTCGTGGGGGAAGCCGGACAGGTCGACCAGCCACCTGCCCGCCCTCTTGCGGTCGAAGGCGGGGTTGTTGAAGTGCCTCGGCTGCGCGGAGGGAAGGCGCGTGTCCGACGAGGCGGCATTGGCGAACGGCAGCGTGGTGCGCAGCGCGACGACGACACAGTCGCGTTTGAGTTCCCTGCTGCTGGGGGTGCGTGCCCACAGCCGGACGCCGGTGCGGGCGGGTCCGGGGAATCCGAGGAAGGGGTCCTGGAAGGAGTTGGCCGCCAGTTCGGGGCGCATCAGGCCCATGAGATCGATGCCGCAGTAACCGGGCGGTGCGGCGGGTGGCATGACCAGCCGGGTGTATTCGCCGAGCATGCGGGCGGTGTCGGTGGGCGTGGGCAGTTCGGCGAGGGCTCTTGCGGCGGGTGTCCAGGGCAGGATGAGCAGTCGCAGGCCCACGCTGTTGGGCAGGCCGAGGTGGCTCCAGGCGCCGACAGTGCGTCCGGCCCCGTCGCGGCCGATACGGTCGAGGATCTCGGCGGCCGTGTCCTGATGGGGGCCGTGGCAGGTGGGGGGCAGGCCCAGTGCGGCAGTGGCGCTCGCGGTCAGGGCCAGAACGGGCGGGATCCTCCGGTGCGGTCCCTTGCTGCTGTTCGTCTCCGCGGTCCACGGGCTGAGGCCGAGACGGGCTGCGAGGTGGGGAAGGTCCTCGGGTCCGGTGACGGGGCAGGGGCCGCTGCGTCCGTCGGGCAGGTGCACCGTGAACCCGCCTGTGGCGGCGGACAGTACGGCGACGGAACCGATGTGTCCGCGCGGAAGGGCGGTGTGGCGCGGCACCGCAGGCGCAGCGGGTTCGCTCCACAGCGGCGGAGAGGTCTGCGGCGGCGTGGCGGGGGCCGGGACCGCCGGGGACGGCAGGGCTGTGCGGGGCGCGGGAATGCCCGCCGGGGGGTGGGCGGGTGCCGCGGCTGTGGCGGGCTCCGGGTTTCCCCGGTTCTCCAGGTGGTGGAGCAGGTGGCAGTAGGCCCGCCACTCCGGGCCCTGGCCCCGTACACCCTTCTCCCAGTTGCGGATGGTGGCGGGGGTGACCATCAGCGCCTCGGCAAACTCGCGGGCCAGGTAGCCGGCTCCTTCGCGAATTTCCCTGGGGTGTACTTCGGGGAAGGTTCGCGGCGCCGGCAGGTCGCGGTCGATCGCTGCTTTCACGAACTCGCACAGCGTGGACTCGAACAGCGTGGGGTGTCCCTGGTCGGTCAAATCGGATTCCTGTCGGCTTTGCGGCGTGCGGCGCCCGGCTTGGCGCGCTGCGCAGCAGTATGAACCGGCACACCGTCAATTCATTTTCTCGGAAGGTGTGTTCAGAACCGTTTCAGCATGGCTGATCTGCGGTGACATGTCGCCGGCGGGCGGCCGGGACGGGGGCGCGAATTGGTCCGCACGCGCCGCGTGCGTGCGCCCAGGACTTCCACTGATGCTCCGTGTTCGATTTTTCTGGCTTTGTCGTCTGCGTGGATACGACATGGTGGTGTTCTTCCGCTCGAGCACGGGTCTCCTGCCGCACGTGTTCGGCGTGCCATGGCCGCAGGCGGTCAAAGCTGCGCACTGCGCGGGCTCGGCCGGGCGGGGGTTCCTCATTGCTGACGGGTCGGAGGGCCTGGTGGTGGCTGTGCTGGTGGAGGCGGAGTTCCTGGACCGCACGGGGCGGCGGGTGAAGGCCCCGGTGGGCGCCCTGGCGGGTGAGCCGCTGGAGGAGCGGGGCCCGGTGTGGCAGCCGGCCGCGCACCGGGGCAGCCGTGCGACGACGACCCTGTGGTGGGCGGCGACCACGAGGAAGCCGGTGGGCTTCGCCGGGCTCGAGCGCCAGCGCGTGGCGGTGGAGTTGGACTTCGACCGCTGCGTGGTGGCGTTCTCCGGTGCCCCGGTCCGGCTCTCGTGGACGTGCGGGGGCCGGGACGAAACCGTCGTCGCCGACTTCGTCGCGCGACAGGCGAGCGGGTCGCGACTGCTGGTGCTCTGCCCTCCGGCCCGCACAGCCCGGCGGGAGGAGCGCTGGGGCGAGACGCAGGAGGTCCTGCGGGAGGTGTGCTCGGCGGCGGGATGGCGGCTTCACCTTCCCGGGCCGAGCAGTGCCGTACGGACCGGGAACCTCTACCGTGCCGCGCAGTTCCGCCACCCGCGGCACTGGGACGCCGCCGGCGCACAGGCGCTGCTCGCCGCGTTCGCCCGTCCGCGGCCGCTGCGGGAGGGGGCCTTGGACGCGGGCCTTCCCGCGCTGTCCGCCCTGGCTCGGGCCTACCACCTGCTGTGGAGGCAGCGCCTGAGCTTCGACTGGGAGACCCCGCTGGTGCCGACCAGTGTCGTGTCGGCCGCCGGAGGAGCCCGGTGAGCGCCCCGGCGGCACTGCCGCAGCAGCAGCGCTCCTTCCACGTCGAGCTGAGCCTGGGCGACCGGGTGCGGTGGCGGGGCCGGCCGCACCTGGTCGTCGAGATCGCCGGGACCGCGGTCACCCTCGTCGTCGAAGGCTCGCCGCCCGGCGCGGACGACGAGGCGACCGCCGGAGGGGACGCCGGGCCGGGCTCGGAATACACGGTGGTGCTGGCCCCGTACCTACTGCGCTCCCCCGGCTTCGAGGTCCTCGGCCGCTCCGCCCGCACAGAATCCCTTCTGCCGCTCTCCCGGCTCCAGAGCGTTCGCCCCGAGGTGGCCGCCCGGGCACGGGAGTGGGAGCAGCACGTCGTCGAGGTCCACACCGGCCTCCATCCCCACGCGCCCGCCGGGAGCGCACCACGGCCGGGGTACGACCCCGCCCACCGCACGCTCGCCCAGCGCTACGAGGCGAAGGCGGCCGAGCTGCAAGCGATGGGCTGGCAGGGCGCGTCGGCCGGGACGGTGGAGCGCAAGCGCCGGGCGTGGCTGGCGCAAGGCCTGTGGGGGCTGGTCGACGACCGCAGTACCCGCACCCGCAGTGAGCTGGGCCGTACCGATCAGCGGGTGGTCGAGCTGCTGCTGACGCTCGTGGAGCGCGCCCGCAAGCGGCGGGAGTCGGTCGGCAACGCCATGCGGCTGTACGAGCGGCTCAAGGCGGCGTTGAATCGGCAGTTCCCTTCGCTGGCGCGCGAGTTGGTGCCGCCGGTGTCCTCGTTCTACGCGTTGCTGAAGAGGCTGGGGATCCGGGTCAAGGACCTGACGGCGCCGCGCCGCCGGCAGGACGACGAGGCGAACCGGCCCGAGCCGCCGTTCGCGACGATCGTCGCCCAACTGCCCGGCGAGCGGGTGGAGATCGATACCACCGGCCTGGACATCGTGGCCCGGGGCGAGGACGGCCGTCCGGTCTCGCTGGAGCTGACCATCGCGATCGACGTGGCGACGCGCAGCATCCTGGCCGGCGTCGTCCGGCCCAGGTACAGCAGCGCGTACGCCGACAGCGCCGCCAAGGACAAGGGCAAGGGCGGCCGCTCCGGGCAGCGGGGCCGGCGGCGTCGCCGGCGCGGCCGGGCCACCAAGGGCGTGGACGCGAGCCTGCTGCTGGCGCAGATGCTGGCGCCCCAGATCGCCGACCGGCACTGGTCGCCGCTGGCCCTGGCTGAGAACAGCGACCTGCCGTACGCGCAGATGCTGGAGGCCGACCCGCGGATGGCCGGCGCGGCCGCACGGCCCGTCATCGTGCCGACGATGGTCGTCATCGACCACGGCAAGGTGTTCACCAGCCAGGTGTTCACCGACGCGTGCGCGCACCTGGGCATCACCGTCAGGCCCGCCCGCACGCGCATACCCACCGACAAGGCGATCGTGGAGCGGACCATGGCGGCGATCAAGTCGCTGTTCTGCCAGTTCGTCGCGGGGTACACCGGCTCCGACATCAGCCGGCGCGGCAAGGACGTGGAGAAGGGCCGGCTCTGGCGCCTCGACGAGATCAACGACCTGCTGCAGCAGTTCATCAGCCTGCACTGGCAGCAGCGGCCCCACGAGGGCCTGCGCAACCCCTTCCACTCGGCGATGCCGGCGCTCACCCCCAACCAGGCGTACGCCGCGCACGTCGCAGCCTGCGGCCACCTTCCGCTTCCGCTGTCCGACGAGGACGTGCTGCACCTGCTGCCCACCGCCTGGGCGCGGGTCACCGACAAGGGCATCCGCCTCAACCGGCGCACCTACGACAGTGCCCGGCTGGGCCCGCTGCGCGGCATGCCGTCCGGGCTGTGGGGGCCCAACCGGATGCGGTGGGAAGTGCGCTACCACCCGTACCAGCCGGAGACCGTCTGGCTGCGCGACCACCGCAGCGACGAATGGATCCCCGTCGACTTCATCCACAAGCACCTGATCACCGACCCGTGGACCGAGTGGCTGTGGGAGGAGGCCACCGCCGCGTTCCTGGAACGTGGCGGTGCGGCCGACGACGAGGAAGCCATCGCCCGCGAAGTGTCCGCACTTCGCCGCAGGGCCGCACGCCCCCCGGCCGTGACCGACCGCCAGGCACCCGCCCCGGCAGAGGCGACCGTGCGCGTCCCCGACCCCAACCCCGTCGACCGCTACGCGAACATCCCGCACATCGACCCCGCCGACGTCGCCGCGCGGCGCACCCTCGACGGCGACCCGGCCGCCCTGTTCGGCGCTCCCCCGCCCGACAGTGCCCCCACCGCCGTCGACACCGTCCCTGCCGGCCTCGGCACGGTCCCGATCCCCCGCACGCCGGCCGCCGAGCCGCGCGCCCTCGTCGCCCGCACCCTGTCGGACGCCGCCCACACCCTGTTCGGCGGCCTGCGCGTACGCCGCTCACCCGCCACCGACACAGCGAAGACCGAATGACCTTCAACCTCGACACCCTGCAGCACGAACCCGCACCCGGCCCGTCCCGCAGGCCCGGCAGGCTGACGACAGCCACCGGCTGGAACACCTTCGTCAACCACGTCGTCACCGTCCCCGAGCTCAAGGCCGGTCCGCCGGACACGCCCGTCCCCGACGACGACCCCCGGATGCTGTACCACGCGGCGATGCGGATCGTGAGCACCCCGGCCGTCGAGAAAGCCCTCGCCGCGTGCTGGCAGCTGCTGCGGGCCAGCGAACCCCGCAGCGAGGGACAGCTCGGACTGATCATCGACGGCGAGCACGACACCGGCATGACCGTGGTCCTGCGCATGCTCGGCCGCGCCTACCAGGGCCGCGTCGCCGCCCGCCGCCCGAAGGACACCGGCTTCGTGCCCGTCGTCCACCTCAACGTCCCGCCGTCGATCACCACCCCGGCCGACTGGGCGCTGCTGTTCGCCGACTTCTTCGAAATGCCCTACACCAAGAACCCCGAAGCCGCCCCGGTCCGCGTCCCGGACATGACCGGGCCCGTCCGCTTCAGACTGGCGAAGGCACAGACCCAACTCGTCCTGATCGACGGCATCAACCGGCTCAGCGACGCCAACACCGCCTCCGCGTTCTCATTCCTGACCTGGCTGCGCGACGAACTCGGCCTCACGATCGTCTACTGCGGCTCCGGCGCCCGCGACATCGTCCAGGCCGGCCTGCGCGGCAACCGCATCGCCGCCCGCACCGCCAACTACCGCAGCCCCTACCCGGTCATCACCACCAACCCCATCCCGTACACCGAGAACGACCCCGAGACATGGCTGACCGTCCTACGCGCCCTCGACAAGGACCTGCGCCTGCACCACCACAAGCCCGACACCCTGCTCGACCTCGCCGCCTACCTGCACCAGCGCACCGGCGGATACATCACCACCCTCTCCTACCTGATCTGCGAAGCCGCCCAACTCGCCATCGAAACCGGCGAGGAAGCCATCACCCGCGAACTGCTCGCCCCACTCCTCGTCGGCCGCAACGACGAAGACGACCCCTACTGACCCCCTCCCCCGACGAAGCCACACCCATGACCGACAGCATCGACCCTCCGGCCCCTCCCCCGGCCCCGTCCGAGACAGCGGTCTCCCCCGCCGCCGCGCGGGCGCCCGTGCATCGGCGAATGCCTCTCGATGGCCGCCGCCTGGGAGCAGGCCGGGATCAGGCACGACGCCAGCTACGAGGACTCCTGCTCACGCTGCGACGAATGGTGCTGCATCCAGTGCGGCCGCCAACGAGTTCCCAGCTACCCCGACTTCTGCGGCGACTGCGTCGAGGACGACGACTGGACACCCGAATTCGACGGCTGCCCGCGCCCCTACGGCCACCCCCGATGCGCCGAGGGCGACACCGTCCGAGCCGCCGTGCCGCCCTTGTCCGACATGGGGCATACGCATGGCGCTCAAGGCATGCCGGGACCAGGGCGTTCAGGCCCGGGAAGGGCGCTGTCCAGGCCTGGGACTCCCGTCCCAGGTGGACGGGAGCCCTTGCGGCCGGGTCAGGTCGGGTCGATCCACTCGGTGGGGATGAGGGCCGCGCCGCCGCGCCAGTTCTCCACGACGGCGTCCTGGAACCACTCGTCCCGCAGGTTGACGTGGTCGCAGACGATCACCTGCAGCCCTCCCTCGTTCAGGTGCACGACATCGCGCATGAGGGCGAAGTATGCGCGGACCGCTTCCCAGTCGGCGTCGACGACGGTGGCCGCGTCGTGGACCTCCTCAGGGAAGAACGCCTGGGTGGGCTGATCGAGCACCAGGAAGCGCGGGGTGGGGCGCTGGTGCCGACGGAAGAAGGTGTGGAGGGCCAGATGGGCGACCAGGTGGTAGCCGATCCAGTTCTTGGCGCTTCCGATGCGTGTCAGCGGCAGTCGCTGTGTCGGCATCCGCAGGACGACGTTGAGGAGGGTGAGGCTGATTCGGGCCTCCTCGGCCTCGTCGGCGTGCTCCAGGCCCAGCCTGCGGGACCAGTCGGTCATCCAGGTGGCGACCTCGTTGAGGCGGTTCTCGGCCTCGGCACCGACCTCGTCGGCGTCAACGAGGCGCTGCAGGGCCTCGGCGCGCTCGCGGAGCAGTGCGATGTCGCGTTGCAGGGCGGCGAGTTCGTCCGGGCCCTGGGTGGTGCTGCTGCGTTGGAGTTCCTGCAGGATCCGCCCTTGGACGTGGGCTTGGCGGGTTCGCAGGTCCTGGGCCTGTCGTAGTTGACGGTCGGATGCGTTGAGGGCTTCCACGGTGGCGGCGTTGGCACGCATGCGGGTATTGAGGGCGGTGATCTGCTCGTCGAGTTCACGGCGGTGGCGTGTGCGGGCTGGCTGGAGGCTAGCGAGGTCTTCGAGTTCGCGGTCCAGCCGCCGGGTGAGGTCGTGGAGGTCGGTGATGTCGGGGTCGGGCTCCGGCAGGGTCTGGGTGCACAGCGGGCACAGGTCGGCTTCGCCGCTGGGGTCGTGGGCGAGCAGGCCGATGGGCTTGAGCCGGCCCAATTGGGTGTGGAGTTCTCCGCTCAGGGCCCTGGACTCCTGCTGCCACGTGTCGAGGACGGCCCTGGCTGTCGTCAGTTCCTGCAGTTGGTCCCGCAGTTGGCGGCGTTCGGCGGCGAGTGTCTCTCGGCGTCCGGTGTTCTCGCCGGGCAGGGCCGGGAGGTCGGGTCCGCTGCGCAGGGCTGTGTGCAGGAGTGCGTCGAGGTCGGTGGCCGTCAGGTCCTGCGGGCCCGGTGCTTCGGGGATGAGGCCGACGTCGGCGGCCATGCGGGCGAGGGCGAGCCGGTGGGCTTCGGCGCCGTCGAGGCGCTTGCGTGCTTCGTCGAGCTGCTTCTGCGTGCGTCGCAGGGCCTTGTTGGTGTCGGCGAGTTGCTGTTGCCGTACGGCCTGGTCGGGGCCAGCCGCGCCCAGGAAGTAGGGGAGGGTGTCCTTGAGCGCCTGAGCGATGCCCTGCTCGCCCTGACGGTGGAAGAGCAGGTTCTGGTTGGCGATCTCGCCCTGCCCCTGCAGGCACAGCAGGACGGCCTGGGCGCTGGAGATGTCGAAGGGGTGGCGTCCGGCGCCCGCGGGCGGCTGGAAGCGGAAGTCCTCGATGCCGATGCGGGCGCTCACCTCGGCGCGGATGGACGCGGTGTCGGCGTTCACGCGCATCTGCTCGGCGGTGGGCACGTCGAGGGTGTGGTCGCCGATGACGAGCATGGCCTTGGTAGTGGAGGCACCCTTGGGGGTGGGGCGGCCCAGCAGCAGCCGCACGGGCCCGATCTGGACGAGTAGGGCGTACCAGGCGGCGTTGCTGGTGATGACTCCGTCGGGAAGGGTGAAGGTCTGCTGGCCGAGGCAGTACTCGATGATCGACAGGACGGTCGACTTCCCGGTCTCGGACTCGCCCGTGAGGATGTTCAGCGCGCCCGGGCGAAAGCGCAGTACACGCGGCTCGGGGCGGCCGTCGCGATGGTAGAGGGCGAGGGCGAGCAGGTCCATGACGGTGCAGGGCTCCTTCGGCGTACGCGGGTTAGGGGCGGACGCCCAGCAGGGTGAAGGCGGTGGCCGGGTCACTGGCGGCGAGCCAGCGGCCCACGAGGACGGCGGCCCGGACGCAGGAGGCGGCTTCCTCGCCGTCCTCGGCCGGGGCCGGTCGCCGGGGTCGGCCGACGGCGGCCAGTCCGGTCGGCGTCAGGGCGAGGATGCGGTGCCGGATCCCGAAGCGGATGCTGGCGCGGGCGTGGTCGTGCAGGCCGGCGGCCCGCCTCGGGTAGACGGCGCGCTCCACCGGGTGGTCGGCGAGCCAGGCCGCGAGTGTGGTGCGGGTGTCGCGCGGCAGCTTGGCGCGGGAGTCGGGCGGCAGCACCAGCGGCAGCAGCAGGAACGCGCTGGGCCACGGGAGCGCGGCCTGGTCGCTAGCCGCGGCGGAGTGGGCGGCGGCGCCGTGCGCGAGGACGTAGGCGCCGAATGCCGGATTGAGGAGCGCCTCGACTTCCGGCAGTCGTGGCTGGCGGGCGGGCACGGTCTACTCCTCCTCTTCGGTCGGGTCGGATCCCTTGAGGAGGTCCAGGTGCTTCGGGTGCCAGCCGAGGGGTTTCTCTTCCTCGCGCGCGTTGTCGGCCAGGGCGTGGAGGGTGCCTCGGGCGATCCACCGCTTGTCGACGTTGGGGCGCAGGCGGATCTCGCGGACCGCCTCCATGGTGGCGTCGAGGATGTCCTCCCCTACGGCTTCCGGGTCGGTACCGGCCCGGCCGCGGTCGAAGCGGTCGGCCAGCTTGGCGTGGATGAGCTTCCACTCCTGGCGGAGTTGAGTTTCGAACTGGTCCAGTTCGCTGCCGCAGACGTGGTTGCGGTAGAGCCACATGGAGCGGTGGGCCCAGGCGTGGTGGTACTCGGCGATGTGGACGTGGAGGCTGCGCGGGCCGAGGCCGATCCATCGCAGTTGTTCGACGAAGACACGGTCGGCGTAGGCGGCGGTCTCCGCCTCGGTGAGCTCCGCGAGCAGGTCGCTGACCGGCAGGGACGCGGCAGTGTACTTGGACAGCACGTAGTCGATCTGGGCGCGCAGCTCGTCGGCGGTGATGGTCTGGCGACGTCTGGGGTCAGCGTGGTCGAGCATGCCCTTCGACTGGCCCCACCACCAGCCCCTCAGCTCGTCCAAGATCTCCCGGCCCTGTTCGTCGCTCTTCCAGATCCCGATCACCTCCCGCAACGTAGAGTCGACCTCTGACACTCGGGGGGCCTGGTCGTCCAGGGTGATGGCTCCGACCAGCGCGGCCCTGGTCGGAGCGGTGCACGCCATGAAGCGCGCCCGCCAGTCCTTGGTTGCCTTGGCGCCTTCGGCGTCGCCAGCGACGGCCTCGAGCACCGCCAGGGCGCCGGCCGGGTCGCGTCCGGGGCCCGCTTTGAGCTTCGCGAGGACGCTGTCGTCCGGGACCTTCTGCGTGGTCACGAGCCGCAGCATCGGGACGCGGCCGGGCGTGTGGTCGAGCCCGTCGCACCAGGAGTTGACGGAGCGCCACAGGTCCGCGCTGGTGATCGCCAGGTTGCCGGGGTGGCCGTGGTGCTTGGACTGGACGAACTGCTGCGGGTCCTGGCCGTGGAGGATCTCGATGTCGTCCAGGAACTCCATGCGCAGTTGCGCTTCGGGGTCCTTGAACCAGGCCCGGGCCAGCTCGACCAGCGCCCACTCGCACTGGTAGAGGTAGCCGACCATCTGCCCGGCTGCGGAGTGCGGCATCTTCTGATTCACGATGAGCGAACTCTAGTAACTCGCTGTCACACCGGCAACTTGGTCGTGACTGTTCTCGGACAGGCCAGGCACGTCCAACTCTGTTCTGTGGCAGGCGGTTCAGGCCCCGATCCTGCCCTACCGGCCGCTACCAGTGGTTCAGCGGGTCGACGGTCGGGCCCGCAGTCCAGGGGCCCGGTCGGTCGGGACCCTCACACCTCCCGATGGGCAGTACGATCATCTGTCGCGTCGCAGGTGACCGGCGCGCCGCAGGGCGGGGCCGCAGGCGGGCGGCCGGACAGGATGGTTGTGGCCGACATGGACTTCTCCGCGATCCGCGCGCTGCGCGGGGACCAACGGCACGGGTTCGAAGAGTTCTGCTGCCAGTTGGCCCTCCGGGAGCGGCCTGCGGACGGGGGGCGGTTCGTCCGGGTCGAGGGAGCGGGCGGCGACGGCGGCGTCGAGGCCTACTGGGAGCTCCCGGACGGGACGAAGATCGGCTTCCAGGCCAAGTTCTTCGCCAAGCTGGACATCAGGCAGGTCGAGGAGTCCGTCCACACGGCCCTGAAGGTCCATCCCACTCTCACGCGCATGGTGGTGTGCGCCCCCATCACCCTGACGGGGACCACGGGACGCAAGAAGAGGGACGGGCTCACACCGGCGGAATCGCAGCAGTCCCAGTGGGATGACGCGGTCAAGAAGTGGCAGCAGCTGGCAGCCGACCAGGGGCGCACGGTCGAGTTCGACTTCTGGGGCGAGTCGGAGCTCCTGAGCCGGCTGCTGGCCTGCGATCCGACGGGCGGCCTGCGGCACTTCTGGTTCAACGACACGCACTTGGGCCAGGACTGGTTCACGCGGCACCTGCAGCAGACGGTCGCCGACGCCGGGCCGCGCTACCACCCGCAGCTGACCGTCGAGGTGCCGCTGGCGCGGGCGCTGGACGACTTCGCGTCGACCCCGTCGTCCCTGGCGCAGCACCGCAGGAGGGCCGACGAGCTGGCCGGGGAGCTGTCGCGATGGCCGTCGAAGGACACTGCGGCTGCGGACAACGGCAAGGATGCCGACCCTGTGGCCGAGGATCTCGCCCGTGCGCTGGATGCGGGCATCCAGCCGCTCGCGGCCGCGGCAGCGGCCTATACGTCGGTGTGGGAGACACCGGAGGGGCTGGCGGCGGCGCGGGCCTGTTTGCGGGCAGCCGCGGAGGCGGCTACTGCCGCCGTGGCGGCGGCGGAGGCGGAGTTCGTCGCCCGCCACGGCGCCGAGAACCTGGACAACGCCGTCTTCGGTCAGTTCAACGCCGAGTACATGGTGCGCTTCCCCCAGGAGACGGTGGACCGGTGCCGTCGCGTCCAGCAGCTGGCGCAGGAGCTGAAGGAGGCGGTGGACGGGCCGGTCGCAGATGCGGTGGCGCAGGGCGCGCTGCTGGTCACGGGTGCGGCCGGCACGGGCAAGACGCACGGGGTGTGCGACGCTGCGGCACGCCGCCTCGAGCAGGGCCTGTTCTCGGTCGTGGTCCTGGGGCAGAAGCTGGTCGCGGGCGAGTGCTGGGACCAGGTCCGCAAGATCCTCGGCCTGCCGGCGGAGTTGGGCCGGGACGCAATGCTGGCGGCCCTCAACGCCGCCGGCGAGGCGAGCGGCGCACCGTTGATCATCTTCGTGGACGCGCTCAACGAGCGTCGGCCGCGTTCCGCGTGGGAGGCGGAGCTGGCCGGCATGCTCGATGCGGTCCGGGACTACCCGTATCTCCGACTGTGTCTGACCTGCCGTACGACGTTCCTCGACGCGGTCCTTCCGGACGGCCTTGTCCTGCCCCGGGTCGAGCACCGCGGTTTCGAGGGTGCCGAGTTCGAGGCGGTCTTCGAGTTCTGCGCCCACTACGGCCTGACGGCGCCCGCGCAGCCACTGCTGCAGCCCGAGTACGCCAACCCGCTCTTCCTTCAGATGCTGTGCCAGGCCTTGGCCGGCCAGGGCGGTCACCCGCGCCTGGACCCGAGGCTGTCACTCGGGCAGGTCGTGGAGCTGATGCTCGACGGCGCGGAGAAGCGGGCGGCGAAGGCCCTGGACGTCGCCCCTCAGAGGCGCCTGGTCCATCGCGCGCTCGGCGCGGTCCTGGCCGAGATGGAGGGCCAGGACGGGCTGGAGCTGTCATGGGCGCGGGCGGACGAGGTCACGGAGGCCCTGCTGCCGCGCGCCCAGGCGTCGCTGTCGCTGCTGGACTTCCTGCTGCGCGATGGGCTGCTGGTGGAGGTGCGCACCAGCAGCGGCGAGGACCGGATCAGGTTCGGCTTCGAGCGGCTCGGCGAGTTCCAGTTCGTCGAGCACGTCCTCGATGGCTGCCCGCGGGAGGAGCTGGACACCCGGTTCAAGGCCGGCGCCGTGTTCGACGCCCAGGCCCTGGCCGCGAACGAGGGCCTGGCGGAGGCCCTGGCGATCGTGCTGCCCGAACGCTACGGCCTGGAGCTGACCGACGCCTCCCTCCTCGCGCCGGACATGGTGGCGGCACGGGCCCTGGTGGCCTCGCTGCCGTGGCGCAGCCCGCAGTCGCTGGGCGAGGAGACCGAGAGGCAGCTGCTGCGGGCGATGCCGCGAGGGCTGGGCGAGGAGGTCCTGGACCAGGTGTTCGCCCTGTCCGCGCGGGCGGGGCACCGGCTGGGCGCCGGGTGGCTGGACGCGTTCCTGCGGCGGCTGTCACGGGCTCAGCGCGATGCCATCCTCTGCTGGCACCTCCACGACGCCTGGCAGAGGGGCGGGGCCGCCCGCCGGCTGGCCGCGTGGGCGTTGCGCCCCGATCTTGGGGCCGTGCCCGAGGAGGACGCGCTGGTCTGGTCGAAGGCGCTGCTGTGGATGTGCTCGGCGTCCGACCGCCGGGTCCGCGACGAGGCGACGATGGCCGTCGTCGGGCTGATGGACCGTCATCCCCACGCGTGGCCGGCGCTGCTGGAGGAGTTCTGCGGCGTCGACGACGAGTACGTCACCGAGCGGCTGCTGCTGGCCTGCTACGGGTCGCTGATCCGATCCGGTGACGAGGCCGCGGTGGGCACGGCCGCCGACAGTGTGTGGCGGCACTGGGTCGCCCCCGGCCTGCCGGGGCACGCCCCGCTCCGCGACCACGTGCGGTGCATCGTCGAGCTGGCCGTCGCCCGCGGCGCCGCCGGCGAGCTCATCTCGCCGCAGGACGCAGTGCCAGCCAAGGCATCCGGTGCGCCGGACGGCTGGCCGGTGGCGGCGCCGGCCGAGGAGGAGACGGACGAGGTTGCCTGGAAGGCGGTGCTGCGCTCGGTCACGGACGGGGACTTCGCCACCTACACCCTGCGCCACCGCCTGGACCTGGACGAGCGCCCCGGCCTGGAAGCGGAGGACTGCCAGAACTGGATCCTGAACAAGGTCCGCGAGCTCGGCTTCGACGACAGCCTCTTCGACCTCTACGACCGGAACACCATGGTCGTCTTCGGCAACGGCCGCGGCAGGCCGGAGTGGGCGGAGCGGATCGGCAAGAAGTACCAGACGATCGCACTCGGGTACCTGGCCGCGCTGGTCGCCGACCACTTCGAGCGCACGGCGCCCCACCGGGACTCGGTGGCGCAGCCGGCGGACCCGCTCCCGTTGCAGGCGGCGTCCATGCGCGACCTGGACCCGACCGTCCTGCTGCGCACAAGCCTTGCCCAGGAATGCACTGCCTGGTGGGCGCCGCTGGAGGCCGACCTGGGCCCGGGTGTCGCGGAGACGGCGTGGCTGGACGCGGCCGCTTTCCCCGACAGCACCCGCGCGCTTGAGGTGGTCGATCCCGCCGACGGCTCGCGATGGCTGGCACTGCAGGCCTACCTGGGCTGGACACTCCGCCTGGACCATGGGGCGCCCCCTGCGCGGCGCTCCTCCACCCGGCCGCACCGCAGGACCTGGATGCAGATCCGCAGCTACCTGGTCGACACGGGCAGCGACTCCACCACCGCCTGGCCATGGCTGAAGACCCAGAACTTCGAAGGCCGCTGGATGCCCGAAGGACGCGACTGGATCCCCCACGTCTACGCCAGCGAGTACCCGTGGAGCACGCAGGCCCGGCGCGAGCTGCGCGACGACGACTCGTTCCGCCAGCATGCGCTGCCGGTCACGATGACACCCGGCACGTACGAGCAGACGCTCGAGTTCAACGGCGACAGCTTCCGCTCGCAGACGCTCCACCAGCTGGTGCCCTCCCCCGTCCTCCTGGACGGCGCCGGCCTGTGGCCGGACGGCACCGGCGGCTTCCGCGACAAGGACGCCAACGTCGTCTTCAGGCTCCCCCACTTCGCCGAGCCGGGGCCGGCCGCGCTGCTGGTCCGCAAGGAGTGGCTGGTGCGCAGGCTCTCCGCCGTCGGCAAGCGCCTGGTGTGGACCGTGCTCGGTGAGCAGCAGGAGATCAGCGGAGGCTTCAACAGCAGGGGGCGCGGCTACAACGCCTACTCGCGGGCACATCGGCTCTGGGGCGAGAAGGTACAGAAGGCCGACCCGGTCCTGGCCAGGCACCGGCCGGAACCTGTCGCCTCCGTCCCTGCCCCGCCCGCCCCCGACGGGGACCCGGATCGCGGCAAGTGAGCCCACGGCGCCACGAGCGAGCGCCGCTCTGCGCCGCACGCCCGGTGGCGCGCTGGATCCGTCCGGCGCACGACCTGCCGGAAGTCATTGAGGGCCGCGCCGCCCTGAGGTTGATGCCTCCTGTGGCGTCTGACGTGACGTCAGCAGAAGTCTTGGCGCCGCGCGGCACCAAGGGTCCGTCCGGCTGGTCGGGCCCGCCGACGGGCAGCCACAGCGCTCTCTTGCGGCACCTGCGTCACCGCGGGGTCCGGACCCCGCGCGAGGCTGGGAGCCGCTGCCGCCCCGAAGGACTGCTGGGCGACGCCCACCCTGTGTACGGCTGCGCCGCGGCCGCCACTCGGCCGCGTGCAGCCGGCCCTTCATCGAAGGTCACCTGCCGGTGGGATCCGGATCCGGCCGGCACGTGCGAGCCTCTCGTGTTCTGCGCCGGCAAGGATCACTCATCGGACTCGAGCCAGTCGCGCGGCACGAGTTTCTCTTCGCCCCGCCAGTTGTGGACGACGGCCTCCTGGAACCAGGGCTGCGGCAGGTTCGCGTGGTCGACGACGATCACCTGGAACGCCGGGGCCAGTTCCCTGACGACGGAGTCGATCTGCCTGAAGAGATCTGCCATCGCTTCCTGATCTGCTTGGGCAGGGGGACCACCCGTGCCGGGGAGCCACGCCTGGGTGGGCTGGTCAAGCATCAGGATCCTGGGCACGGGGCGGTTGTTGCGCACGAAGTAGCGGTGGAGGGCCAAGTGGGTGATCACGTGGTAGCCGACCCAGTTCTGGCCGCTTCCGAGATCGGACAGCGTCGCTCGGCCGTGCGGTGTGCGGAAGGCGATGTTCAGACGCTTCACGTCGAGTCGAGCCTGGCTGTCCGCGGGCTCGAGTCCGAGTTGCCGGGCCCAGGTGGTGATGTCCCTGTCGATGGCGACGAGGCGGTCCTCCAGCTCTTGCTGGATGGCGCGGCGGTCGAGGGCCGTCTCCAGAACGCTCGCCTGTGCCTCGGCAACGTCACGGCGACGCTCCAGGTGGGAGGTCTGCTCGGGTGAGGTCGCCGGCAGAGCGCTGAGGACGCCGTGGATACGGCCGCGGAGGAACTCCACACGCCCCTCGGCGGAAAGATGCTCCGTCAGGCCTTGCTCTGAGAAGAGGACTTGCAGCATCTCCTCGGCTTCCCTGAGCTGACCTCGCAGCTCGGCCGCGCGGGCGTCGAGCCTCTCCAGCTCACGGCGGCCGGCCACTGGCACTGACGTGACGGCAGCCAGCTGGCCGGCGAGGTGTTCGAGGCTGTGGTTGAGTGCGGCGGGTGTGGGGTCGGGATAGCGAAGTTCAGAGCCGCACAGTGGGCAGTTCGAGGCGTCTGCTTCGGCTGTCGGGCTTTGCTGCTGGTCGATTGTCAGCCCCAGCAGGTTCAGGGATGTGAGCCGGTCGAGGGGGATCTTCAGGGATGCGGAGTAGTCGCTCGCGGCGTCGATGTGGTCGAGCAGGGTCTGCCGATCTGCGGCCAGGGCTCGCAGCTCGTCCCGGTGCCGGGTGTTCTGACGGCGCAGGTCACTCATCCGGTCTTCAGACGGGTTGCCTGTCAGGTCGGGTGCGCGGTCGGCCGTGATGGCTCGACGCAGCCCCTCGACGGCTGCCATGGGGTCGGCCGGCACGTCGTGGGAGAGCATTCCCAGCCGGCGGGCCTCGTCCCACAATGGGGCGATCGCGTGGCGGGTGGCCGACTCGGCTCGCACGGCCAAGGAGTAGTCCTCCTGGAGTGTGTCCGCTTCGTGTCGTGCGGCGGTCGCCTGGGCGGCGGTACGGGCTTGGGCCGGCGGTACTGCCCCGATGAAGTACGGCAGCGTGGCCCGAAGGGCTCCGGCAATCCCCCGTTCGCTCTGGCGGTGGAAGAGCAGTTTGTTGTTGGCGATCTCGGTCTGCCCTTGGAAGCAGAGCAGCGCCGCGTGGCTCAGATCGGCCTCGAAGGGGAAGGCGGGCGCGATGTTCTCGCGGATTCCGATTCGGCGCCCCAGCTGTTCACGAAGGCCCTCGGCGTCGAGTTCGGCCCTCAACTCGGCGTATTCCAGGGGTTGCTGGTCCCGGCCGAATCTCAGCATGGCCTGGTTGCGGGATGCTCGCTTGTGACCGGGCACGGGTCGGGCGACGAAAGCGCGACTGTCGTCCATCTGGAACAGGGCGGCGTACCAGGACACGGCGGTGGTGAGCGGCCCCAGAGGCAGGGTGACGGAGTCGCGGCCCAGGCAGTACTCCACGATGTCGAGCAGGGCGCTCTTACCTGTGGCGGAGTCGCCTGTCACCACATTGAGTGCGCCAGGTTTGAAGGAGACCGTCCGGCGGTCCCCGCGGTGGCTGTAGAGGATAATCGCGAGCAGCTGCACTCGATCAGGGTGCCACGCCCAGAAGAGAAAATGCAGTGGCGGTGTCAACGGTGGACAACCACTGGCCTGCGGTCCTGGCCTGCCTGAGGATGTCGCCGAGTTCGGTGTGCTCACGTCCCGCTTCGCGCGTCCTGGTGGCGTGTGCGTACAGCCGGTCCCCTGCGAGGTCGAGGACCTCGTACCTGAGGGCGAAGCGTAGGCCGGCGCGGACAGGAGAGACCATGGCCTGCGCCTGCGCGGGGAAGCCGGTGCGAAGGACGGGGTGCGTCCGGGCCCAGCTGGCGAGTCGGACGGCGCCCGGGCGGGACGGCAGTGACTCTCGTGTGCTGCGATGCAGGACGAGCGGGGCAGCGAGGTAGGACAGCATCCATGGCATGCCGTGGAACGTGCGGGAGGTGTAGCTGTCAGCGGCTTCGCGCAGGAGACAGGCGATCAGCGCGGGGTTGAACATGGCGCCGACCAGCGGAGGACGTTCACCCCATGCGGTCTCCACCCTCGGTGCCAGGTCCTGGTGAGTGGGCGGGAAGGTCATGGCTGATCCGCTCTCAGGTCGGCGATGCGTCCCTCGTAGTCCAGGTGCCAGCCGATCCGGCCCTCGTCGGCCAGGACGTGCCGTTGGCCCCGGATGAAGTAGCTTTCGTTGTATCGCGGCCGGACAGTGACGCTCGTACGGTCGGCAAGGTCGCACAGCAACCGTCGCCCGGCGTCCTGCTTGGCGTCCTCCCCGGCACCAGGGCGTACCGCCATGGCCATCAATTCGAAGGCGCGAGCCCACTCGTCTTCGAGTTCGTTGTGGACCCGGTCCACCTCCCCCGGGCTCAGGAGGCCTTCGTCCAGGCATCGGATCGTCTGCGTGGAGGCCCGGTAGAAATCGACGATCGCCCCTTCAAGGTTGCGCGGTGGGAACGCCACCCAATGCATCTGCTTCACGAACAAGGAGGCCGCGTGGTCGGCAGCGACCGCACGGGGGTCCACGTCCGCAAGCTCGATGAAGGTCGGTAGGTCATCCCGGGTGAACCGGTCGCGGATCTCCGTAATCGCCACACCTGCGGCGCCCACCTCCACGCCGCTCAGCTCGCCGCGCAGCATGGCGAGAGCCTGCGCGTCCCACCATCTCCACACCAGCGCCAGGAACAACTCCTCGTGTCCTGTCGGCAGAGCCCACCACAGCTGGCTGCGCACGCCTGCGGCGATGTCCTCGATGTGATCGGCCCCGTCGACCACGCGGATCCTGGACAGCAACGTGCGCTGGCCGGTCGGGCCCAGCGCCAGAAACTGATCGCGGGCTTTGCCGGTTACGCCGGACTGCGCGTCGATGGCCACAGCCAACAGACCGTTCAGAGCATGGGTGTCATCGCGGGTGCCCGAGCGCAGCGCGGCGACGCCGGACCCTTCCGATACGGTCTGCGTGGTCACGAGAACCAACATCGGGCCGTTCGGGTCGGTCGGGTTCGCGGTGTCCATCCACACTCTCAGCGTCGCCCACAGGTCGGGCGAATGATCCGTCAAGGATCGCTGCTGAGTCTGGTGATGCTTGAGCTGCAACAGCTCCGACGGGCTCCCGGCCTCCGCCCAGGCGACGTCGTCGTAGAGCTCCAAGGTGATCGTCGCGTCCGGGCGGCTGGCACCGGTACGGAGCAGCTCCAGCAGTGCCCACCATGTCTGGTGCTGATACCCGAGCGCGCTCGGAGCAGCGCCATGCGAGGCGTTAGCCACCGAGGAGCCCCTTTGCCCTGGAGCGAGCTCCAGCCATCCACCGCAGGTTCACAGATCCGACCCGACCATTATCGGCAATCGGCCGAGGCGATCCAAGTGAGCGGGCAACCCGAGGAGCCTCCCGAGCGGGGGGCCACCGTGAGGGCCCCTCGATGCCGGGCCGAAGGTCAGGGGGGTGCGGCAGCCTGCACACCCCGGCGAAGCGGTGGCGGTGCTTGGCTGGGCAGCGGTACAGCATGTACCGGGCGTGGACCATTCTGCGGTGAGAGCAGCGGCTTCGCCTCGGCGCTGGAGTCCGTACTCGGTCGGTTCAGCATCGGCGTCCGCGGTCTGACCGAACGGCACCCGACGGTCTACTCCGTGGCCTTCCTGCAGCTCTACAACCATCTCGCCGAGGGCTCCTTCGTCCGCCGGTGCGGCAACGCGAACCGCGGCCGCAACTTCGTGCGCCAGCGCGGCCGCGCCGAGTACGGACAGCACCGGACCAGCGGTGTGAAGTACTGCTCGCGCGAATGCGCCCGTGCCCAGGCCCAGCGCGAACTCCGGCACCGGCGGCGCAGCGAGAGCGGCTCCCGCTGATCTGCGCCGCGCACGTGTCCAGCGGGCCGGTCACATGCCCTCAGTGCGTGCCGGGCAGATTGGTCGGATCGCCGACCGGGCGGGGACACGGGGGCGGCATGCGGGCAGCGAGGGCCCGTGGGTCATCGTCGCTTGGGCTCGTGCGGGCTCCAGCCGCACAGGAAGGGGCGCAGGCCGTCGGGGGTGATAACCGGGTCGGCCGGGGTCTGCGGGTGGGTGGGGACCGGATCGATGCTGTCGGCGTGGGCGCGTGCCCAGGTGATCCATTCGAGTACTGCGCGCGCTTCCGGGTCAGGTGCCGGTGCCTGGGCGAGGTGCTGTTGGAGGGCGTCGCAGTAGGCTCGCACGCGTACGGCTTCGTGCCATGCGTCGACCTGTTCGCGCAGGCGGTCGCGGCGGTGCGAGTGAAGGAGTTCGTGGCGGGCCCGGTTCATGGCGGCCTGCCAGGCGAGTCTGGTCTCGAGTTCCTGCCGCTCGCGGGCGAGGCGCTGGTCGCGGGCGATGTCCGCGCGCTGCTGGATCTCGCGCAGGACCTGGGGAAGTTGGTCCTCGAGCTTCCAGCGCTGTCGGTCTCCCCACTGCTGCCGACGTCCTCGCAGCGCCCAGTCGTAGGCCAGGCTGATGTCGAGTTTGTGCGAGGGCGCGGTGGTGTGCTCGGTGACGCGCTGCCATGCGTAGTCGACGCTTCCCAGGTCGGGGACCTCGACGGTGTCCTCGGTCAGGTCGACGGGGAACTCGCTGCCCGAGGATGCGATCACCAGGGTCTGGCGTTTGTCCGCCGCCGGAGCGACCGTCATGCCTTGCTCTTCGGCCGCGGTGGCCAGCACGTAGAGGATGCGCAGCGCCCGATCGCGGCAGTCGGCGCACACCCGCAGCGGGCAGTCGCGCACCGTTGCATGAACTGCTTCGGCCGGCAGGTCGTCGGGCACCGGGATCGGGGTGGGGCGTTCGGCCGCTCCGGAAGGTCGCTGATCGTCGAGGAGCCGGATGACGACGTCTCCCCGGTCGCGGCCGCTGTACGACAGCCTGCGCCCCGGTGGCATCGCGCCACTGGTCCTGGCGGTGTGCACGACGCGGCGCAGCCGGGCCCGCTCGTCGGACGCCGGATCGGTGACGCGCAGTGTGCCGCCCGCCTGCTGGAGGTCCGCGATCAGTCGCATAGCCTCCTTGGCTGTCGTGGTCTCCGCAGCGTCGGTCGTTGGGCTGCGGGTGGGTGTGTGGGTCGAGTCTGAGGTCGGCAGGAGTGCGGAGGTCGGGTCGTTGGTTCGGTTCACGTGCTCGCGTCCTGCGGGTGTCGCGGAGGCCGTCCAGCCGTCGCCTTCCCAGTGGGTTGTCACGAGTCCTCTTCTTCGCAGCGCGTACACGCTGTTGGCCAGGTGCGGGTCGGCGGATGTCACGGGATCTCCCGGCTCGCAGATGCGGCGCAGCACGGTGAGCTGTCGGTCGTTCAGGCCCGGGGACACGGGGCGCCTCGCAGAAGGAGGGGCGGACAGGGTGTGGTTCAGTGCCGGTGGTCGGCGGCGTTGCGCAGGGATTCGAGTGGGATGCCCAGCCGTCGCGTGAGGTCGTCGGCTTTGCGCTTCTCTCCGAGGGTGTGGAGGGCTGTGATGGCCTCTTCCGTGAGCTTGCCGATGCGGATCACTTCGGCGCGCAGTGCCTGGAGTTCGTCCAGTCGGCCGGTCGCTTCGGTGCCGCACCACTGGCGGACCAGGTCGCGGCCGGGCTGGTACTTCTGGTCGACTTCGTCGCAGATCTCCGGGCTGACGTGCGTGCCCTGGTCCTTGCCCCGGCCGCGGTAGTAGCGGCCGTAGACCGCGTCGTGCTGCGCCTGTTTCTCCTGTTCGGCGAGGACAGCGACCAGATGTGCGGCATGAGCTGCTGCGATGCGCTCGGCGACGGCGAGGGCGGTCGGCCAGGGAGCGTTCAGAGTGCCGTGGTCGTCGGTGAAGGTGCGCGGGTCGGAGGTGAAGAAGTCCTGCGGGACCTCCAGCATCGAGGCGAGGGCCGGCACGTCGTGGACGTAGAGCACACCCCGCTCGCGGGTGTTCCAGCCCATGGAGACCGTCTCGGTCACCGGGCAGGTGTCGAAGACCAGGCTCGCTGCGACGAAGTCCGCGTCCTGATCGTCCTCGGGCCCGTCACTGATCAGCGCGTCCCACCGATCCTGCCGGTGGAGCCAGGCGCCCTTCTCTTCCCAGGGGACGCGCAGCCGCGCCTTGGGCGCCCATTCCTCGCGGCCCTCCGCCTCGTCGTCGACGAAGCGGACCTTCACTCGAACGGGCCGTTGGGTGCCGACCTTCAGCACCTCAACCTCGCTGACGGGCCCCTTGTACGGCGCAGCACGGTACGCCCACCGCTCACCTCGCTCCACGAGACTCTCCGTTCCACGATCTGCCGGCCGGGGCACTCGTCGCGGCCTCCACGGCCTACTGCGGCCTTGCGGCGGCTGGTGGCCGCGATTCGACAGCCCGCGGCATGGCCCTGGCCGGATGGCCGCCGACTGACATCTTGTCAGCACACGGCGGCGACCGGGGAAGGGCTGCAGGCAGCGAGGACTGCGGCGATCACGGGGTCACCGCGGTCTGCCAGGCGTCGGCGGAATTCGTCGGCCAGCTGCCGGTGCCCGCTGTGCTCAAGGTCGACCATCACCAAAGCCATGGCGTCGAGGTCTCCGTCGCTCGCCGCTTGGAGGAGCAGCTCGCGGCGCTCGTCCTCGTCCGTTTCGTCGGCGACTGCGGCAAAGGCGACCGCGGCCAGCGGCTCGCCCGCCCTCGCGGCGGCTCGGAGTACGTTCTTGGCCTCCTGGGTCTCTCCCAGTTCTATGAGCGTGAGGCCGAGGTGGAGGCCCGCGTCGGTGGCGCCCGTGTTCGCTGCGTGGCGCAGATGCGATGCGGCATCGTGCCAGTGCTGCTCGGCCGCCAGGTGGCGTCCCAGGTAGTAGTGGGCGATGGGCAGGCCCGCTTGAAGGGCTTGCCGATAGGCATGCTCGGCCTGGGCCGGTCGGTCGTTGTCGGCGTGGAGGTTGCCGAGGTTGATCCAGGCCCGGGCGTCGCCGTGCTCGATCAGCTGCTGGTAGGCCTGCACGGCTTCGTCGGTGCGGCGCAGGCGTTTGAGAAGGTTGGCGAGGTCCAGCTGTGCTTCCAGGTCGCCGAGGTCGGTGGCCTGGCGGAGTGCCGCTTGTGCGGCGCGGGTCTTCCCGGTGTCGGCGAGGAGCCGGCCCAGGTTCGCCAGGGCGTCATTGTCGCCGGCGGAAGCGGCCTGCCGGTAGGCGTTGATGGCCGGCCGGGTCTTACCCCGGTCGGCGAGCAGGACACCCAGGTTGAACCAGGCGTTGCGGGCCCCGGCCCAGGCGGCACGCCGGAAGAGGCGTTCGGCTTCCGTCGAGACGCCCTCGCTCGGCCAGGAGTTGTGCCAGGTCGGCGAGGCTGTCGGTGTCGCCGAGCGCGTGGGCTTCGCGGCACGCCGTCTCGGCTTCGTCCAGGCGATCGAGCTCGCTCAGGGCCAGGGCGGTGAGGCGCCGCGCGAAGGCGTCCGCAGGATCCGCGTGCTCGCTCAGGAACTGGAGGGCTTCCTCGCACCGGTTGTCCTGGATCAGGGTTGCGGCCTGGTGCCACAACACCTGGGTGAGACCGGCCTCGCGCAGGACCCGCCACAGCCTGGCGGCGACCGACGGCTGTTCACGCTGCGCGTTGGACGCCACCACCCAGGCCGTTTCCGCGTCCCGGGCGGCACCGAGCGCTTCGAACCACACGAGCGGGTGGACGGATTCCGGCGGCTGCTGGACCGCGGCATCGCCGAGAAGGCCGGCGAAGGGCCGTCGCGCCCCGCCTGCGGCGGGCTGGAGCAGGCGCGTCATTCCGACCCGGCTGCCGTCCGCCCAGGCGAACGCCTCCTCCAGCGGTTCGGGGCGCAGCAGAGCGCCGCCTGCATCCGCGAGGTAGTAGCGGTGGGTCCGGGTGAGCAGGTCGTCCGGCAGCGGGCCTCGCAGGCCGGTGCGGGCCAGGTCGACGGCGCTGCGGACAAGGGCTGCTCCTCGGGGGTTGCCGCCGATGCGCCCAGCGGCTTGCCACGCTGCCCACAGGGAGGGACCGGCCGTGAGGAACTCGCTGACACCGCGGTGGGTGCACTGGTCGGCTGCGGATCGGACGCGCGGATCGGCGCAGGCCCGGGCGCGCTGCATCTCGGCGGGGCTCCAGGTCCGGTCGAGGAAGACGATCGAGGCCTGTCCGACAACTGCGGTGGAAAGCACCGCGCCGGCGTTCCCGCCCGCTGTGGGGTGGGGGGCAGTCGGCGGTGGGAGGTGCTGGATGTGGACGGTGGCGAGGATCGGGATGCGCCAGCGCCGCAGTTCGGCGACATCAAGGCCCTGCAGCCGGTCGTGGTGCTCAAGGCCGTCCAGCCACAGAAGGCGGGGCTCGGGGCAGTGCATAGCGGCCGTGATCGCCGCCTGCAGACCGCCGTTGGGGACCTGGCACACGAGGTAGCCGGGGAGGGCGCGGCGGGCGGCCTCGAGAGCGAGGCGGGACTTCCCGCACCCCGTTTCACCGGCCACCAGCACCATGCCGCCCTGGACGCCGGCCCTCGCCAGCAGATCGGTGAGGCGCTGGTCCAGGTCACGCGGCACGTAGGCGGGCAGCGTGTCCCCATCATGCTCCCAACTGGGGCGCACACCCGCGGCCGGGGCGTCGAGGTCGGCCACGGTCGGCCACAACCGCCAGGCCGCCGGTGCCTGGCCGTGGCCCGCAGCCACACCTTCGACCGGGTGCAGGGCTTGCCAGTGGCCGGTGACCGGCCCGCGGTTGGGCCTCCAACTCTCAAGCAGCTCCACCGGATAGGCGCCTGCGGCCACCCCGTCGATCCTTTTGTGGTGCGCCGGGCAGAGCAGCAGCAGGTTCCCAGGGGCGTCCAGCTGTTCACGGGTCCAGGAGGGATCGTGACGCTTGCCTCCAGGGCGTTGCGCACGAATGTGCACGATCGCCGCGTCCGGGATCCACTCTCCGTCCACCCGCATGGTCAGGGGACGACTGCAGTCCGGCCAGTGGCACCTCGCGCCGATCACTTCCAGGAGCTCTCCATCGGTGAGCTTCTCCCTCCACCGCGCCACCCGGCCTCACTCCCCCGTTCCGACCGCGTCACCGACGCTATCCGGCGGTGCCCGGTCCGATTCCTGACCGATTCGTCTGGAGCAGTTCCTGCCACAGCCCTGCGCGTGAACCGGCAGCCCGGGCAGCTCGCCGAAGGCGCCTCGCCGACCGCTCCCGCCGGTCGGTCGGTCACAGTGTCAGCAGTCTCCGCATTTCCACGATCCCGTCCCACAGCGAATCCACGGAAGAGTCTTCGGTGACAGGGGTGGTCTCGGTCCACCCGTCATAGGTGTCCTCCCCGTCCCGCACCGGCTTCCAGTCCTGGGCCCGCCACTCCGCGATCACCTCGCGCTCCAGCAGCTCGGCATGGCGACCGAGCTCGAAGTCCAGGGTCGCGTGGCGTTGCCAGCCTCGCCGCTCGTGCTTTTCTATTCGCCCGGTATCCAGGTTGCAGATCCCCACCTTCGCCGCGCCGAGACGCTCGTGGAAGAGGAGGTACAGCAGTGCGGGCTGCTCCCGCTTGAAGCCGTACTCGGCACACTCCGAGCAGCCGGTGCCGCGGCTGTTCACACTGCCAAGTGTCGGGTAGACGACAGCCCGGCAGGCGGGGTTGGCGCACTGGCACTTCCAGCGCTCACGCACACCCGGATAGGGGACGAGCGGTTCGAGTCCGGCCGCGCTCATGGTGGCGCGTGCGATGCTTTCGTCGATCACGACACCCGCACACCACTTGCATGCCTGGGAGCCGCGCCGGATCCAGCTCAGCCGGGGGTAGATGATGCGGTCCTGAGGTCCCGGGCAGTCGGCGGCGAGGCACAGACTGCGCCACCGCTGGCCGACTCCCTTGTACGGCTCGAGCGGGCGTGCACCGACGGCGAGCATCTCGGTGACGGCCTGCTCCTCCGGCACGCGCATGCGCCCGCCGCAGCGTTCGCAGCCGCCCTGCCCCGTTCGGACCACGTTGGCGTAGGTCGGCGCGATGTCGGTCGCTCCGCAGGCGAGGCACTTGCACGGCCACGGCTTCGTGGCCGTGTTGTAGGGCTCGAGGGGCTCGACGCCCCGCTGGACCATCTCGTACGCCGCGCGCTCGGGTCTGACAGCGACCCGGGCGCAGTACTTGCACGCCGAGACCCTCGCCAGGCGGGCATCCGAGAGGCGGGGGCGGATGTCGGCAGGATCGCCCTCCCACAGCCCGGGGCACAAGGCGCTGAGGCAGCGGCTTCGCCAGGGGACGTCGACCCCCGGATACTCCTCCAGCGGATCCACCCCGGCAGCGCGCATCTCGGCGACTGCGGTGTCGGCCGGGACCTTGCGTGCCGCGGTAGCGCGGGCACGGCCGCACGGGTCGCAGCCTCCGCAGCCGGGCCTCATCACGTTGCGGTAGATCGGATTGACGAACTCTCCGCAGTCCATGCAAACACTCAGCCAGGGCTTGGCATTGGTGGGCCACGGCGATATCGGCCAGACCCTCTTGGCGATCATGTTCGCCTTGGCGACCTCGGGATCCAGATAACGAGGCATGACGCTCCAAAGGGCTTACCCGGCCGACACGTTCAGGTTCCCCGGCTGCCATCGCCGAGGGCCGCGGCCACCGTAGCGCGTTCCACCGACAACGCTCTCCTGGGCAGCGCAGGTCTGCGAGGAAACAGCAGCCGCCATGGCGCGACGTGCTCCGTCACGACCCTGCTGGCGCGCCATGGACGATGACGGTCGTCAGTACCGTCACCTCTCCGGTGAGAGCCACTGGACCGCCAAGAGGAGAACCGACGTCACCGGGCCCCGTCAGGGTCACTACTAGGAAGTCATCTCATTTGGACAGCTAGACTCTGGGCGTGCTGATCGTGGAGCGTCTGGTGCCGGACGAGTTGTGGGAGTTGTTCCAGTTGGTGGTGCCGGCGACGCCGACCCGGCCACAGGGCGGTGGCCGGCGCCGCTACGGAGATCGCGAGGTGCTGGCCGCGATCGTGTTCGTCGCCACCTCGGGGTGCACGTGGGCCCAACTACCGCCCTGCTTCGGGCCGTCCGGGCCTACCGCCCATCGTCGTTTCGCCGAGTGGAGCAGGGCCCGGGTCTGGGCCAAACTCCACCGGGTGGTTCTTGACGAACTCGGCGCGCGGGGCGACCTGGACTGGTCCCGGTGCGCGGTCGACTCCGTGAACATGAGAGCCCTGAAAAGGGGGACCTGACGGGTCCGAATCCTGTCGATCGGGGCAAGTACGGGTCGAAGATCCACCTCCTCACAGAACGCACCGGTCTGCCCCTGTCGCTTGCGGTGTCCGGGGCCAACCTGCACGACAGCCAGGCCCTGATCCCGCTCGTCGAAGCGATCCCGCCGATCCGCTCGCGCCGCGGACCCAGACGCCGCCGACCGGGCAAGCTGCACGGCGACAAAGCCTACGACCACCGCTTCATCCGCTCCTATCTGCGGCGGCGTCAGATCCCGGCCCGCATCGCCCGCAGGGGTATCGAATCCTCCCAGCGTCTCGGCCGACACCGATGGGTGATCGAGCGCACCGTGGCATGGTTCGGGGCCTTCCGTCGATTGCACCGCCGATACGAACGCAAGGCCGACCACTTCGCCGCCTTCGCCAGCATCGCCGCAGCCCTCATCTGCACCCGGCGGCTCTCCAAATGAGATGTCTTCTAGGTGATCTAAGCCAACCTGCATGACACACACGCTTGTGACCTGCAGTCATGCAGGTCAACTCAGAGGGCGGTTCGTGAGTTGATGTCCGGTTCGGGGTGAGGCTGGGGCGGGACGGCCGGTGGCGGGCGTTCGGTTGGCTACTGTTTCGTGGTG
>NZ_JBHWID010000030.1:0-42165 GCF_042732175.1 Kitasatospora sp. NPDC059795
GGTTACGCTGCCGTAGCATAGGTTACCCCCGATGGGCCCGGCCCGGAGCAATTCGCTCCGGGCCGGCCCCTTCGGGGTTCAGACGGCGGGGAGGAGTCCGGCCCGGGCGAGGATCTCGTCCGCGACGGCGGCGGCCGGACGGTGCTCGGTGTCGACGTGGTCGGCGAACTCCGGCCGGCGCAGGGCGTCGAGGCAGCGTTCGACCTGGTTGCCCTCCCAACTGAGTGGTCCCCACTTGTCCGGGCCTTCTCCGCGTTCGCGGAGGCGGGAACGGATGGTGGCGGCCTCGGCGAGCAGGGTGAAGTGGCGCACGTGGTGGCCGGCTTCGCGCAGCGGTCGGACGATCTGGTCGAAGACGGGCTGGCGGGCGATGGTCATGGGGACGACGACCGGGCGGTCGTAGTGCCGGGCTGCCTGGTCGAGCATGCACCGGGTCAGTGGCGGCCAGACCGGCTCCAGCTCGAACTCCTCGGTTCGCAGGGCTTCGGGGAGCTGGGCCCAGAGCATGTGGCCGATGTCTTCCGGGTTGACGATCAGGGCGTCGGGACGGCGTCGGGCGATCAGCCCGGTGGTGCTGGTCTTGCCGACGCCGAACGGGCCGTTGACGAAGAGGATCACGTGCGGGCCTTTGTGTCGGCGGGTCAGAAGAGTTCGACGTACCGGTTCGGGTAGGTGCGGGCGTCGTAACGCAGGACCAGCACGGTGTAGTGCTGGTGGGCGCGCAGGGTGTTGGTGGCGTGCTTGATCTGGCGGAGGCGTTCGGTCATGGCGGAGCGGACGGCGGGCTCGGTGCCGCCGCTCTGGTCGAGGACGCGGTCGACGGTGGATCGGCAGTAGTGGTCGATGGCGTCGGCGGGTTCGGGGGTGAGGGTGTGGTCGGCCTGGTGGAGGACGTCGAGGCCGGCGAAGAGGGCGAGGGCCTGGTCGCGGGTCTCCATGGGGCTGGTGATGCCGAAGACGTCCCGGCGGACGGCGGCGGCGTGGTCGGGCAGCGGTTCGGGGGCCCAGAAGGGGGAGGCGAGGACGTAGCCGTCGGGGGCGAGGAGGTTCAGCAGGCGGCGGGCCATGGCGGGCGGGTCGGGGAAGAAGCCGAGCGCGGCGCCGACGGCGATGTGGGTGAAGGTGTGTTCGGAGGTGAAGGTGGTGCCGTCGGCCTGGTGGTAGGCGAGGCGGAGGGACGGGTCGAGGAGCTGGTGGTTGTAGCGGGCGAGGGCGACGGAGTCGGCGCTGAGGTCGAAGCCGGTGGCGGCGCAGTCGGTGAGGCGGGCGAGTTCGCGGCTGGTGAAGCCGGTGGTGCAGGCGACGTCGAGGAGGTGGTGCTGTCGGCCGAGGCGCGAGTGCAGGGCCCAGGTGTTGAGGGTGGCGTGGGCTCCGGGCATGACGTTGGTCTGGTTGACCATGGCGACGAAGTCCGGGTAGTTCGCGGCCCAGACCTCGTCGGCCGAGCGGGGGATCGTGGGCAGCGGCCACCTGGTGACGGGGGCGGAAGCGGTGGTGGTCATGGTGTCCTCTCGGTGGTGCGGGCGGGGGTTCGGCGCTGGGCGGGCAGGTGGGCGGGGTGGAGGCCGGCGAGGCGGGTGACGCTCATGCCGAAGCCGACGCACGGGGGAAGGCCGCTGTCGTACAGGTCGATGACCTGCTGGTAGGCGCGGTGGGCGAGGTGGCGGTCCATGGCGAACTGGGTGGTGAAGGCGTCGGCGAGGCGGTGGGGGTCGCGTTCGTTGGCGGCGATCTCGGCGAGTTCGAGCCCGTCGGCGTAGAGCCAGATCCGTTGTGCTCGGCGGCCGGTGCCGGCGATGAGGGGTGAGGAGGGGCCGGGGATGTCGGTGATCGCGGTGAAGCCGCGCAGGTGCTGGCGGACGCTGTGACGCCACAGGCGGCGGGCGAGGCGGTCGGCGTCGTCGGTGTGTTCGGCGGTGTGGGGGGTGCGTTCGGCTGCGAGGGCGCGGACGGCGGGGGCGTCGGCGGGGTCGATGCCGGTGATCGCGGCGAAGGCGTGGTCGAAGGTGCGGTGGACAAGGGGGGAGGTGATGCCGGTAATGCCGGTGACGAGGTCGGCGAGGTAGGCGGTGGCCAATGGCAGGGTGAGGTCGGCCGCGTACGCCTCCAGCATGGTGAATTCGACCGTGGGGCGGCCTCGTTGGCCTTCGTTGCGGAAGCTCGGGCCGATCTCGTAGCAGCGGGTGGTGCCGGCGGCGATGGTGGCGAGCAGATCGAGTTCGCTGGTGACGCGCAGGTACTGGCGGTGGCCGGCGGCGTCGGCCCAGGTGGTGAACGGGCGGGCGGTGCCGCCGAAGTAGCCGCCAGTGAGCGTCGGGGTGAGCGTCTCCCGGAATCCGCCTGCGGCGAGGTGCGCGCGCAACGGCTCCAGGGCGGGGGTGAGGAGCGCGGAGGGCGGCAAGGGCGCGCGTGTGCCGCGTTCGTGGAGGTCGAGGCGGTCGACGAAGAGGGTGGGGTGGCCGGTGCTGCTGGTGGAGCAGGTTCCGCGGGCGGCGACCAGGTCGCCGGCCTGGAGTTTCGCCGCGGCGGTGGAGGTGAGGGCGAGTTGGGCGGTGCGGCCGTCCCAGGCGAGGTCGGCGAACGTGGTCTTCTTGTGGACTCGGACGGCGGTGAGGCGGCCGGCCAGGAGGACGCTGTGTCCCGGGGACGGCCAGGCGGCCCAGTCGGCCAGCGGCAGCGGGGCGGTGGCGCGCGGGCCGGCCGCGGCGGAGCTGCGGGGCGGTGGGGCGAGCGGGTCGTCTGGGCCGGTGAGGGCGAGCAGCAGGTGGACGGGGTCGTCGGTTCGCGGGTCGAGGAGCCAGGCGGTGCGCCGGAGCAGGTCGCGGTGGTGCTCGCCGCGGGTGTCGGGGAGCAGACGCAGGAGGTGCAGGACGGCGGCGGCGCGGAGGCCGGTGAGCTGGCAGGGGATGGTGGCGCAGAGGGTGGTTGCGGCGGCGGCCAGGCGGGCGGGGTCGGCCGGGCTGTGTGGCCAGGGTGGTTGGCCGGGTTCGGTCGCGGCGGCGAGTGCGTGGTGGAGGATGTCGAGTTCGCGCGGCCCGCGGTTGCCGGGGCTGCTGTGGAGGGCGACGGCGTCGTGGGGGACGCAGTCCAGGAGGCGGGCGATGCCGGCCAGCAGGTGGTCGGCGCCGTCGGTGGGGCGGGCGGTGAACAGGACGGCGGCCGCGCTGAGCAGTTCCGTGGGCGCGTCCCACCGGGTGGGGGCGCTGCTGGTGTGGGTTCGGGCGACGGACGCGGCGAGCGCGGCGGTGTCGGTGCTCATGTCGTCTCCACTTCGGTCGATCGGGCGCGCCACCACGTGACAGGCGGGTCGTCGGGGTGGAGCGGTGCGACGAACTTCTGTGCTTCGGCGGTCTGTTGGGCGTGGTCGGTGTTGTAGGGGGTGCCGGCGGCCTGGTGAGCGGAGCGGATGCGCTCGCGGACGGCCGGTGCGATCACCGCGCCCTTGGGGGTGGCATGCCGGTCGAAGGAGTGGACGGGTTGGAGGAGGAAGAAGGTGGTGGTCGATCCGCGGGTGGAGCGCGGGGAGGTGTCCGGGTAGCAGGGGGCGAAGACGATCAGGAACCAGCGGACTCCGGACAGTTGAAGCCACCAGCCGTCCGTGCCCGCGTCGGCGAGGGCTGCGGCCGGGTCGGTGCCGGTTGCCTCCAGAAGGCCGGTGACGGTCTGGCGGACCGTCTCGGCCAGGACCTCGATCGTGGATCCGAGGCCGAGGTCGGTGAGCTGGAGGAGGAGTCCGTCGACGTCGTCGTGTTCGATCCGGCGTGCGAGGTCGGCGACGGCGGGCCCGGCCGCGAAGCCGGCTTCGTACGGCCGGAGGCCGGTGTACGGAGGGACGGTCTCGATGCGGGCGCGGGCGGCGAACGGGCACGCCGAGGTGCCCCGGATGGTGCGGAAACTGTCAGCCACGGGCGTCGACCGCCCAGGGGTCGAGGTGGCTGCGCGAGGGAAGCGGGCCGTCTCCGCCCTGGTACTTGCCGTTGTACAGGTCGGTGATCTCGCCGTACGTGGTCCAGAAGGTCACCTGTGCCAGCGGCATGCCCGGCAGGAGCAGCGTGGGCAAGGTGGCGTAGAGCTGCAGGGTGGAGTGCCCGAAGAAGCCGAGGTCGAAGAGATCGGCGGTGATGTGCGCGAAGACTCCGCGGCGGGCGAAGCCGCTCTTGGCGTGCATGATCGGTACGAAGGTGTCGCTGCCGAGCTGTTCGGCGGTCTCGCCCAGGACGAAGGCTCCGGGCTCCAGCAGGTGGCCGGTGTCCGGGATCTCGCGGTACTCGACGTTCGGCTCCAGGCGGGGGTCGAGGACCTGGCCGGGCCGGTAGACCGCCAGGCGGCGGCCCAGGGTCAGGTCGTAGCTGTTGGTGGTGCAGCGCGCCAGGTCGAAGGGCGTGATCCGGATGCGGCCGGTGGCCGCTTCTTCGGCGATCTGGTGTCCGGTGAGGATCACGACGCGGCTCCGGTCTGCGACTCGCAGGCGTGGTTGAAGTTGGCGTAGGTGGCGGGGCTCGGGACGACGCGACCGGCGTTGCGCCAGAAGCTGACCTGGCCGGCCACCATCCCGGGGCGGATACGGGTAGGCAGGGCCGCGACGATCTCCAGCGTCCAGCGGTGGCAGGAGGTGGTGTGTCCCAGGTCGGCGCTGAGCTGGAGGAAGAGGCCTCGCCTGCCGTTGCTGCTGCAGCCGATGAGCCGCATCGCGAACTGGCGGCTGCCGATGACCTCCTCGGTGTGCCCGAGGTACATCCGGTGCGGCTCCAGGACGAAGCCGTCGTCGGGCAGTTCGACGTCGCTCCAGCCGTCGCCGTCGGAGACTTTCAGCCCGCGGCCGAGGTGGTAGTTGATCGAGTTGGGGTTGACGCCGGCCCGGTCGTAGGGGGAGAAGACGATGTCACCCGAGCCGACGGCGTGCCGGATCGCGTTGCCGGTGAGGATCACGGGGCCGTCCTCCCCTCGACGGCGAGGGGTAGGGCGGTGGCGGCGCGGATCACCTGGGAGGGCTTCCACTGCGTGCTGCCCGTTGCTCGGAGGCGGATGTCGTGGCTCGTGACGGCGCGCAGGACGGCGGCGGCTTCCAGGCGGGCCAGCGCGGCGCCGAAGCAGGCATGTGGGCCGTGTCCGAATCCGATGTGCCTGTTGGGCGTCCGGTTGAGCCGGAACGCCTCGGGTTCCTCGAATACTTCGGGGTCGCGGTTCGCCGACGCCTGAAGGAGGATCAGTCGCGTTCCCGCTGCCACTGGGGCGGTGCCGATCTCGCAGTCCGTCGCTGCGGTCCGAGCGGTGATCTGCGCGGGCCCGTCCAGGCGCAGGACCTCCTCGACGAACGCGCCGGCGGCTTCGGTGGAGTCGGCCACCGGTGCCGCCAGGTGCGGGTGTTCCGCGAGTGCCCGCAGGATGCCGCCGATCAGTCCGGTCGTCGTCTCATGCCCTCCGACCAGCAGCGTGATCAGGTTGGCGACGACCTCCTCGCGGGTGAGGCGCTCGCCGTGTTCCTCCGCTTCTGTCAGCGCCGACACGATGTCGTCGGCGCGCTCGGCGCGACGGTGCTCGACGTGTTCGGAGAAGTACGCCCACAGCTCCGTCCACGCGCCGGTGAGCCGCAGCTCCTGGTCCGCGGTGAGCGCCGGCTCGGTCAACAGGATGACGTCGTTGACCCACCTCGTGAGAAGGTCTCGGTCACCCGGGGGCACGCCCAGCAGCATGCAGATCGTGCTCACCGGCAGGGGCTCGGCGATGTCCCGCGCGGCGTCCCCTCCTCCGGCCGTCACGAAGCGCGAGACCAGCGCGGCGGCCTCCGCTTCGAGCCTCGACTCCAGGGCCGCGACCCGACGCGGTGTGAACGCCTTCGCCAACAGCCCGCGCATTCGCGGGTGTTGCGGAGCGTCCGAGTACAGCACCCACGACTTCACGGGCTCCAGCGCGGGCCGCAGGGACGGGTTGATCTCCGCCAGCATCCCGGCGGCGGTCGGCGCGCACAGGAATCCCGGATCCCGCAGCAGGCGGCGAACTTCCCGGTACCGCGGAACCACGAGCCTGCCGCTGCCGAGACCGGGGCAGTCGATGACCCGCGGGCCGACGGCCAAGGCCGCGAGCGCGTGTTCGCGCCGAGGCCCCTCGGTCAGCGCGACTAAGACGGCGTTCTGGTCCATGTGCTCTCTCCCTTCTGCCCGGCGTGCGCGCAGGACAGTTCGCCTGCTAGCGACAACAGGGCTGCGGTGCAACGGAGTTCGGCCCGACGGTGGGCGGTGCCCGGTCGGCTGGGCGTCGCACGCCCCGTCTCGGACCGTCATTCGATGATGACGCTACGTCAGGTGAGGGGCAAGGGGGTCGGAAGGGAAACCCTGTCCTTTTCGCTGAAGCGGCATATGCGGGTTCGGGACCAACCGCTACGCTGTCTCAGAAAGGGGAGGTGCGAGAGTGGCCGTCGAGCCGACACCGCGGCGACGCAGACTCGGCATGGAGGTTCGGCTCGCCCGACGCCGTCTCGGATGGAGCCTGGACGAGGCTGCCGCCAAGCTGGGCTACGAATCCGCGTCGACCTGCTCGAAGATCGAAAACGGCACGCAGGGCATCAAGCCGCAGCAACTCCCGCACTTCTTCGAGATCCTCGGCATCACCGATTCGGCGGTTCAGGGATTCTGGCGTGACCTCGTGCGGAACGCCGGAGACCGCAACTGGCCCCAGCTGTACCCCGGCGTCACAGACGACCCCCTCGGCGACTACCTCGTCAACCTGGAGATCGCCAACGGCCTGTTCATCTGGTCGCCGGTGGCGGTCCACGGGCTCCTGCAGTGCGATGCCTACGAGCTGGCGGTGATCCTCGCCGGACGGGCCTGGCGTGGCCAGGAGGACATCCAGCGGTTCATCACCGTACGCCGGAACAGCCGCCATGCCGCCCTCGCCCGCAAAACGCCCCTCCCGATATGGGCCGTCCTCACGGAAGCACAGCTGCGGCAGGAAGTCGGCGGCCGGGAGACAGCCCGTGCGCAAGTCCTCCACCTGGCCGAGCTCACCCGCACGCACCCGAACATCGTCATCCAGGTCATCCCGCTGTCACACGGCGCGCACGCCGGCTGCGACGGTCCGTTCATGTCCTGGACGTTCCCGACCGGCTACAACTCCGTCACCATCGAGGGGATGAAAGCCGCCCTCCACCTCAACGACCCCGCCACCGTCGCGGACTACCGCACCACCAGCGACCACCTCAAGACGGACGCGCTGCCGCCGAAGGAATCGCTCGAACTCCTCACCCGAATCGCCAAGGACCTCTCGTGAACCACCCGCCTGCCACCGCCATCGTCACCGCCGACGAGAAGAACAGCCTCGACCCGGCCTGGCTCGAAGAACAGCTGCAACAAGCGGAGTGGCTCAGCGCCAGCACCGGCGGCAGCAACTGCGTCGAGGTCGCGTTCCTCGCATGCGGCTTGGTGAGCACCCGCGACTCCCTGAACGCGGACCACCGCCCCCAGCTCTACTCGCACGAGGAGTGGCAAGCGTTCATCGCAGGAGCGAAGGCTGGCCTCTTCGACCCGGTGCAGCCATAGAGGCTTCGCCGCCGTCCAGGCCCCCGACCGCCAAGCGCGGCGGGCGACGCTGCCAAGATAGTCGCGGTCCGCAAGCAGAACTCCGGCCATCTTCGACCAGTTGATCTGTGACGTCGTGCTCGTCGGCGCGAGCATGGGCGAGAACCGTGTTGCGTTGAACCCGGCTCGCCGATGGGCACTTGGGGGTACGGTCCCAGGAGACATCGGGAGGAGCGGTCAGCATGAGCCATTGGTCGGAGCTGACGACCGGCGAGCGCGTGAAGATGCTTCGCGGCAAGGTCAGCCAGGAGAAGATCGCCGACCGGTCCGGCATCTCCCTTCACACTCTGCGCAAACTGGAGCAGGGCGGCAACGTGGCGCTGCCGACCCTCGTGAAGGTCGCCGAGGGTCTGCACACCGAAGTCTCGGTGATCCTCGGCCAACAGGCCCCCCGGCGGGGCATGAGCACTGAGGACCGGGCGATGCTCCGCGCCCTCTCCCAGGCCGTCCACGACACTGCGGCCGGCATCCTCTTCGACCCCGCCGAAGACACCGCCCCCGGCCTCGCGGACCTCACCGAGGCCGCGGAGCGCATGTGGCGGATCTACTTCCGGGGCGCGTACGCCGATGCCGGGGTCCTGGCCGCGCCGTTCCTCCGCTCGGCGGCCCTGTACGCCCGGCACGCACCCGTGGGGAAGGAAGCGACCGGGGCCGCGCTGCTCTCCGACGCCTACCGGGCCTGCGGCCTGATCGCCAACTTCCTCGGCGCACGCGACCTGGCGTACTCCGCCGTCGGCCACGCGATGCGGTGCGCGGAGCTCGCCGCCGATCCGGTGCGCGTCTCCATGCTCGGCTCCGCCCGGGCAAGGGTCCTCCTGCGGGACAACCGGGTCGAACAGGCGCTGCGCGAGACGGAAGCAGCCGCGGCCCGCAACGAGCCGACGTTCTCCGAGCAAGGCTCCAAGCTCCTCGTCGCCTACGGGAAGAACATCGTCTTCGGTGCCGTCGCCGCTTCTCGGCTCGGCGACTCCGAGCGGACCGCCGACCTGATGTCCCAGGCCCACGCGGTCGCCGCCCGACTCGGCCGGGACGTGTTCACCAGCGGCATGCAGTTCGGCCCGTCCTACGCCGGCGCCCAGGCCGTCGGAGTCAACGTCGCCCTCGGCAACGCGGGGCGGGCGCTGGATATCGCGGCCCGCTTCGACAGCACCGGCCTGACCCAGGCCTCGCACAACCGCATGATGCTCGACATCGCCTTGGCCCAGTGCGACGTCCGCCAGTGGGACACCGCCGTCGACACTCTGCTGGAGGTCTGTACCGACCACGCTGATTGGGCACGACACCAGGCCATCCCGAATGTCATCATCCAGAGGGCCAGCCGAGCCAGCACGAGTCGGCTCCGGAAGCTCTCCCAGATCCTGGGGACTTCTCCGATCTGACCTTCGGCCTTGGAGACCATGTTGCGCGGCCTGATCCTCGACTTCGCCGGAGTGATGAGCACCCCGATCGGGCAGTCCTCCCGGGCGTGGTGCCTTCGGGAAGGGCTGCCGGCCGACGCCTGGCGCAGCACCCTCGAAGACGACCCGCTCGGCCGCGCACTGTACGTCGAACTCGAACTCGGCCGGCTCTCCCAGACGGAGTGGAACGAGGGAACCGCGGCGATCATGGGAGTGGAACCCGCCAACCTGATGGGGCGGGTGCACTCGGAGGTCCGGGCCGTCCCGTCGATGGTGGCGCTGGCCGTCGCGGCGCGCGCGGCAGGCCTGGTGGTCGCGCTGCTGTCCAACTCCTACGGAATCGACCCGTACAACCCGTACGTCGAGACTGGAGTGTGGGACTTGTTCGACGTGCACGTGATCAGCGGCGCCGAGGGGTTGGCGAAGCCCGACCCGGCGATCTACGAACTGACCTTGGAACGCATGGGCCTCGCTGGCCGCGACTGCGTCTTCGTCGACGATCACTTCGCCAATCTCGGCCCGGCCGAGGCCTTGGGCATCACGACGGTCCACGCGACGGGCCCGGACACCGCGGCCCGGACCGCCCAACTGCTGGGCCTCGACATCGATCTCGCTTCGCCGGGTGGACCTGAAGACGCCTCCGTCCAGGTCTAGTTGACGCAGCGTCGATGAAGTCGTACGCACCGTACGACTCCAGCCCTCCGTGACTTTCGGAAGTCGTACGGACCGCAGGTTCACCTTGCGCCGCTGCTGAACCACAGTGGTGACATGCCTTCGGATGCGCCTCAACTGCCCGGCCGAGTACGGGTCGGGCTCTACTTCGTCTCTGCCGCCGGCGATCCGGACGGTGTGCTGGAGCGCAACTGTCGGCAGCACGCCGAAGCCCGGGAGTGGGTGGTCGCGGGCGGGTTTACCGACTCGGCTGTGGAGATCGCCCTCGCCGAGAGGGAGGGGTGGCTCGCGCTGGTAGAGGCGCTGGAACGCGGGGAGATCCAGGGCGTCCTCACCTGGAACCGCGCGATGGTCGCGGACACCTCCGAGGAGTGGGATCGGCTCGCTGCGATCCTCGCTGACCGAGGAGGGTTCCTGGTCTCGTGCGCCCTCAACACCCCCGGTCAGTCGCTGTACGGCCGAAGCCTGACCAACGCGCCATCAGGAACCCCGCGCGCCGCAGGCCGGCGAATCCGCAGCGACCGGCCCAGCAGCCGCGAAGCCTGAGTTGCGGTCACCCAACGGCCCGCCGCAGGAAGCAGACCGGTCGCCAACTTCCCGCGTGGGCAACCATGCCCACGCACCGGTTTCTGCCGGCCGCCATCTCAAGGTCCAAGGTCCAAGCGGTCGGGACGACCGCATCGACAGAGCATGAAAGGCGGAACAGGCCATGCCATCGGCGTCCACGGTTGCTGCCGGTCTTGTGCAGCACCCTGCCGGTCACGATTCCCACCTGCGCGAGGCCGTGGAGGAATTCCGGCAGGGCCGGGTGTGGTCGGTGCGGGGGCTGTTGCACCAGTCGTGGGGCGACTGGGAGTTGTGGACGTCGCGGACGCAGGTGTTCGGGGTGGTGGCCACTCGTCTCAACGTGCTCGACACCTGGGAGCAGGAGGAGCCGGACGCGTTCGGCCTGACCACGTTGCGCAGCAGGGTGGCGGTGCAGGCGGCCCTTCTGGCCGCCCAGCAGCCGGCGACGAAGCAGGAGTTGGGACAGTACGTGGCCTCGGCGCGGGAGTGGTGCTGGCAGGCGGCGTCGGCGCTGGCCGACGATCCGGTCCCGTGGCTCGGGCTGCTCGCGCTTGCGCAGCTGGACTCGGAGCTGGCACGGCCGGAGCACCGTGTGCCGGCGCGGGACAGGCTGCTTCCGCCCGGCCCGTGGGGGCTTTTCGAGCAGGTACGGCGCACGGATCCGTGGAACCGCGAGGCGTTCCATCGGATGCTGCGGTTCTGGCTGGGCAGGGGCGAGATTGGCCCGGCGTCCTCGTTCCTGTCCGGCTACGTGCGCGATGCTCCCGCCGGGTCTCCTCTTCACGCGCTGCCGCTGTATCGGCACGTCGAGCTCTACCGGCGTGCGGGGAAGGGCACGGAGGCGGCGGCGTACATGCAGTGGACGAACGACGGGGACGTCCGCGTGGCCGTGCAACAGGTGCTGGCGCACTGGAGGGCCGCTCGCGGAGCCGGCGCGCGGTGGCCGGTGGCGGACGAGAGCCACCTCGCGCACGCGCTGTCGGCGACCCGCCGCCACCAGGACGCCGCCGAGGTGTTCGCCGCGATGCACCCGTTCGTCTCCGGGGAGCCGTGGGCCAGCCTCTCGGACGATCCCAACCGGCTGCTGCACGACGCCGTCCGGAAAGCCTTCGCCGCCCGCTGACCCCCGCTCAACCTCTTCTTTCGCCCGGTGTCCGGCACCGGGCTCCGACCCGACCCCTCACGGAGGTTCACCATGCCCCGGCACCAACGTCCTGGTCCCGCCCCCGGCGAGGACGAACACCTTCGCTCCCTCGGGTACGAGCCCGAACTCGTACGCCGGATGGGCGGATTCGCCAACTTCGGCATCAGCTTCAACGTCATTTCGGTGCCTTCGGGCGGCATGACCCTGTTCGGGTTCGGCCTGCTGGCCGGCGGGCCGGCGGTGATGATGGGGGGCTGGGTCGCGGTCGGCCTGGCGGTGCTGCTCGTCGGTGCGGCGCTGGCGGAGGTCACCAGCGCCTACCCGACCTCCGGCGGCCTGTACTACATGGCGCAGCGGCTCGGCGGTCCGCGGTGGGGCTGGGTGACGGGCTGGCTGAACTTGCTGGGCCTGATCGGCGGGATCGCGGGGATCGACTACGGGGCGGCGTCGTTCATCGCAGCGTTCGCCGGGTTGCAGTGGGGGACCGTTCCGACTCCGGGCCTGATCCTGGCGATCTTCGCGGGCGTCCTGGTGCTGCACGCCGCGCTGAACGTCTTCGGCGTCCGCGTGGTGAGCGTGCTGAACTCGATCTCGGTGTGGTGGCACCTGCTGGGGATCATGGTGATCGTCGGCGTGCTGGCCGTCGTGCCGTCCCATCACCAGTCCGTGGGCTGGGTGTTCGGGCACTTCGCCAACGGCACCGGCTGGTCGAACCCGATCTACGTGAGCGCGATCGGCCTGCTGCTGGGCGGCTACACGTTCTGCGGCTACGACGCCTCCGCTCACATGTCGGAGGAGACGGTGAACGCGCGCCTCGCCGCGCCGCGCGGCATCGTCCGCTCGATCTGGGTGTCGCTGCTGGCGGGGTTCGTGCTGCTGGCCGGGATGCTGTTCGCGGTCCAGGACTATGCCGGCACCGCCGCAGCGGTGGTGCCGCCCGCGCAGATCTTCCTCGACACGGTCGGTGCGGGCGGCGCGAAGGCGCTGCTGCTGATCGTGATCGGCGCCCAGCTGTTCTGCGGCTCGGCGGAGACCACCGCCGCGTCCCGGATGATCTACGCGTTCTCGCGGGACAACGCCCTGCCCGGCTCGGCGACGTGGCGCAGGGTGTCGGCCAACGGCACTCCGGTGCCTGCGGTGTGGCTGGCCGTCGGCGCGGCGTTCGTCCTGGCCGTCCCCTCGCTGTGGTCGGCCACCGCGTACGGGGCGATCACGGCGGTCAACGTCGTCGGCATGACGCCCAGCTACATCATCCCGGTGTTCCTGCGGCTGCGGCAGCGCGACCGGTTCGCTCCCGGGCCGTGGAACCTCGGCCGGTGGAGCCGGTCGGTGGGCATCGCCGCGGTGACATGGGTGGCGGTGCTGGTCGTGCTGGTGTGCCTGCCGCAGCGATACCCGGTGACCGTCGACACGTTCAACTACGCGCCCGTGACGCTGCTCGCGGTTCTCGCCCTGGCGTGGGTGTGGTGGCGGGTGGCCGGTGACAAGTTCGACGTGCCGGTGGTGGCCGATGCGCACCTGGCCCGGATCGAGGCGCAGATCGTATGAGCGCGACGATGCGAACCGGCAGCCTGCGCAAGGCTGTTGAGGTCCAAGTGGCGGCGGACGCGGTCGAGAAGCTGGTGGACGCCGGCGTGGACACCGTGCTGCTGGCGACGGTCGACGTGCAGGGCAGGCTCAAGGGCAAGGAGCACGATGCGCAGACGCTGCTGTCCCGGTTGCGCTCGGGCCCTCTGTCGCCGGAGATGTGCGGGTACGTGCTCGGCACCGATCTGGGCATGACCCCGCCCGGCGACGGCCCGTTCTCCTGGCAGTCGGGCTTCGGGGACGTCGCCCTGCTTCCCGACATGGAGAACGCCCGGGTGCTGCCGTGGCTGTCGGGCACCGCGCTGGTCCTCGCCGATCCGGTCAGCGGCGGACGCCCGCACCCGCTCGCTCCCAGTACGGTGCTGACCGAGCAGCAGCAAGCTCTCGCCGATCTCGGCCTGGTGCCCGCGGTGGGGATCGAGACGGAGTTCGTGCTGTACGAGGGCACCGCCCGGGACGCTGCGGCGTCCGGTTGGCGCGGCCTTCGCCCCGCGACCTGGGACAACCGTGACTACGCGCTCGACCAGCCGCCGAGGGTGCGGGAGTTCGGCCGCCGACTGCGACGGGTCCTGGCCGCAGCTGGGATGCCGGTCGAGGCGGTCAAGGGCGAAGGCGCGCCCGGCCAACTGGAAGTGACCTTCCCGTACGGGGAAGCGGTGGCGGCGTGCGAGCAGCACGTGCTGTTCAAGCACGCCGCGAAGGTCATTGCTACCGAGCACAGCCTGATCGCCTCGTTCATGGCGGCCCCGTCCACCGGCATCGGCTCGGGGATGCACCTGCACGTGTCGCTGGAAGGGCTCGACGGCCCGGCTCTGGCCGCCGACCCGGCAGCCGGTATCGAGCTGTCGGAGTTGGGCGGGCACGCGGTGGCCGGACTACTGACGGTGCTGCCCGAGGTCGCGCCGCTGTGGGCGCCGTACGTCAACAGCTACAAGCGGTTCGCGGACCACTCGTTCGCCCCGGCCCGCCTCGCGTGGGGCCGCGACAACCGCACCTGCGCCGTGCGGGTGGTCGGCCACGGCCCGAGTCTGCGGCTGGAGGTGCGGCTGCCGGGCGCGGACGCCAATCCGATGCTGGCGCTGGCGGCGGTGGTCGCCGGCATCCGGCACGGCATCGAAGCGAAGCTCACGCCCCCGCCGGCGGTCGGCGGCGACGCCTACCGGCGGCTGGACGCGCCGCTGGTGCCGCGCTCGCTGGAGGAGGCCCTCGGCCGGTTCGAGACGAGCGCACTGGCCGGTGAGCTGCTGGGCGAACCGGCCGTCGCACACCTGGCCCGCGTCGCCCGCCTGGACCTGGACCACCATGCCGCCCGCGTCACCGACGCCGAGGTCGAGTGCGGCCTGATCCAGGCATAGCCCCGGGCCGGCGGCGGGTCTCCTCGCTCCTCGCCGTCGGCCCGGACCAACCCCCTCACCTTCCCTGTCTGTTGGAGGAACCCTCGTGGACACCACCCGCCCCGGCGCGGTGTCGGCGCTGCTGGCCGCGCCGCACCTGGTCGACGTCGCCGCGCCCGGCATGGAGGGCCTGGCCCGCTGGCTGGCCGGGGCCGGGGCCGATGTCACCGGCTCCGTCCCGGCCGACCTCGCGGGCAGCCCTGTCGTGGCTGCTCTCGAAGCGGGCGGAGTCCGGGTGCATGTCGGCTTCGACGCGGCGCACGTGGGCGCGGAGCGCAGCACGGTGGTGTGGTCGGGAGTGGTCGTCGGACCGCACCCGGAGCTGGACCGTGCGCGGGTGCTGGGGCTGCCGGTCCTCGGCCGCGCCGTCGCCCTCAACACAATCGCGGCCCGGACCGGCGCGGTGACGGTCGCGGTGGCGGGCAGCCACAGCACCGCGACCGCCGCCGCTGCGCTCGCGCACGTCCTCGACGACGGGCACACCGGGTGGATCCTGAACACCCCGGCCCGCGTGGGCGCCCCCGGCCACGCCGCCGCCGGGCACCGGATCGTCATCGACCTCTGCCCGGACAACGGCACTCACGAGGCCGCTCCGCCCTTCGCCTGGCAGCACCTGCCCGCCCCGCACTCCCCTCTTGCCGAGCCCCGCTACGCTGCCGCGCTGATCATGTCGACCGGCGCCAACGCCCCGCACTTCGAGGACCCCGTCGCGGGCTTGGACGCCGCCGAACGCGTCGCCCGCCGCGCCGACACCGTCGTCCTGCCGATCTGGGACAAGAGCGCCGCGCTCCTGCGCGACCGCCTCACCGGCAGGCCCGGCCCCAACGTGGTCACCGTCGGCCTCGACACGTCCTCCACCGTCCAGGTCACGCACCTGACCCGCACCGCCGCCGGCTTCCGGATCGTGCTGCGCCACCAGGGGGCGGGCCACTCCTTCGACGTGCCGGTGGCCGGCCGCCACCACGCCCTGGCGGTGTGTGCGGCCATCGCCACCGCCCTGGTGATCGACGCAGACCCGCGGGCCGTCGTCCAGCGCGCCACCGCCTTCCCCGGCGCTGAGCGCTGCCTCGCCACCGTCGGCACGGAGGGCGGCGTCACCGTCGTCGACTCCCGCGCCCGGCACCCGCACGAGATCGCCCAGGACGTGCTGGAGGCCGCCCGGCTGCTCACCGAGGGCTCGCTGCTCGTCGTCCTGGAGCTGGACGGCCTCGCCCGCGCCGGCGCGCACGCCGAGGAGATCGGCGAGGCCCTCGCCGACGCCGACCTGGCGCTGCTGCTGCCGGTCAGCACCCCGCTGACCCGCCACACCGTGCCCGACCCGCTGGACGCCATCGAACAGGCAGCCCTCCAGCACCTCGACGCCGGAGCCGTCCACCGCCTCCGCTCCGGCCCGGGCGACGCGGACACGGTGCAGCAGATCGACGACATGGTCACCGAGGGCGACCTGGTCCTCGTCGTCGGCACCGGGCAGGCCGAGCAGCTGGCACCGCGCCTGCTGGCCCACCTCGCCCCGCCCACCGCGCCGACCCCGCAGTCCTGAACCACCCGAACCGCTCTGCTGGAGAGACCCCTGTGACCCCCGCTCCCTCGCCCGAACTGACCGACGCGCAGCGACGGTTGATCGTGCTCGTCGCCAACGGCGCGAGCCTCAAGCAGATCGCCGCCGAGCCCGAGATCCGGCTGCGGCCGGACGGGGCACACGGCGCGATCGGCGCGGTCCTTGCCGCGACCGGCACCCACACCCTGGCGCACCTGGCGGCATGGGCCACCGCCCAACGAATCGTCACCCGACCCACGCGGCCCACCGAGGCACTGACCACCACGCCCACCCTGACCCGGCGACATCAGCAGGTCCTCTCCGGCTGGGCAGGCGGGATGACCGACGAGAAGCTGGCCGCCGAACTCGGCATCGCCCAGAGCACGGTCCGCAGCTACGGCAAAACGGTGCTCGCCACCCTCGGCGTCCGCCGCACGCCGCAGGCGGTCGTCGTCGGGGTCCTCACCGGCCTGGTGCTGCTGAGCGACATCAACCCCGCCTGGCCGGCGAAGCCGCTGACCGCCGCCGTCGCCCTGTGAACGCCTCCACCCGGAAGAAGACCGGGTCCCCCGCATCCCTCGAAGACCTGCGCGCCCTCACCGACAGCGAACTGACGCTAGCCGGCCAGATCGCGGCCGGCTTCACGGCCCGCGACATCGCCCACGCACCCGGACCGTACCGGGACACCGAGGCCGCCCGGCAGGCCATCCAGGACCTCCTGAACAAGACCGGCACCCGAACCGGTGCCCAGCTCGCCGGACGGATGACCGTCGCGGGACTCGTCACCGCCACGCGCGACACATCGCCGTCCGACACTACGCCCGACACCCCGCAGTCCGACACCACGCCCGACACATCGCCGTCCGACCTCCCGCCCCGGCTCCTGGCGATCCTGCAGGACTGGACGGACGGCCGCGCCACGACCGACATCGCCCGGAAGCTCGGCGTCTCGCAGACCACCATGGGCACCCACGTCAGGACCCTGTACGTGCGCCTGGGGGTCTCCAGCCCGGCGCAGGCCGTCGTCGTCGGCGTGTCCGACAAGCTCGTCCGGCCGACGGCCGCGCGGTGACCGCCACGCCCCTCGCGGCCGGTCGCGATCAGCAGCGCGCCTGGCAGGACACCGTGCCCCGGTCTCCCTCGCGTATCGCCGCCGGCGTGCTGCTCGTTGTCGTCGTCGTGTTCGGCCTCGGAACCGCCTTCGGACTGTGGGCCGGGCTCTTGCTCGACCTCGTTCTCGCACTGCGGGGCCGGGTGCTGCTGCTGCTGGCCTTCCAAGCGGTCATCGTGGTCCCCGCCGTTGCCCATGAGATCCGGATGTATCGGGCCGGCGATCACCCGCTCGTCCGGTGGCGTGCCCGGCGCGAAGCGCGACTCGCGGAGTCGGCGACGACCGGTGCGCCGGCCTCGGCCCGACCCGGGGCGGAGGAGCAGTGAACACATCGTTCCCCGGCCGTGCCGCGGCCCTCGTGTGCTTCCTGCTCGGCGTTTGCACCGGAGCCTCGCTGCTGTTCCTCATCGAGCGCCGCTCCCTTGCCGAGCCGGTCTGGCTCGCCCTGGCCGCGGCCCCCGCGCTCGCGGCAGGGGCTGGCCTCGACTGGCTGATCTGCCGCCGCGCGGCAGCCGACCGCACCACCTGGCACCACACCCATGGCGGCCGTCCGGGTCAGGGCCGCACCACCGATAACGGAACAACACCTCGCCGATGACGACAGCACCCTCTCCCGTCGAAGCCCCGCCCTACGAGTCCGACCGCCTGTTCAGACGCTTACTGGCTACCCATCCCGGCGTCGTCGTGGACGCCGAGGCGCTGCTGAGTGCCGCCCCCGCCGGCTCGCCCGACCGGCTGCCGCCGCTGGTGCGGCTCCTGGAATGCGCGCGGGAGGCCGGTCTGCCGGTGGCGCTGCGCGGAGAGCACCGCTACGCCCGGGTGCGCTCCGAGTACGGGCGCCACGGACTTCACGACCTGTGGACCGAGGTCCTGCCCGCCGGGCAGCACCAGCACGCCTCCGATCTGCCGTACGTCACGGCGGTGCTGCCCGAGCAGGCGCAGGAGTTCTTGACGCCTGTGCCGGGGCTGCTCGTCACGGTGGCCGGCCGGCTGACAGGCCCGCCGCAGCACCCCGTGCCCTTGCAGCCGTACGCCGAGGGCGTGTTCGTGCAGCTGATGACGGGCCGGACCTACGCCCAGATCACTGAACTGTCCAGGTACCCGAGGAGCTTCATCGGCAACACCACCTCCCGCTCCGTCAGGCTCCGGGGGTGCGTGAACGCCGCGCACCTGATTGCCAGGGCGATTGTCGACGGCTACCTCGACCCCGTACTGGCGCTGCGTACCGCCGTCAGCCCGCCAACTGCCCCGAAGCCGGCCGACCTCGACTTCCTCATCGCCACCATCGGCAGCGAACTGACCGATGTCGCCCGCCGTTTCGGCCGGACTGTCGGCACGGTCATACACCGCAGGCACTTCGCGATCCGGGCCCTTGGCGGCCTCACCCCCATTCACGCCCGTGCCATCGCGCTCGCCATCGGCGTCGTGCCCGACTCGGCCATCCCGGCCCGCGGGCCCTATCCCGTCGACGGACGAGGCCCCACGGTGAGGCCGACGTGACCGTCCGCCCACGTCCTCGGACCACCGCAACCGGCTTGGTCGAGCCAGTTCGTCGGCCCGGCACCGCCTGTCCGCCGCCCGCGCCCACACCCCGCAGAGAAGTGATGAACCACCAGTTCCTACCCGGCCGCCTGCGGTACGTCGAAGCACCGGAGCCCTTCGAGCCGGACGGCCGCCCGTCGGTGTTCCTCGCCGGGGCGACCGTCGGCTGCCCGGACTGGCAGTGGAAGGCGGTCGAGCTGCTGGCGCGCGCCGGCTTCGACGGAACCGTCCTCAACCCCCGCCCCTCCCGCAATCCGGCCACCGACCCCTACGCCGCGTGGGAACCTCTCGGCTGGCAGGACCGCAACATCCGCCGCACCGCCGCGGTCGTGTTCTGGAACCCGATCGGGCCCATGCGCGTGCAGGACTGCTACGAGGCCGGCCTGTTCACCCCTTACGGCGGGCTGGTGGTCGTCGGCTGCGACCCCGCCGACCCCGTCCAGCGCGCCAACCGCGTACTGCTCGCGCACCGCATGCCGTGGCTGCCCGTCGCCGACAGCCTCGCTGGCACCGTCGCCGCCGCCCTTGCCGCGCTCACCACCCCCGCCCCCGTACGGGGCTGACCACCCGCCACCCGCCCGACGTCAGGATCACCATGCCCCGCACCGCCACCCAGTCCCGGATCGAGGACCACGCGCTCCTCGGCAACGGCCGCACCGCCGCGCTCAGCACCCCCGACGGCAACATCGACTGGTTGTGCCTGCCCGGGTTCGACTCGCCCGCCGTGCTCGCCGGCCTCCTCGGAACGAGTGAGCACGGCATGTGGCGGATCGGCCCCGCCACCGCTAGCGGTACCCCGCCGGTCGCGGACCGGCGCCGATACCTCGGCCACAGCATCGTCGTCGAACAGATCTGGCGCACCGCCGGCGGCACGCTGGCCGTCACGGACTTCCTCACCGCGCCCAACGCCGACGACTGGGCACCCGCGCAGCTGATTCGCATCGCCGTCTGCACCGAGGGCACCGTCACCGTCGCCTCGACTTTCGCCCTGCGCCCGAACTACGGAGCCGCCACTCCGCGGATCGACCAGGTGGACTTCGCAACGCCCCGCACCCGCCTCACCCACGACCGTGACACGTTCTGGCTGGACGGCCCCGCCCACACCACCGACCGCGACGGCGTCCAGCACGCCGAAAAGGTCCTCAACGCCGGCCAGCAGGCGGTGTTCGCACTGACGTGGACCGCCACCGGCCGACCCGCCCCCGCCCCGCCGAGCGGCGCCGAACTGAAGGCTGCCCTCCAGTGGTGGGAGGACTGGGCCGGCCAGTGCACCTACATGGGCCCCGACCGGGACGCGGTGCTGCGCTCCCTGATCACCGTCAAGGCCATGCAGCAGATCAACAGCGGCGCGTTCGTCGCCGCGCCCACGACCAGCCTTCCCGAGCGCCTGCCCACCGGCGGGCAGCCCGGGGAGGACTGCCGGACGTGGGACTACCGCTTCATGTGGCCGAGGGACACCGCGTGGTACGTCCGGACCCTGGTGCGGTGCGGCTACGCCGAGGAGGCCCTGGCGTGGAGGGACTGGCTGCTCGCCCGAACCGACCCCGCCGACCTGCGCCCCCTCTACCGCCTCGACAGCATCGCGGGCACCGACGAGCAGATCCTCGCCCACCTGCCCGGCTGGCGGGGTGCAGGCCCGGTGAGGGTCGGCAACGGCGCCGACGGTCAGCTCCAGCTCGACGTGTTCGGCGAACTCGCCGACACCCTGTGGGAGATGGAGAAGGCCGGGCTGCCCGGCGGCGACGACGTCCGCGCGTACGTGCTGCAACTCGCTCTCCAGGTCGAGAAGTCGTGGCGCAAGCGGGACTGCGGGATGTGGGAGAGCCGCGGAACGCCCCAGCGCTACACCTCCTCCCGGATCTGGTGCTGGGTCGCCCTCGACCGCACGGTGCGGATGCTGCGCGCCGGCGGCGACACCGACCCCGCCGTCGCCGCGCGCCTGGAGGAACTGGCGAAGACCGTGCGCGCCACGGTGCTCGCCTGCGCCGTCCGCACCCGCGACGGCGGCACGCCCGCGCTCACCCAGGTCTTCGGCGGCACCGACCTGGACGCCTCCGTGCTGCACGCCGTCACCACCGGCATGCTCGGCCCCGACGACCCGCTCGCCACCGGCACCATCGATGCCATAGCGGCCGAACTCGCCGACAAGCACGGCCTGGTGGAGCGCTACCCCACCCACGACACCGCCCAGAACATCGACGGCCTGCCCGGCCACGAAGGCCGCTTCCTGCCCTGCACCGCCTGGCTCGCCACCGCCTGCGCCGTCACCGGCCGCACCGACGAGGCCCGCGCCACGATCGACACCCTGCTCGCGCTGCGCAGCGACCTCGGCCTGCTCGCCGAGGAGTACGACCCCGACGCCGGATGCCAGCTCGGCAACTACCCGCAGGGCATGACCCACCAGGCCCTGATCGACGCCCACCTCGCACTTGCCGCCGCCGAACACCGCGCGCCCGCCCCGACCGTCCGCAGCCTCGCGGACGCGCTCGCCTGACCCGCCGCCCCGGCCCGGCCGCGCGCCGGGCCGGGACACACCTCCCACCACCCCTGCTCTCGAACGGACTTGCCGTGCCCGACCTGCCCACCGTGCCAGTGCCGCGCGACGCCCTGCCGCCGCTGCCGCTGCCGCGCTCGGACTACCTCGTTGTCCTGTCGTGGACACTCGAAGGCGGTGGGGACATCGACGAGGTCTGCCTGATCGCACGTCGCTACGACCCGGACGTCGTCGCCCTCGGCAAACTGGACACGGACCACATCGACGTCGCCGCCCAGAAGTTGCGCATGGACGCCTACCCGTCCGCGACGACACCAGTCACCAGGCACCGCAACGCCCTCTTCACCCGGCCCGCCGGCGTGCTGAACCACGGCCTCAACCACCGCAACGCGAACGCGAGAGACCCGCGTGTCCCCAGGGTGAGCGTGACGTTCAAGGTTCGCAGCGCCGCGGGCGCGCTCGAAGCCGGCCTGTTCTCCGTCACCGGCGTCCATCTGAGCCGCCACTCGCCCGCCGAACGGCTGCTCATGGCCGAGAGCCTCAACCATCTGCCGGGCAACATGTGCCGTCTCGTCGTCGGCGCCTTCAACGAGGACGCGGTCGGCGAGCAGGAGGAGATCGACCGCAGCACGGGTCCGGGCCGGGCCCACTGGCACGACCGTTCCCACCACGTCCACGGCATCGGCCGGATTGCCGCCACCAGGGTCCACGAGGCGCTCTCCGCCCAGGGCCTGGTGGACGTCGCGCGTGTGGTCGGCACGGAGGAGGCGATGCGGCCGACCGGCAGCGTCCTGCTGCCCGTGGACGGGCGGCGGGCGGGTGACCGGGATTGCCGCGTGTACGCGGACCTGCGCACAGCCGCCTCCGCCGTGCACTTGGAGGTGCTCGCCGGCTACGACGACGTCGCCACCCACTTGCCCATCCTCACCGTGCTGCACCTGCCCACCCTGCGCGCCGGCGTCGCCGCCTCGTCCGAGGAACACTCCGCCGCCAGGAAGCGCAGCGCGACGGAGCGAGCCGCGTGGAAGGCACAACGGATCGCCCACGAGAGCGCGCGCGGACTGCGCTGACTGCCCCACCCGCCAACCAGCCAGAGAGATCCCCTCGTGTCCACCCACCCGCCGACCGGACGGGGCCGGGCCCCGGTGACGGAACCCTGCTCCCAGCCCCAACAGACCCGGACCGTACTCGCGCTCGCTGCGCAGCGGTTCGAGATGGTGTTCTCCAACGCGCCGCAGCCGACCGGCTGGTCGCCGGCGCTGGTCGACACCTTCGGTTTCTTCGTTCGGGGCCTGTCGTACGCGCGCATCGGCGCGGAGCTGGAGATCGCGCCCGGCACGGTGAAGCAGCGGATAGGGCAGTTCCACCGGCACCTCGGCACGCGGGACCGGCAGATGGCCGCCCTCGCGGGACTTGCGCACCGCGTCGTCCCTGTGGAGGCCGTGGCCTCCCCGATGGCGTGGCCGCAGTCCCTGAGCCCGGAGGAAGTCGAACTCCTGGTCATGCGGGCGTCCGGCCTGTCGTCGCGGGAGGTCGCCGTGCACGTCGGCGTTCCCGTCAACACCCTCAAGGTCCACCTGCAACGCCTTCGCGAGAAGCTCGGCATGCCCAGCCTGTTCCGCGCCGTCGTCGTCGGCGCGGCCAACGGGCTGATCGACGTCCCCGGAGTGCCGCGCCTGCGGGCGGCGTCCGGGACCAGTCGTCTCGACGCCGGCCTTCATGACGCCCCGGCCGCCCGTAGTTGCGCGCCACGACGTCGGCACCCATCCGGGCCCGCCGCCCGGCCGCCGGTTTTTGCCTGGGCCCGGCCTGTCGTCATGACTCCTCTCAGACCTGACTGTGGCTGAGCAGCAGACCGACGACACGAACTCAAGCGAAGGAACCCAATGGCCAGGTACGTGATCACCGAGGAGGACGCCAAGGCGAGCTGGTGGGACCGCAACAAGGCGTTCGTGTGCACGATCGCCGGGCTGGCGGTCGGTATAGGGCTGATGGGCGGCTTCGGGTCCGACGCCGTCACCCCGGCCGCCCCCACCTCCTCCAGCTCCACCCCGGCCCCCACCCCGACTACCGCCAGGTAGCCAGTCGCTCCACCGGCTCCACCGGCCACCGGCGCAGCCCCGCCGTCGCGCGACGACGGGGCCGCGCACTGTGCGCCAGCCGCGGTGCGGTCTTCGTGGTGTCACGGTGCCCACGTCCGGAGGTTCCGGGGAGACGCGTCCTTTCTTCGGCAGGACGGCATCGCCGTCGACGCCCCCGTGGGGGCCTGTCGACGGAGTGGGGGGCACCTCGGCGCAGGCAATTGGGCAAAGTGGTTCCCGCACGGGGACCGGGTCACACCCTGCCCTCTCGCCGTACGGCACCGGTCATTCAGGGCAGGCGAGGGACGGGTAGTCCGTGTAGCCGTGCTCGTCGCCGCCGTAGAAGGTGGCGCGGTCCGGCGCGTTGAACGGACCGCCGAGCGCGAGCCTGCGGGGAAGGTCAGGGTTGGCGAGGAACAGCGCGCCGAAGGAGATCATGTCGGCGGTGCCCTTCTCAATCAGGTCGAGGGACTCCGGGCCTGTGGGGTCGGGAGCGGTGTGGGGGTTGAGGATGAACACCGATTCCCATTCCTTACGCAGCCGTTCGGTCAGGTCCCGGTCCGCGCTTTCGATCAGGTGAACGTAGGCCATCCCCGAGGGATTGAGCGCGGACAGGAGCGCCTCGTAGATCTCGCCCTGCCGGGACTCGACGATGTCGTTGAAGACATTCCCCGGGGACAGACGCAGCCCCACCCGGTGCGCACCGATGGCGTCCGTCACGGCGGTGACGGTCTCGACGGCGAACCGGATCCGGCCGGCGACGTCACCGCCCCATCCGTCGGTGCGCAGGTTGGTGTTGTCGGCCAGGAACTGGTGCACCAGGTAGCCGTTAGCACCGTGGATCTCGACCCCGTCGAACCCGGCGGCCACGGCGTTGCGTGCGGCGGACGCGAAGTCCTTGACAGTCTGCCGGATGTCCTCCTCGGTCATCTCCTTCGGGACGACGAAGTCCTTCGGACCGTCGTGGGTGTACACCTTCCCGCTCGGCCGGACGGCCGACGGGCCGAGGGGGACGAGGCCGTCGGGCAGGAGACTCGGGTGGCCGGCGCGCCCGGTGTGCATCAACTGGGCGAAGATCGTGCCGCCGTGCCGGTGCACCGCCGCGGTGACCTTCTTCCATGCCTCCACTTGTTCGGCGGAGTGCAGTCCGGGGGTGTCGGGATAGCCCTGCCCCACCGCCGTGGGCTGGATCCCTTCGGTGACGATCAGGCCCGCGCTGGCCCGCTGGGCGTAGTAGTACTGCAACGGTGCCTACCGTGACGGCCGTTGGGTTCGTTCGTTGGGTTGTTCATGGGTGGGGAGATATCCGAGGTCGATGCTCGTCGTTGGTCCGACGGGCTTGCCGGGCTGCACGAGCGGTTTGCTCACCGGTTCGCGCGGAGTGAGTCGCGGGAGTCGGCGCTTGCCTACATGCGGGGTCTGTTGGCGCCGTTGGAGCGAAAGAACGGGTGGACGGTTGCGGAGGAGGCCGGCCATGCGGGTCCGGACCGGATCCAGCGACTGTTGAACCGGATCGGCTGGGACGCGGACGGGGTGCTCGGCGACGTGCGCGCGTACGTGGTCGAGCACCTGGCGGATCCGGGCGGCGTGCTGATCGTGGACGACACCGGGTTCCTGAAGAAGGGCGTGCGGTCGGCGGGCGTCCAGCGGCAGTACTCGGGCACCGCCGGCCGCACCGAGAACTGCCAGGTCGGGGTCTTCCTCGCCTACTCCGGCGGCCGGGGACGGACGTTGATCGACCGGGCGCTCTACCTGCCGAAGTCCTGGACGGACGACCGCGGGCGCTGCCGGGAGGCGGGGATCGGCGACGACGTCGAGTTCGCCACCAAGGTCCAGCTCGCGCGGGCGATGGTCCGCCGTGCGATCGACGACAAGATCCCGTTCCGGTGGGTGACCGCGGACGCCGGCTACGGCTACAGCAAGGGCTGGCGGAACGAGCTGGAGCAGGCCGACGTCTTCCACGTCGTGGCCACCACCCGGCACGACACCGTCGTCACCCGGCAGGCCCTCGACCACCCGCTGCACGACCTGGTCGCCGGTCTGCCGAGGCAGAAGTGGAAGCGCCGCTCGTGCGGTGAGGGCGCCCACGGCCCGCGCGTCTACGACTGGGCGCGCGTCGAGGTCCGGCCCTGGCACCGCCCGGACCGCAGGCACTGGGTGCTGGCGCGCCGCAGCATCGCCGACCCGACGAAGGTCGCCCACTACATCGCCTACGCGCCTGCGGACGCCACCTTGAACGAGCTGATCGCCGTGGCGGGCGCACGCTGGGCGGTCGAGGAGTGCTTCCAGACCGCGAAGGGCCAGTGCGGCCTGGACGACTACCAGGTCCGCCGCCACCAGGGCTGGTACCGGCACATCACGCTCGCCATGGCCGTCCACGCCCACCTCGCCGTCCTGCGGGCCGGGCAGCTCGAAAGGGGGCTGGAGAAGGTCGAACGCATGACCTGATACCGCTGACCGTCCCCGAGATCCGCCGGCTGATCACCCACCTCACCCGGCCTGTCCGCCACAGCACCGCACACGTCCTGCACTGGTCCCACTGGCGCCGCCGACGCCAACACCAGGCCCGAACCAGCCACTACAAGAGACGAGGCCACAGCCCAAGAGCTGAAGCCTCGTCACCATAAACACCGTTGCAGTAGTAGGTCGCCATGGCTTCGGTGGGCGAGGCGCCGGGGCCGTATGCACGGCTTCGTGTCATCGGTGCCATCGCGATACGGTTGGCCAGCGGCCTGCCGCCGAGGTCCAGGGGGTCGAACGCGGTTGCCATGTCATTCTCCTTGGGTTTTCGGTCGTACTGTGATTGCCGGAACCTGAGCCGCCTGACGGACCATCGGCTGGTGTGGCGGATCGACGCGTTCCGGGGTCTGTCGCTTCATCAGCTGGGTCACGTGAGCGGAGTTCGGGACACTGCGGAGATCGGAACAGGTGGGAGGGGGCCGGAGCCACACCCTGGCCCGGTGAGGCGGAGGACGGGGGTAAGGGGCCTCGGCCAGCCAGCCCCGTCCACGCAGTGCCGCGTTTGTGTCGTGCAGGTGGGTCATTCGGGCCAGTCGGAGCCCTTGATGACGTCGACGAAGTCGCCGCGGCGGAAGCCGGGGACGAAGTGGGCGAGGACATCGGCCTTGACGTTGCCGAACGTACTGTCCGGGCGGTCCTTGATGCCTTCGGTGAATGCGGCGAGGATCCGGTTCTTGAAATCGGGGCGGGGATGGGCGGCGACCACCGCGGCCCGCTGCTCGTCGGAGATCGCGTGATAGCCGACCCCCAGGACGTCCAGTTCCACACCGCGGGTGACCAGGGCGATCTCGGGCGCCATGCGCAGCGGGATCTCCGGGGTGGTGTGCAGGGCGATGGCCGTCCACACCCGCTCGGCCGGCTCGCCGGTGACGCCGTGGCTCAGCAGGAATCGGCGGGCCTCGTCGGCTCCGTCGATCTCGAAGCGCTGGTCGGTACGGCGGAAGCGTTCCGTCAGTCCCAGGTCGTGGAACATCGCCCCCACGTACAGCAGTTCAGGATCGAACTCCAGCTTCCGTTCGGCGCCCCTCAGCGCGCCGAACAGGAACACCCGGCGCGCGTGGTCGAACAGCAGCGGTGGACCGACCTCGCGCACCAGCTCGGTCGCCTCACGCGCCAGCACGCTGTCCGGGATGCGTACGCCCGCGATTGGCTCTGTCCGTGAGAACGGGTTCTGGCTCAACTTCCGTGGTGGACCGGCAGCCAGGCTCGCCGGCATCAGGGAATCGGCGGGTCATCGGCCTGCTCCCGGGAGTGCCGCAGCCGTAGACGACGCTGGTTCACGGAAGTTGAGCCAGAACCTGAGAACGGGCAGCGGATGTACACCGGTTTGGGAGGCGGGCAACACCCGCGGGGATTCGAAATGTTCACGGGTTTTGACAGCAGCACTGCCATGGAGAGTTTGTCGCCGGGGGTGCTCGTTGACCGAGGCCGCCGGGTGTCTAAGGTCGCGTTCCATGACGAGGACCACGCCCCCGCGCCCGCTCGACGTCGAGAGGCTCTTCCCGGAACTGGCCGCCTACCGCGGTACGACGACGCGCCTGCACCCGCGTCCGGGTAGCCCGAAGGTGTCGGACAGCTCGGTGGGCGGTCCGCTGTTGTGGCCAGCGGACGAGCCGTGGCCGGTGTGCGGTGAGGCCCACGGCCACGGGCGGGGGCGCCGCCCGGCCGACATCCACCGCTACCGGCAGATCCTGGCCGCCGCGTGGGCCCGGGAGGAGAATCCGGGCCCTACGGACGAGGAGCGCAAACTGCTCGGCGAGCTGCGCCTGGAGCACCGGTTTCCCGAGGTGTCGGGGACGGACCCGCTGCCGATGATCGGCCTCGCGCAGCTGTACCGGCGGGACGTTCCGGACCTGCCGCCGGGGCCGGGCGACTACGACCTGCTCCAAGTGTTCTGGTGCCCTTTCGAGGCGCACGGCCCGGGCCGGTACGACCTGGAGCTGCACCTGCGCTGGCGACGGTCCCGGGAGGTCGGTGCGGTGTTGGCCGTGCCCCCACAGCCGCTGGTCGTCGGGTACGACGGGTTCGTGCCCGAGCCCTGTGTGCTGCACCCGGAGCAGGTGACCACATACCAGTTCGCCGGCCTCCTGCCCGAGCACCTCTGCACCCGGATCGATGCCTGGGAAGCCCTTGAGGACGCGGCCGAGCCGGTCGGCTACCAGTACGACCTGTCCATCCCGCCGGGCTGGCGCGTCGGCGGCTTCGCCTCCTGGCATACCACCGACCCGTATCCCATGAACTGCCACACCTGCGGGAAGCCAATGCACCTGCTGCTGACCATCGACAGCTCGGAGTGGGACGGCGGCAGCGGCAGCTGGAAGCCGATGCAGGAGCACGACCTGCCCGCCCATCAGCACGCCACACCCACCGAGGTCACCGTGGGCCGCCACGGCGAGCTCAACCTCTTCGCCTGCCCCACCAACCCCGACCATCCACACCGCTGGAGCATCCAGTAGCTCACAGGAGCCGCCCGGTCCGGCAACATCCCATCGGCGAGCGCAGGTGCTGTCGCTTCTCATGAAAATCGAACACGCCGCCATGCGGGTGCCTCCCGAAGTACTGAACAACCGCTGTCGAAACCCAGGTTCTGGCTCAACTTCCGTGGTGGACCGGCAGCCAGGCTCGCCGGCATCAGGGAATCGGCGGGTCATCGGCCTGCTCCCGGGAGTGCCGCAGCCGTAGACGACGCTGGTTCACGGAAGTTGAGCCAGAACCGAAACCCATGAACAAAGCCAGTGTCGGGTGATCGGCAGGGCGGTGAGTTCCTCGTCGCTGATTTGGATGCCGGTGGGGTATTGGCCCGTGTCGAGTTCGGCGTGCACGGTCAGTCCGGTGCGGGTGGTGGTCGCGGCGATGCTCTGGACGATGACTTCGTGGCTGGTCAGCGGTCTGCCGCGCCAGTTCATGGTGATGTGGGAGAACAGCCGGTGCTCGATCCGATTCCACTTGGAGGTTCCGGGTGGCAGGTGGCACACCGAGACGGCCAGCCCGGTCTCGGCGGCCAGGGCGGCCAGGTGGGTTTTCCAACCGCGGGTGCGGTAGCCGTTGGAGCCGCCTGCGTCGGCGGTGATCAGCAATCGGCTCGCGCCGGGGTAGGCGCTGCGGCCAGCGGCGTTCCACCAGCGGCGGATCGAGGCGACGGCGAACTCGGCGGTGTCGTGGTCGGTGCCGACGTTGACCCAGCCGGTGTTCGCGGCCACGTCGTAGATTCCGTACGGGACGGCCCTGCCCAGTGCCTGGGCCGGGAAGTCGTGGCTGTTGACCTTCACCGGCTCATGGCTGGGCCGCCACTGCCGGCCGTTGTTCTTGAACGGCCCGACCAGCTCCTTCTTCTTCGTGTCCACGCTGATCACCGGATCCCCGGCGTCCTGATGGGCCATGGCCTGCCCGTTGAGGTAGCGGAACTGGGCGTCCCGGTCCGGGTTCTGTGTTCCCTCGAGGACCTTGGCGTTGCCCTGAAGGCTGAAGCCCTCCTCCCGGAGGATGTCGCCGACCGTGTCCGCACAGACCTGGACTCCTTGGCGGACCAGTTCCTGGGCGAGGTTCCTGGTCGACTTGGTCGTCCAGCGCAGCGGTGACATCGGATCCCCTCGTGTGTCGGGCTCGACCAGGGCGAGCAGCGCGGCGCGAAGGGCCGGGTTCAGGTCAGTGACGCGCTTGCGACCGCCACCGACCCTTCTGACGCGCCCCAGCGGGGCTTCTCCGGAGTCGAGTTCGCGCACACCGCGGGAGACGGTGGCCTCACGGACCCGGGCAGCTCGGGCGACCAGTCTGATCCCGCCGTGACCGACGGCACGGGCCTCCGCGCCGAGCAGCAGACGCCGCTGCCGCTCATCGAGATGAGGCAGGATGGACTCGAACTTCGCGGCCAGTGCTACCAGTTGATCGTTACGGGTCCCCATACCACGCCAACGACCGACGGAGCAGAAAGCCACGGGTTATTGATCTGCAAGCCCATAGGCAGACCATCCCAAATGGTCGGAAGGATGACAATTTACTACAGTCGTACGCATTCCAAAGAATTGGATACATTAGATCAAATCATTCCAATCTCAACATTTGCATGCGACTTCTGGAATTAGTCCACGCACTCCCCCGGGATTCGATATGGTGGGAGCACGTCACGAACCGAGCTGGGGGGCCCATGAAGACTCGAATCACACGACAGCTTGCGACGCTTTCCGGCGTAGTAACGATCGCCTCGACGATGGCACTTCTCCCTGCCGCAAACGCCAATGCGGCCAACTTCCCCTACCCGGACCGCGCCTACGACCACGGCGGCTTCTACTTCAATCAGCACCTGGACGGAATATTGACTTCCGGGGCCGTTGCGTGTACAGACAACTACGAGTTCGCGCTGCAGAAGGACGGAAACATCGTCCTTTAGAACCGGAACGGCAACGCCATCTGGGCGAGCGGAACCTACAACCACCCGGGAAACAACCACGCCTTCATGCAGCCGGACGGCAACTTCGTCCTCTACGACGAAAACCGCCACGCCTTGTGGTCGACCGGCACATGGGGCCACCCCGGAGCATGGTTCTTCTTCCAGCCGGACGGAAATCTGGTCGCCTACACCGGCGGCAACCAGTTCGATCCGTCTGGCCCCATCTGGCAGAGCGGAACCTACGGCAAGTGACAGCGAAATAGGGATCCGGTAAAACTGCGGGGGTGCCTGGCCAATCTCGCAGCCAGAATCGCCGGCACCCCCAAAGCTTTATGCCGCTTCATCATCGGCAGCGTTCAGCCGCCCAAAGCTATCCGGAATGATCGAATTCACCGGCGTCGATATCAAGCTCAGAGGGTCGACGGGGTTCGGATACGCCCCAGCCGGGGAATCTACCTCCACCAACGCCTTTCGTAGCGTGGTAGTAAACTTATGGCCGCCGTGACCGTCATTCTCCATATACCATGTCACGTTGTTCACGCTGGGCGATTCCTTGCGTTGATTCTCCTCCTCGTTGAGGCCATCTGGGCGCGCCACGCCGCAACGCAGCACGGTTCGAGGTGAAGTCGCCCAATAAGCAACATTGGGCGACGGGTCCGGGATCACTCGAGCATGGCCAAACAGGTCGGCGGGTAGGGCTTTCATAAGATCCTCGCAGTATCCTGCGGCCGCATCCCTTGGATGCGGTTCGTCCAGCGGAGGCTGCCACGTCGCACTGCCATTCACCATGACGAGTGCGACGCCGACCGCGAGGGCGGAGGGCAGAGCCAGCCATCGAACAGGTTCAGGAAGCCTGCTGAAGAAGCGGCTTGGATACTCGAAACGACGACGCATTGCTCGATGGTACTAGCCCTATCGAACCGATCGACGGCGTCCCCGGAACTGGTCAATGACCTGGCCAAAGCGTCGCTTCCCGAGCCGCACGGCCCGACTATGGCACCACCGCCACCGAGCGTCGGCGATCCAACCTCGGAGCACCGGCGGCAGCAGTCAGCACTAAACCTCAAGACGTAGTCGGCCTCCCAGCGGCCGGCAAGAGGATGCTGTTCGCCGTCGAAAACCAGGCAAATAGCGCAAGTAACCGCAAATGCCGCACGAGATTCCCATCCTGCAGAAATCGGCCGCACGGACGCATAGGGAAATTGTTGATACATTTCGCTATCTGATAGCGCGGGAGAGTGCCGCGCTGTACGGTGGCAACGCCAAATGAGAGATGTTGGAGAGTTTCAATAATTCCGACACGGCGAAAGTTTAATCTCCCGCCTGAAGTTGATAGGCCGATCGAAAGGTTGAACATGGCGAAGCTGAAGAAATTGATGATCGGAATGATTGCCAGCGCCTCCATGGCGAGCGCACTGCTGGCAACTCCGGCCGCAGCAACTACTTCTTCATTCCCGTGGCTGTGTATAGGAGACAATTATGACGGCGGCGGATGGAAGCTGAGTGCTCCTGGGTGGATCAGCCCCGGAAAGGTGATTTGCACAGGGAACTACGAGCTCGCCATGCAGGGTGACGGCAACCTGGTTCTCTACAATGCAAATGGGTCGGCGATCTGGGCGAGTGGCACATACGGCCACTCGGCAGCGGCCCTGAACATGCAGGCCGATGGAAATTTGGTGGTCTACTCGACCTACAACAACTCGTCTAGCACTCCCCTGTGGGCCACGGGCACGTGGGGTAATTCCGGTTCGTACTTCTTCTTCCAACCTGACGGAAACCTCGTCGTATACCGATACGGGGGCGGTCCTTCTACCGGCGGAGCCCTCTGGGCCAGCGGAACGTACGGAAAATAGGGCGCGCTTCTGAGACCGTGTTTGAGATCTGCCGTGCCCCGTTGCTGAAGGGCTCGTTGAGCCCACTGTGAGCGGTGTTGGGGGTGGGTATCCGTCGGACCTGACGGACGAGCAGTGGGCGCTGGTGGAGCCGTTGCTTCCTCCGGCGCGGGTGGGGCCGAGGGGTGGTCGGAGGGAGAAGCATCCGCGGCGGCGGATCGTGGACGCGATCTTCTACGTGGTGCGGACGGGGTGTGCCTGGCGGCAGCTGCCGAAGGACTTCCCGCCATGGCAGACGACGTACTGGTACTTCACCTGGTGGCACGACGACGGCACCGTCGAGCGGATCCACGACGCCCTGCGCGGCCGGGTCCGTGAGGCGGACGGCCGCGACGCGGAGCCGACCGCGGGGCTGATCGACTCGCAGTCCGTCCGGACCGCCGACACCGTGCCCGCGGCGACCAGGGGCTTCGACGCGGGCAAGAAGGTGAAGGGCCGCAAGCGGTTCCTGGTCACCGACACCCTCGGCCTGCTGATAGCGGTCCACGTGGTCGCCGCGAGCGTCCAGGACCGCGACGGCGCCCGCCGGCCGTTGCTGTGGGCCCGGCTCGACCACCCGCGGATCGAGAGGTTCTGGGCCGACCAGGGCTTCGCCGGCCGCCTGGTTGAGTGGACCGCGCAGATCCTCGGCCGCGACCTGGACATCGTCCGCAAGGCCCCGGACCAGCGCGGCTTCCAGGTCCAGCCCAAGCGCTGGGCGATAGAACGGACGTTTTCGTGGCTCACCGCCCATCGCCGCCTCGCCCGCGACTACGAGACCAGCCCCGCCCACTCCGAGACCATGATCCGCTGGGCGATGATCGGCATCATGGTCCGCCGACTCACCCGCGGCCACCCAGCCACCCGACCAGGCCCACGACCGCTCTCACCCACCGATCCATGAGATCTCAAACGCGGTCTGACTGGGCGTTTCACCCGTAGTTGGGATGGTGCATCCCGATTTTCGGGGAGCTCGGGCTGCTGGTGTTCGGTGACGCTTGGGGTCCTGGTGGCAGGAGTGCCACTGTTGCACCTATGTCCGCCGGAACTGCGCGGTTCCTCCTGTCTCGTCCCAAGAAGTCGAGCGCACGGGCTTTTGTCCCTCGGATGCCGCGAGTCCTGGGCAGCACGGCAATCCCGCAGTATGCCGTTGTCATGACGGATCGTCGACCGTATCCGAGCGACCTGTCCGACGCCCGCTGGGCCCTGGTCGAGCCCACCCTCACCGCCTGGCGCCGGGCACGCACCGAGCGCGCCCTCGCGTTCGGCCGGCCTCCCGAGCACGAACTGCGCGACCTGCTGGACGCGATCCTCTACGTTGACCGCACCGGCATCCCCTGGCGCTACCTCCCCCACGACTACCCGCCCTGGGAAACCGTCTACGCCTACTTCGCCCGATGGCAGAAGGAAGGCGTGTTCGAGCAGCTCAACGGGCTGCTGCGGCGTCTGGTCCGCACCGCCGAGGGCCGCGATCCGGAGCCGACGGCGTGCATCGTCGACTCGCAGAGCGTGAAGACCTCAACGAACGTCCCCGCCTTCTCGCAGGGCGTCGACGCCGGCAAGAAGATCGTGGGCAGGAAACGCAACATCGTCACCGACACGATCGGCCTGCTGCTGATGGTCCTGGTCACCGCCGCGAGCGTGCAGGACGGCACCGCCGGCAAGCAGTTGCTGACCGCGGTCGCCACCGAGCACCCCGCCGTCCGCAAGGCCTGGACGGACATGGGCTACAAGAACGCCGTCGTCGAACACGGCGCCACCCTCGGCATCGACGTCGAGATCGTCCGCCGCGACCCCTCCACCAGGGGATTCGTCGTCCAGCCCCGTCGCTGGGTCGTCGAACGCACCTTCGGTTGGCTGATGAACCACCGTCGTCTCGCCCGCGACTACGAAGCCCTCCCCGCCCGTTCAGAAGCCATGGTTCACGTCGCGATGATCAGCCTCATGACCCGCCGACTCACCGGCGAGAACACCCCCACCTGGCGCGGAACCTGACCATCGGAATCCGGGGTGAAACGCCCAGTGAGCCACCAACGGCATCGTCGTACAGCCCCGACGGCCGTACACTCGCCCGCCCGGTACCTGCGAAGGATGGGCTTCTCGAGCTGAGCGCGAGTGTCGCGTTCGCTCTGCGCAACGCCTGACGAGCATCCGCGCGGTCCGGCCCGGCCACCGTCACGGCGGCCGGGCCGGACCGCTTTCCCGGCCCTACTCCGGCGCCGGCCGCCAGACGGTCGGCCGGGCATGCCCCGCAGCAGCCCGGAGCGGGGAGAGCAGCCGGGCATTGGGCAAACGGCAGCCAAGGCGTTCACACCGGCCGGGACAGGAGAACGGAGCCGACGTTGCGAACGGCATGGGCGACCTGGTCGGCCCGCAGGCCGACCAGGTCGCCAAGACCTCGGCCAGGACGACCTGAACGAGCGTCATGACATGACGCGCTGACGACCTCGACATCAGCACCTTCGTCCAGGCCGCCACGACCGCCGGAGCGCTCAAGCGGTGGTGGGCAGCCGGCCGGATGCCGTAGCCCGTCCCCGGCACAGGCAGTCGTAGGCCGGCATCACTCCCGCCGGCCGCCACAACGGCGACGGCCGGACCTCGCCCCGGAACGGCCGGCAACCGGCCATCCCCGGCGAGGCCGACCAGGCCCACCGGCCTCGAACGCGCCGCCGTCCGAACCGGGCGGCGGGCCCGTGTCTGGCGCGGACGGCGGGCGACACCTCGGGGCGGGCGCCCAGTCCTCGCAGACCCGGACGGCGCTGGAACGGGCGGCGACCACGGCAAGCTGCGCGCCGGTGGCGACGGTGGGCAGCGACCGATGCGCCAGTTCATCGCCGACCACGCGGAGTGGCTCACTGTCTTCCAACTACCGAGCTACTCACCGGACTTGAATCCACAAGAGGGTATCTGGTCGCTGGTCAAGCGCGACATCGGCAACCTTGCCGCAGCCGACCTCGGCCAGATCACCCGGGCCGTCAAGCGGAGGCTCAAGCAGATCCAGTACCGCTCGGAGTTGGTCGACGGCTGCCTGGCTGGCACAGGGCTGATCACGGACGGCTGACCGACATCGCGAATTCAAGTTCAGTAGTTTCGGATCGGCGAGGATGCGGGCGATGAGGGCCTCGTCGGTCAGGCCCTCCGAAGACGTATAGCCCTCCGGCAAGTCGCAGTTGCTGTTGTGCACTAGGGCCGGCGTATTGCCCGCGAGTACATAGTACGCGTGAGGTGGCAAACCTCGATGATGACCTCAGCTTCGGTCTGCAGCACCCCTTCCTGGCGTCCTTCGACCTCGACGCCGAGACCCCGAGATGCCCCACTGAGGATTCCTTCAGTAGGGCATCTTGATCAACGTATCGGAGGCCAGTCAGCCTCCTATTCACACAACGCGCAGATCCACGACCAGTTCGTCCGCCACAACCTCTGCATGCACGACCACTCGTGCAGAGGCTAGCTCGACGCCAGTGATCTTCCCGAATGTATAGATTGGAGTAATGGATGAAAAGATGTCCCCGATAAGGAGATTAAATCCCGGCGCACTGGAGACATCGAATGACGTCCGCTTACCGCAGCTTCGAACAAATTCCTCATTCTCGGCGCTGAGTGGACCGGCGAAAGGGTCGACCCACTCTCCACGTACCAATCTCAACGACTCGCCATCGGCGCCAGGTTCGAATTGCACGACGAAACCTCCAGCGAAGGAGATTTCGATCGGCCCCTCCCGCGGATCGCGCGAGCCATCCGGTCCAACATAATTTACTCGGCGGATCCGATCAATTACATTTCCCAAAGCCTGAGACAAATCCATCATGACTCCCCGATCGGAATTCCATCATTTCCCGCAAGTGCATGGCCATGGTGTGCCCTTTGCGAACCACCCGCTCGTGTACCCCCCAGGGTACAAGCTGACGAATTTTCCGTCCCCCTTGGTGATCAGAAGGTCGGCACCCTTGCGGAACATGAAGTAGTCATCCGGCCCCTTGTCGCTGATGGTACCGCGACGGATTTCATCAGGATTGGACCAAATCTCCTCCGCGCGCTGCTTATACCACGCGCGACCATCGGCGTCGCCAGCTCCGTATCCGTAGTCCTTTGCGTGGGCGAACACCGCAGGTATCCCCACTCGGGACATGACAGTGCTCTCCCTGCCCGGCACCGCCAACAGCGCGGTCACGATCCGCTGGCACTACCTCGGCGTCGACGCCAACGGGGACCCCAGCGGCGAGTGGCAGGCCGAGCTCCGCGAGTCCGACGCCGCCACAGGAGCCGCCCGGACACTGGTGACCCGCGCCCCCGGCCACTCGGTGTGGCAGAACTGGACCCACCTGGCTGTCAGCTACGACGCCCTCGCGGGCCGGATCACCCTGTACGCCAACGGCAACACCGGGAACGTGTACTGCCCGGCAGGGTCCACCGACTGCACGCCGCGCACTGCCACGACCGGCGCACCGGCGCCCTTCGAAGCCACCGGCGGCCTGCAGTTCGGCCGCAACCGGTCGGGCGGCGCCTGGGGTGAGTACTTCTCCGGCGAACTGGACGACGTCTGGCTGTACCAGGGCGTCCTGAGCCCCGCCCAGATCCTCAAACTGGCCGACTACAACGTCGAGTTGGACACCGCCTACGGCGTCTGACCCTCCCGTCTTCGGGCCGGGCAGCACCCAGCTGCTCGGCCCGTTCCCCATCCACGCCCGTACGGGCCTCCCCACAAGGAGTCATCGCTCGTGAAATCCGGACGGTCCACCACACGGTGGACCCGAGGCAAGGGTGCTGCGACCATCGCGGCCACCCTGGTGGGGTCGCTGTTGCCGACCTTGCCAATGGCCGCAGCCGCTGCGGCCGACACGTACCAGAAGCCAGCTGCGGTCTCGTCGGAGAAGCCGGTCAAGGGGTCCGACGCCAAGACCAAGGCCCGTAAGGCCGACACCACCGTCAGCAAGGTCGACGGCAAGCGCGGCTCCCTGCCCGGGAAGGGCAGTGCCACCGTCGACGTCCCCGGCGAGCGCGGCAAGAGCGTCAAGGCGGGGAAGCTGCCGGTCTCGGTCACTTCGTCGGGCACGGCGGCCAAGGCTGCCAAGGTCGAGGTGCTCGGGCAGGACGCGGCAACGAAGCTCGGCGTAGTGGGCGTGGTGTTCACTGTGGCCGGCGCGGACGAGAACGCCGGCGTGACGGTGGACTACTCGTCGTTCGCGCAGGCGGCCGGCTCCGGATTCGGCTCGCGTCTGAAGCTGATGCGAATGCCCGAATGCGCCCTGACCACGCCCGAGTTGGCCGAGTGCCGGACGCAGATGCCCTTGCCGGGTGGTAACGACATCGAGGCACAGACGGTCAAGGCCGATGCACTGACCGCCGCCTCTGCTGGATCCAGCCGGATCCAGGGTACGGGCGGGGCCGTCGTCCTCGGAGTCACTGCGGGGACGGCCGGTCCGAGCGGCGACTACACGGCGACTCCGTTGTCTTCCGCGTCCTCTTGGTCGACCTCGCTGAACAGCGGCTCGTTCGCCTGGTCCTACGACATGCCGTTGACCACGGTGCCGGGCGGCCTCGTTCCGCAGGTCGGCCTCGCCTACGGTTCAGGTGCGATCGACGGTCGGACGGCCAACAGTAACAACCAGTCCTCATGGGCGGGTGACGGCTTCGACCTGGCCTCGGGTTTCGTCGAGCGCTCCTACAAGCCGTGTGCGGACGACGGCGCGCCGAAGACCGGTACTGTGAGCCCGGGCGACATGTGCTGGGGTACCGACAACGCCACCATCAGCTTTGCCGGCCACTCCGGTGAGCTGATCCCCGTCTCCGCGGACGAGTGGCGGATCAAGGGGGACGACAACACCAAGATCGTCCGGGTTCGCGACAGCGCACGTGGCAACGGTGCCAAGGACGGAGAGTACTTCCGGGCGACCACGACTGACGGCACCAACTTCTACTTCGGTTACAACCGCCTTCCGAACTGGACGGCCGGACAGCCGGAGACGAAGTCCGTCTACACGGTGCCGGTGTTCGGCAACAACGCGGGCGAGCCGTGCAACGCCTCGACGTTCGACGCGTCGTGGTGCCAGCAGGGCTGGCGGTGGAACCTGGACCTGGTGGTCGACGCCCACGGCAACGACATCAGCTACTGGTACACCCTCGAGACGAACAACTACAGCCGCAACCTGAAGACCGCCAACCGCACCTCCTACATCCGCGGCGGGCGTCTTGACCACATCGAGTACGGGCAGCAGAAGAACGACATCTACTCGGCTACCGTCAAGCCGATGGCCCGGGTCGAGTTCGGCACCGCCGAACGCTGCCTTGAGACCACCGCGGGTCTCTGCGACGCAGCTTCGATCGACTCCAACCGGCAGTACTGGTACGACACTCCGTGGGACCGGAACTGCAAGGACGGCACCGACTGCACCACGCAGTTCGCGCCGGCCTTCTTCACCCGCACCCGCCTGACCCAGGTCGTTGCCAAGACCCTCCAGGCCAATGGCACCTACGCGCCGGTGGACACCTGGGACCTGACCCACAAGTGGGGCACCGCCGACTTCGACTACCAGCTGCTGCTGGACTCGATCAAGCACACCGGCAACTCCGCCACCCCCGCCGTCGCGCTGCCGAAGACCACCTTCGCGTACAAGCAGATGGCCAACCGGCTCGACAAGACCGGTGATGGCCGGATGCCGTTCATCAAGCAGCGCCTGGGCACGATCACCGACGAACTCGGCGGTCAGATCGACGTCAACTACTCCGCCGCCCCCTGCGACTGGGCGAGCCTGCCCACCCCCCAGTCGAACACTACGCGCTGCTTCCCGCAGATGTACCAGGCCTCGGATACCTCCCCGGTCGCCACGGAGTGGTTCAACAAGTACGTCGTTGAGTCGGTCATCGCCACCGACCGCACCGGCGGCGCACCCGACATGGTCACCCACTACACCTACCTCGGTGACGCGGCCTGGCACTTCGACGACGAGGACGGGCTGACCAAGGAGAAGCTCAAGACCTGGTCCCAGTGGCGCGGCTACGCCCAGGTCCGGGTCGAGACCGGCGGCAACGCCGCGATGTCCACCCAGGCCGACCACTGGTTCCTGCGCGGCATGGACGGCGACCGCAACAACCCGAGCGACAAGAACAGCAAGCGCACGGTCACCGTGAACGACGGCGAAGGAACCATCCTCGCCGACGACAACGCGTGGGCCGGCTACGAGTACCGCATCGAGCAATACGACAAGCCCGGCGGCGCAATCCTCGGAAAGACCGTCAACACCCCCTGGAAGAAGCAGACCGCCCAGCGGGTGCGTGACTGGGGCACCACCACCGCCAACCTCACCGGCACCAGCGCCACCCGCGCCTTCACCTCGCTCGACAAGGGCGCGGGCAGCACGTGGCGAGAGACCCGCACCAACACCACATACGACGACTACGGTCGGCCCACCATGTCCGAGAACCTCGGTGACGTCGCCGTCGCCACGGACGACCAGTGCGCCCGCACCACCTACGCCGACAACACGGCGGCATGGATCCTGACCGGCGCCATCCGTACCGAAACCGTCGCAGTGAACTGCGCGGCGACCGTCGACCGCACCACCAAGGCCGACGGCACCTCCGCGGTGCTCTCCGACACCCGGCTCCGCTACGACGGCCAGGCGTACGATGCGGCGCTGACCAAGGGCGACGCCACCCTCACCGAGACGCTGAAGTCGACCACCGGCAACAACGCCACCTACCTCGACAACGCGGCCACCTACGACGTCTACGGGCGGTCTCTCACCACGACCTCGCTGGTCTCGTCCACGGTGTACGACCTCACCGGCGCGAAGGGGCCGGTCACCACCACCCTGCCCAACCCGCGCACCACCACGACCTCCTACACCCCGGCCACCGGCCGTCCCACCAAGCTCACGGTGACCACGCCGCCCGCCACGGTCGGAGACGCGGCCACCGCCCAGAGCACGACCACCGACTACGACCTGCTCCGCCAGGTCTCCCGCATCCCGCACCAGCGCGAACTCAACGACGAGCACTATGTCGATGATCACGCCCTCGCCCAGGTCCCCGCCGCCCTGCCCCTGCTCGGGCTCGCCCGCGATGAGCAGATGCTTCTCACCCGAGGTGACGGGCAGCAGGTCACCGCCCGCGGCTTCGACGACCCGCAGGCCATGCGCATGATCCTGCTGCAGATCCTCACCGGACGGCGGGCCAGCGAGATCCGCACCTGCCTGTTCGACTGCCTGTCCCCGGTCCCCGACCGGGCCGTCGACGCCGCCGAGGGCGAACAGATCGCCCGCTTCCACTACGCACAGAGCAAGATCGACATCGCGCCGGACAACATCCTCGTCGACGCCGAGGTCGTCGCCGTCGTCGAGGAACAACGCCGGTGGGTCCGCGAGCACTTCCCCGGCATCACCCCGCGTCACCTGTTCCTGCAGCGGACCGGGAACCGGCAGGGCGACAAGCCCTACCCCTCGGGCACCTACAGCTGGATGCTCCGCGAGTTCAGCAAGATCGTGAAGATCACCGACAGCAAGGGCAAGCCCGTCGGGCTCAGCCACACCCACCGCTTCCGCCACACCAAGCTGACCAGGCTTGCCGAACTCGGCCTGCCCGTCCACGTGTTGATGCGCTATGCCGGGCATGCCACCCCGTCAATGACGATGCACTACGTCGCCGCCCGCCAGGAGCACGCCGAGCAGGCATTCCTGGCCACCGCCAAACTTCGCGCGGACGGCACCCACGTCAGCTTCTCCCAAGACGACCACGACAGCCTCCACCTGTTCAACCGGGCCGACCGATTCCTGCCCCACGGCTGGTGCCTGCTGCCGCCGCTGCAGACCTGCGACAAGGGAAACGCCTGCCTGACCTGCTCGGTCTTCGTCACCGACGCCTCTCATCAGAGTGCTCTGGAACGGCAGTTGGTCGAGACCGAGGCCCTGATCAACCGCAGCACCACCGCGTTCCAGGAACGACACGGCCGCCCGATGCCCGAGGACAACGTCTGGCTGCTGCAGCGGAGAGCTGAACACGCGGCCCTCGCCAAGCTTCTGGACACCCTCCACTCCAAGCCCGGACGCGCCGTCCAGGGAGCCGGCTGCGGAGCCGCCCCCACCGGCCCCGTCCCACTCACCCTCGACCTCAACCGCCACCGAAGGACTCGGCCATGACCAACGACGCCCGAGCCAAGCGCACCCAGACGCTCGCCACCGCCGCGAAGGCCAAGTCCCAGGCCAAGACCGCCGTGGCAGAGAAGGCGATCCGCACCCTGGTCAAACGTGGTGAGCCGATCACCTTCCAGGCCGTCCAACGCGAGGCCGCGGTCTCCCACGCGTTCCTCTACAACCACCCCGACCTGCGAGGACGCATCGAACGGCTCCGGGCCCAAGCCCGGCCGGCTCCCGCGCCGACGCCTCCGGCCAGCGAGCAGAGCACCCTCGTGCTCGCACTGACCAGCCAGATCACCCGCCTGAAGAAGCTGCACCGAGATGAAGTACAGGCCCTGCGGGACGCGCTCGAACAAGCCCACGGCGAGAACCTCGACCTCCGACGCGAACTCGCCCGCCGCGGCGGAGACACCCCAGTTCCACAGGCTCGACCCACCGGCCCCTGCTGACAACGTCCCATCGATCGAAGAACCGTTCTGGGCTGTAACAACATGCTCAGATCGCAAACAAACCGGCGATAACGTCCGGAACCGGGAAGTCGCACTTCACCGAGGGTCTGGCCCAGGCCGCGATCGAGAAGGACCTGCGAGTCGCCTGGTTCACCCTGGAGACCCTCGCCGTCGCGATCGGCAAGTCGAAGGTCGACGGCTCGAGCGCCCGCACGGTCGCCCGGATCTGCCGGGCCGATCTGATCGTGATCGACGACATCGGCCTGCTTCCGGTCGGCGAGGACGCCGCCGAGGCGTTCTACCGGATCATCGACGCCGCCTACGAACGCCGCTCGATCGCGGTGACCAGCAACATCCACCCCTCAGGGTTCGACACGATCATGCCCAAGACCCTCGCCGGGGCCAGCACCGACCGCCTCATGCACCACGCTCACCTCGTCACCACCACCGGCGACTCCCACCGCCTCGCCGAGGCCCTCGCCGGCAAGGGAGTGGTCCCCTTGACCTGACCCCTACCCCCAGGAACACCGCTGGCCACAGGCATGGATTTCTGATGGCCACCAGCCCGGACACCCGACGGCCGCCCACCTGGGCATCTCAATGGCCGTTGACAGCTGCTGGTCAGCTACGGTGGCGGCATGCCTGAAAGTCTGCCCGAGGATGTAGCTGACGTGCTTGGCCTCGTCCTGAACCCGGACGAGCCGATT
>NZ_JBHWID010000031.1:0-40221 GCF_042732175.1 Kitasatospora sp. NPDC059795
GTCCACGCTGACCTGCTCGCCGCAGCCGCTGGCGGTGTATCCGGGGATGTCGCAGACGAGGCCCGCGGAGCGGGTAGGGCGGCGCGTTGCGCCTCCCAACGACGGTCGGCCGCTTCGCGTCCTCAAACCCCGGTTATGGCTGACCTGTCGTCAGAAAGCTTCTGACCTGCGGTTTTGATGCTGACTACGACGCAGGGAAGGGGCGGCCTGACGGCTGAAATTCGAAATCCAGAATTTCAATTCCAGACCGTGAATCACGCTCCGCGCGATTTATATTCAGCTGGTCGCTCATTGTTTTATTTGCCGCCCGGCAATCCATTTGAGCCCGCCTGAATCTCTTATCTGATTATTCAGGAACTCGCACAGAATTGTCAACTGAGCCCGCTCGAGCCCTCTATGACTTATCGTCAATCTTTTCGGGATCTCCCTCCCCGTTATACCTCTCCATTCCCGCTTCGATCATCACGGATTCGATCCTTTTCAATTCTCTATGGCGGGTTTCTGCAACCCGCAACCTTTCCTCCGCTTTATACGAGTCAAGCGCCTTTTCTGCCGTGCTTCGCTCCTCCTCCTGAGCCTCTTCAATAGATTTCCGGATCTGATCAATCGTCATCCCTTCGGCCTTCCTTTGTACGCTTCTTCGGAAGGCCAGGACGGAGGACGGTGCGATTGGGATGGGCTCTTCAAGAGGGCTCAGCCAGCGAGCTGGAATTGTGAGGGGGATTTGGATTGGTCGTTGGACGGGGTTGTCGTCCTCGTCGGTGACGGTGCCTTCAATTGCGTAGGTGCCGGCGGGGAGGCCGAGGAGGTTGGCCTGCTCTTCGGTGAGGGTGATGGCGGCTCGGGCGCTTTGGGCGAGGCGTGCTCCGGTGACAGTGCCGTCGTCGTTGATGGCGGTGACGGCGAAGTTGAAGCGCTCGCCGCGGTTGAAGCTGAGGTGCAGGGGCTGGAGCGGGTTCTCAGCGGTGGGGAGCAGCGAGGGGTGGCTGGTGGGGAGGGTTTTGGGGATCTTGGCGATGTAGGTCTGGCCGGGGTGGATGTCTTGGGGGCGCATGGTGTGGTTGTCGGTTGGGTGGTGGGGTGGCTTGATGGTCGGGGTTTCGTGGCGTCGCGTCACGAAAGGGGGCGTCGTCAAGGTGTGCTGTCGTGCTGTCGCGTCGGGTTGATGGGTGGGGGTTGTGGCTGTTCATGGCCTGATCGGGCGCGACAGGCGGGTGGGCGCGACAGGCTGCGGTCCCGGCCGGCCCGGAAGACGACGGGACCGGCGCCCGTGCGGGGTGCACGGGTGCCGGTGTGGGGGTTACCAGGGGTCGCGGTCGGGGCTGAAGTCGGTTTTGAAGACTCGCTGGAGCCAGGTGTGTTCCTTCTTCGGTTCTTCTGCCGGTTGTTCTGCGGTCTCCTCTGCTGCCTTTTCGGCTTCGGCTTCTGCTTTCGGCCGCCTGCCTGCGAGTTCTTCTTCTTGGCAGTCGAAGCACAGCGGGTCTTCTCCGTTGTCCCCAAGGTAGCGGCGTCGCCATTCTTCGACAGGTTGGTGGCAATTCCGGCAACCGCGCGCGATGCGCTCTTTCTCCTTCTTCTCCTTCGCCTCGATTTTCCGCCGGTTCTCTGCCGCGATCTCCTCGCTGCGGATTCTGGCGCGTTCGTCGTATTCGGCTTTGGTGTCCCAGTCTTCGAGCGCGTCAAGGAGGCTCAGATGGTGGTCAGCGCGGCCGAATCGCCACCAGACTTCTCCCATCGGTCCGTACTGTTGGAGGAGTTCAAGCGTGGTGGCGATGACGGGGATGGCATCGTCGTAGTCGCACCAACTGTCCTCGCCGTATTGGTCCTTACGGCGGCGGGGCAGGAAGTATTCGCGGGACAGGTCGTAGATGGCCTGGAGCCGGTTGGTGAGTGCCTGGGGCCCCGTACCGGTGACGACGAGGGCGATGGGTGGAAATCCGTCGCGAGTGTGGCCGGGATATGCCTGCCGCCACCAGGCGGTGGTCCTGTCGGGAGTGGTGGGCGAGTAGTCGCGGACCTGGCGGAGGAACAGCTCGCGATAGGCCGGCAACTTCGCGGCGACGCGGGCGGGTGCCATGGTCGATCGGTCGACTTCGACCATCAGCACGGGCATGCCGATCTCCGGGGCCTGGAGTACCGCGTCTGGCCGCACCTTGCGCTTCCCTCCCGGGAGGGTGAACTCGGTCTCGGTCGACCAGGACGTCACCATGCCGATTCCGCCTGTCGCGCCGTCAGTGGTGCCGCCGCGCACGAAGGCCAGGATGGTCTCGTTGACGGCCATCGCGTGCGGGGCGCCGGTGCGGCCGGCACCGCGGGCGGTGCCGCCCATGTCGCTGCGAGCCAGCTCCAGAACGTGGGCCGCCGCGTCGAGTCCGGCCGGGCCGTCGAGTCGCCAGGTCTTGTGGCGGGCCGCCGTGTTGCCGTCAGAGGCGGTGAGGCCGTTCAGCTGGAGATCGAGCAGCGCGGCCCGGATCGACTTGTTGGAGCTGAGGTGCGAGCGCAGCAGGCGGTGGAGTTGGTCGGCGGTGGCGACTTTGAGGACGCCGAGGGCGGTGAGGACGTCTTCGCGTACGGAGTTGGTGGAGCCGTTGGGGTAGGCCTTGGCGCGGACCCAGGCGGTTCGGCCGGGCTTGGTGGGCTGGGGCTGGCTGGTCACTGGTGCCTCCCTGCGGCTCTGTGGGTGTCGATCTGGCCTGGATACCTCACGAGACCGACAGAGGGCCGCTGGTGGGGCTTCTGGATGCCTTGTCGGCCGCCCTCTGTTCCCTTCCGCTCGGCCCCGCCGAGCGCGCGCGGCCGGCACCGCCGGACGCGAGGAGGGAGAGGGCCACAGCGGCCCGGGAGCGCGTAAACCCGCGAGCCGTACCGACCCACCCCACCACCCACCAACACCAAGGCCAGGGGCGGGAAGGACGGAGAAGAGGGTTGTCGAGGTTGGCCGCGACCCTTGATGTCGGGTACTGAGCTGCGGAAATGCGCTGTTCGGCGCGAACAGGCCTGGTAGGGGAGGCGGTGGGGGAGGTGGTGGGGAGACCGGCCCCGTTCCGGAAGCAGCCGAGAAGCGGTACAGAGATGCCTTGATGGCTCGTCGGCGGCGGGATCGGCCATCGGTGACCGTACCCGGCCGGAGGGCTGCTACCCGGCTTCTGCGGCCTGCGACTGGTGGGTTGCTGGCGGCTTGATCAGGGGGTCGCGGTGCCGCCCCGCGACTGGGCACGGACTTCGCGCTGGCGGCGGTGGAAGTAGGCCTGCACCTCGCGGGCGGCCAGCGCCGGGGTGGTGTGGAGCAGCGGCTGCTGGAAGCGGTCGGTGAGGTAGGTGCCGCCGTAGACGACGGCCCAGCGCGTTTGGCCGGCGATGCCGCGCTCGATCCAGCCTGCGGCAAGGTTGTGGACGCAGACGTAGTAGACGTCCGGGTGGTCGGGCCAGCCCACGAGGGTCCAGCCAGGTCCGAGGTCGTCGGTGAGGTCGATGGTGGTGGGGGCTGGGCCGAAACGGTCGCGGGGGGTCGGCGGTACGGGCACCGATCGCTGGGTGCGTGCGGGCCAGGGGATGGTGATCTGCGGCTCGACGGGGGTTTCGTGGCGGGTCGTCACGAAAGCGGTCCGGTCGGGGTCTGTCTGCGCGGCCGGGATTCGTTCGGCGGTCTCGCGGGCTTCCTGTGCGTCCAGGGCGGCCGGGTTGGGCAGTCCGAGGGCCTCGCGGTGGGCGGCGGTGGCTTGGTCGAGGAGGCGCTTGGTGAAGACGGGCACGGTGCGGCGCAGCGTGGCGAGTGCCTGGTCGGGGTCGCGGCCGTCGGTGAGGGCCTGGACGAAGTTGGCGGCGCTGCGGTGGATGGTTTCGCCGAAGAGGAGGACGTTGTGCTGCGAGTCGGGCAGCGGCTCCTGGGTAATGGGTTCGGTTGATTCCGGGGCTGCGGGGTGGGCAGTGGTGGTCTGCTCGGCGGCCTTGTTTCGGCGGTACTTGGCCGAGCGGTGGGCGTCCGAGCAGGTCTTGCGGGGGCGCCCAGTTTTCGGCACGGGGAGCACGACGTCGCACTCGGGGTAGGCGCAGGTGCGGGGTTTGTCCTGGCGGGAACTCACCAGGTGAGACTACCGACCCAGGTTTCGTGGTGTCACGAAACTGTGGGGTCGTCGAGGCGGGGCGCGCTGCTCGTCGCCGGGCCGTCCCTCCGCGCGGACGGTGCGGGGCTTGAAGGCGGCACAAGTTGCGGCCCGGCTCCTCGTCGGCGGGTTCGTCGGCCTGTGCGCAGCTCCGGGATACCGGGATCGTGGGGTTCCGGGACTGCTGAACCGTGAGCCGTAAGAAAGCTCTTACCGCGCATGGCCGGGCCGGAGATCGGGAAGGCTCGGCGGGCTACCGTTTCCAGGGAGGACAAAGGTGTCGATCACCGAGCACAACGCGCTGCTGCACGCAAGCAACGCGGCTGGCTTCACCGGCGAGGACAAGCAGACCGACGCGATCGGCGAGGGCCTGGCCGCAGTCGCCTACGCGCTGCTGGATGTCGCCGCAGCGATCCGCGAGCAGACCGAGGCGCAGCAGCGGTAACACCGGAGACGCGGGGAGGGGGTGTCGGGCCGTGGTGCTCGGCGCCTCCTCTTTTCGCGTGCGGTGATCCCGGGACGGCCGGATCGGCCGAGAGGGTTCGATCAACACGCAGGTCAGGAACTGTCAGGCTTTGCCTGACGCAGGCGCTGGTGGCGCTCGGCTGCGGGCTGCTTGGTCATGCCGAGCGCCGCGCCGACCGCGTTCCAGGTCGCGCCGGCGGCGCGAGCGGCATCGATGAGGCGGGCTTAGGCCGCGGCGAGGTCGACGGCGGCCCGCAGCGAGCCCGGGTGCGGCATCGGGCGGGCCTCACGCTGCCACGCCAGCCGGTCCTCGCCGTCGGCGTAGCGACCGGCCAGCAACGTTGACAGCCCGCCCGGCGCTTTGCCTGCGACGTTCCCCCACTTCGGTGATAGCCCACGACTTCATAGATGCCTGGGCTGATGAAGTCCCGGTCCGGGCCCGGAAGGCGGGCCCGGATATCGGTGAGGGAGCGTTGATGAACAGCAACCAGAACACGCCACTGGTCGTGCTGGTGGTCGTCATGGTGTTCGCGATGGCGAGCTACATCGCCTTCATCAACCCGCCGTTGGGCATCGCGCTGGGCGTCGGCGTGGCGGTGGCCTCACTCGTGTGGATGATCCTGCGCGGAGGCCTGTAGGAGGTCCCGGCTGCCGTGGGGGAGGGCCAGTTCACACAAGCCTCGGAGCCGACCCTCTCCGACATCGACGCCAGGGCCGGAAGTCGTAGGCCCCGGTTTCCCCCGAATCCACGCCGCGCATCGACTAGTTCTGTGTAGGGGCCGATCCGACCCGAGACCAGAAGGGATCTCCAGGAATGGCCACAGGTTCCATCCAGTGGGGGACCGGCGATCCGTCGCCCCCGTACAGCCCGGCACAGCATGCACCGGGCCACCCCGCTGCGGACGATGTCCGGATGTCCGCAGCTACGCAGCCGCCAGAACCTGACCAGTCGTCAGGCTTCAACGTCGAGGCCTCCTCCAGACTCCACAAGGCGATCTCCGACGAGCTGCGCGAGTACGACTCCAGGATCAGCCGACAGATCCGCAAGAAAGGATTCCGGGAGCCGGACCTGTCCGAGATCAAGTCGGATGTCCAGGTCCGGTTCTACAAGGCCAGGATCTGCAAGGTCTCTGTGTATGAACAGGACACCCCCTGGCCGTTCATGCGTCGGACGATCGAGTACGCGATCCTCGACTTCCTGCGGCAAAGGGGCAACCGTCGAGAGCGGTACCACTTGGTCGAGGATGTCCCGGAGAACAAGGCTGCCTGCCGCGACTCTGTGACAGCCAGCGAGACCGTCGAACTCCGGGACGCGATCCGGACCGTGTTGATCAAGCACCTGCCGGCGAACCTGCGCGAGATCTACTGGCTCCGCTTCGCGGAGGAGCGCGGCGTGGTGGAGATCTCCAAGATCCTCGGCATCGACCGCGGGACCGTCAGCAGCCGGCTCCTCAAAGCCACAGAAGTGATGAACTCGCTTCCGCCGGAAGTGCTCGACGGGCTTCGGTAGGCCTCCTCTAGGGATCGCGGCGTCAGCGGCCCGGCACCGCGGTCCCAGGTGGAGGCCTAAGTGGGACCTCCAGGGAGGCTTGCAGGCCTCTCGATGCGACCAGTGAAAGATCACCAGTGGGGAAGGAAGGACGACACGTGTCTGAGACTGCACACGATGTCCTCCTGGCACTTCTGCGAGAGAACAGGGAACGTCTCGCGGAACCGCCCGGAGGGCATGAAAGCGCTGACCTGGAGTGGGATGCGCACATGGCGCACATCGCCTCCCGCGCCGAGTCCGAGATCGAAGCCGAAGCAGCCCACGGGACCGGGGGGCCCCGTAAGCGTCCCGGCTCCGTCTCCGTCCCCGGCGCCATCGCCGGCACCGCCGTAGCGGTCCTCGCCATCGGGATCGCACTGGCGGCCATCACCCGAAGCGTCGGCATCTTGATCGTCAGCCTGGTCGCCGGTGCCGCCACGGCGGTTCTATCGGTGCGTCGACGCAACGAAATTTCAAGGGAAGACGATCGGATCTCCTTGCCTCCCGGCGTGGTGCTGCGAAGGTAGCGGCTTCTCTGGACAGCGTCGAAGGCTGTCCATAGAGCCACGGCGCGGATCCCAGCCGGATGAGGAGGCTGGGGTTCGCGCCCCGCTTTAGAGCACGGGAGAGATGAGTGACTCGGCGTCGCACGAACACGAGAAAAGGGTGTCCGGCCTGACAGCCGGGCACCCTTTCTGCTGGCAAGCCTAGGTGCGGGACTACGCGATCCCGGGACTGCTGTCTCCCGGGACTAAGCGCGCGACCCGAGGCCGACCGCCTCGCCTACCACTCGAACTCGATGTGGTCGATCTCCGAGATCTCGACCTCCAGCGCCTCGCCCCGGCCGCCCTCCTTGAAATACTCGTTCTGGAGGTACTCCCGCAGGACGTCCTTGGCCGCCTCCTCGTCCCCGGACAACTGCGCGTCGAACAACCTCCCGGCGTAGTCCGCCGGGAGCGTCTGCTGGAGCATGCGCAGCCGGGCGTCGGGGGTGGTGGTGCCGGTGGCGGAGGAGCTGTAGCCGAACGCGGCGCGGGTCTTCACCTTGACCGGACCCTGGGCGGCGGCCTTGGCGGCCTGCTTCTGCAGGCCGGGCTTCCAGTCCTTGCGGACCTCGGCCTCGATCTTCTTGGCGATGGCGTCCGGCGGGGTCTTGCGCTCGCCCCTGAGGTAGCGGCGCACGGCGGTGGCGCTGACGCCGAGGCGCTTGGCGACCTTGGCGACGGTGCCTTCCTTCTTCATCAGGAAGCCGACGCGGCCCTTGGTGGTCTTGTGGATCTCGGCCTGCTGCACGGTGAGCTTGCCGCGCAGCGCGTCGCCGAGGCCGTCGAGGATCTTGCCCATGGCGGTCACTCTCCTTCGGTGTCGCGCTCGCTGGCGCGCGGTGCGACGTAACGGGCGGGGTTGATGCCCTTGGCGTGCATGTCGGTGTACCAGGCGAGGTCCCGGACGCCTTCCTGCTTGCACCAGCCGGGCTGGACGCCGAGGCGGAACGCCCCGGGGACCTGCGCGCCGTCGGCGGTGCGCGGGACGACCGCGAGCGCGTCCGGCGCAGTGGCCGGGTAGATCACGCAGTCCGAGTACGCGGCGAGCGGAGCCAGGCCGGTCAGCTTGAACGTCTTGAGCATCTTGCGGTGCTGGGCGACGCGGGTGGTGGCGATGACGGCGGCGCGCACGTCCGGGCGCCACCACACCTTCTCCAGCTCCGGCCACGGATCTCCGGTCTTGTGCCCCCAGTGGCGGCCCGGGGACTGGCGGAGCTTGCCGATGCCGGACTTGACGGTCTGCTTGATGTAGCGCAGCACCTGCCGCTCGACCGGGTCGCCGGCACCCCGGTTGTAGGCCTCCATCGCCGCGAGGAACTCCGCCGGGTCCATGCCGGGGGTGATGCCGAGCCGGGCCATCGTGTCCTTGTAGGCGGTGGCGAGGTGCTCCTGCCACGGGTCGAGCCACGCCGCGGCTGCCGGGCGGCGCAGCCAGCCCTCCAACGGCTCGACCTGGTGGCCGAGTTCGTGGATCGCGTAGGCCATGGTCTGGGTGGCGTACCAGCCCGGGCCCGTCGGCGGCAGGCCGTCGGGGGTGAGCGGGCACGGGAACCGCGGGTCCCAGTCGACGTGGGAGAAGTCGGCGTGCCAGCTGCCGGGCTTCTTCTTGTCGAACGCGGGGCGCTGGTGGTGGACGGGATCACCGTCGCCGACCAGCAGGCGGCTGGAGCCGGACAGGAACGAGGTGTTGGTGTCCAGGCCGACCGCCGCGGTGAACAGCGCGGCCTCCTGCGCGGTGAGGTCGCGGTGCCAGTTCCACGCCTCCTCCCGCATCGCGTCCTTCTCCTCGTCGCGGCCCTGGGCGAGCGGATGCTCCTCCGGGGCCTCCGGCGGCGCTGGCTGCACGGCGCGGGTGAACGATCCGTGCACCGGGCCGGGGACCCACTTGCCGGTCCACTCCTCGTTCTCGTCGAGGTCCTTCACCGGCCGGGTCTGCGGGCGCAGCTGCATCAACAACTCGATCCCGTTGGTGCCCATCGAGCCGCGCGGGGCGATCACCCGGTTCGCGTAGGTGCCCAGGATGCGGGCCACGTCCGCCGGGGCCGTGCCTGTCTCGATCGCCCAGCCGTTGGTTCCGCCGAGCGCGTCCCACGGCATCACGGCGAGCTGCACGCACTGCCGGACGTTGTCCTTGACCGGCTTGTAGAGGCGGGTCCAGGCGGAGAAGCCGCGCTTGGTCAGCTGCCAGCCCGCCTTCGTCAGTGCCTTGACGACCTTGTGGTCTTCCGGCAGGCGCAGCTGCCGGCGGTCTTCCAGCTCCTGCGGCAGTCCCAGCTTGGCGGCGGCCGAGGCGGTCAGGACGAGCATCGGGTCCGCGTCGGTGCCCCACTTGTGCAGGCGCGCCTGGCCCAGGCCCGCGCCGAGCGCCCAGGTGGCCAGGGTGTTGATGGACTTCGCCTCGCACACCAGGGTGCGGCCGTCGGCCAGGTATGCGGTCAGGGTGCCGTCCTCGGCGGTTTCCAGGACCGCCAGCGGCCCGTTCGGGTGCTCGGCGGCCGGGGCCTCGCCGTGCTGACCGTCGGCGGAGGCCGTGCGGTCGGCGCCGGGCCGATCGGGCGCGGCGGGCGTCGGCCGGGGCGTGGTCGCCGCCCCTGCGGCGGGCGCCGGCTGCCGGGCTGGGACCTGGGACGCGGGGAGGGGGCTGGGCCCGGCGGGCGCGGGTGCCGGGGCCAGGAAGCCGCCGCCGGCCTGCGTCGCCCGGCAGGAGAACAGGCCGGGGACGTTCAGGTGGCGCGGAGTGCCGTCGTCCTCCCGGCGCGGGGTCGGCCGGCCGCACTCCACGCACGGCGCTTGCTGCTCAAGGTAGGTGGGCACCTCTTCGTCCTCCTCGTCCGTGCCGGGCTCGGTGCCGGGGGTGGCCTCCGGCGCGGTGCCGGCCGCCTCGGCGCTGTCGAACAGTCCGGGCTCGCCCTGTGGCAGCTCGGGCGTTGTGGGCGACTCGTCGCTCGCTGCGGGCTGCGGGCCGCTCCCCTGCGCGGGGTCGTCGGAGCCGTCCGGCCCGCTGGGGCCCGTGTCCCCTTCGGGTCGCTCGGGGCCGTCGGCGGGCGGCGGGGTGTCGTCGCCGATGTCCCACAGCCTGGTGGCGTCCAGGAGGATCAGGCGCGGGTTGTCGGTGCCGATGCGGATCCGGTGGGTGGCGACGCGGGCCTGCTCCGCGGTGTTGGGCACGCTGACCCCAGCGGCGAGCAGCCGTTGCGGCAGGGTGCGCTCGGAGAAGCCCTTCACCCGCGGGTCGCTGGAGGCCTGAAGGAGCGTCAGCAGGTGACGCCCGCGCACGCCCATCACCGGCACCCCGCTGCCGGGTGCCGCCGGCAGCCAGTACAGGGCGGGGCCGCGGCCCTCCCACACCGGCATGCCGTGGCCGTCCTCGCCCTTGCGGGCCAGTCCCTGGGCCTGCTCGACCTCGCCCGGCACTGCCGGGCGCACCGCGCCGGAGGCGTCGCGGACGTGGGCCTTGTGCGTGGCGAACGCCTGGTGCAGGACGTCGGCGACTGCGGTGGCGAGGTCGTCCTGCAGGACGTTCTGGTCGTCCATCTCCCGGGACTGCCTGGCCAGGGACTGCGCGAGCGGCCCCGCCACGACGGCCACCAGGTCCTCCATCGTCAGGCCGCTGGCCTCGGCGACCAGGCCGAGGCCGGCGAGCATCTGCGCGGCCGCGCTGACGACGCCCTCCATCGTGCCCGGGGCCGCCGACACGTGCCGGTCGACATGCGGGGCGAACAGCTCCAGCGCCTTGGCTTCCAGGGCGGCGAGGTAGGTGTCCGCGGCGTCGCCCTTGCCGTGGAGCAGGGCGATGATCCTGTCGCCGATCGCGCGCAGCGGGCGGGCGAGCTTGGTGCCGCCGGTGGTCTTGTACCAGCGCCAGTCGTACTCGCCGCCCTCGCGGGAGATGTAGACCACCACCGCGCGGCGGTACAGGGACTCCTGGAGGTCGGTGGGGAGCATCTGCGCGGCGATGGCGGGGATCGAGCGGTTGCGGTAGGCCGGGCGGGCGGTCATGTTGCGGTTGCGGCGGCCCTTGATCTCGCCGTTGTTGCCCGCCGCACGGATCAGGGCCTCGAACTTCACCAGGTAGTCGCGCACGATCGCGGGGCCGGAGGCGCGGGTGAGGGCCACGTCGTCGAGCAGGGAGGGCAGGTCTCCCTCCAGGTCGACCTCGCACTCGATGTCGGTGACGGTGGAGCTCATCGGGCGGGTGACCACCGGCGGCCACAGGGTGGGACGGGAGGTGAAGACCAGCGAGCGGCCGATGTTGAGAACACCGGTCTTGCCCGAGTTCGGCTCGGCCTGGATCAGGAATGCCGCCGGCACCTGGCGCAGGGTGAAGCCGAGCGAGCGCGCGCCGACGGACAGCCCCATCAGTCCGGCCCAGCCGTGCGCGGCGATCAGCCGGACCGCCTCGGCGACCTCCTTGTCCGAGCACGGCGGCCCGTCCAGCGGGGCGGCGGCGCGGCGCTTGTCCTCACGGACGTCCAGGACCCGCACCGGCCGGTTCGGCGGGTAGGTGCGGCCGTCGGGGTAGACGAAGGTGCGGCCGTCGGGCAGCTGGTGCCATCCGGTGCGGGTGACCACCATGGTGCGCGGCAGCGAACGGCCCTGCGCGGTGACGATGTTGACCAACACCTCGCGCGTGGTGCGCGAGGAATTGCCGGAATCGTCGCCGAACTTGTCCCAGCCCTCGGTGGTACGCAGCTCGGCGATCGGCAGGGTGAGGGTGTCCTCCCCGACGGTGACGGTGTAGTGGCGCCCGGCGGACTTGCCGTCGTCGCCGACGACGACCAGGCGCTCGGTGACGTAGGGGGCCCAGTCGAGCATGAGGATCCAGGGCTGCTCGTCCTTGCGGCCGGCCTTCCACACCGATCCTCCGTCGGGGGCCGCGTCGTAGCGCCAGCCCGGCGAGCCCGGCACCGGCAGGCCCGGCGCGCCGTCGAGGGCCTTCTTCGCCTTGGCGGCCTTCTCCGCGGCCTGCTCGGCGGCGCCGGGCTTGCCCGCCGCGAGGTCTTCGGCGGGCACCGGGATCAGGGCGTCCAGGTTGTGTCCGGCGTCCAGGTGGTCGGAGACGTCCGACTTGGGGGCGGTCGGGACGCCGCGGACCACCGTCACCGAGGCTGCGGTGCCGTGCAGTTCGTCGGCGACGTGGTGGGCGTGCCGGTACCCGGCCGGGTCGTAGTCGGCGACGACGACGACGTGCGCGCCGGCGAGCTGCTCGGTGTGCTGCGGCTGCCACTTGCCCGCGCCGGCCGGGTTGCACGTCGCGGCGACGCCGAGCAGGGCCAGCCGGTCGGCGTCGCCCTCGCCCTCGACGACGTAGACCTTCTCCCCCGTCTTGATCGCCGAGACGACCCGAGGCAGGTTGTACAGGCCCAGCCAGTCCACCAGCCGCCCGGCACCGGCCGGCTTCTTGCGGTGCGGGTAGTGCGTGGCGAACGTCTTCTCCCGGCAGTCCTTCGCGCACCGCTTGCGGACGATGGTGGCCAGCACGACCGCGTCCGAGTCGGTGTAGACGTGCCGGGCCTCCTCCCGGAAGTCGTGCTTGTGGTCCGGTGCCTGCTTCTTCGTCGCCCCGGGGCCGGTGGCCTTCCCGTCGTGCGGGGCCGTCTCGGCAGTGCGCGGGGAAGCCGGACGCGGGACGGAGGTGGCGGGGCGGGCCTGGAAGCCGGGCGAGCGGCCGTCGTACAGGTCCCGCGATACGAACCCCAGCCCGGCGAGCAGGTCGTTGTAGTCGCAACCGGTGTGGCACTTCATCAGCATCCGGCCGGCCCTGTCGCCGGTCGGCGGACGCCAATCGGCACTGAAGGAGGCGGACTGGTCGGCGTGCCCGGGCGCCGGGCAGCGCGCGTCGATGTGGTCGCTGCCGCGAGGCGACGGGGCGCAGCCCATCACGTCGAGCGCGTTCAGCAGCCGCTCGTAGGAGGACCGGTCGCCCGAGAAGGCGTCACGGCCGGCGGGCGCGGGCGCAGTCACTGCGGCTCACCCCCGAACGGGCGTCGAACAGACGGCTCCGCGAAGGTGATGATCAGGACATTTACGACTGTCGTGTGGTGCAGACCCCAAATCACTGGGTACCCTCTCAGGTAGCGATGCGAGGGCCCGGGCGAATCTTGGCGGATGAGACCCGGGCTTTCGGCTGTTCAGGCGCTGGTGACTAGGCTGCGCGCTTCTGCTTGGTGTCGGAGATCTCCCCGAGCAGCGCGGTGAGTTCTCGGATTGCGGTGTAGAACCCATCCGGGTCAGCCGCGAACGCGCGGGCCGCTTTCTCGTTGAGCAGTCCGGCACGGATCGCAGCGGCCATCCGGTTCGCGGTCTGCGGGTTGAGGCCGCTCCTGGGACCGAGCCTCGGCACTGAGGCGATCCGGGCGATCGCGCTGACCGTGTACTGGCTGACTCCTGCCGCTTCGGCTACCTCGTCGAAGGTCGTGCCCTTCGGCTTCCGGTCCCTGGCTGGCCCTGCCATCCTCTCCACCGCCTATTCCATCTAAGTCACGTTCATAGATATAGCGATGACTCTACAGGTTTCTGACACCCCGTGAGACGCATTTCAACCGGCAGACACGATCTTTTTCTGCTGGGCACCACTGGGGAGGTCCGGCACCGTCCGCCTCGTCCGGCCCTCCTCGGCGGTGCCCGGCACACGGCCGGGCACCTGACGTCGGGTCAGTCGTCCCAGTCCATCGGGGAGCGGACGGTCACCTTCTCGATCACCGGCGGCTCCACCTGCGCGGTGACGTGGATGGTCGGTTCGACGCGGATCTGCGGGCTGGTGTGGGTGTGGTGGTGGGTGCTGTAGCTGCTGAAACGCAGGATGGACAGGCCGCGCAGTGCGAATACGGACAGCACCAGCCAGCCCAGCACCACGACGCCGGCCGCGACGGGACGGGCCGCGGGCGCTGTCGCCTGCCAGACCATCACGGTCGTCGCCGCCCCGTACGCGGCCCAGCCGAGGCGGGCCCCGAACGCGCGGAAGGCGAACGCCCAGAGGAAGAAACCGATCCCGGCGAGCTTCCACGCCTCGTACGCGGTGGTGTCGTCGACCGGCAGTCCGGACGTGTGTTCGCCGAAGTAGATGTGGAGTGCCTGGGTGACGGTGGCCATCAGGCCGGTGTGGCTGGGCAGGTCGGAGCGGTCGAAGCCGACCTGCGGGCCGGAGCTGTGGGACGCCTCCGCCACGATCGCACTGACCGCCCCGTAGGCGAGCCAGGTCACCGCCGCGCCGACGAAGAACACGACGGCCGCCTTCATCCAGGGCTCGGCGGGCCCGGTGCGGGTGATGTAGGCCCGCACGTCCCGGGCCGCCCGGGCCAGGACCGGGCGGATCGCCTCCCAGAGGCGGATCGCACCGGCTGCGACGCGCTCGCCGGCGGTGGGCCGCGGCGTCACCGGCACGGTCCGCTTCTGCGGGCCGGGCTCGGCGGGCTGGCGGCCGATGAAGGGGATGTCCTTGTCGTCGCTCACTGGGCGTCCTTCCGGAAGGTCGGGTCGGGCACGTGCAGTTGGTCGGCGGTGCTCTTGGTGCGGGTGCGCATCTGGGGTCCGTTTCGCTGAGGGTCCCGTCCGGGCCGTCGGTGGGCGGCCGGGACGGGCCGGCGGCGGGTCAGTGGGCTTGGGGGGTTGCGGGGTCGAGGGTGAGCGGGACGGTGCCGGTGGCGGCTTCGAGCCAGCCGCGGATCGGGCGGGCGCCGGTGGCGGCGGCGAGGGGGCGGTGGTCGTCGAGGAGGTTGCCGGTGAGGGCGAGGCGGGCGAACTCCTCGATGGCGACGTCGCTCAGGCCGGGCAGGGTGCGGGCGGGGTAGGCGAGGACGAGGTGGTGGCCGGTGGCCCAGCCCAGCAGCGAGACCTCCCTCACCAGGCGGAGCACGTCGGGCAGTTCGGCGGTCAGGGCGTAGGTGTTCTCCACCACGAGGAACCGGCGGCGGGCGATGTGGACGGAGTCGGCGTCGAACGCGGCCAGCATGTCGGTGTGGAACGCCTTGGCCGCGGCCGTGATGGTCTCCGGCTCGGTGTGCAGGCGGGCCTCGTCGAGCACGGTGGTGCGGGTCTGGCGCTTGGGGTCGATCACGTCGACGCTCAGTCCTCGGGTCAGGAGCGTCTCCGTGATCAGTGCGGTGACGCTGCTGGTGGAGCGGCCCGCGAGGGAGGCAACGAGGAAGTGCGGGTCACGCCCCGGGTCCCAGGCCACGGCCCGGCCGGCTTCCGGGGTGCTTCCGAGCGGGATCGGCGCGTACGGATGGGACGCGGGGAGGGGGTTGCGGCTCATCGGGCGGTCCTTGCGGTCCGGCGGGGGTGCGCGGCGGTGGGGGTGTGGTCCCGCCAGCGCTGGACCTGGCCGACGTCAGCGCCGATGCGGCGGGCGATCTCGGCCATCGGCGTGTGCAGGGCCAGCAGGCGCACGGCGGCCAGGTGCTGCTCGGCCGCGTTGAGCGGGGGGCACGGCTCGCCGTTGATGGCCCGCTCGACGGCGATGTGGTCGACGAGCTGGCCGGCGGTGCGGCGGGAGGTTCGGGTGGTGGAGACGTAGTGGCGGGTGCGGCTGGCCGGGCGGCGGTAGATCGCGGGCATCTTCTCGGTTCTCCTTCCTGGCCGGCGCGTCCCGGAGGTGTTCCGGGGCGCGCCGGGTGTCGGGGTGTCAGGCCGCCGTGGGCAGCGCGGTGTCGGGGGTGGTGCCGAGCAGGTGCGCCCAGTCGGCGCGGACGCTGTCGCGGTTGGCGAAGCAGGCGCCGCCGTCGGCGCGCAGGTCGATGCGCACCGGCATCTGCAGGCCGAGGAAGTCAGGGCCGATCGCGACGACGAGCGGTGCCTCCGGCCCGGCCGACCACACGGTGATCGGGGTGTAGCGGTCGGCGGCCTTGCGCCAGCGCGCCAGGTAGTCCGCGTTGAAGCAGGCCGGGCTCGTCAGCCGCGGCTCGGCCTCCAGGGCGGTGGACACGATCGGGCGCAGCTTGGGGAAGCGGGCGGCGCGCCCGGCGTTCGCGGACAGGGTCAGGGTGCGGCCGTGGAGGGTGAACAGCAGCCGGCCGTCCGGGTCTTCGGCGGTCGGGGGCCGGTAGGTCAGGCGCAGGCCCTGGCCGGCGGTGCGGGCGGGGAACAGCGTGCGCAGCGCGTGGAGGTCGGCGCGGTCCAGCAGCGCGGTCCAGTCGCTCGGCTCGTCGGTCTCCTCCGTCTCGCGGGTGGCGATCGCGATGGTGTGGCGGTCGGTGGCGGCGGCGGTGAGTCGGCCGCCGGTGACCTGGAGGTGGATTCCGGTGAGCGGGGGCAGGGTGTCGTCGGTGCAGATGTGCGGGGCGAGCTGGCCGATGAGGCGGTGCAGGTCGTTGACGACGATGGACATCGCGGGTCTCTCCTTCGGTCAGAACAGGGCGGCAGGTTCGGCGGGCGGGGTGGTGTCCTGTGCGGCGGCGCGGCGGGCGAGGGTGCGGGCGGCGTCGTGGCAGGGGGTGCACCAGGCGGCGAGGGCGTGGGCGGGCAGGGCGGCGACCCGGTGGGCCGGCCACGGCAGTCGGGCGGGGTCGGCGGGTGCGGCGAGGAGTTCGGCGCGGGTGCGGTGCTCGCGGGGGCAGCGGCCGCCGTCGGCCTGGTGGGTCCTGCCGCAGGTGCCCGTGCACTGGCAGCGGTCGGCGGCGGCGGCCATGACGGCCTGCCACAGGGGCGGGCGGGGTGCGGGGTGGGTGGTCATCGGGTCGTCTCCAGGTCCTCGCCGGTGATGGCCTCCACCAGGGCGGACATCAGCACCTCGGCGGCCGGCGGGGTGACGGCGTTGCCGTACTGGCGGACCTGTTCGCGCTTGTTGCCGAGGACGGTGTAGTCGCGGCCGAAGGCCATCGCGGCACCGATCTCGGCGGGGCTGAGCATGCGGAACAGGCATTCCTCGACGGCGGGTTCGGCGGTGACCAGGGCGTGGCGGTCGACGCTGGTGACGGTGGGGGCGGGCCGTTCGACGGGGGTGGCGGTGCCGTTGCCGTAGTACGGGACGAGCAGGGCCTCGGTCTCGCGGGTGGTGCGGGCGCGGAACGGCTCGTCCACGGGGCGTGCTTCGTCGTTCCAGGTGCCGCCGGCGGGGACGAGGAGCGGCGGCGCGACCAGGCCGTGGTGGTTGCCGGACGCGCAGATCGTGGCGAGGGGTTGCGAGGCGGGCCGGTGGTCGGATCCGCCGCCGCGCAGTTCGGCGAGGAACGGCTCGAACCAGGCGACGGCGGTCTCGTTTCGGGTCGTCATGGTGCGCATCGGGTCGGCCGCCGACTGGGCGGCCTTGCCCTCGCGCCCTTCGACCGGGACCAGCAGCGGCGGGGCGGTGGTCAGGCCGTGGTTGCCGCCGTCCGCGACCACGGTCGCCAGCGGGTCGCGGTCGGCGAGCAGGGAGCGATTGCGGCCCGAGCGCAGCGGCACCAGGAACGGCGGCACGCCTTCCGCGGCGGCGTACTTCTTCAGCCCGGCGGTGATGCGGGCGAGGGTCTTGGGGGCGAGCGGCTTGGGGCGGTCGCCGATGCGCTGGCCGGGCTGGGTCCAGTCGATGGCGGCGGCGGCGGGCAGGGCGAACGGTTCGACGACGGTCCAGCATCCCGGGACGGGGCAGCGGTAGGCGTACTGGGCGCGGTAGCGGCCCCAGACCTTGTCGGGGTTCTTCCAGGACTGCACGGCGCGGATGCGGCCGTGTTCGGGGCAGGTGGCGTCGGGGCGGGTCCACTTCTCGACGTCGGGGGCGCGGTTGCCCTTGCGCCAGTACAGGACGTACATGCGGTCGCGGGACTGCGGGGCGAGCGGGGTGCCGAAGCGGGGGCGGGCGTGCATGGAGTTGAGGTAGACGATCCGCAGGTCGTAGCCGAGCGCCCGCAGTGCGGCGCACCAGGCGTCGAACATCACCCAGGTGCGGGCGTCGACGACGTTCTCGACGACGCCGCCCAGGACGGGTCGGCCTCGCAGCGTCATGGCTTCGAGGTAGCGGGGGACGTCCCACATGGTGGCGCGCGAGCGGACGGCGGCCTCGTCGGGCAGTACCTCGCCGAACAGGTCGGGCTGGCGGTCGCCCGTGCGCCGGACTCCCTTGGCGACGGAGTGGTTGGTGCATTCCGGCGACGCCCAGAGCAGGTCGGTGCGGGGGTAGCGGCGGAAGTCGATCTGGGAGATGTCGGCGCAGTCGTGGCGGGTGTCGGGGAAGTTGGCCTGGTGGCTCCGGACGGCGAGGTCCCAGTGGTTGGCGGCGGTGGCGACGCTCAGGCCGGGGACGTTGTGCATGCCCTGGCTGGAGCCGCCGGCGCCGCAGAAGAAGTCGGTGACGGTGAGCATCTAGGCCTCCCAGGCGGTCAGTTCGTACGTGGCGGCGAGGACGGTGAGCGGGAGGACCTCGTGGAAGCCGATCTCGTCCTCCACCGCCGCGCGGGGCGGGCAGGTGAGGCGCTCCAGCACCAGCAGGCTCATCGCGGGGGCGTCGTCGGGGTCGATGCCGGGACGCAGGCTCCAGGTCTGGCCGGGCGCGGCCAGGGCGATCGGGTCGCCCTCGGCGACGCGCTCGCACGCCACGCGCAGGGCGGTGTCGGCGGGCAGTCGGTCGACGTGGAGCAGGCGGGCGGACAGGGCGGTGACGTGGGCTGCGGCGCGCTCCGCGCCGATCAGGGTGTCCAGGCGGATCACCGCTCCACCTCCGCGCCGGCCCAGTGGGCCAGGTCGTCGCCGGTGATGCGGTAGTCCTGCTGCTGGGCGAACACCGCGGCCTCGGTGCGCTGTTGGGCGCGGCGGGCGGCCTCGGTACCGGGGCGGGGCTCCAGCAGCGCTTCGGCGATCGGCAGGAGGGCGGTGAGGGCCCAGGCGAGGGCGTCGCGGTCGGCGTCGGCGTCCGCCCGGTCGTGCTGCGGCCGGTGGGCGCGGGCGAGGACGGCGCGGATCTCGCCGAGGTCGACGCCCGCGACGGACGCGGGGAGGAGGTCCGCGACCTGGTCGCGCAGCCGGTCGGCGTCGGCGCGGGCGGCGTCGCGCTCCAGCAGCGCGGCACCGTACTCGGCGGCCAGCTGCTGCTCGCGGCGCTCGGCCGCGTGCGCGGCCCGGAAGGCGTCGAACAGGTCGTCCGCCATCAGCATCTGGGCGCGGATGAGGCCCGCGATGTCGGCCAGGGCCTCGGTGTAGGCGACGCTCAGGTCGCTCGCCACTGCGCGCAGGTCCGAGGTTGCGGTCGGCTCGAAGATCGTGGTCATCTTGCGTGTGCTCCTTCGGGGGTTGAGCGGGGCGCCCCTGGGCTTCCAGGCGAGGGGGCGCCCCGCGTCGTTCAGCGGGTCTTGGTGTCGAGGTCGCGCAGCAGGGTGCGGGCCTCGGCGACGGCGGGCAGCTCGGGCAGGCCTGCGGCGAACAGGGCGTCGGTGTCCAGCCCGGGGACGTCGGCGGTGCCGGCGGTGAGCCGCTGGCGGTGCCAGATCGCCTCGGCGAGCGAGGAGGCGTAGGCGGTGGCCTCGCGGGCGACCTCGACGCGGGCGTTGCTCTCGATCGCGGCGATCCGCAGGTCCGCGGTGCGCTCCAGGGTCCGCACCTCGACGTCGTGGGCGTGGGCGGTGGCGGTGCGGCGGTCCTCGCGCCAGTAGCGGGCCGCGAGCGCGTACACGGCGCAGGTGGCCAGCAGCCACAGCAGGACGGGCAGGGCCAGGCCGTCGGAGTAGGCGGCGACCCCGCACACCGCCGCCGCGCCGGCCGCCGCGTAGCAGCTGGTGGTCAGCAGGTCGTGGCCGTTGACGTTCTGCGCGCTCACGGTGCCGGCCGCGGCCGCGCCCAGGGCGAGCGAGCCCATCAGCACGGCGTCGCCGACGGAGTGGCGCGCGCCCTGCTCGGACCAGACACGGGCGGCGATCAGGATCGTGGTGGTGCTCAGGCCGGGCGCGTACCGGGCGATGTACCAGGTGGCATCCCGGTGCTGACCGGTGCTGGGGTGGTGCGTCATGATGGTCACCTCTCTTCGGGCTCTCCGGACGTGGTCCGGGGTCGGGGTTCGGGGAGCAGGGCCCGGGGCGGGCGGCTGGTTTTGCGGCCTGTGGCGTCCGCCCCGGGGCGCTCTCAGGTGCAGGCGCGGGGCTCGACGCGGACGGAGTCCGCCTGGATGCGGGCGCCGCGGCGGGCGCGGGTCGCGCCGATCGACTGCGCCTCGATGAGGGCCTCGGTCCTGGCGTCGCGCGCCAGCGGGGCCTCGACGACGAACAGCTGGCGGCCCTGGATCTCCTCGCCGCCGGGGTCGGTGCGGCGGTGCTCGATCGTGACGTTCCACCACATGGCGTTCCTCCTGGGTTCGGTGTCGGTCGGTCAGCTGCGGCGGGCGCGGTCGATCTTGGCCTTCAGCTTCTTGGCCTTCTCCTCCTCGGTGAGCGCCTCGGCGATCGCCTCCCGCTCTCGGGCCTTGGCCTGCAGGCGGTCGATGCCGCGGTCGGCCAGGCCGACGCCCATGCCCAGGGCGTTGGTGATGACGGCCAGGCCGACCAGGCCGGCCGCGCGGGCGGTCTCGCCGGCGGTGTAGCGCTCGGGCTCGTGGCTCATCTCGGGTCTCTCCTTCAGTTCAGGTGTTCCGGGATCCCGGGGTTGCGGTGTCCCGTGCGGGCGGCCGGCTTCTTCTCTGCGTCTCCGGTCGTCCTCGCCGACGCCCGGCCTGGGCCGGGCATCAGCGGGGGCTGCCGGAGATCAGAACTTGAAGTGGCCGACCCAGTTGAAGACCGTGGTGATGGCGTTTCCGATCCACGGACCCGCCCCGGTTCCGGCGAGGACGTATCCGAAGGCCACGCCCAGAACCAGCTGCCACACGGCTATCTTTCCGAGCTTGACGGCGCAGGCGGCGATGAGCGCCAGGACCACGACTATCGAGAACGTTGCCATTTCGAATTCCCCCTGAATTCTCTGAAATCGGGACAAGGGTGCCCTTTTTCGGTTTTTCTCGATGTATTCGCAGAGGAGGCGGGCGGCCTGTTTCTTGTATTACTCCGGCCGCCCGCCCGGAATTTCCTGCTACTGCGCGATTTCCTTGACACCGGCCCTGGGGCGCTTGGCGTCCCATTTCTTCAGGTCCAGGGGGAGCCACGCCGGGTAGGAACCGACCTGGAATTCGCCCGGAATCGGGCCGTGGGTCTTCTGGTAGCGCTGGCGGGCCTTGACGAAGGCGGCCTTGCCGCTCTCGCCCTCGTAGCCGAGGAACTCCGCCGCGGCCGCCAGGCCGACGACCGCCTCGGGCTCCCCGGGGGCCGCCTGCTTGATCAGCGGGACCACCGGAGCCAGATGGACATCACCGTCAGTGACGATCTCGCTTGCCCGGTTACGTCCCGTTTCGTCCATGGACTGTCCATGGACACTCCCCACGTGGATCCCGGGAATGTCCTCCACCGTCTCCGGCATGGACATCGCGGCCACCTCACGCTCCGCGACCGGCACGTACGCCGGCCTCACCACCTCGCGGCCGTTGAGCGCATAGGCACGGGCCTCGTCCTCACCGACGAAGACCAGCTGGCAGACCCTCTCCGAGCCGCCGATCACCACGACCGACCGCCCCGGGTGGCGGCTGCTCTTCGGGCGCGGGGTCGTCGCCACCAGCGAATTCCACGCCTGCGGCGAGAACCGCGCCAGAATCTTCGCCCCGTACTGGTCCCGCAGTTCCGTGCCGCCCGCCGCACGCGCCGTCAGGCGCTGATAGACGGAGATCACGTTCATGTTCGCCTGACGGCCCTTGAAAAGAGTCTTGGCGATCTGCCCGAAAACCGGCGGCCGAGCCGGGTCGCCCTTCTCCTTGACGTCGGTCCACGTCTGGTAGGACTCCTCCGCGAAGTCGTTCTGCTCCTCCATGATGAGGAACCAGCGCGGAAACGTCGCCGACTTGTCCGCCTTCTTGATCTGGTAGCGCCGCTCCATTTCCGCCGAGAATTTCGCGATGGCTCCCCACTGCTCGTCGATCTCGGTGTAGATCTCGACCTCGGGAATACCGTCGAAACAGTCCAGGGAGATCAGTTTCGGGTCGACGACGATGAACTTCTCGGCGCCCTTGCGGATCTGCTGCGCGATGATGTTCCGCAGCGTCGCCGACTTGCCGCCCCCGGTGCCGATCGACAGCCCCACGTGCGGCGTCTCGTCCTCGAAGTCGATGACGATCTTCTCCTGGCGGGTGCCCAGGCCCAACAGGACCTGCGACGCCGGCAGCGCCTCGATCAGCTCCCTGACCTCACCGAACAACACCCTCTGCGGCGGACGCGGCGGGTGCTTGAACTCCACCCTGAACGCCTGGTGGTCCCAGGACGCCTCCCACTCGCCGGGGATCCGGCGGTTGACCAGGCTGGTCACCCGCAGCTGCTCCCCGTCGCCCAGCTCCGCCTCCGGCGGGAAGCTGAGGACCACCTTCGCGTCCTCCACCGCCGCCGCCCGCCGCTCCAGCCACCACGCCACCACCCGCAGCTCGCGGACCGCGTCGTACCAGGCCGTCGGCCGGCGCAGCAGCCGCTCACGGGTCGAGCGCAGCCACTCCACCCACCGCCAGTCGTCCATCCGCGCCGCCAGCGCCCGCGGCATCCGCTCCCGCAGCGTCCGGCGGGTGTCCCCCAGCGAGCCCATCACGTGGATCGGGATGCGCACCCACTTCCTCGCGTCGTCGCCCGCGGGGATGTCCTCGCGGAAGATCTTCTTGTACGCCGCGTAGAACGGGCGGACCACCGCCTGGCGGTGCAGCCTGCGAAACCGCCCCCGCCGCCAGACCGCCACGGCCAGCCCCAGCAGCAGCGTCAGACCCGCGATCAGCTCGGCCTGGCAGTGGTACCACGCCCACACCCCGCCGCCCAGCGCCGCCACCAGCAGCGCCAGCGCCAACACCTTCACCGGCTGCGGCACCAGCGTGATCCAGTGCTCCCGCTTCCCCGTCGCCCACTCGTTCGGCATCCACTCCGGCGCCTCCGCCGGGGCCAGCGGCCGCTGCTGACGGGCCAGCAGCTTCGACAGCCGGCGCACCGACCCCGAACCCCGGCGGGGCGCGAACAGCAGCAGGAGCAGCAGCACCGCTCCGATCGGCCATGCCTCCATGCTGCTCACACCCCCTTCGCGCTGCTGCCGATGCTGCCGACCGTGCTGCCCCGCCGCGCCCCCGGGCGCTGCCGACGCTGCTTCTCCTGCCGCACCCGAAGGCGGGTGCTGCTCCCCCCCGGTGGGGGTGCTGCGATGATGTGCACTGCGGTTCCCTTCCGCTTCGAAGAAGCCGCTGCCGTCCGGCGGGCGCGTTGCTGCCAGGCTGAGAGCCCGCCGGATGGTGCTGCTTCATCCCTTGATCCACTTCGATTCCGCGCTGTTCCTCACACCCGGCAGCGTCCCGCCACCAGGCCCTGATCTGGGGTTGTGCTGACTTCTTCCTCCCCGGGCGGGGCCCGGGGGCTGCGGGGCTCTGCACCTTCCTGCTGGCGCAGCACCCCGCAGCGCTGCCCTTCGCGGCTGTCGACTTGTCCACGACTTCCGGTCGACTCGTCGACTGCTGCACTTGTCCTTCAATCACCGGTTCCGGTGCTGCGGCGCAGCGGCACGATGTTCGTCTGGCGCTGCTGCTCGGCGTGCTTCTTGCTGACCTTGTCGATCGAGCCCCGGTTGACCGTGTAGCCGTGCTGCTGCAGCCAGCTGTTCAGCACCGGCTGCTGGTAGGTGTGCAGCACGCCGATCGCGTAGCGGATCCGGTCCGTGTCGTAGCGGGCCTCGGACAGCGCGCTCACGTGGATCGGGTCCAGCACCGGCTGCTGCTCTGCGGCGAGGTCCGCCTCCAGCTTCTCCAGCAGCTCCGCCACCCCCTCGTCCGCCGGCGCGGGGCTGCCGCTGCCCGGGCCGTCCGGGCCGTCGTCGTCGGGACCGTCCCCGGACTCCTCCGTCACGGTCTCCCGGGAACCGGCGACCCCGGGCTCCATCGGTCCCGGGACTGCCGGATCGAGGGACAGAGCGGCACGTGACGCGGGAAGGGGGTCCAGGCCCGCCACGGCGACCCGCTCGGCGGCCGGCGCCACCGCCGCGTCCAGCCACGGCGAGACGTGCCGGAGCTGGGCCAGCGACCTTGCGTGCGAGGAGACCGCCAGGTCCGCCAACAGCTGCGCCCTGCTCTCCGGAAGACGCGATACCCCCGCCATCCGCAGCTGCTTCATCAGCTTCTTCATCAGACGCCGGCCCTTGTCCCCATTGCGCTCCTCGTCACTGGCCAGCGCGTTGTACCGGTCGATCAGATCGGCCGCCTTCGCCCGCGCCCGATCCCGCAGCGCCTCCTCGGCGTCCTGGCCGAGCCGAATGCCCAGTGCCGCCATCACCCTGTGCTGCACTCGCCGCACCACCTGGGCGGCGAACCCGTTGTTCTCCGCCGTCGGCTCCGCGTGCCTCAGCTCGATGTTCATCGCGAAGTGCCACATCAGCGCCGCGCCGAGCGGGCCGAGCACGATCCGCCACGCGGCACCGGCGACGCTCACGTGCCCGGCCGCGTCCTGCGACTCCGTCCAGGCCGGCACCGCCAGGAACGCGCTGATCACCCATACCAGCACCCCCGGCGCGCCGGTGCGCTTCATGTCGCCCGTCAAATTCTGACGGGCCGCCAGCGCCAGGCCGAACAGGATGATCTCGCCCGCCATGAAGAGGGCGCCCCGCTCCAACTTGTCCTCGACGTGCAGGTGACTCTCCGCGAACCGCCAAGCGGTGTTCGCACCGACCGCCGTGGAGACCAGCGCACCCAGCGTCGTCACGATCTGCGCCGGCGTCAGCCGCCCGCTCTTGCGCCGCCTGTTCAGGAACCGCACGGCCTTCTTGCCGAACACCGTGACGGCGGTGAGAGCCACGAGGCCCAGCACTCCCCCGACCACGGCCGTCGGCCAGGGATTCGCCGAAGCGAACTCACCGATCCGATCGATCATCTGCTGCTTCTCCTTAGAAGTCGGACGCCACATCAGCGCTACCGTAGTGGGCTACGCAGCGGCGCAGACACAACGCTACATAGACACATACTGTCTGCGCAACTAGTCACGCTACATTTTTGAGCTACTCGTCACCCTTCTCGCTATCTGCGTCGTCCGCCGCTTCATCACGCTGACGATCATTCAGGCGCTGACCGTGACCAAACCACGGTCGGCGGGGGACCATTGACGGACCGCAGCCGGACCGGAGCAGGACCAGCGCTTCGCAGATGGTCCGGCTGCGAGAACACTGGCCGTATGAGCAGCAAAAAGACCGTGGGGGAGGCGCCGTGGCTGGGAAAGCCGACGGCCGTGAGCCGCGCACCGTGCTGGAGAAGATGCTCTGGGAACGTCCCCAGACCTACGACGAGGTCAGCGCCGACTTCGACGACCTCGCGAAGAAGCTGAGGGAGAACGCGACCATGAGCCCCCGCCACCTGCGGAGGCTCGCGGCCGGCGACCGAGCCGGGACAACCCAGGTGACGCGCCGGGTACTCCAGGCGATGTTCAAGGTCCCGATCGCAGAACTGCTGAGCCCATGGCACCCCACCGTGGTCAGCGGATCGACGGGCCTGGTCCTCGCCACCAACAGCCAGGACACGGAACAGGAGCTGATCGCCATGGCGGCTCAGCGAGCACGTCAATTCGCCCTGCTCACCGGGCAGGAGAACCTCACCAACGAGGCAATGGAGCTGGTGTACGACGACGTGCGCCAACTGACGCTCGACTACCCCCAGCGGCCGCTGTCAGAGCTGCTCGGCAACATGGTCACCACCCAGGAGAACATCTACGGACTCCTGGAGCGCCGAACGGCTCCTGAGCAGAGCCGTCAGCTTTACTTCCTCTCCAGCGTCACCGGCGGCCTGCTGGCCAAGGCGAGCCACGACCTCGCGGATCCGAGCGCAGCGATGACCCAGGCGCGAACCGCCTACATGTGCGCCGAGCACGCCGGCCACAACGGCCTCAAAGCCTGGGTCCGCGGGATCCAGTCGCTGGTGGCCTACTGGGCTGGTCGCCCACACGAGTCAATCCGCTACGCCTCGTCGGGAGAGGAGCTGGCGGCTCGCAGCGGCAGCACCACCAGCGTCTGGCTCCCGGTCAGTGAGGCCCGGGCCTGGGCTGCGGTGGGCAATGCGGAGAAGTCCCGGGATGCCATTCGCAGGGCTGAGACCGCCTGGGACTCGGTGCAGAGCGACGAGCTGGACGAGCTCGGCGGCATTGCCGTCTTCAGCCGCTCCCGTCAGCTCTACTACGCCGCCGACGCGCTCTCGGCACTGAAGTCTGAGGCGGTCTCAGCCCAGGAGTATGCGCTGCAGGCGGTAGAGGCGTACTCCGACAGCACCCACCCGGACTGGGCGTTCGGCGACCAGGCCGGAAGCCACGCAGCGCTCGCCATCTCACGGCTGATGGCCGGGGAGCTGGACGGTGCCCGCGAGGCTGTCGCTCCGATCCTCGACCTACCGCCGGCCCAGCGCATCAACGGGATCGTGGCCTGCACCATGAGGGTTCACCGGACCCTGGCGATGTCCACTCTCGCACCCTCCGGGCAAGATCTGCTGGAAGAAATCGAGACGTTCGCGCGCACACCGCTGAAGTCGCTGCCGCGCTGATCCAGAAGGAGACCCAGTGTCGTACCCCGTGCGCCTGACCGGAGCCCGAACCGTACTGCGGGAATTCCGGCCCGACGACGCTGCCGACGCCCATCGAGTTATGGGCGATGACCGGGTGACCAAGTGGCTCTCCTTCGACAGCCGTTCGTCCGACCAGGTCCAAACGATGGTTGACGGCGCCGTCGACAGAGCGCAGCACACTCCGCGCGCAGAGTTCTACCTGGCCGTTACGACTCCAGACTCCGACCAACTCGTGGGGTTCGTCCGGATCGGAATAGCCGGGGTCCAGGCAGGCAAGCTCGGCTACGCCATAGCCGCCGACAGTTGGGGACAGGGGCTCGCATCCGACGCGGCACGGACGGTGGTGCAGTTCGCGTTCGATGAACTCGGGCTTCACCGGATCAGCGCCGCAATCGGGCCCGACAATGCCGCGTCGATCAAGTTGGTCGAGAACCTCGGGTTCATCCGCGAGGGGGTGCTGCGCGACCACGTCTTCACCAACGGGTCCTGGCGTGACAGCGTCTTGTACTCAGTGCTGGCCCACGAGTGGACCAGCACCTCCAGCCGCTGACGACGCACCACGAGCGGGAGGGCAGGCCCAAAATGGGCCTGCCCTCCCGCTCGTGGTGCAGGTATGGATCACTCGGTCTCGCCGATGGTCTCCTTCATGTGGCGAAACAGGCCGAGGTACTGCTCGCGGGTGGCGCCTGTCGGATCGTAGGCACCCCGCTCCCACGCGCTGACCGTTAGACGATGCACACCAAGCGCCTCCGCCAGACCGCTCTGCGTCAGGCCGAACGCTTTGCGCACCCGTGCCCTTTCTTCCGGAGACGGCAAGTCTTCAGCTGGCTTCTTGGAGCCCTTGCGAAGCGCGTTGGCCGCAGCGATCACCTCGTCCATGGTCTTGTCCTCTCCTCCTCGGTCGCTACCACTACGAGACTCCACGCTACATTGCACCCTTCATATCGCACAACAGGGACACTCGTCATTTCTAGCGGCGCGCACTACATCCCTACGCCTCTCGCACTACCAGCCTCCCACCAGCCCAATCCCCCTCACAACTCCCACCAGCTGACGGTCGCACTACATTTTGACACTTCACAGCGCGCTACATTTCTGCTAACTTCTCCCTGTCGGCATGTCGCCGACCGATAGCCGAGGAGGCCTAGTGAAGATCGACTTGAACATCCTTCTGTCGATTCGGTCGTGGCGAGTGCGGTCCGCGCTCGCCTGGGTCTGGCACCACGCCGTCGTGGTGCTGCTCCCTGCGACCCTGCTCGGCGCGATGGTGATGACCGGCCAGCAGGTGCCGGAGTGGCTGCGGATCACGGCCATCACCTCGACGTCGATCCTCTCCGTGGCCTGGGTCCTGGGCCTGGTGCTCCACCGGGAGCTGGACGCCGCGGGCGTGCCATGCCGGTGGTGCGAGGCCGAATGGATCGACGACTCGGAGATCGAGATCTAACGCAAATGCGTGATCCCGGGATCCCGGAACTTTCTGTGAGCCCGGAGGAGGGCCGCACCGTGAGCGTCGACCGCCCCACCCTGAACGTAATCACCGTCCTGTCCGTCCTGACCGCCGCGCTCGCGGGCCTGTGCGCGTACCGGTACGACGTGCTCCCCCCGACCACCGCAGCCGGCATCGCCTACGCCTTGGCCGCCTCGCTGCTGGCGCGACTCGCGGGCTGCTCCGCGTTCGCGGTGCTGGTCCGCTCCCCACTCCTGATCGCCGGGGCGCTGCTGCGCCTGGTCGGCGGACTGCTCACCATTCTCTAGTCCCGGGATACCGGGATACCGGGATCCTTCGATTCGCTACCCCGCTGACATCCGTGAGGAGTCCCATGTACCGGCCCCGACGGCGCAAGCCCGACCACAGCGCCCTGATCAGACAAGCGATCCGGGAGATGCGCACCGGCGCGTACAACAGGGCCGTGGGCAACCCCGGCACCGCCGACCTCCGCCTGTATCTCGCCCGCGTCCATGGCGTGGACATCACCGAGCAGCAGGCCGCCGAGGCGCTGCAGTCGATCTGACCCAGCTTCACCAGCCCCGTCCGCACAAAGGAGACCACCCGCCATGACCCACTCCTTCAGTCCCGGCGCACAAGCCCAGTACGACGATCTCGTCCGCATCCTCGACCTCGCGCCCGCCCCCGTCGAGGCCACCGACTGCCTCAACGCCCTGCTGGCCGCCCACCGCGACCTGGTGCTCGCCGGTGCCGCCGGCCGCCTCGATCGCCTCGCCGACGAGGTCGAGAGCCGGGTCGCCGCCCACTACGGTGCCGCTTCCGGTCTCGGCCCCGGCTCGGCCGACATGCTGCGCGAGGCTGCGGACGTGGTCCGCTCCCACTCCGCCGGCACCACCGTCACCACCGAGGAGGTCTTGCGCACCCGGCTGTGGCTCATCGATCGGGCGCTCCGGCCCATCGACGCCCAGCAGGACCCTGCCGGGATCGTCGGTGCCGTCGGGCCGTACCTCGACGGCCCGATCCACCCAGCCCAGATCGCCGAGTACCGCAGCACTCACTGCCGACCGGCACACGTGACGCCGACACCCCACTCCGCACAGTCCCGGGATACCGGTGTCCCGGAATAGGTGCTCCGGGATCCCGGGATCCCGGGATCCCGGAAAAATCATGGCCAACCCGCTTGCACCTATGTAGGGATTCCCCTACATTAGTTCTCGTAGGGAAACCCCTACAAGCGCGAGGGAGGGAACCCCATGGCGAAGATGCCGCGCAAGGTCCGCAACATCACCGACAGGGCCGTCCAGATCACCACCGGTGCCATCGCGCTGGCCGTCCTCCTGTGGGCCCCCATCGACGGCAACAACCGCGGCGTGCTCGCCGCCACCGTCGCCGGCTCCGCGCTGCTCGCCCACCTCGGACTGCGCGCTGCCATCAGCGCCCTCTGGTCCCGGCTCAACCGCCGCCCGACCGTGCGGCGCGCCCGCGCCTGAAACTGACCGATCATCAGGGGCGAGCCGGACCGGGCGGCGAACCCGCCCCGGGGCGAGTGCCGGCAGTGCTGGGAGCACGCCTACGACAGCCGCCGGGTGCACGCCCACCTCGCCCCCGGCCAGGAGTGCCCCGCCTGCCTGTCCCACCTGGGGGGCCACCCCGCCCACCTGATCGTCACCTGACCGGCCTTCCGCTCGACTTGGCCGACGGGTGAGCGGCAAGGCCTCGACGGATCTCACTGTCCGTCACCTGGCTTCGGAGTTGCCGGGGCTGGAGCACAAAGAAGAGGGCCCGCACCGTTCCGACGGTGCGGGCCCTCTTCTTTGTGTTCCAGTAAGAATCGCGGCGAGCGACGCTGCGCGTTTGCTATGGCGATCCTATCGATGTTGTCAAATCGACCCATCACGATCGGGTACGGTGCGGCCGACCTCGATTGTCTTCGGGAATCGCTCGGCAACGCTTTGCGCTGTTATGGCGATCCTATCGTGCTTGTCAAGCTGTACCCGTTCTCCGCCCGTGCTGTACCCGTTCTGTACCCGTTCCCTCGGGGGAGAACGGGTACAACGGGTACGTCGCAGGTCAGAGCGTTGCGGTGCTTTCTCGGAGGGCCGCTCCGAGGAGCCGAAAAGGGCCTCTGACCTGCGGTGTACCCGTTCTTTGGGCCGACTGTCCTCAGCAGGGCTGTCAGAAGGCCTCTGACCTGCGTTGTACCCGTTGTACCCGTTGTACCCGTTGTTTTTGACAAGGCCCCCCTGAGAGATCCGGCGTGCTCTTCCGCTTCACTCATCTCCTTGGGGTTCGGAGCATGGACGCGGGGAGGGGGTGCCTGGCGACTACTTCCTCACGTTCCGTCACGCCCGGTCGGCCTGGGGTCCCTTCGCATCGCCGGCCCGGCCCCGCAGTGAGGCCGGGCCGGCGAGCTGGCAGGGGTCAGTCGGCGATGTCGCCCCCTCTCCTTCGCGGGTACCTCCCGCTCACCCCTTCCGAGGCCGGGGCGCGGGTTGGACAGCATCCCGCGCCGGACTTCCTCTCCCGCGCGGGCCGGGCGCCGGCCTGCGGCACCCCGAGCGGGATCGCGCGACCCCGCAGTCCCGGAACCGGTACGCAATCTTCCGCTTGTACGACATCGGTGTCGGCCGTCAGGTCTAGGCTGCGGGCCATGGCCTCTGAGTTCCTCGACAATCCCGCGGGCCGGTTGCGCCGCCTGCTGCTCGACCTTCACGCCGCGCACGGCGGCAGGGGCGAGCAAATCTCCGCTTGGCACCTGTGGACGGAGGTGCTGAACCCCGATGGGGGCATCGACGACGTGGAGACCTGGACGCGGTTCCTCGCCGTGCTGCAGCTGCCGGGTCGGATCCGCACTGCGGTGGAAGGTCTCGGCCTGGACGAGGATGAGCAGGAGCATCTCCTGGAGCACCTGGACAGGGTCGAACGGGGCCTCGCACAGGCGACCCACAGGCACCCGGCCCTGCACAACTTCGCCCAGTTCGCACCGGCGGGGGACATCCCGAACAGCGCGGCGGTCCAGAGCCTGCAGACGTGTTCGCGGGCCCTGCACCGTCTGGCCGGCGAGGCGATGGCGTCCGAGGAGGACCTGCGGCGGATCTCGCAGGTCGTCGCGGAGTTGATGGAGGAGGTGCTGGGGTCGGAGCTGGACTCCGACCTCAAGGGCCTGCTCCTGACCCATCTGCGGGCGGTGCAGGAGGCGGTGCAGAACGCGCGGGTCAGCGGTCAGCGGCCGATTGAGGAGGCCACTGACGCGCTGGTCGGTGCGCTGCGGCGTCGGCCGAGTCTGCTGACCCGGCTGGCCGGCGCCGCGGGGTGGCTGCCGCGGGTGAAGGAGACGGTGGACACGGTGAACACCGTGCTGGGGATGGAGGAGCAGGCCCGGGAGCTGACGCACCGGGTGCTGGAGCTGACCGGCTGACGGCCTGTCGGCGGCAATGTGCAGGGCCCCGGAGCCGACCGGCTCCGGGGCCCTGCACATGTGCACGGGACTGCTCGGTCCCGGGATCGCGGTGCGGCGGATCAGGCCTGGCCGGCGGCGTCGCGGCGCAGGCGCCTGCGGATGCGGTCGGTGAATGCGGTGTCGTGGTACGCCTCTTCCAGGAGCGCCTTGATGACGGGGGTGGCCTTGGTGTCGGAGTCGAAGGCGTTCAGCAGCCACTGCTTGAGCTCGCGGTGCTCCTCGGGGGTCATCTCCACCGAGAGCTTGCGGAAGTGGCTGCGGCGTCCTTCGCCGTCGGCCTTGCGGTGGACGGTGACGGTGGCGGAGGCCTTGCCCGCCGTCCGGGCCTCGACGGTGGCGGCGGTGTCCGCGCGGGAGGCATCGGCGGCGGACGGCCCGCCGCCGAGGGTGCGGGCCTGCTTGCCGCGGGCGATGGCCGCGGCCTTGGCGCCCACGCCGGTGCCCGAGGATACAGAGTTGGCGGGCTTGGCCGGAACGGTCTTCGAAGCGGCAGGCTTGGCCGGAGTGGTCTTGGCTGGAGTGGTCTTGGCGGTCTTACGGGCGGTCACTTCACGGCCTCTTCCAGGAGTTCTGCGGCGAGCTGGTCCATGGGGCTGCCGTCGACCAGGCGGACCGGCTTGCCGAAGGACTGGGCGTAGCCGTCGACGGCGTCGCTGAGGGGGATCATCGTGTCCAGCACCCGGTAGCCCGCGTCGGTGAGCGCGGCGCGGGTGTCGGCGTGGGAGCGGGCCTGGCGGTTGACCATGGTCAGGGCGATCACCAGGCGGGGGATGTTGGCGGCGCCGACGGCCTCCAGGTGCTCCAGGGCCGCGAAGATGCTGCCGGAGCGCTCCAGCTCTATGTCGGTGGGCTTCATGAACCAGACCGCGAGGTCGACGGCCGACAGGACGGAGAAGTGCGCGCCGCCCGCGGTGCGCTTCCAGGCGTCGGTGTCGAGGGCGAAGACGCCGCCGGGCGGGGTGAGGCGGCGGGTCTCCTCGCGCAGCATCGTGTGGGGGAATGCCGGGTAGACGACGCCGCCGAGGTTTTCGAGGCGGGCCCAGGTCAGCAGGGAGCCCACTTCTTCGTCACCGGGGATGTCCTGGTCGGCGGCCGCGACGGTGATGCCGCGGTCGGCCCAGTGGGCCAGCAGGTGGGCGAGCGCGGTGCTCTTGCCAGTACCGCCCTTGCCGAGGATGCCGATCCGTCGGCCCTCCGGCGGCAGTTTCGTCTTCTTCTTCGCCATGGCACCCACGCTACCGGGACCGGGCAGTCCCGGAACTGCGCGAAGCCGCCCCGTTCACTCCCGGGGCGGTGCCGGACGGCCCGGCCGTTGACCTTCGGACCCGACTCCGATCCCCTCCCCGGGCGATCGCCCTGTCCGTCAGTCCCGGGACCGAGGGATTCCGCGAACCTGCGTCGACCTGCGACTACTCCCGAACACGTATGTCGTATTCGACATACGGTCAACTGTTGTGCTCCACTGCCGACATGACACCGCCACGCCTGACCAAACCCACCATCGGGGTGCTGGAGGCCCTCCTCGCCGCCGACGACTCCGACCCCGCCTGGGGACTGCGGATCTGCGCCGAGGCCGACCTCGGATCCGGCACCGTCTACCCGATCCTCGAACGGCTCGCCGACCTCGGATGGGTCGAGGCCTGGGCCGAGACCGAACCCCATCCCGGCCGACCACCCAGGCGCTTCTACAAACTCACCACTACTGGCAGACGGCAGGCTTCCGAGGCCCTCCTGGCCCGGACAAAACGCCGCCGCCGCCTGCACCCGGGACTCGTTGAAGGAACAGCATGACGAGCAACGACGACATCCCGCCGGATCTCTGCGAGACGATGGTGGAACTCGCCTCCTTCCAGCTCTCGATCGACCGCATCTTCGCGCAGCACTGGGCCATGGTCCGGGCTGAGGCGGAACGCGCGGGGCTGCCGATCCCGAGCCATTGCGTGGCAAGCCAGGAGGACATCCTCGCAATCGCCACGCACCTGCGCCGGCACCCGGCGGCCACATTGAGCATCGTCACGGGCGTGCAGGTGCTGACCACTGTCGACATCCGCAGACGACGGGCCTTGCTGCAGATGCACGAGCTGATCAAACACAGTCAGCGTCGGTTCGGGCACGCCGCCACGATCGCCTTGGTCGACGAGGCCATCGCCAAGGCGGCATCGGACTACGCACGAGCCGCTGCCCTCCAAAGGCGCAGGGAAGCCCAACATCGTGCGGCGATGACCCAGCTTCGTAATGCGGCCCGCCATCGCGAACCCGCCCTGGCGCGCCTGGCCGGGTGGATGGCCGGCCCCCGCCACTCCCACCTGCGCACCGCGTGGCTGGCCGACCTGGCCAGCGGGCCCGAAGCCGGCATCGACCTCTCCCGCGGCCGCCGCTTAGCACTCACCTCCGGCTTCGTTCTGGCCGCCGCCCGCATCCGGATCCGGGACGCGGGGCGGAGCCTGTGGGTTCCGGTCGACTGGGTGCTCGTCTCCCGGGACCGCACCCGCCTCGGCGTGGCCGTCCCGGTCGCGGCGCTCGCGGTGTACATCGACGTCACCGGCGGCCTGCACGAACTGCTCACCACCGGCGTGCAGACCTGCGCCGTTGCCGCGCCCTCGCTGTGGGGCCTGACCCGCTGGCTGCGCCGCGTGCGCGGCATCGAGCTCTCCCAACTGGCCGAAGCCCGTCGGCAGGAGCGCACCGGCCCCTCCGAGTGAGGCCCCTGTGGTCCCGGAATCCCACCGTTCCGGGACCACAGGTCTCACCCGCCAAGCAGGACGCGGGAAGAGGGCGGGTGGCGCTGCGCTACAGTTCCGGGCGAGGGCTGGACGCGCACCGCCCGAGCCACTGCCCCGGGCGCCCACGCCGCACGGGGCGCCGATGGCCAAGGTCTCCCGGGACCCGCGTTCCGACTTCCCTGTTCGCCGGCCACCCACGTTCTCGTCGCCGGCGGGCGGCGTGGGCGTCCCGCCGGGATACGGAGAGACCGTGACCAAACGTCAGACCACCGCCGGCAAGCAGGCCCGCGCCCTCGCCGCCCGGACCGGGCGCAGCTACGCCGACGCCCTGCGCGCGGTGCGCACCGGCTCCGCGGCGCTGACCGTCCGCACGTTGCTGATGGAGTGCACCGTCCAGCCCACCGTCCCGGAGCCCTCGCCGCCCATCCACGGCGACAGGTGCCCCAACTGCATCGGCATCTGCGAATGGGTTCCGCAGTTCCGCTCCGAACTGCTGAACGCCGAGGTGGCCGTCGACAGTGTGCTGCTGCTCGCCGGGGCCCTGCCCCTCACATACTTGCCCCTGTCCGCAGACACCCCGGTCGTGGTGGAGCCGCCCGACGCCCTCGGCATCCAGCTGCGGATCGGGCAGCGCCGCTTCCGCCTCGGCACGAAATCCGCGCGCTGCGAGGAACTGTGCGCGCAGCCGGGATGCCACTGGTCCGCACGCCTCGAAGGCCGCTGCTTCGACCATCTGACGTGGGACGACCCGAACCAGGCCCTGGCCTCCGCCACTGAATGGGCGCGCGAGGTGCTCAACGTGCGCCACAGCCAGTTCTATGCCGAGCGGGAACTGGTGGGCGCCGCGCTGGCCTGCGGTGTCGACGGCGAGACTCTGATCGAGGCGATCGCCGAACACGCCAACCGCAACCCCTACGACGCCGACGTCATGCTCGACGACGAGGTACGCAAAATCCTGGCCTCCGCCAGGAACGACCACCGCCGCCTCCTCCGCCAGGTGGTCGAGACTGAGAGCCGGCTGATGGGCTGGCTGCGCCGCCTGCGCCGCTAGGACACCCGGGCCGGGCGGTGCCTGCCGCCCGGCCCGGCGAATCAGCGGCCCCGGACGCGTTCCAGCTTCCGCCGGGTGAACCTCCGGCCTGTCTTGTGGTCGACCTGGAAGAACTTCTCCAGCTCCGACTCGTCGCTGTCCCGAAGGATCTCCCAGGTCACCGGAGGGGAGTTGCCGTCGTCGAGGAGCCGTCCGACGGCCACGGCCAGAACCCCGGGGCCGGTGCCGCTGTAGCCCCAGGAGACGCCGGGTGCCGAAAGCAGGGGCAGGGGGCGGAGGGTTCCGTCCTCGGTCCGCACCCACACCGGGCTGTCGAGGGTGATGTCCTTGACGCGGCTTCCGGTGGGCAGCGCGAGCGGGGCGTAGGAGTGGTAGCTGATCTCGTCGGTGGGCCGGCCGAAGTACTTGCCCTTGACCGCGATCACGGGGCTGCCGGTGACCGGGTCGGTGAAGGTACCCACGACCTTCTCGCCCTGGCCGAGGACGCGGTGGGCCGCGGTCGGCGGGGCGGGAACGAGGCGCTTGACCCACTCGGCCCCCGGCCGGGTGGCACGGTCGGGGGTGACGGAGAACGCCCCGCCGAAGGGCAGCAGGTCGCTGTCCCACATCATCAGGGTGTCCAGGCATTCGAGGGCAAGGTCGTCGGTGCGCCCGCACAGCAGGGCGACGCCCTCGCGGACGACGGCGTCGGCGGCGGGCTCGGCCAGGCTCGCGTCGCCGGTCTGCGGGACGGCCGGGATCACCATCGCCTCGCGTTCGCGGCGGGTGCGGGGGTTGTCGTCGTCGAGGTCGTCGTGAAGCTCGGCGATCTCCCGCAGAGCGCCGGCGATGGCCCGCGAGCGCATCTGCTGGCCGACGGTCAGGCATGCCGACCGCACCGCGGTGCCCTCCGCCTCGCTGTAGGCCATGTCGTACAGCGGCTCCCAGGCCGGCCAGGTGACGACCTCCACCGGCACCGGCTCGTCCCCGGGCCGCCACGCCTCCAGATGAGCGGGGCGGCGCAGCTCCGAGGGCCACCAGGGCAGCCGGGTGCCGATGTGCGCGGCGACGTCCGACCACCTGGGGTCGTACTCCAGCTCGGGCCGGGCGCGGTCGACGGCGGACAGGTCGGGGCCGTACAGGTCGTAGCCGTGCCCGACGACCACCACGGTGTCGGCGTCGGGGATCAGCTCCAGGCCCAGCTCGGCGCTGAAGGCACCGTTACGCGGGTACAGCACCGCGAGGGTCCCGAAGGCGGTGCGCCAGCGGCTGGCGAAGTGGGCGTCGATGCCTGTGCGGTCGAACGTGCCGCCCAGGTAGGCGACGGCCTGGACCGCCTCGGCGGGGCGCAGCAGGTGGGGGGTGTTCGCCGCGAGGGCGGGATGGCGGGCAGCCAGCCAGCGCGCGAAGCCCTGCCCGGACCACTTGGTGGTGCCGTCCGTGTGCTTGAGGTCGATCGGCTTGATCATGTCGGGTGCGGCCGCGATGGTGCGCCACGCCTCGCGGCTGATGCCGAAGGCGTCTTGGAGCTGGGCGGCGGTCATCGATTCCAACGGGTGGGTCTCCTCCCCTGGTAGGCAGGCACGGTGGGTCACCGGCCGATCACCCATGCTGCCGTTCGCGTCCGACCGGGTCAGGCGATTGCGGAGATTGCCCCGCATCGCAGAGCTCCGCGATCCCGGGACGCCGTGATCCCGGCCACCTCACGCCCGGACCTGGCCGCCCGAGCGCACCGTCACCGCTTGCAGAAAATCGATCAAACGTTCGATGATGCAGAAGTGCCACTCGAACACCCCCGCCAGGCCACCCGACCCCGCCGACCGACCACCGGCCGGCTGCGCCCCACGTCGCCGTTCGCCGACGAGGTCCCCGACCCCGGCCCGATCAACCTGCCGCAGGCCCGGATCATCAGCACCGACGAGGTCGTCGGCGAGGTGTGGGAGGACCTGCTCGCGGTCCACGTCCGGACCCACGGCCGGTGGCGCCCCACCGTACTGACCGGCTGGAGCCGACTCCGCGACGGCAACTGGGCGGCCCGCCTGCAGCCGGAGCACGGAGGCCTGCCCGTGTGGATCGCCCAGGACAGCCACGTCCTGCAGCCCGTCCAGGCAATCGACTCCCTCACCGGCCCCACCCGCAGGGACTGATCACCACTCAGCGGCCCGCCCCATCGACGCCCAGCCTCGCCGGGCAGTCGTCGGCCGGCGCCCACAGACAGGTCGCGGCGTCACCGCCGCAGTACGGGCACAGCTCCTCCACCGTCGTCAGCGGACGACCGTACGTCCAGCGCAGGCACGAATTCGCCGCGAACACCGCCCGGTGGCGCGGATGGTGGTGCAGCTCGGGCAGCTGCGCCCAGCGCTCACTCCCGGACGCGGGAAAGGGGTGCAGAGCCAGCCAGTGCCACAGCGGCTCCGCCTCCCGGCCACCCCCAGAGATCGCGGGGGCGTCGAGCCTCCGCCCGACGAGGGCGAGCCAGGCCTGCGGGTCGGCTCGCCGGCCGGCACGCTGCTGCTCCCAGCGGTCCATCGCCTCGGCGAGGCGGACGGCCTCGGGGTAGACCACGACGGGGGCGGCTCGGCGGCGGTGGCGGGCGAGGCCGAGCGCGTCCTCGCGCTCGCGCCATTGCCGGTGGGCGACCTGCCGGTTGACCCACCACCACAGGGCGACCTGGTGAGCGTCGGCGACCAGGGCGTCGCCGGCATAGCCGAGCCGGTCGAACAGTGCCCGATGGTCGCGCAGGGCGCGGCCGAGTTCGGGCAGGGCGGTGGTGTCGACGAGGTAGCCCCCGTCGTCGCCTGCCATCCAGCGGCGCCCGCACGGGCAGGGGGTCCAGCGTCGGCCGTCGGCCTCCAGCCAGGCACTGTCCTCCATGCACAGTGGGCACGCAGGCAGCGGCGTCCGACCCGGGACCCTCGGCCACGACCCGATCGCGATTCGGGCGTCCTCGCCGTCGAGGAGCCGGTCGGGGCGTACCGCAGGCAGGACCTGCCGGAGTTCGTCGATGGTGCGGCCCACGAGATGGGCGAGGCGTTCCAGCGCTGCGGAGGTGAGGCGCAGGTCTGTCTCCTGCGGTCGTAGGCCGGCTGGGACGACGGTGCGGCCGACCCGCAGGGCCTTCAACAACCGGGCCGCGTCGAAGCCGTTGGCGGCGGCGGTGCGGGCGGTGAAGGAGAACACGGTCTCGCCGTCGATCAGCGGGACCGTGAGCGGCAGGTCGGCCGGGCCGAGGCGCCTGGCGCGGGCAGGTGCGGCGGAGTCGTGGGAGGCGGTCATGAACAGACCCTGGCACAAGCGCCGCGCCCCCCGCCGGGAACGGCACTTCACAGGCCAGCCCCCTCGATCCCGCAGTCCCGGGATCCCGGGAAAAAAGTCATGGCCAGCCTCCTTGCACCCCTGTAGGGATTCTCCTAGATTTATAACTGTAGGGAAAACCCTACAGAAACAGTAAGGCCACAAGGGGAGACCACCATGAGCAACAAATCCGCCGCCATGGGCATGCGCGGCCTCGACGACATCAACCCCACCACCCCCCGGCAGAACGTCAACACCGGCACCGTCCACGGCAACCACGTCCACGGCAACCACGTCGCCGGCAACCACGTCGCCGGCACCAACCACCCGAGCTCCGAAGGAGATCATCGTCATCGTCACCCACGACTGACATCCCTCTGCAGACAACCGACCACCACCATTACCGCCGGCCACACCGCTGACGGCCATCAGAAAGGCACACACCCCCATGACCGACCACACTCCCCACCACAGCGGAGAGATCCGCCTCGACCGCGGCGCGATGCGGCCCCGCGAGACGGACGGCTCCACCTGGCCCATCGCCGACGAAACCGACACCGTCCTCCAGGCCGTCGACACGCTGCGCAGCGGACAGGAAATGAGCGACCAGTTCCTGCGCGCCGCACTGCGTGACACCCACCGCCTGATCAACCGCCTCACCGCCGTCCAGGAAGAGCTGCTGCTGTACGCCCGCGAAGCCGCCTCCACCGGGAAGCCTCGGCTGACCTGGCGGGAGATCGGCGACGAAGTGGGCCTCCACTTCACCACCACCCGCGAACGACACAAGCGCGTCGCCGCCACCGACAGCTCCCCCTGGCGCACCTGGCTCGTCCAGAACACCGGCCGCGAGGACATGTACCCCACCCCCGACGGCCAGCCCGCCCTCGGCAAGCTCGTCACCGAGCACCCCGGCGAGCCCATCGACCGCTGATTCCTGATCCGCCGTTGAGCCGGATTCCCTCCCCACCGCCGAGACGCGGGGAGGGAATCCGGCTCAACGGCGTTCCGGGACTGCGGGAACGACTCGGCTGCACCTCTTGCCCAAATGTAGGGAATCCCCTACGCTAGTCATGTAGGGAATCCCCTACATTCTCTTCGCTCGGAGGCCCTCATGCAGAAGAACACCGCGCCCACCCTCCACATCACCTCCCACATCGAGACCCTCGTCCCCGCCACCCCCACCAACCCCCGCAAGGAGACCTACGGCTGGCGGTGCACCGCCCACGACTGCCGTATCGGCATGACCGGCTACACCGACAAGCGAGCCTCCCTCAAGGACGCCGCCGACCACGAACAGCGCCAGGCCCTCGCCCTCTTCCCGACCGGCACCCTCATCACCGCCATCGGCCCCGCCGGCTCCGGCAAGTCCCGCTTCGCCGCCGCCTTCCCCTCCACCTGGGTCATCAGCCTCGACACCCTACGCAAGCAGATCTCCGACGACGCCGGCGACCAGAACGCCACCACCGAAGCCGTCCAGCTGCAGGACCTGCTCCTCGACGCCCGGCTGCGCCGCGGCCTGACCACCCTGCTGGACTCGACGAACTGTGAGCCCGCAGTCAGGGCACGCCTGATCGAGCGCGCCCACCGATACAACCGGAGTGTGGCCGCTCTCGTCTTCTCGACCCCGCTGAAGACCTGCGAGGCCCGCAACGCCCGACGCGAGGACAACAGCGTCCGCGTCCCCCTTGACGTCCTGCGCCGGCAGCACCAGCAGACACAGCTGGCCATCCCCCAGCTCCACCGCGAGGGCTTCACCGACGTACGGATCGTCGGGACCGACAGCTGACGAACAACCCATCCCGCAGTCCCGAGACCGCGGAACCTCTCCGACAACAGTGGGGCCCGGCAACCGCCGGCCCCACCACCCCCGTTCCCGGCAGTGTCCGCCACCTGCGCCAACAGGAACCACCACCGGTCCTCCGCGCAGGCCCCCAAGCCGAGAACACCTCAATCGCCACGCCGGCGCGCCACGCCGGCAGTCAGTCCCGAGCAATTCACCCCCTTCCCCCCGAAGTTGACGATGCATCAGAAACGCGGGGGTGGAGGCGCAACGCGCCGACCCAGCGGTGCGGGGCGCGGCGCGCCCCGATACCCGCTC
>NZ_JBHWID010000032.1:0-26215 GCF_042732175.1 Kitasatospora sp. NPDC059795
GGACGTGGCCCGACGGGTCCACCGCTCCAAGGTCGCCCGCTCCTCATCGGTCAGCAGTAGGGGCTCCAACTTCGGTCCCCGACGAGGAGCGGGCATGCGCGCAGAAGACGTCATGCAACAAGTAACGACGAACTACCGACGCAGGACACTAGTGCCAACTCGGTCTTCTGCGAATGACGGTGCTGTCCTGTCGTAGAGCCTCAACCACCGACCAGGAGGGCCAGCATGTCCACCAGCACCATCCCGGCCGCCGGCGCGCTCGGCGAGCGCTTCCACTAGATCCGTAGTGACCGCGACACCTGATCCCACAAACCCCCAGGCTGTCGCACGAGTTCCGAGGACCGGCCTCCCCACGGCGGCCTCGGGGACGGAGGGAACAGATCCATGGCGACACGCAAGACCCCGAGGGTCTACCGCGACCCCGAGACCGGCCCGTCGAAGGCCGAGAAGTACAAGCTCCCGAAGGGTTGGAACCCGCTGGCCGAGTACCGGAAGGCCAACGTGGCCGGCCGGGCCCCGTTTTTGGGCGAGGCCGTGCAGGAGTCGGCCGTACGGTCCTCGTGCCGCACGGGAGGCGAGGGGTGCGTTGTGGATCGGCCCGACGGCTACCGCGAGGGAACCTGCTGGGTCTGCCACCGAGAGACGCTGGTCTGCGCCGGCATCCTGCTCCAGGCCCCCGGCGAACCCCAGGGCACCAGCCACCAGATCTACGACGACTTCATCGCCCGCGCCCGCACACCCCACCGCCGCGCCGCGCTGCGGGCCGCGCTCGACCGGCGGCCGGCGTAGCCGTGACGCCCCGAGGAGAGACCGCAGTGGACGACGGCCGGAACGACTGCCGAGATGCCGCCCGGCGGGCCTCGCGCGAGGCCCCCACGCCCTGGCCGCTTGCCGTCGCGTACACGGTCTCCCTGCTCGCGCTCATGGCGCTCGCGACGGCGCTGATCGCCTCCGGCCGCTACTAGCCACGCCCGCGTCCCCTGGGCGCCCACGAGTTCCCGGCCCGCTGGAAAGGGTCCGTCGGGCCGGGTCTGCATCACCCGCACCACGGCTCGTCCACCTCGGACGAGCGGAGCCAACCCGATTGGAGAGGCATCGTGAGCGACACCATCATCACGCCCGCGCCGGAGGTCACCGCGCTGACGCGGCGGCTGGACCACTCGGTCCCGGACGGCGACTTCGCGCCGGCCACCGTCGCGTCCCTGACGCGGCGGCTGGACCACTCGGTCCCGGACGGCGACTTCGCCCCGGCGGGAACCGAGAACTGACCTCAACTCCGAACTGATGCCGCCTGACTGACGGCGCGGCGGGCCGACTCGGCATGCGCAGCCGGGTTGGCCCGCCACCTCCCCGGCCCGCCACCTGCACACCTCGACCAGGAGGAGAACCATCGTGTCGCCGACGATTGCCGCCCGGGTGGAGCCCGGTTCCTTCTTCGACCTCACCCGCAAGGACCCGGCACTGACCCGGCTCCGTGAAGCGGGGGCCGAACCGGTGCTCCCGTTCGCCCTGATGGAGCGCCTGGTCCGCTCGGGCACTCCCTTCGCGGAACACGCCCGAGTCCTGCGCAGTGACACCGTGACCGTGGCGGGCGTGACCTTCGACTGGTTCGACGCCGAGCTTCCCCGCGAGATCGCCGACGAACTCGGCCTGACGGACTACGAGATCGCCCAGCACACCGACGAGCGCCGCACGACGCTGACCCAGGCCCTGGACCGCCTGTCACTGGTCCACCCCGAAGGATTCGCCCGCGTGCGGGAGTTCGTCCGAGGCCTGCTGTGGGTCGGCCTCAAGCCCGGTGTCCGCACGTCCTCGCTGACCAGTTCCAGCGACCCGGCGCTCCCGTATGTCATCGTGTTCTCCGACAAGGCCCGGCGCCACATCCCGCCGAGCACCGTCAGCCCCGAGCCGTCGCCGCTGTTCCTGGCGGAGAACCTGCTGCACGAGGGAACGCACCAGTCGATCAGCTTCCACGTCCTCCAGAACCGGGTCTTCGCCGACGGCTACTCCTCCCGGACCTCTCCGAAGATCGAGATCGGGTGGCGTGCGACGCAGGGCGAGGACCGCAACCAGTTCTGGGGGATCGACCGGGCGTTCCACGCGACCTGCGTCTACAACCAGCTGCTGCGCTTCCGCCGGACCGAACTGGACCGCGACGACCTGACCGCCGACGAGCGTGCACGCTTCCAGGACGCCTACGACGAGGGACTGCCGGCCGTCCGCTACCTGATGCGCGAACTGGAGCTGTTGGGCGAGCACTTCTCCCCCCACGGGGTGGAGCTGCTGGCCGACCTGCGCCACCGGACCGACCAGCTGTAGTGCGCCGCCGCGCGCAACCGAACCAGGGAAGGCCCCGTGCTCCAGCACCTCATCACCCAGGACGACCGGCTGCGGATGGTCCCCACCGACCGGGACGAGCTGACCATCGTCGTCGGCCAGCTCCGCCAGGAGTTGGACGTCACCACCGATCCCTCCCGGACCCGGTTCCTGACCCGGGAGATCGGCATCGCCCAGATGACCCTGGGCAACCACGACGAGGCCCGCGCCCTCCTGCGGAAGGCGCTCGACATGGCCACCGCCGCCGGCAACACCCGATCCGTCGTCGCCTCCGGAATCAACCTCGGCGACGCCCACCGCTACGCCGGCGACACGCAGGCCGCGGACGCCCTCTACCGCAGCGCGCTGGCCACCGCGCGCAGCCTCCACCCGGAACTCCTCGACTTCGCGCACCAGCACTTCGGCAAGCACCTCATGGAACTCGGCGACCACGCGGGGGCGTTGGCCCACCTGCAAGAGGCCCTGCGGCTGCGGATCGCCAAGGGCAACGCGGAACTGGTCGAGTCCACGCAGGCCGCACTCGACCGGGTCGCGCTGCTGCTCGGCCGGGCCAACCCCAACTCCTCGGCACCGCACGGGTGGAGCGCCGGGTGGACCGCCTGGCTCCAGTTCCGCACCACCGCCCGGACGCCCGCCCGATGGGCCGAGAACTTCCCGGACATCCAGGACGCCGTGCGAGGACTCACCGCACACCAACGCGTCCACCCGCGCCTCCTCCGCCACCTGCGCGACCAGTCGTTCGCCACCGAGCCGCTCGCCGCGATGGCGCAGGAAGCCGAGAACGCCCTTGCCACCGCCGGGTACCTCCACAACGGCAAGTGGAACGCGGCCGTCGGCGATGCGGCGACGTGCTTCGCCGACCACGTCGATCTCGCCGCCGTGGTGGCCCGGTCCACGGGGCTGGAGGTCGAGCAGCCGCACGCCGGCGTCTACATCGCGTACCGGGAGGACGGGCAGTTCCTCGACTTCCACGTCGACGAGCTCGGCTTCGGCGAGGCCAACCTGATCCTGTGCCTCAAGCACGAACGCCCCAGCGAGATGACCACGCCCAGCTCCACCGTCTTCATCACCGCCGACGGCTACCTCGAATGCGACCTGGCCGCAGGCGAGTGCGTCGTCTTCGACGGCGCACTCACGCCCCACGGCCGCACACCCGTCAGCGCCGGCGAGAGCGTCACCCTCATCAGCTTCGGCTTCCGTGCCCGCGACCGAGCCCTGCGCACGCCCGCCAACCTCCCGCCGCCGCCCAGGCCATGAGGCCCGGAATCTCGACCCGCACCGCCCCTTCCCGTTCACCGCACCTCCGGAGCAGTCCGTGGCCCGCGCCGTCCTCCTCACCGCCCTGACCGTCTACCTGCTGACCAGCTTCCGATACCACTGGGCATCGCACGGTGAGAAGGCCCCCGGAAAGCTCATGTACATGCGGGTCAGCGCGCGGCGAACCGTGGAGGTCTGGCGGACGGGCCTGACCTTCGACATCCGCATCTTCGACCACTGACCAACTCGCACCCTGCCGCTCCCAACAACCTCAGCGGCAGATCCAGCCCTCCGTCCTGCGCTGCCCCCGAAGCGCAGGACGGAGGTCCCTCTCACCTCGGAGAACACCAATGTGGGCCACCAGTGAGCCCGAGTGGCGGCGCATGCGCATGACCCTCGCCGTGAAGTCCCTGCCGGCCATCGCCGCGCGACTCCGCACAGGGACGGACATCGCCGTCGTCGCGCGCACCTACGGCTGCGAGGCCAAGTGGCTGGGCGATCAACTGGTGAAGTCGAGGCTGCCGTTCGACCCCGACGGGTCGCGCCCGCTCGGGCCGCCTTCGTCGTGGGAAGTGATCCCGCTCCCGGCCCGCACCACGAGGCCGCGATGCTGATGCCCCGGGCGATCTCATCCCGGGGGAGTCCCTGCGCCGCGACGAGCACCCCGGCCCCGTCGTTCGCGATGGTTCCCCCACCGATTCGAACGACCGCGGTGTGATCTGTGAGTTCGGCTGGCCGGGAAGAAGGAAGTGGCATCGGGCGGTCTCCCGTGCGTAAACGAATCTGGCCACGTCCACGATCAGCATGAACTGGGCCAGGCAGAGCACCCCCAGCAGCAGCCGCCGGCGCGGGTGCACCGCGGGCGGGTGCGCCGCGGGCGGGTGCGCCGGGGACGGTCGGTGTGCGGTGCCGTGCATGGTCGGACCCCATTAACTCGAACAGTGGTGTTCGAGTTCGAGGTTTTTCGAGGATCTCCCGGACGGTTCAGGCGAGTTGGACCAGCGCCCGGGCCGCGTCCGCGAAGAACTGCTCGTCGGCGGTGTCGGCGAGACCCAGCACCACGCCCTGGGTGAGGCCGACGAACAGCGGCCGCAGCGCGCCGACCAGGCGCTGCGCCTGATCCGCCGTCACCGTGCCGGCGCCGTGCGCCCGGCCGGCGAACAGCCCCACCAGCCGGGCTTCCTGGGCGCGGATCGACTCGGCCAGTCGGATGCGCAGGTCGGCGTCGTGCACCGCCATGTCCAGCAGCGTGACCTGGAGCGAGAGGGCGGCCGCCGCGCCGGGGGCGTCGCAGCTGCGGCGGTAGTGGCGGGCGAAGGACTCGACCGCCGCCGGGAGGTCGAGCTCGCGCGGCAGGGTCTGTTCGAGCTCGGCGTAGTGCGGGCCCAGGTAGTCCGCGACGACAGCCACCACAAGGCCGTTCTTGCTGCCGAACAGCGAGTAGACCGCGCCCGTGGTCACCCCGGCCAGCTCGGCGATCTCGTCCAGGCGGGCCCGGTGGCCGTCCCGGGAGACCACCTGGAGGGCGGCGTCCAGCAGTGCCCGGCGGTTGCGTTCCTTGGCCTCGGCTCTCGTCATTCGCATAAGAGGATTATGCTCGTAATCTCGTTACGAGAAAACCGTCCAGGGAGGGGAACCCGCATGGCGAGGAACATGGCGATCGGGATCGTGGCCGACGGCGCCTTCAAGGTGCTGCTGGCGGCGGTGTACGGACTCGGCGCGGTGCAGGTCGGACGCCAACTCGGCGTCGCGCCATGGCTGATGATCGCCAGCGCGGTGGCGCTGCTGATCTGCGGCGAGGTCGAGATCCGGTACGTGCGGCGGCGGTCGGCCCGCACCTACACCCGGCTGATGGTCGGCTACGACGCCGGATGGGCGCTGACCGCCGCCGTCGGGCTGCTGCTGGCGCGCGGCGGCAGCAGCGCGGGCGGCGAGGTGTGGATCGGCTACCAGCTGCTCGCGGCACCGGTGTTCGCGGCCGTGCTGGCCCGGGGGCGGGAGGTGGGGCCGGCCGGGCAGGAAAGCTGACGGACCGTCAGGCGTGCTGGTCCAGCACGCCGTTGACGACGGTGTGCAGATGGCGGCGGAAGCGGTCCAGCATCGGAATGTCGAGCGGGCCCAGGCGGCGGCCGTCCGCGTCGATGACACCGGCCTGACCGAAGGAGTGGGACGTCCAGACGATGGTGAACACCAGCATCTCGACGTCCACCCCGGCGCCCAGGCCCGCCCGGGCCAGCACCTCGCGGACGGCGGCGGCGACCTCGGCCACCAGCGGGCCGGCGAACTCCGTCTCGATGTCGGCCAGGTCGGAGCCCTCGGCCAGCCAGCGGCGCATCCACAGCGCCGGCACCGCGGGGTTGCTCAGGCAGAACGACAGATAGGCGTCCACGAAGGCGAGCAGCGCCGCCCGGGTCTCCTCCGCCGAGGGCCCGCAGGCGTGCAGCCGGCGCACCGCGTCGGTCACCACCTCGCGCTGCGCCAGGTGCGCGCGACGCATCACCTCGCGGTACAACTCCGGCTTGGCGCCCACGTGGTAGGCCACGGTGGCGATGTTCAGCCCGACCGCGTCGCCGATCGCCCTGGTGCTCGTCGCGTCGTAGCCGCGCTCCGCGAACAGACGGGTGGCCGTCGCCACGATGCGCTCGCGAGGACTGTCGTCGGACCGGGTGCTCATGGGTCGAGGCTACCGGACGTGTCGTGCCTGTTTCAATCACGTGACGGAGGCGGAAAACCCAGGTCACGGAGCATTGCCCATTCCTCCATCATTCGATTGAATGAGCGCCTTCCGCGGAGAGGAGGGCCCGGCATGGGCTCCACGAAGGTGGCGGTGATCGGCGCCGGCGCGGCCGGGCTCGCCACGGCCAAGGCGCTGCTCGACCACGACCTCGACGTCACCGTGCTGGAACGCGGCGATCGGGTCGGCGGTCTGTGGGCGGGCGACGACAGCGCCGGGACGTCACCGGCGTACGACAGCCTGCACCTGAACACCAGCAAGGGCCGCACCCAGTTCGCCGACCACCCGATGCCCGAACAGTGGCCCGACTACCCCTCGGCCGCCAAGGTGGCCGGCTACCTCGCCGACTACGCCCACCGGTTCGGCGTCACCGAACGAATCCGGTTCGGCGCCGACGTCACCGCCGTCCGCCGCACCGACACCCACTGGGAGGTCGAAACCGCCGCCGGCGCCGAGCAGTTCGACGCCGTAGTGGTCGCCAACGGCCACAACCGCGAACCGAAATGGCCCAGCCCCGGCTACCCCGGAACCTTCGACGGCGCCCAGCTGCACGCCCACGACCACCGCAGCGCCGACGCCTACCGGGACAAGCGGGTGCTGGTCGTCGGCATGGGCAACTCCGCGATGGACATCGCCGTCGACGCCTCGCACGTCGCCCACGGGCCGGTGCTGCTCTCCGTCCGGCACGGCAGCCACATCGTGCCCAAGTACCTGTTCGGCCGCCCCTCCGACGCCACCGGCGGCGCCCTCGCCGTGCTGCCCTGGCGGATTCGGCAGAGCGTCGCCCAGCGCGTGCTGCGCCTGGCCGTCGGCACTCCCGAGAAGTACGGCCTGCCGAAGCCCGCCGGCGGGCTGTTCCAGAACCACCCCACCATCAGCGACACCATCCTGCACCGCCTCACCCACGGCGAGGTCGAGGCCCGCCCCGGCATCGAACGGCTCGACGGCCGGCGGGTGCAGTTCACCGACGGCACCGCCGACCGCGTCGACGTGATCGTCTGGGCCACCGGCTACCACGTCACCGTCCCGTTCCTGGACGCCCGCTGGGTCGGCGACGACCCGCAGGAACTGCCGCTCTACCAAAGGGTGTTCCACCTCGACGACCCCACCCTGAGCTTCGTCGGCCTGATGCAGTCCACCGGCGCCGCGCTGCCCGTCGTCGAAGCCCAGGGCAAGCTGGTCGCCGCCCACCTGGCCGGCCGCTACGCGCTGCCCACCCCCGAACAGCAGCGCGCGCAGGTGCGCCGGGCGCACACCGCCGCCGTCCGCCGCTGGGGCGACAAACGGCCGATGATGCGGATCGACTTCGACCAGTACACCGCCGCCGTGCCGCGCGAACTGCGGGCCGGCGCCCGCCGCGCCGCCCGCGCCAACCCCACCACGAAGGCAGCGATATGACGATCCGACTCTTCGATCGACGTCAGGACCCGCGCGGCCGCCGCATCCTGATCACCGGCGCCTCCGGCACCATCGGCCGCTCCCTCGGCGAACGCCTCACCCGGGCCGGCGCCCACGTCGTCGGCCTCGACCTGCACCCCACCGGCGACGAACCCTTCACCGTCCTGCCGTGCGACCTCACCGACGACACCGGCACCGCCACCGCCGTCGCCGAAGCCCTCGACACCCTCGGCGGCCTCGACGTCCTGGTCAACAACGCAGGCATCGGCGGCCCCGCCCCCGCCGAGTACGCCCCCGGCGACGAAGTCCGCCGCCAGCTGGAGATCAACCTGCTCGGCACCTGGCGCACCACCGCCGCCTGCGTCGACGCCCTGGTCGCCGCCCGCGGCCGGGTCGTCATGGTCGCCTCCCGAATGGCCGTCATGCAGCTCCCGCTCGCCGCCGCCTACGGTGCCTCCAAGCGCGCCATGGTCGCCTACGCCGACGCGCTGCGCCTCGAACTCGGCACCCACGTCACCGTCTCCTGCGTCTACCCGTCCGCCGTGCGCAGCCCCATCCACGACTCCACCAGGGCCGCCGGCCTCTCGCTCGACGGCATGAGCGTCTACGAGCCGCTCGACGGCGTCGTCGACACCGTGGAGCGCGCCGCGCTCGCCGTCCGGGCCCGCCGCGACCTGCCCACCACCCGCAAGGGCGCCGTCGAGTTCTTCCTCGCCCGGCACCTGCCCGCGCTCACCGACCGGATCGTCCGGAACACCCTCGCCAAGCGCGCCGCCGCCGGCTCCTTCGACGACGCCCCGCTCGCCGCCGGCGTCGCCGCCCGCCACCGGAGCACCCCGTGACCGGCCGTCGGGCCGGCCGCCGCACGCTCACCCTGTACGCGACCGGCTCGGTCGGCATGGGCGTGTGGGTCACCGTTCCCGGACTGCTGCTGCTCTACTTCCTCACCGACGTGCTCGGCGTCCCCGCCGCGCTGGCCGGCCTCGCCCTGCTGCTGCCCAAGATCGTCGACATCGTGGTCCACCCGCTGCTCGGCTCCCGCTCCGACCGGCAGGCCCGCGCCCACGGCCACCGCCGCGGGATGATGCGCACCGGACTGCTGCTCGGCCTCGCGATGGCCGCCATGTTCACCGTCCCCGCCGAACTCACGGGCGCACCGGCCGCGTTGTGGGTCGGCGGCTGGCTGGTCGTCGGCAACCTGCTGTTCGCCGCGTTCCAGGTGCCGTACCTCACCACCCCGTCCGACCTGCTCGTCGGCTACCACGAACGCACCCGGGTCTTCATGTTCCGGATGGCGCTGCTGACCATCGGCCTGCTCGGCGCGGGCGTCGCCGCACCCGCCCTCGCCGCCGGCGGCGGACGCGGCGACTACACCCGGATGGCGCTGCTGCTGGCCGTCGCGACGACCGCCTCCGCCGCCGTCGCGCTGCGCGGCGTGCGCCGCCTCACCGACGCCTGCGGCTTCCGCCCGCCCGACCCGCGGGCCGGGCACTCCACCCTCGCCGACCTGCGGATCGCCCGCCAGGACCGCAACTTCCGCACGCTGGTGGCCTCCTACCTGTTCACCGGCACCACCACCCACCTGTTCCTGGCCGCGCTGCCCTACGTCACCCAGCACCTGTTCCACAACGCCAAGTTGACGGCGCTGTTCATGGGCCTGTTCCTCGGCCCCGCGATGTTCGCCGGACCCGCCTGGACGGCCTGGTCGCGCCGGATCGGCAAACAGCGCGGACTGCTGATCTCCCAGGCCGTGTTCGCCGCCGGCTCGCTCGCCCTGCTGCCCGGCGCGAAGGCCGCAGGCACCGCGGGTGCCGCGGGCGTCGCGCTCACCGCCGTCGTCGTGATGGCCATGGGCATCGCCTTCTCCGGCCTGCAACTGTTCGCGTTCTCCATGCTGTCCGACGCCGTCAACGCCGCCGGCTCGTCCAAGGCCGGCTCGTCCAAGGCCGGCTCCTCCACGGCCGGCGCCTACACCGGCGTGTGGACCGCCACCGAGGCCACCGGCACCGCTGTCGGCCCCTACCTGTACTCCGCCGTCCTCGCCCTCGGCGGCTTCGCGTCCAGCACCGGCGGCCACCCCGCCGCGCAGAGCGCCACCGCCCTGGACGCGCTGCTGCTCGGCTTCACCGCCCTGCCCGCCGCGCTGATGGCCGTCGCCCTGTGGTTCCAGCGCCGATGCACCTTGGACCGCACCCCGTGACCGGACCCGACGCCCTCGCCGTGGCGGCCGTCGCGCTCGGCGCGTTCGCGCAGGCCGCCACCGGCATGGGCTTCTCGCTGATCGCCGCACCCGCGCTGATCGCCGCCGTCGGCCCGCACCGCGGCGTCCCCACCGTGCTGGTGCTCGCCCTGCTCGCCTCGCTGCTGCCGCTGTCCCGGGACTGGCGGCACGCCCGCCCCCGGGACACCGGCCGCCTGCTGCTGCCCACCCTGATCGGCACCCCCGTCGCCGCCGCGCTGCTCACCGGCGTCGACACCCGGCTGCTCGCCGTCGCCGCCGGCCTCGGCGTGCTGGCCGGCGTCGCCCTGCTCGCCCGCGGACTGCGCTCCACGTTCCTGCGCCGCCCCGCCGGGGCCTGGATCAGCGGCCTCGCCAGCGCCGGACTGAACGTCGTCGGCGGCGTCGGCGGCCCCCCGATCGGCCTGTACGCCGCCAACGCCGGCTGGCCCGCGCGCGAAGCACGGGCCACCCTGCACGCCTTCTTCCTGGTGCAGAACGCGGCCACCGCCGTCGTGCTCGGCATCGTCCTGCCGTCCTGGCCCGCGGTGGCCGCGCTCGCCGTCGGCGCGGCCACCGGCATGGCGCTCTCCCCGCGCCTGTCGCCCACCGCCACCCGCACCGGCGTGCTCGCCGTCTCCTGCGCCGGCGCGCTCGCCCTGATCGGTACCGCACTGACCTGACGCCGGCGCGGCCCGCGCCGACCCGACGTCAGCCCTGCGACGGCAGGTGCTCGGCGATCCGAGGTCAGCCCTGCGGCGGCAGGTGCTCGCCGACCCGACGTCAGCCCTGCGGCGGCAGGTGCTCGGCGACCAGGACCGCGAACTCGTCCGGGGAGACGATCCGGACGCCCAGCTCCTCCGCCTTCGCCCGCTTCGAACCGGCCTTCTCGCCCGCCACCAGCAGCGTCGTCCGCTTCGACACCGAGGACGAGGCCTTGCCGCCGGCCCGCTCGACCAACTCGTTCATCTCGTTGCGGGACAGCGCCGCCAGCGGACCCGTCATGGCACCCGTCACCACCACCGCCTCGCCCGCCAGCGGACCTCCCTCGCCCGCCGGCTGACCCCCCTCGGCGGTGTCCGCGGCCGGCGACGGGGCCTGCGGCTCGGTGACGGCCGTGCCCACGCCCTGCTGCTCCAGTCGGTCCAACAGGTCGGCCAGCTCGGCGAGTTCGGTCACCAGCAGGCGGGCCTTCTCCGGGCCGATGCCGTCCACCGTTGCCAGCGTCTCCGCGTCCGCCGCGCGGATCGCCGCCATCGAACCGAAGTGCGCCGCGATCCGGCGCGACATGCTGCGGCCGGTGCCCCGGATGCCCAGCGCGCAGAACGCCCGGTGCAGCGGCTGCGAGCGCGCCGCGCCGATCGCCGCCAGCAGGTTGTCCGTGGACGTCTCGCCCATCCGCTCCAGCGCCAGCAGCTGATCCCGCGTCAGCGTGAACACGTCCGCCAGATCCGCCACCAGGCCCGCCTCCACCAGCTGCACCGCACGGGTCGAACCCAGACCCTCGATGTCCAACTGGTCGCGGCCCGCCGCGTAGATGATCGACGCCACCGCCTGGCAGTTGCGGCCCCGCGAGCACCGCCACCGCTGCTCGCTCGTGTCGATCGCCTCCCCGCAGCGCGGACACGTCTCCGGGAAGACGATCGGCCGCTCCTCGCCGGTGCGCTGCTCCACCAGCGGCGCCTCCACCCGCGGAATGACGTCCCCCGCGCGGTGCACGAACACCCGGTCGCCCAGCATCAGCCCGCGCCGCCCGATGTCCGCCGGGTTGTGCAGCGTCGCGTACGTCACCGTCACGCCGTCGATCAACACCGGCTCCAGCACCGCCCGCGGCGCGATGATGCCGGTACGGCCCACGTTCCACTCGACGTCCAGCAGCGTCGTCACCTTGTGCTCGGCCGCCAGCTTGCGCGCCACCGCCCAGCGCGGCGCCCGCGAACCGTTGCCCGCTCCGCGCCGGTCCGCCGCCTCGTCCGCCTTGACCACCACGCCGTCGATGCCGAACGGCAGCGCCGCCCGCAGCGCCGCGATCTGCGCCACCCGCTCCTGCACCTGCTCGACCGTCACGCAGCGCACCGGCGCCGCGTCCGTGCTCGCCGCGGTGTTCGCCCCCAGCTCCGCCAGCCTGGCCAGCAGCGCGCTGTGCGCCTGCTCCTCCTCGGCGGCGCCGACCGCGCCGTACGCGAAGAACGTCAACTCCACCCGGTACGGCCGGTCCTTGGCGCGCAGGGTGCCCGCCGCGCCGTTGCGCGGATTGGCGAACGGGAGCGCGCCGTGCGCCGTGCGGACCTCGTTGGCGCGGTCGAACTGCTCGCGGGTGAACAGCACTTCGCCGCGCAGCTCGATGTCCACCGGCTCGCTCAGCACGGCCGGCAGGCCCAGCACGTCGCCCGCCGCATGGCTGATCTCCTCGCCCGCCAGACCGTCGCCGCGGGTGATCAGCCGGTGCAGCCGGCCCGCCCGGTAACGGGCCGCGACGGCCAGCCCGTCGAGCTTCGGCTCCACGCACCAGGCCGCCACCGGACGGCCCAGCCGGCGCTCCAAGGAGGCTGCCCAGTCGGCGAGTTCGTCCTCGGAGAAGACGTTGTCCAGCGACAGCATCGGCACGCTGTGCGGCACATCGCCCTGCACCGCGCCACCCGCCACCTTGCCCGTCGGCGACTGCTCCAGCACGTCGCCGGGATGCGCCTGCTCGTACCCGGCTATCGCCCGCAGCAGGGCGTCGTACTCGTCGTCGCCCAGCGACGTGGACCCGTCGCCGTAGTAGGCGGCCGCGGCCTCGACGGCGGCGGCGACGGCAGCGGCGTAGTCGCCGGCGGAGAGCGGAGCGGTGTCGTTCATGCCTCCATCGTCCCGGCTCGCACTGACATTCGGGTCCCGGCGTTCGGCCCCGGCATTCGGGCTCCGGCGCCGCTGCGGCCCTTCCGTGCGGCAGCTGACATTCCCTAAGGTGACGGCCATGACCAACACGGGGAACGACACGACCGACGTGCACATCAGCCTGATCGGCGGCACCCGCCTCGAAGGCGCGGAGATCCACAGCCGCACCCTGACCGCCTCCCTGGTCGGCGGCGCCGACATCGACCTGACCGACGTGGAGATCCCCGACGGCGCCGAACTGCGCATCACCAAACTCAGCCTGGTCGGCGGCCTCCACCTGCGGGTCCGCCCCGAGGTCCGGGTCAAGGTCACCGGCATCCGCCTCGGCGGCGTCAGCGACGACGGCCCGAGCGTGGCCGGCGGCCCGACCGTGCACGTCGCGGCCTGGGGCCTGGTCGGCGGGGTGCGGGTCAGCCGCGACTGACCGGCCGCCGCGCGGTCGCCGGTTCGGGGGACCGCGGACCGGCCACCCGGTGCGGGCGGTCAGCTGCGGGGACGCATGGCCCGGAAGGGCGCCTACCCGTTGTGCGCCCTCGGAAGGGAGAACAGCCATGCGTCGTCGGATCGCCGCGGTCGGAATGCTGACCGCCGCCGGAATGCTCGCGCTCGCCGTGCCCGCACAGGCGGCCACCGGACTGCTGCTGGTGAACGGAGTGGTCAAGCACAACCCGGCGAAGGGGTGCTACCCGACCGGGTCGCCCGTGCTCATCGAGAACCTCACGGACGCGAGGGTCGACGTGTACTCGCTGGCGAACTGTCAGGGGACGCTGGAGCGGCAGGTGGCGCCCGGGATGACGGCAGTGACGGTCGGGCTCAGCTACTTCGTCAACTGACCTCGGCGCGGAGCGCGCCCTGCGGACCGGTGACGGTCCGCAGAGCGCTTTTTGTTTGCGGGGGAGGCGGGGCGCGGGCTCCCGGTGTCAGAAGCGGTCGGACGCCCCCTGGGCGCGGAGTTCGGCCGGGCGGCCCGGGGGGCGGTGCCAGGCCAGGTCGAGGCCGGCCGCGCGCAGGGCGACGCCGAGGGCGTGGCGCATGGCGTTCTGGACGGCGGTGCGGGCGCCCGGCTGCTCGCCGCGGTGCCCGGGGAGCCGGGGTGACGGGTTCCAGTCGAGCCCGGCCGGGCCGACCGGATCGCAGGCGGCGAGGGTGATGCCCGCGCCGCCCGGGCGGGACGCGATCGGCAGGCCCGCCAGGGCCGCGCTGCGGCGGACGGCCGTCACGATGTCCGCGCGGATGCCGGGGGCCACCGGCGGCGTGGCATCCAACTCCGGTGGCGTTGAGGCTGATTGGGCGGCGGCTGCGGCGGCCGGTCGGGCGGTAGCGCCGCGGACGGTGATCCGTCCCGGGGCGTCGGAGCCCGTCGTGTCCCCGGAGCCCGTTGCGTCGTCGGAGCGTGCGGCGTCGAGGCCCAGGGCGGGCAGCAGCTCGGCGAGTGCGTTCTCGACCGCGTCGGCGACCAGCCGGCGGGAGGTCGTCGCCGCGGTGCGCCCGTCGTCCGCCGTCGCCGCGTCCTCCAGCCGGGGCGAGGTCAGCCAGCGCAGCACGATCGCCCCGCCGTCCGGCAACAGACGGACACCCGGGCCGTGGCCGCCGTGCGCGACCGGCAGACCGGCCAGCAGCAGGGCCTCCGTGACCCGGTCCGTCAGCTCCGACGTCGTCAACTCCCCGCCCACAGCGGCGACCGTCTCCACCCCGACCCCTCCTCCGCGGGCGCGGACCGCCCGCGCCGCCCGCGGAGAGGGTATCCATGGACATGCAAAATTCAACAGTGTCCGGGCAGGGTTCGCGGACGTGCCAAGACGTGCCAAGGCGTGCCACGACGCGTCGGGACCGGTCGGGACGCGTCAGCGCGGTGGCTCCGGGAGCGGGCCGCAGAGCAGGTTGCCCGGGTCGGCGGGGTTGTCGCTGATCCAGAACTGCGCCCACAGCAGGGCGAATTCGGAACGGCCGAGGTATCCGTCGCCGTCCCGGTCGAGCTGCTCGAAGACCTCGCCGGTGTCGACGGACTGCCCGTGCCAGGTGTCGACCAGACGGCGGTGCTCGGCGCGGGAGATCCGGCCGTCGTCGTTCTCGTCGACCGCGTCGAAGACCGCGTCGGAGGTGGCGTTGACGTAGTCGAGCATCGCGGGCAGCCGGTCGACCATGGCGAGGATCTCGGCCATGTCGACCCGGCCGTCGCCGTTGCGGTCGGCCGCGGCGGAGAGGTGCTCCCACCAGCCGAGCGTCACCTCGGTGATCCGCGCCGCCAGTTCCGGATCGTCGGCCACCCGGGGCAGGCGGTGCCAGCGATCGGCGAGATCCTGGAAATCGTCCTGGTCCAGGTAGCCGTTCCGGTCGGTGTCGAACGCGTGGAACATGCCGGTGAGCTTGGTGCGCTGGAACTCGCTGGCCAACGGAAGCCGTCCTCTCTCTGGGGGATGCACTGTCGTGATCCTTTTCCCAACGGCCGGATCCTGCACCGGCGCACCGTGGCGCGAGGACCGGGCCGGCCCGCTCCGGGGGCGCACAGCCGGGGCCGCGCGCGGGCACCCTTTCGGGGCGGGCCCAGGAGACGGGGGTGGGCCGATGAACGCCGCCGTCATCACCCGTTGAATACAGGTTTATTGCGGCGTCGCAGAGTAGGGACATGGCCGCCGGACCGACCGGTGACCACTCCGGGGGGAGAACCATGGGAACCAGCATCCGCATCGGTGCCGCCGTGACGGCCGCCGCCGCCGCGCTCGCGCTCGCGCTGACCGGCACCGCCTCCGCCGCGACGGCCGAGACCGCCGCCAAGTCGCCCGCCGCCGAGGCGCACACGTCCGAGGCGCACACGGCCGCGGCGTACACCGCTGTCCCGGTCGCGCCGGCCGCCACAACTGCCGCCCGCAGCACGGTCGTCAAGCTGAACAACTGGACCGGCTGCACCCTGACCCGCGAGAACTGGTCGCTGTCGCACGGCATCTGGACCACCCAGCCGCCGGTGCGCATCTACGACCAGCAGCAGGGCCGCTGGGCCTCCGAGTCGAACGGCTTCGCCACCGGCACCGAGGGCATCGCCCGGTTCTTCGCCGAGAACTGCGCCAACCCCGTGCTGAACGGCCGGATCGTCCAGGTGCACTGGAACAACCCGTACGTGGGCTCCAACAGCTACGACTCGACCGGCACCGACCTGATGTTCTACGTGCCGCAGCCGGCCGGCGGCGGCGGCAACAACGCCACCGCCGAGTTCTCCGCCTGGGGACGCTGACGGCAGCCGCAAGGGAGCGGCAAGGGTGCGACTGTTGCGGTCCGGGGTGTGGGTGGGGCCGCAGTGGGCAAGTATGGCAGGTCCACGATCAACGACGATCATGACCAACTCCGTTGGGGAGGCCGCCAGATGAAGCGCAAGTCCTGGGCGCTGCTCACCGCCCTGTCCACCCTGCCGCTCGCGCTGTCCACCACCGCGGTGGCCGCCGAACCGCCGGCCGCCGCACCCTCCGCCGGCACCGGGTGCGTGTACTCGCCCGCGGTACCGGCGGACAACTTCAAGGGCATACCGGTCTTCGACGCGAAGAAGGCGGCCAAGCCCTACAGCGCCACCCTGCGCACCACCCAGGGCGCGATCACCTTCCAGGCGCTGACCGACAAGGCCCCCTGCACCACCTTCTCGTTCCGCTTCCTTGCCGAACGCGGCTACTACGACCGCACCCACTGCCACCGCCTCACCACCCAGCGCCTGTACGTCCTGCAGTGCGGCGACCCGACCGGCACCGGCAGCGGCGGCCCCGGCTACTCCTTCCCCGACGAGAACCTCGAAGGGGCGACCTACCCCGCGGGCACCGTCGCGATGGCCAACGCCGGCCCGAGCACCAACGGCAGCCAGTTCTTCATCGTCTGGAAGGACACCAAGCTGCTGCCGAACTACACCCCGTTCGGCCGGATCACCGGCGGGATGGACGTCCTGCAGAAGATCGCCGCCGGCGGCGAGGACGACCAGAACGCGCCCGGCGACGGCTACCCGACGCTGCCGGTCGACTTCCGCAAGGTCACCATCTCCACCCACTGACCGGCAGCCGGCGACCCCGCCGCCGGGGAGGCCCTACGGCGGCACCGTCCGGCCCGCCGTACCGCACGCACCCCGGCCCACCGCCCGCGCGGGCCGCCCGCGCGGGCCGGTGGTACGGGCCGGGGGTGCGGTTTTCCGAACCCCGAGGACGGGTGCTGGCACGGGCGAAACCGCAGGTGACGGCGGCGCAGGATGAAGACATGAACAGCATCACGAGTACCGAAGCGGAGTACGCCGCCCGGGCGGAAGGGCTGCACCGCAGCTACCGGCGCGGCGGCAGCGACATTCCCGTGCTGCGCGGGGTGACGGCGGAGTTCCGGCGCGGGACGTTCACCGCCGTGATGGGACCGTCCGGATCCGGCAAGACCACCCTGCTGCACTGCCTGGCCGGCATGGACCGCCCCGACCGGGGCCAGGTCTGGTGGGGACCCGCCGCCGTCCACGCCCTCCCCGAACGGCGGCTCGCCCGGCTGCGCCGGGAGCACGTCGGCTTCGTCTTCCAGGCGTTCAACCTGATGCCCGGCATGACGGCCGCCCAGAACGTCGAACTCCCCGGCCGGATGGCCGGCCGCCGCCCCGCCCGCACCACCGTCCGCGACGCCCTCGCCCGGGTCGGCCTGGCCGGCCGCGAACGCCAACGCCCCGCCCAACTCTCCGGCGGCCAACAGCAACGCGTCGCCATCGCCCGCGCCCTGGTCTCCCGCCCCCGCATCCTGTTCGCCGACGAGCCCACCGGCGCCCTCGACCGCACCACCGGCACCCAGATCCTCCACCTGCTCCGCGACACCGTCGACCACCACGACACCACCTGCGTCATGGTCACCCACGACCCCGCGGCCGCCGCCCACGCCGACCGCGTGCTCCTCCTCACCGACGGCCGCCTGGTCGCCGAACTCCACCACCCCACCCCCCACGAAGTCGCCGAAGCCCTCGCAGGACTGGGCGGTGAGGCGTGATGAGAACGGAGCGATTTCGGCGTCAACTGTGCGGCGGACCAGCGGATTTCGCGCACCCGGCCGATGTCCCGGCGAGCGCCGCGAGTGCGGCGGTCGCCCCCTGCGCGCTGCGCCGCCGCGCTATCGGCCCCGCCGTTTCGGCCGGCCGGCTCGCTGCGACGGGCGGTGACGCGCGATGACCGGTGTGCTCGCCTGGAGTCAACTGCGCCGTCGAACCGCAGGGTTCGCCGGGCTGGCGGCCGCGCTGCTGCTGGCCGTTGCCACCGTCACCGCGCTCGGCGCGCTGCTGGGGGCCGAGCGCGGGGTGTCCGCCGCCGAGCGGGGGCAGGTGCGGGGGCCCGGACTCGGGCTGATCGTCGGGGCGTTCGGCGAGATCACCGTGCTGGTGGCGTTCTTCGTCGCCCTGAACACCCTCGGGTTCGCCCTCCGGCACCAGTACCGCGACCTCGCGCTGCTGCGCACCGTCGCCGCCACGCCCCGCCAGATCCGCCAACTGCTGCGCCGCCAGGCGGGATTGACCGTCGTACTGGTCGCCGCCCCCGGCGCGCTGCTCGGCGCGGCGGCCGCCCGCACCCTCCTGGTCGCGCTCCAGCACCGGGCGATGGCCGCCCCGCACGCCCGGATCCACAGCGTGCTGCCCGCTGCGGGAGTCGCCACCGCGGCGACCCTGCTGGTGGCCGTCGCCGCAGCCTCGCTGACCGCCCGGCAGGTCACCGCACCCGCTCCCGCCGCCGCGCTCGCCGACAGTTCCGGACCCGACCGGCGGCCCGGCGCCGTCCGGCTGCTGGCCGCGCTCGCCGCGCTCACCGGCGGCGCGCTGCTGGTCCGGCTGGCCGCGACCCGGCCGCCCGCCGAGGTCGACAAGGCCGCGCAGGCCACCCTGCTCGCCGCCCTGGTGCTGCTCGTCGCCGTCGCCCTCGCCGGCCCGCTGCTCACACCGCTCGTCACCGCCCCGCTCGGACGCGTCCTGCGCACCGCGCTCCCCGTCACCGGCTGGCAGGCCGACGCCAACCTGCGCGGGTACGCCCGCCGGCTGGCCTCCGCCGTCGTGCCGATCGCCCTGCTGACCGGCCTGTCCGCCACCATGGCGACCATGACCGGCACCGCACTGCGCGCCACCGCCGGACCGCCCGGCGGCGCCACCTCCGCCACCGACAGCTGGCTGCGGCAGGCCGAACTCGGCCTGCTCGGCGGGTTCGGCGCGATCGCCACCGTCACCACCCTGGTCGCGCTGACCGGCGAGCGCCGCCGCGAGTTCGCCCTGCTGCGCCTGCTCGGCGCGACCCGCGCGGACGTGCTGCGCGTCGTCGCGCTGGAAGCCGCGCTCACGGCCGCCCTCGGCCTGCTCCTCGGAGGCGCCGTCACCGCGGCCACCACCGGCGCGTTCAGCCTGGCCGCCACCGGCAGCCCCGTGCCGACCGTCCCCGTCGCGACCTGCGCCCGGATCGCCGCCGCGGCCGTGCTGCTCACCGTCCCCACGGTGCTCGCCGCCGCGACAGCGGCGATGCGGCGGCCCCCGACCGCAGCGGCGGGCTGAACCGCGGGAACATGATCGTCGGAACGGGAGAGACCGGAACGGGAGAGGCCGGAACGGAAGAGGTCCGAACCGGAGAAGGAGGTCGGCGATGAGCGGGCGGGCACGGCGATGGTGGACGGTGCGGCCCGGGGAGGCGGCGTTCCTGGTGGCCGGGCTGCCGGTCGCGCTGCTCGGCGGGGCGTACGCGCTGGCCGCCCTGTACGCCGGAGTGCTGCTCTCGCTGACGGTCGTCGGACTGCCGGTCACCGCGCTCGCGCTGGCCGGCGCCCGCCGACTCGGTACACCCCAACGGTGGTTGACGAGGCGACTGCTCGGCGAGGACGTCCCCGACCCCGGCCCGGCCGCCCGCCCCGACGGCACGGTCGCACGGATCCGGGCCGCGCTCGCCGACCCCGTCGCCTGGCGCACCCTCGGCCACCTGCTGCTGCGCCTGCCGCTCGGCGTCCTCGGCTTCGCGACCGTCCTGCTGCCACTGGGCTGCGGCTGGCTGCTCGGCTTCCCACTCTGGCTGCGCCTGCTCGAACCCGGCCCGCACCCCGTCACCCCGCTCGACCTCGCCGCCCCGCCGCTCGGCCTCGCCCTGCTCGCCCTCACCCCGCCCCTGATCCGCCTCGCCGCCGACGCCAACCGCCGACTCGCCCGCCACCTGCTCGGACCGGCCCGCACCCATCAGCGCGTCCAGGACCTCGAAGCGGCCCGCCACACCCTGCTCACCACCGGAAACGCGCGACTGCGCCGCCTCGAACGCGACCTCCACGACGGTGCCCAGGCCCGCCTGGTCGCCCTCGCCATCACCCTCTCGCTCGCCGACGACACCCTCACCGACCACCCCGACACCGACCCCCGCCTGCGCACCCTGCTCGACCGCGCCCGCACCCAGACCGACGACACCATCGCCGAACTCCGCGCCCTCACCCGCGGCCTGCGCCCCACCGGCCTCGACGGCGGCCTCGCCGAAGCCCTGCCCGCCCTCGCCGCCGGCTGCGCCGTCCCCGTCACCCTCCGGGTCGACCTGGCGGAACGCCCGGACGAGTCCGTCGAGCAGGCCCTCTGGTACTGCGCCGCCGAACTCCTCACCAACATCAGCAAACACAGCGCCGCCACCGCCGCCCGCCTCACCGTCACCACCACCGCCACCCGGATCCGGCTCACCGTCCACGACAACGGCCACGGCGGCGCGACGGCCGCCCCCGGCCACGGCCTGCACGGCCTCGCCGACCGCGTCGCCGCCGTCGACGGCACCCTGCGGATCAGCAGCCCGCCGGGCGGCCCGACCGACGTCACCGCCGAACTGCCGCTGCGACTCTGACCGTTGGGCCGTTGGGCCGTTGGGCCGTTGGACCGTTGCCCGGGCCGTGTCCCGTACCGGACCTTGACGAGGTGCTACGTTGATCCGCTGTGCTCCGGCCGGAAGGAAAGCAGATGGACCTCCCCTCCTTGCACCGCCAGTTCCTCGCCGACACCCTCCCGCGCATGCGCCAGGACCCGCGCCTCGTCGGCGTCGCGATCGGCGGATCGATCGCCGAGGGCCGCCCCGACCGCTACTCGGACGTGGACCTGATCGTGGTCGTCGACGACGACGCGTACGACGCCGTCCTGCGGGAACGACTGGCGCTGATCGGCGGCTGGGCCCCGCTGGTCGCCGGGTTCACCGGGGAACACGTCGGCGAACCTCGGCTGATCGTCACCCTGGTCGGGCCGCCCCTGCTGCACGTGGACTTCAAGTTCGTCCGGCTCACCGACTTCGCCGAGCGCACCGAGGACCCCGCGATCTGCTGGGACCGGGACGGCCTGCTCGCCGCCGCCCTCGCCCAACATCCCGCAGCCCCAAGCGAGTTGGACCTCCAGTGGGTCGAGGACCGGTTCTGGGTCTGGGTGCACTACGGCGCGACCAAACTCGGGCGCGGGGAACTCTTCGAGACCATCGGCGTCCTCACCCACCTGCGCGACCTCGTCCTCGGCCCGCTCGCCGCCCGTCGCGCGGGCACGCAGCCGCGCGGCGTCCGCCGCCTGGAGACCGCCGCCCCCGACGCGGCCCACGCTCTCCGGGCCACCCTGTGCGGCTATGACCGCCACGAAGCCGGCCGGGCACTCCTCGCCGCCGCCGACCTCTACCGCCAGTGGTCCGCCGGAGCGTCCGTCGAACGACGCCCGGACGCCGAGAAGTTGGCTGTGCATTACCTCCGGCAGGTCATCGACGACCTCGGCTGAGACATCGCCCCGACCGACGGGAACGGGCACGTGCGGTACCGCCCGCGCCCGTCGGCCGTCACCCCGTTGTGGCGAGGTACGCCAGTACGGCCAGGACCCGCCGGTTGTCCGCCGCGGAGGCGTGCAGGTCGAACTTGGTGAACACGGAGGCGACGTGCTTCTCCACCGCCCGCTCCGACACCGAGAGCCGCTCGGCGATCGCCCGGTTGGAGCGGCCCTCCGCCATCAGCGCCAGCACCTCGCGCTCGCGGGGCGTCAACTCGTCCACCGCTCTGCGGCGACGGGCCCGCATCAGATGCGTGACGACCTCCGGATCGAGCGCGGTGCCGCCCGCGGCCACCCGGTGCAGGGCGTCGACGAACTCCGAGCTGCGGGCCACCCGTTCCTTCAGCAGGTAGCCGACGCCCGCCGCGCCGTCCGCCAGCAGCCGGGCCACCCAGCCGGTCTCCAGGTGCTGCGAGAACACCAGCACCCCGACCTCCGGCCACGAACGCCGGATCCGCAGCGCCGCCCGCACCCCCTCGTCGGTGTGGGTGGGCGGCATCCGCACGTCCACCACCGCCACCTGCGGACGGTGCTCGGCGACCGCCGCGATCAGCTCCTCGCCGGTGGCGACCGCCGCCGCCACCTCCAGGCCGCGTACCGTCAGCAACTCCGTCATGCCGTCCCGCAGGACCGCCGAGTCCTCCGCCAGTACCACCCGCAGCCGCTCGTCCGTCATCCGATCATTGTGACGCACCGTCGGGCTCGGCCCCGGACCGCGCCCGCCGCTGCGCCCGGGGGAGGCGGGCGGGGCGGTCGGTCAGCGACCAGTCGGCACGGGCGAGGTGCAGCACGCGGTCCGCCCGGTCGGCCTGCGACGGGCGGTGCGTGACGGTGAGGAGCGCGCCCGGACGGGCACGGAAGGCCAGGTCGATGCGGAGCTCGGCGGCGGCGTCCAGGTGACTGGTCGCCTCGTCGAGCACGGCCAGCGGTGCCGGACTGAGGAACGCCCGTACCAGCGCGACGAGTTGACGCTCGCCGGCGGAGAGCGTCGTCGCCCCCACCGGCCCGTCGAGACCGCCGTGCCGATCCGTCAACGCCTCCGCCCCGAGCGCGCGCAGCGCCTCGCGGAGCCGGGCCGTCGGCACGGTCGGATCCGGCCAGCGGAGGTTCTCCGCGAGGGTGCCGGTGAACACGTACGGCTCCTGCGGGAGCAGCACCCGCAGCGCGGCGAGCGCGCCGGGGGACAACTCCCGCGCCGGCAGCCCGGACAGCAGGACGAGCCCGGCGTCCGGGCGGAGCAGCCCGGCGGCGAGCGCGGCCAGCGTGGACTTCCCCGTCCCGGACGGCCCCACCACCGCCAGACTCTCGCCGTCCCCGAGCGTCAGGTCGAGCCCGCGCAGCACCGGCCGGGCGTCCCGCCCCCACGCGAAATCGACGCCGCGCAGCTCCAGGGCCGGAGGACGTCGTCGCCGCCGGACGAGGGGCGGCGCGACGGGCTCCTCCTCCGGCGTGAACGCCGCCGTGCCGGCCAGGCGTTCGGCGGCGACCGACAGCCGCAGCCAGGACGGCCCGAGCCCCTGCACCAGCAGCCGCAACGCCGGTTCGAGCGTGCCCAGCAGATAGGCCAGCGCACCGAGCAGCCCGCCCGCGCCCAGACCGTGACGCAGCAACGCCGGAGCGGTCAACACCAGCACCACCAAAGGCCCGTGGACGCCCAACGCCACCAACAGGTGCCGGACGGCGGCCAGTCGGGCCAGCGCACGGCCCGCCGCCTCGTTCGCCGCGACGTCCTCCACCACCCGGTCGACGGCGCGCTGCTCCGCCCCGCAGGCGGTCAGGTCGCGCAGCGCCGCCACGGTGCGCAGCGCGGACGCGGTGAACTCCTCCTCGGTGGCGAACAGTTCGCGCTGCCGCCGGGCCATCCGGGGAGTGAGCGCGGCGAACGCGCCGATCGCCACCAGCAGCGGCGCGCAGACCGGGACGAGCGCGGCCGGCGCGAGCGCGGCGGTGCCCGCCACGACGGCGGCCAGGGTCAACGCGAGATGCGACACCAGCAGCAACTGGCCCGCCAGCCCGTCCCGCACCGCCTCGACCTGCCGGGTGATCCGGGCCACCGCGACCGCCGCCGCATCCGGATCCGCCCGCGTCGCCGCCGTCCGCCGCAACGCCCCGTCGGCCGTCGCCCGCAACAACCGGTCCCGAGCCGGCTCCACCACCCGCGCCAGCGGCCGGTACGCATTGCGCGTCCCCCACGCGGACACCGCCGCAGCGGCCGCGAACACCGCCAACCACCCCCACCCGGTGGCCGGTTGACGCGCCAGGAACCCCCGGTCGACGGCCAGCGCGAGCGCCTTCCCGGACAGCGCGGCAGGCGCGGCGGACACCACCGTCCACCCGGCGAGCTTCCCGAGCTCCGGCAGACTGCCGACGAGCGCGACGCGCAGCAGCGCGAGTCCGGGGGAGAGGAGGGGCGGCGACGGTGAGGTCATGAGGTGCACTCCGCAGGGCTGTCGGGGCGAGTTCGCGTCATGCGGGGGCCTCGGCGGGCCTCGGCGGGTCGGCGGCCGAGGCGGCGGGGGCCCGTCGCGGACGGGGCGCGCGACAGGCGTCGCGGCGGATCCGCGCAGACCCGACCGTGACACCGGCCCATCGAGCCGGTGGCAGCCGGACGGGCAGGGCGGTCGCAGCGGCGCGCAGCGGCCCGGGTCGCGGGCTGACGTCGCGCCATGCCCGGGCCGACCGTGGAGCAACCCGCGGCAGGAGCGCGCCGACCCGACGGAAGACCGGCAAGGCCGAACGCCGCCCCGGCGGCCCCCGCCCTCCTCGAACTGCCGCTGGTCGTGCGACGCCCGGTCATGAGGCGGCGGCGAACAGCGCGCGGTACGCGGGGGAGCGCCACAGGGCCTCGTGCGGGGCGAGAGCCACCACGCGGCCGCGGTCGAGCCAGGCGACCAGGTCGGCCCCGGCGGCGAGCGCGGGGCTGCGGGTGGCACAGAGACGGGTGGCGGCGCGGGGGCGGAGGGCGGCGAGGACGGTGGCCTCGGCGGACGGGTCGAGGGCGGCCGTGGCATGGTCGAGGACGAGCAGGCGGGCGGCGTCCCGGCACAGGGCCCGGGCCAGGCCGACCCGCTGGCGTTCGCCGCCCGACAGCGGCGCGTCCGCAGGCGGCGTGCGGTAGCCGGACGGCAGGCGCCGCAGGAACGCGTCCGCCCCGACGGCCCGGGCAGCGGCCAGCAACTCCCCTTCCTCGACGCCGACTTGACCGAGCCGCAACGCGTCCAGGAACGTCTCGCCGTACAGCACCGGATCGGCGAACGCCACGGCGACGGCCGCCCGGAGCTGCCGCGGTTCGACGGCGGCGACGTCCGCGCCGTCGAGCCGCACCTCGCCCCGCTCGGGGCGGAGCAGGCCGGCGGCCAGCGCGGCGACCGCCGACGTCGCGGCGTCGTCCGCGCCGACCACCGCGACCCAGCTGCCGGCCGGGACCGCCAGATCGAGATGGTTCAGCAGCAGCCCCGAGCCGGCCCGCACCACCACCCGGCGAAACTCCAACCCGCCGCCTCCGCGCGGAAGTTCGACGAATCGGGGAGTCGGATTCGGGTCGGCCCCGAGCGGCGCCAGCCGGGCGGCCGCGGCCCGCGCCCGCGCCAGGTCCAACAGGCTCTGCGCCGCGCCGAACCCGCCCAGCCCGACCGTGGCGTACGCCATCGCCGCCGCCAGACCCCCCGCCGTCAGCCGCCCGGCGGCCAGGTCCGCACCGGCCGAGGCCAGCACCGCCACCTGGGTCGCGGGCGCCAACAGGCCGACCTTCCAGGCCGTTTCGCGCTGGCTGCGCCACAGGGCATGCCCGTGCCCGGACAGCTCGGGCAGCGGCCGCAGCACCCGGGCGAGTTCCGCCGGGCGGGCGCCCGCCGCGGCGATCGACGCGCCGCCGCGCAGCGCCTCCACCAGCCGGGAGGCGATCTCGGACTGCGCCGCCTGGTAGGCCTCGCCGTGACCGGCGGTGCGGCGCACCTGGCGGCGGACCAGCAGCCACCCGGCCGGCGCCGCGACCAGAAACGCCACCGCGGGGCGCGGCGCGAGCAGGAACAGTCCGACCACCGCGCCTGCTGCGGTGAGGAGTTGGGCGACGGTGTGCACCACGGCCGGACCCGCCAGCGCGGCCTGCGGGGCACTGCCGGTCAGCCGCGCCGCCAGATCGCCCGCCGTCGGACCGCCCGCCGCGGCGGCGGGCCCGGCCGCGCCCACCCGCCGGAGCGCCGCCGACCGCAGCGCGCCCCCCACCGCGGCCGCGCCGCCGGGCGCCGCGAACTGCGCGGCGGCCTCCGCGCCGGCGGCGACCACCACCAGCACCAGCAGGGGAATCGAGGAGGACAGGCCCGCCCCGGCCAGCGTCCGGTCGATCGCCCGGGCGAGCACGCGGGGCAGCAGCAGGGTGCAGGCGGTGCCGGCGGCGACGGCCAGGGCCAGCGCGGCGGTCCAGCGCCGCTTCAACGCCGACACGGACCGCGGGGCAGGGGGCGGTGCGGTGGTCACGGGGCCTCCCGGAGCGGGGCGGACATGCGGAGCCGGGGGGGGGGGGGGGGGGCCGCGCGCCCGGGCTGCGCGACCCCCCGCCCACGCTGGGACACCGGCGGGAGGGAGAGGGTGAGCAAGAACCGAACCAGCGGCACCG
>NZ_JBHWID010000032.1:26225-35794 GCF_042732175.1 Kitasatospora sp. NPDC059795
ACACCTCTTTTCCTTGCGGGGGTTGCTTGTTTTTTTATCTCCCGGGGGGGGGGGGGGGGGGGGGGGGCCGGGGGGGGGGGGGGGGGGGTGGTGGGGGGGGGGGGGGGGGGGCGCCCCGCCCGGCCGGGGCTGCTCAGAGACAGAGCAGGGTGCTCACCGTGCTGTTGGTGCAGTTGACGACGCTCAGCGAGCTGAGGACCGAGCGGTACTCGGTGGTCTCCTCGGGGGTCTCCAGCGCCTGCAGGTCGAGGATCGCCATGACAGTCTCCTTACGGGACTCGGTGGTGCTGCGGTTTCTCCGGCGGTCGCCGGAAATCGTGGGGCGGCATGACCCGGCCGCGACGGGGCGGCGGAGCGGGCGCAGGGGCCCGCGTCCGGGGGAGCGGCGGAGCGGGCGCAAGGGCCCGCGTCCGGGGGCGCGGCGGCTCAGCCGTCGGCCGGCCAGAACGGCATCGGCGAGGTGCCGTCGTACACCGAGGCCAGGGCCGTCAGCACACCGGCGGTGCCGGTCGCCAGGTCCATCGACAGGCGCAGCAACTGCTCGCCGGGAAAAGCGGGTTGGCCGTTGAGGGGCAGCACGTGCCAGGCCAGTCGGCGGACGTGGCGGTCGACCAGGTCGTCGTCCGGCCCGGCGTCCAGGCCGAGCAGCGCGATCAGCCCGGCCCGGCCGTTGAACAGGCCCGGCTGCACGATGAACTCCGGCTCGGCGGCGGCCCGGATCAGCGCCGCCTGCTCGGCCAGCGCCGGATCGGGCCGGTGCCGCAGCAGGGCGTGCGCGACGGCGGCGATGCCCGCGCTGCCGGACTCCAGGTACGGCAGCACCCGGTTGTCGTCGTCCACCTGCAGCGTGCCGTCCTCGGCGACGACGCAGCGCGCCAGGTCCTGGTCGAGGGCGGCCCGGGCGAGATCCAGCAGCACCGGGTTGCCGCACTCCTCGAACAGCCGGATCAGCAGCAGCGCGGTGCCGCTCGCACCGTGCAGCAGACCCGGCCGGGCCGTGGAGGCCGAGGACGGCTCGCCCAGGCGGAGCGCCGCGACCGCCCGGTCCGCGCTCGCGGCGGCCGCCGCCAGCAGGTCGCGGTCGCAGGTGGCGCGGGCGAAGTGCAGCCGGGTCAGGCCGATGCCCGCCAGGCCCGCCGACAGGTCGGGGCCCGCGCCGTCCGCGTCGTCCTTGTCGAGGCGGCGCAGCAGGTCGAGCGCGCTCTCCCGGTGGCCCAGGCGGTCCAGCACCCAGGCGGTGCCGTGCGCGCCGACGAACAGGCCGGGCCGGCACGGCTGCCGCTCCACCGCGTCCAACAGCCACCGCACGTGCCGCGGATCGACGCCCGCGCCCACCGTGTGCAGCGCCCACAGCACACCGGCCGCGCCGTACGACAGACCCAGGCCGTCGTGGGTGAACTGCGCCGGGTCGCCGGGGAACAGCCGGTCCGCCCGCTCGGGCGTGGCACTGGAGGCGATCGCCGCCACCAGCCCGTCCCGCAGCCGCGGCCAGCCCTCCCGGCCCTCGCCGAACAGTCCCTCCACGCCCGCCAGTTGATCCGCCCGGCCGGCGTCCGGCTCGGGCAGGAACCCGTCCGGCAGCTCGAAGCGCTTGCGGGCCGAACGGGCCAGCGCAGCCCCCTTCGCCGGATGCAGCACCGTCAGCGGCAGCAGTGGCAGGAACGCCCACAGCCGCAGCGCCCGCAGCGCGTGCTCGTCCACCTCGAACCCGGTCAGCCCGGCCGGCGCCGCGAACCCCGCCGCACCCAGCGCAGGACGCACGAACTCGTCCACCGGAGAAGCGAGTTCGAAGTCGACGAAGACCACCGAACCGTCCTCGCGGACAATCAGATTGCGCGGATGGAGATCCCCGAAGACGATCCCGCGGCCGTGGATCGCGCGCAGCGCACGCTCCACCGCGTCCAGCACCGCCGTCGCCTCCTCGCGGTACGCCGCCACCGCCGCCTCGTCCGCCTCCGGATGCACCAGCGGATAACGCCGGCCGAACCAGTGGTGCAGCCCCTCGCCCGCCACGTACTCCTGCACCAGGAAACGGTGCTCCCACGCCGTCAACCCGCCCAGCACCGCCGGCACCGCGTCCAGACCCGCCAGCGCCTCCAACGTCCGCTGCTCGCGCACAACCCGCTGCACCGCGTCCTCGCCGCGCTGGTCGAGACCCGCGAACGGACGGCCCTCCTTCAGGACGACCGGTTCGCCGCCGCCCGCCGGCCGCGCCAGGTAGATCCCGCCGCCGTTGGAGAAGTGCAGCGCCCGCTCCACCGTGAACGGGAAGTCGTCGACACTGCTGCGCCCCCGGCCCGCCACCGCCTCCGCCAGCACCCCCGGCACCGGCGCCCACGCCGGCAGGTCGAACGCCGCCCGCCGCACGTCCGGACGCAGCACGCCCGACGGCTCGCGCAGCGCCAGCACCAGCTCGCCCTCCTCGTTGCGGCACCACTGCTCGGTGAACGCCCCGTAGCGCAGGTACAGCGGGCCGCGCCGCCAGCGCAGATCGCTCAGGATGTAGGGGCCCGGCGCGCCCGCCAACGCCTCGTCCAGTTCGGTGAGACATCGCTCCAACTGCGCCTCGTCGGCCGGGTACAGCGTCATGAACTTCCCGCTGGAGCCGCGCGAGGCGTACTTGGCGTTCTGCGTCTGCACCAGCGCCGGGCTGCGCAGGAACTTGAACGCCACCCCGTGCTCGAAGCAGTGCGCCCGCACCACGTCCAGGATCCACGGCGCGTTGTCCAGGCACGCCGACACGTGGACCTTCCAGCCCTGCTCCGGCAGCGGCGGCGCGGCCGGCCGGTAGCCCGCCCACACCTCGCGCAGGCTGCGCACCCAGCCGCCCGGCGCGGCCTCGGTGGCCGCGGGGAACTCGTCGCGGGCCGCCCACTGGACCGGGGAGTCGTAGAAGACCGGATCGGCGTAGGAGTACGCCTCGTAACGCATGTCCATCGGAAGTGCTCCATGGCGCGTCGCGGGGGAGGGGAATCGCAGGGGAGTGACGCCCGGGCGCCGGAACCGCACGGCAGCGGAGGGACGTTCGACCGGACCGATTGTGCGATCGGCTGACCGCCACCGAGAGTCTGCAAGGACCGGCGCGACCGTCGAAAGGGCTTCGACAAGGGTTGGCCGGATTCCGCACGGCGCATGCCGGGAGCAGGCCCGCGGACCCCCAACCTGCCCTTTACCTGCGCTTTTCCGGGCCGCTCAGCACCCCGCGCCGCCGTCGGCGCGACCGTGCGCGCACGCCCTGCGGCACCCCGCCAGCGGCGACACCCGGGAGCGGCCCGCACCGCCGTCCCACCGTCGCACGCGCCGCCACCACCGCGCCCCGGTCGCACCTCGGCACAACGTCGGAGCGCACACGCCCACCCGTCGGGACCCGACCGGACACCCGCTGGCCGGTACCCGACCGGCGCGCCACGGCGCGGAGAGCGCGCCCACCCCGCCGCACGCGCCCACCACCCCGGCTGTCGCCCCCCACAACACGCCCCCGGCGCAAGGCCGTTACCGCGCGCCCCAGCAGGGGAGACGCGCCCCCGCCCGGCCGGGGATGGCCGGTTGTCGGTCTTCCCGGCCGCCCCACCCGGGTAGCACCCCCGGCATGGCAACGCACTTCCTCACCGGCGCCGGCTCCGGCATCGGCGCAGCCACCGCCGAACTCCTCGCCGCCCGCGGCGACCGGCTCTGGCTGCTCGCCCGCGACGAACCCACCGCCGCCCGGCTGCGCGAACGATTCCCCACCAGCCGCACCGTCGTCGCCGACCTCGCCCGACCTCGCCCGACCCGCCCGCCTCGCCCGCATCCTCGGCGGCCCCGCCGCCCCACCCCGACTCGACTCCCTGCTGCACATCGCCGGCATCGCCGACTGGGGCCCGGTCGGCGACAGCGACCCCGACCTGTGGGACCGCACCCTCACCATCAACCTGCTCGCCCCCGCCGAACTGACCCGCCTGCTGCTCCCCGCCCTGCGCAGCGCCCAGGGCCACGTCGTCTTCATGAACTCCGGCGCCGGACTCCACGCCCCACCCGGCCTCGGCGCCTACGCCGCGTCCAAATTCGCCCTCAAGGCCCTCGCCGAATCCCTCCGCGCCGAGGAACACGCCCACCGCGTCCGCGTCACCACCGTCTACCCCGGCGAGGTCGACACCCCCATGCAGCGCCGCCTGCACGCCCGCTTCCGGATGGCCTACGACCCCGCCGCCTGCCTCACCCCCCAATCCGTCGCCGCCGCCCTCGCCACCGTCCTCGACCACCCCCACGACGGCACAGTCAGCGACCTGACGCTCCGCCCCGGCACCTGAGGCCCGGCGGCGACGACGGCCGGGCCGGCCGCCGGGGCGCCGAAGGACGCGCGGGCGCCGGGCGGTGCTGCCCCGACCGGTGCTGCCCCGACCGGGTACTGCCCCGACCGGCGGCTGACGGCCGGTCAGGGCATGGCGGGGACGGCTACCGGGCCGTGAGGTCGATCCCCAGGACGCCGTTCGCGGTGGCCGCACAGAGAAGGCCCCCGTCGGTGATCGCCAGACCGACCACCGGCGAGCCGAGGCGGAGCTCGTGGGTGGCGCGTTCCGTACCGGCCAGGACGACGTGGATCGTGCCGTCGGCCCAGGCGGCCGCGCACATCAGGCCGCCCGGCGTGGGGGCGACGGCGACGGCGGTGACCGGGGTGTCCCGGGCCGGCAGGGGCGCGGAGAGGAGGCCGCGGCCGGGCGTCCAGGCCTGGACCGCGCCGTCCGCGCCGCCCGAGATGAGCAGCGGGTGCCCGCCGTGGTGGGCCAGGTCGAGCGCCGTCACCGGCCCGGCGTGGAGCGACTCGTCGGAACGCACCGCCTGCGCCCCGTCCCCGTCGTCCAGCAGGTGGACGCGGCCCGCCGCGTCGCCCGTCGCCACCGTCCGGCGCTTGCCGCCGCGCGTGGCGATCGCCGTCGCACCGCCGTCCGTCGCGGCCAGCAGCCGCCGCACCACGTCCGAGGAGGAACGTATCTGCTCGACCGCGCCGTCGCGCCGCAGCGCGAACGCACCGCCGTCGAAACCGGTGGCCAGCGCGACCGCCGTACGGTCCGCCAGCCGGAGCGGGGCGTCACCGGACGGCCGGCCGGTGGACGCGTCGAGCAGCCCGAGGTCCGCGCCGACCGCGACCGCGAGCCGGCCCCCGCCGGCCGGGTCGTCGACCCGGGCGAGCAGCCGCACCGGCTCGGCGCGGCGCGCGAACGCCCAACGGGCCCGCCAGCCGTGCCCGGCGAGCTGCGCGAACCGCTCCGCGAGCTCGTCGTCCTGCCCGGCCGTCCAGCAGTGCAGCACGGACGCCCGGCCACCCGGGTCGGCCGCCGCGGTGACCACCGGCCCGGCCGACCGCCAGGCCCGCCGCAGGTGCTCGACCGGACCGCCGTCCACCGACTCGCCGTCCGGCTTCTCCCCGACATGCGCCAGCGCGAGCCCCACCGCCATCGGTCCGGCGTACGCCACGACGGCCGGGTCGGCCAGCAGTTCCCCGGCCGGGGACGAGGTCCGCACGGCGTGCCGCAGCACCAGGTCCAGCCGGTCGGCGTCCAACGGGCCCAGCTGCTCCGAAAGCAGGTTCTGCCGGATCGACAGGTGGTCGAGGCCGTCGCGGGCCAGGCGCGCGGCGAAGGAGTCCGGCCAGATCCGGTAGCAGCCGTCCGGGTCGGCCGGCAGCAGCAGCGGCACGGCCTCGTCCACCGCGAACGGGCCCAGACTGCCCGGCAGTTCACCCCACAGCTCGGCATCGAGCGGGCCCCGGGCCGACGCCAGCGCCACCACCGGCGCCCGGACAGGCTCGGGCAGCGACTCCCACCAGGTCTCGGCGAGCGTCTCGGCCCGCCGCGCGAGCGACGCACCCGCATCCAGCAGCACGCCGTCCTCGACACGCGCGGCCAGCAGCGCCAGCGCGGGCGACGGATAGACCTCCGCCGGGAGCCGACGGTCCGCCAGGGACGTCGACCAGCGGGTGAAGGCATCCAGGTCGGTCCACTGAGGCTGGTCCAGGTCGAGGACGGCGGACGGCACGTCCAGCGCCGCCGCGGCAGGCGTGTCGGAGGAACACTCCAGCACGATCCGCAGCCACGGCACCCGCAGCAGAGGGCGCAGCACCTCGGCCGCGATCCGCTGCCCGGCGTCCGCCAACGGCCCGGCGTCGGCCAGCGGCCCGGTGCCCGCTCGGTCGAGATCCGTCACCACCAGCACCCGCGGCACGCCGTCGACCAGCGCCGCCAGCAACTCGTCCGGCGTGCCCGCCGACACCCGCAGCAACGCGGCGAGCCGCCACACGAAGGTGTCCACCGTCGACTCGGCGGCGGACAGCACCACGTCGACCCGCCGCCCGGCGTGCGGATTGTCCGGCGGGCACGCGGCGGCCAGCCAGCGCAGCAGGTGCGTGCGGCCACTGCCGCTCGACCCCGCCACCCGGCACAGCCGCGGCGCCTGCGGATCCTCCAACCACCCCAGCAGCGCCCGCCCCGCCGGACGCCGACCCGCCAGCAACGGCGGCAGCGGCGCCGCGCCCTCCGCGACAGGCCGCTCCGCCGCCGGCACGCCGTACCGCGGATTGGGCAGGAACCGCAGCGGGACACCGTGGGCGTCCACCTGCCACGCGCCCGCCACGACACCCACCGGCACCGGCCCGTCCGGGTCGTGGCCCTCGTCCGCCGTGAACAGCCAACCGCCGCGCCGCGCCGCCTCCGCGCCCAGCTCCTGCGACAACGGCGGATCCGCCCGGTACCCGGGCGGCACCGCGCCCTCCACGACGGTCGACTCCGCGGTCCGGTCCTCAGTCATCCACTTCTCCCCGTCACGTCCCGTTCGCCCCCGAACGCACCGGAGGACACCCTAGCGTGCGGGAATGATCGTCGGTCGCGATCCGCCGAGGACGGCCCCTCCGCAGCCGAACGACCCCCCGCCCAGTGCGACGACGATCGCACGGACCACCGACAAGGCCCGCACGGCCGCCGGCACTTCGCCACACCCGCCGCACCGAACTCACCGTCCCGCAAAGCTTCGACGGCAGATTTCGGATCGCCGCCGTGACCTCCCCCGGCACCTGCCCGTACTCGGACCGGTGCGCGCCCGGCACGCCGCCCGCGCCGCCCTGCTTCCCGCCCGCGCCAACGCCGCCAGCGGATTGCGCACCTCGGCCCCGCCACCCGCCATTTCGCCGAGGTCCTTACCTGCGCCGAAACCGCTGAGCCCCCGACCGTCGGAACCCCCGACCCACCGTCAACTATGGTGTGCGGAAGCCACCATGGCACCACCCGTCACGGCACGACACCACCCAGGGGGACCCATGACCGAGGTCGAGCACCACGCCCCGGCAGCCACCCGGCCCACCATCCCGGCCACCATCACCACCGAACGACTCGTCCTGCGCCCCTTCACCCCGGACGACGCCGACGACCGCTACGCCTACCAGGCACTGCCCGAGGTCGTCCGCTACCTCTACCGCCCCGCCCACACCCGCGAGGCCAACGAGACCTCCATCCGCACCCGCGGCGTCCACAACGGCTGGAGCGCCGACGACGACATACTCCTCTGGGCCGTCTGCCGGGCCGACCGGCCGGGCATCGTCGGCGAGGTCGTCATCACCCTCACCAACGCCCGCGCCCGCCAGGCCGAGATCGGCTGGGTCTTCAACCCGCAGTACGCCGGCCAGGGCTACGCCACCGAAGCCGCCCGCGCCCTCGCCGCAACTGCCTTCGAATCACTGGGAGTTCACCGCCTCTTCGCCCGCCTCGACGCCCTCAACACGGCCTCCGTCCGGGTCTGCGAACGCCTCGGCATGCGCCGCGAGGCCCACTTCGTCGAGAGCGACCTCGACGGCGACCGCTGGGGCAGCGAGTGCGTCTACGCCCTGCTCGCCCGCGAGTGGAACGCCTGACCCCCGCCCCCGCCGCCCCGGGCGGACTGCCTGCCCCCGCCCCCACCTCTTCACGCCCACCCCTGCGCGCACCTACCCCTTCGTGCCTACCTATTCGTGACGGATTCGCCCTGCCGAGCCGCTGCGTAGCGTCGTCGACGTCAGCCCGATCCCGAACCTCCCTGGGAGCGTCACGATGTCCGCCTACGCCCTGGCCCACGTCCACTCCGTCGAGTTCTGCGCCGACACCGCCGAGTACCTGGAGCGCATCGACGCCACCCTCGACGCGTTCGGCGGTCGATTCCTCGTCCACCGGGCCAAGTTCGAGACCCTGGAGGGAAGTTGGGGCGAGTCCGGCCTGATCCTGATCGAGTTCCCCGACTACCAGCAGGCCCACGACTGGTACCACTCGCCCGCCTACCAGGACATCCTGCCCCTGCGGACCCGTCACATGGTCGCCGACGTGATCATCGCCGAGGGCGTCCCCACCGGCTACCGGGCCGAACGCCGCCACGACAGGCGCTGAACCCCGACACCCGGTCGAGCGGGCCGCCGCAGACGCGACGGTGCCCGGCGGGTGGACCACCCGCCGGGCACCTGCATTCTATGAAGCCGGACGGCCTCAGAAGTGGGCGCCGTCCTCGGTGACGCCGCCGAAGACGCCCTCGTCGGTGGCGGCGACCTCGCCCTTGATGTGCTCGACGCAGTCCGGGGAAACGAAGGAGGCGACGAAGGCCTCGGCCGCAACGTCCTCGTTCGCGGCGAAGTGACCGCTGACGAAGTGGGCGCTCGGCTCGTCGGTGGCGGAGGCGAGTCCGGCACAGCCGATCACGAGGGGGGCAGTGAGGGCGCCGATGGCCAGGACACGCTTGACAGCACGCATGAGAATTCTCCTCCGAGTAGTTCGGTTCTTGCCGGGACGCGGTGGTGGCCCCGGCTGTTCCAGGACGCCATGGCTTCCGGAGGCCCGCAAAGGGAGCTTGCGTCCGTGTGGTCCTGACGGTCCTTTAGAAACCTTGTGCTGTCGGGGGAGGGGCGGTGCGGAGGTTCACCCTTGGGTGGCTGCTCGGGCGGCGCAGGAGTTGATGGCGAGGCGGGTTCGTCCCGGTCGGCCGCGTGTTGGGCCCACCCAGATCCGACGATCCGTCAGAAACAGTTCGGGATTGCTCAGATGGCGACCGGGGACCCCTTGCCCTTCGGTCGCTGCCGCCCACGGCCCGATGTCGCCCGCGGGTGCGGTCTGCAGTCCCACCGACGGTCGGGCGGTCGAACCCGTGACGGTCCTGGCGGCGGGTCCGCAGCCTCGTCCCGGTCCGGTCTGCGGCTCTGCGGCCGATCGGGTGAGGCCGAGGGCCGCGTTCCTGAGTTCTCATCAGGTTTTCATGATCGCGGTGGCGCTGATGTCGAGTCGGTATCTCGTGTTCCGGGCGCGGCGCAGGGGGGGTGGGGCGGGGTCGGTCGGTGGGGTTGTGCCTGTGTTGGTGCGGTGTGCCGGGTGTGGGTTGGCGGGGGGTCGGGGTGTGGTGGGTTGGGGTGTGGTGGTGGGTCAGTGGGTGGTGGTGGGTTGGTGGTCGGGGGTGGTGGCGGGTTGGTGGTCGGGGGTGTGGTGGTCGGGTGTGGTGGCGGGTTGGTGGTGGGTGGTGTGGTTGTGGGTGTGGTGGGTTTGGAGGTGGTGGAGGGCGGTGTGGGTGGGGGTGTGGGGTTCGGTGGT
>NZ_JBHWID010000033.1:0-13630 GCF_042732175.1 Kitasatospora sp. NPDC059795
CAGCCCCAGGCCCCGCTCAACAAGTTCAGCGCAGTCGGCGGCCCCTTCGCCGGCATGAACCTCTGGCAGTTCCTCCTCACCTTCCTCCCCCTCGGCCTCGCCCTGGCCTTCGTCCTCGGCGCGGTAGGCGCGGCCATCGGCGCGGGCGCGGCCATCGCCAACATCAAGGTCGCCAAGAAAGACCTGACCGCCCCGCTCAAGGCCCTCGCCATGATCGGAGTCGACCTCGGCGCAGCCGCCCTTTGGCTGGTGATCGTGATCGTCCTCAACATCGCCGTTGGGTCATAGCTGACGCCACGTCTCTCGCCGAGTACTCAGGAAGCTTCGGTAACCACCCTGAGAAGCCCGGGATGTGACCCGTCTCCGAGACACAGCAGCAACAACCTCATGCCCGAACGCCTGCGGGTCTTCACTGGTCAAGGGAGACCCCAGGTCAGAGACAGGCAGACTCCAACGGAACAGCCCCTGTTGCGAGGGAGGACGGACCCTCGCGACCTCAGGACCTGCTGCGGCGCGAAGTACTACGAGAGCAGCACCGACTTCCTCGGGAAGGGGACCTCCTCCTCCGATGTGATCGGCCGCGGCCAAGGTCACCGCCGCCGCAACATCGAGGCCGTCCCCCACGAGACCCCCACCATCGTCATCGGACTCACCGACGACGGCGCCACACCGCGGGAAGCCATCAACGACCTCGCGCGCCACGCCCTGCGCATCTCCAACGGTCTCCTGCCCGACCCCGAGGCCCTACGCGAGCACTCGACGACCTGGAAGAGACCCTCGCCGACATCGAGCTGCGCCCTGCCCCGCTCGACCGCACGCGCCCGGCCCACGACTTCCTCGAAGACCTCCTCACCGGCATCTGCGCCTGCTGGCTCTTCCACATCGAGTACGACGATCTCGACCACGAAGGCTGGAACAACAAACAGGCCGAAGAACACCAGCGGCGCAGCCGCAAACGCTTCGCCCAGTTCGTCTGAGATGCCGCCGCCCAGCATCGCGACCGGCTCATCTGACCCGGTCCGGACGCACCCACGCCTCCCGACCGGACGAGATTGGTAACTCCCCGTAGCCGCCTCCGAATTCGCGGACCCGCTCGAACCGCCTCCCACTCATGCCCGACCCGCAAACGCGGCCGAGCACCCTTCAGAAGACGGCGCGACCGCGACCACCGTACGCTCAACAACGCCTAAATCCAGTTCCTGACCTGCGACGATCCCCTGGCATGGCGACAAGGGCCGCCCAGAGTGAGGCTGAGGAACGGACTTCGCGCAAGCCTTCGAGGCGATCACAATGCGACCCCACGTTCAAGATCGCGGACGCGTCTACCGGCGATGCGGCTGCCGCGAGGGGCTGACCCGCACGGACAGCATGCGCCGGCCGATGTTCGTCCTCCTCGACGGCTTCGGCGGTCCGGAGGTGCCGTTCGACCTCCTGCAGCGGATCGCCGGCAGCCACCACAGCAGCGAGGTGATGGTCACCTTCCAGCCCTCCTTCCTCGTCCGCTTCGCCGAGAAGAACGAGCACCACCGCGCCAGGGGCGACGCCTTCTTCGGCGGCTCCGACTGGCACGACGTCTTCCGCCGACCACCCAGCACCAAGGGTGCCTACCTCCACGACCAGTACCGCGCGACGCTCCAACGTGCCGGATTCCAGTACACCTTGGCCTTCGAGATGATCGACGAAGCCGGCCACCTGCTCTACCTCATCTTCGGCACCCGACACGAGCGAGGCGTCGAGAAGATGAAGGAAGCCAGCTGGGCCGTCGACACCACTTCGGGCATCCGCTACCGCGACCCAAGGACCCCAACCAGCAGGCCCTCGACCTTGAGCTCCAACCGGACACCGGCCCGCTGCACCGCATCCTGCTCAACCACCTCGACACGACCCCGGCGGGTCTGAGTGTCGACCAGCTCAAGAGGTACGCCCTGCTGGAGACCGTCTACCGGCCCACCCAGGTCATCCCGCTGCTCAAGCGCATGCGCGACGACCAGGAGATCGACGTCTCACCAGGGCGGATCATCGGTGCCAGCACCATCACAGCGGTCCGCCAGGACGTCCTCTTCTGATTCGCACGGGCCCAGCACCCGTTCGCCTGGAGGATGCGGGCGATCCCCGACCCATCGCCTACCACCGCAGGTAGTATCGAGGCCATGAGCGGTAGCAAGAAGTACTCGATCAGCCTGCCCGAGAACCTCGCCGAGACCGTCCGCGCCCATGTCGGCCCCGGCGGGTTCTCCGCCTACGTCGCCGAGGCTCTCGAACAGCGTGTCGCCATGGACAAGCTCCGTGAGATCGTCGCCGACTTCGAGACCGACAACGACGAGCTCACCCGCGCCGAGATCGAGACGGCCCGGGCCCTGCTGCGCCACGACCACCACCAGGCCGGCGGGGCCGCCGCCTGATGCCCGGCACCCTCCTCCTCGACAGCGAGGGCCTCTCCAAGCTCTACCTCAAGGACCGAACCGTCACGGCCCTGGTCCAGGCCGCCGCCGAAGAAGGCGTGCGCGTCGCCACCACCGCCATGACCACACTCGAAGCCGACTACGAACGCATCCACCGCGCCCGGATCAAATGGGTCCTCTCCCGCATCGACGTCCACGACGTCACCGCCGGTGTCGCCGATCAGGCCGCCGCCCTCCTCCGCACCCACCACCTGCACGGCCACAAGTACGCCATCGACGCCGTCCTCGCAGCCGTCGCCCGCACCGCCCCCGCCCCGGTCACCGTCCTCACCTCCGACCCCGAAGACCTGGTCCTCCTCTGCGGACCCACCATCGAGGTCATCAAGGTCTGACCGGCCTTTCCGGCACAGCGTTCAGTCCTCAGTCCCGGCGAACCGTCACTCGACGTCCGAGACGGTCCGAAGTGCTTCGATCTTGTCGAGCGGCAGTGTCAGGATGTCCCGGCGGCGGCTCCGGAACGGTCGGTCCAGGTAGCGGGCAGTGCAGCCTCGACAGCATCCTCCGGTTCGAGTTGGCGCGGCGCGACGTGGATGGACGGCGGCCTGCTCGCCTTCAGCAGTTCCTGGACGTCGGCGAGGAGTAGGTGCCCGCCGCGCGACTGGCGATGCGCGGCGTGGCCGATCGCCCGCAGCTCCCATGCAGGGACCCTGAGCAGGTCCGTGTGGCTGAACCCCGAGAGCCATGCCCACTTGTGGCCGTAGGCGGTCTTGAAGGAGACCTCGAAGCGGGCAGAACGCCGCTGTCGCCCCGAAGATCCACCACCGGTCCGGCCTCGTCAGCAGCCCGCCCAGGACAGGACTCGCCGCCGCGGCCACCGAACCGGCGGCAGCCCAGACCAACACTTGTGCCGCTCCTGCCAGTAGGCAGCCAGCAGCAGCGCCAGGCAGGTCGGCACGGGCGCAGCCCCACTCCCTACAGGCCCCGCACCACGATCAGCGCGAACTTCTCCGGCGCACCCGGGAAGCCGACCGGGCCGACACGGTCGACCTGACCTGAGGCCGCCGGCCAAACGCAGCCGGCCAGGATACCGCCCTACTCCATGCCAATCAGGTCGACCGCGGTGCCCATCGGGCGTAGCGGCGCCTTCCGGGCCCAGGCACGTACGGCCTTGCCCGGGGAGCGGGGTGTCCTCGTCTGCCTCCCGCAGAGCGCACCGTGGGGTATGGATACCTCTACACACCCGACCCGACCACGCGCCGCCGCAGCCGCGTGGGCAGTCCCGGCCGTCGGACCGGTGGCGGCAGCTTTTCCGCCGGCCGGTCTCGTCGACGGCATCGGCGCGCCACCTCACTGTGGTGACGCGGCCCCGGCGCAGACGCAGGCGTGGGCGGCGTTCCTGAGCACCGCCGTCCACAACGGGCTCGACCCGACTCTCGTCACGCAGTGGCTGACCGTGCTGGCAGACGCCACCGGCAGCCCCGTCCTCTCCCACCTCGGCTCGATGCCACTCGCCGACTACATCGAACGCCGCCTGACGGTGATCCTCTCCGGGCTGGAGAGCACCACCCACTCCCCCTACCTCGCCGGCCTGCGCCTGCGGATCCTCCCGGACCTCGGACACCTGCCCATCGACCTGATCACCACCGGCATGATCCAGGACGCCGTGTACGCCTGGATCGCCGACGGCTGCGGCCGCTCCACCGTCAAGAGCACCCTCGCGATGCTCCACCGCATCCTGCGCCAGGCCGTCGCCGACGGACTGATCGCGAACGAGCCGGCCCGCGTCACCGGCTGGCAGCACGAACTCCGCCAGGCCGAGGACGAACTCCTCGAACCCCGCACCCTCGCCCTGCGCGACTGGGACGCCCTCACCGAGCTCGCCGACGCCCTCGTCGACTGCTCCTACAACCACTACCGCGGTTGGGGCGATGTCGTCGTCCACAGCGCCTGCACCGCCACCCGCATCGGCGAGGTCTCCGGCGTCCGCGTCGAGGACATCGACACCGAACAGTGGATCCTGACCTGCCGCCACCAGACCACGCCCGCCCCCGGCGGCCTCGTCGACAAAGCCCCCAAAGGCGGCCACACCCGCCACATCCCCATCATCGAACCGCTGCGCCCGCAGATCCTCCGCCGCCTCCACACCACCCGGGGCGATCCCGGCACCCGCCTCTACACCGGCCCCCGCGGCGGCCGCATCACCACCGCCGTCCTGCGCGACGCCACCCACTGGGACAACGTCGTCCACGCCCTCGGCCACACACACCTGCGCCGCCACGACCTCCGCCACACCGGCCTGACCTGGATGGCCGACGCCGGAGTCCCTCCCCACATCCTCCAGGAAATCGCCGGCCACCGGGACTTCGGCACCACGGTGCGCTACCTCCACCCCGACCTCCGCACGATCGCCGAAGCCGGAGACACCCTCACCCGCCACCTCGCCGAACAACTCCGCCGAACCGGACGAATCCCCCGAAGGTGGTGACACACCAACCAAGGCCACCGCGCACGACGGTAACGATTCAGGCATGACGCCACCGGCTGAACGTTCGTCAGATGAAACCAACTCCCGCAGCGCGAAGCCCATTTCATTCAAGAAGGGACCCCGAAACGGGACATCACGAAACAGCCTCGATCACTCAGAGTGGTCGAAAACCCGGGCAAATCGGGCGAGGTTGTGAAATCCATGCACCCCGAGGCTGCCGGATGACCCATCAACAGTCTTGCAGGGAAGGGGAGTTGGGGTACGGGCGTGCCGCGCGCCGGTTAAGTGCGCCAGCCGTCGGCCGACCCTGGAATAGCATCACAGATCGCCGCGAAAACCGTAGATTCAATGCCAATCGCCCGACGCGACCTACGGATCGGCGGTAACCCCACTTGACTCGACGTCCGAAATGCCACGATTTGCCATGTCCGAAAACCGCCAGAGGCGGCCTTCCCGTTTCCGGAAAAACCGCCTCTGACCTGCGACGTTACCGTCGGGACGACAGGATTTGAACCTGCGACCCCTTGACTCCCAGTCAAGTACGCCTACTACCTTGCTGATTGGCCGCCTGCTCGACGGGTCCCGAGCAGGCGGCCAACTCGTCTCCTGCAAATAGGAGTTGATCCCAAAGGAGTGCTCGCGCGGCTCGCGCGACCTGACGTAGGCCCAGGTGTTACCTCGGCCAGAGATGTCCAACTCCGTCCACATGCGTCCACCAGCGGCCATAACAGCTGGTCCCAAAGTGGTCCCAAGGCCCAGCAACGGCCGTGGACACGCCGAGTAACAGGGCCCCAGCCACCACCTGCGGCATCCCGCTGATGCCGCTTGGGACAGCGGCCTGCAGATTCGCCTGCTGCGGGGCATCCGGGATGCGGAACAGAACCGCCTACCCACTGGCTACGCGCCGTGATCTTCCGTTCGGCGTGTCGTCCTGCGCGTGTCGCCGCCGGCCAACCAGGGCTCGCTTCGCGCCCTGCTTCGCACGCTCTACCGACACGCCGAACGAGGTGGCGAACCTTGGTGTCAGATAGCACCAAGAGCAAGGAGGGGTTCATGGGACAGCGTCCACAGCGGGGCAGGGTGTACCGGCGGTGCGGCTGCTCGGACAGCAACGGAAAGCAACTCGGGCCGTGGTGCCCTCAGTTGGCCGGCGATGTGAAGCACGGGAAGTGGACGTACTGCGTCGACCTCGCCCCCGACGAGGGACAGCGCCGCACCCGCCGACGGGGCGGGTTCGCCACCCGGGCCGAGGCCGCACGGGAGATGGCCGCAGTACTGGACGGCGAGCTGCGCGGAGTGTACGAGAATCGCCGCACCACGGTCGCGAGCTTCCTCCGGGAGTGGCTGGTCCTGCAGAAGATGCGCCTGGCGCCGAACACGTACGCGGGCTACCAGGCATGCGTGGAGCGCGACCTGATCCCGACCTTCGGCCACCACCGGCTCCTGGACCTGCGGCCCCAGCACATCGACGAATGGACCACCACCCAACTCGACGCCGGCCGAGGCAAAGTCACCGTCCACCGGACCGTCTCCACCCTGCGCAACGCGCTCAACGCCGCCATACGCTCCTGGCGCCTGCGCTACAACCCCGCCAAGCGCTCCGTACCGCCCAAGCCCCGCGCCGCCGAACGCACTTGCTGGACCCGGACGAGGCCGCGGCGTTCCTGCGGCATGGTGCCGAGCAGTACGCGGATCAGCTGGCCGACCTGTTCGAGGTCCTGCTCGGCACCGGCATGCGCCGCGGCGAAGCCCTCGCCCTCCACTGGACCGACGTCCACCTCATGGACCGCAAGCTCTACGTCCGCTGGACCCTCGCCGCCATCGACAACGGCGAACTCGCCTTCGGACAACCCAAGACCGAGGCCAGCCGCGCCTGGATCAGCCTCTCCCCCAGAGCCACCCCGACGGCCTGTTCGAAGGACTCGTCTTCTCAAAACCGTGCGGCTCTCCCCTGCGGCCCCAGCGGGTCCTCGACCAACTCCGCAAGCGCACAACCGAACTCGGACTCCCGAAGATCGGCCTGCACGACCTGCGCCACACCGCTGCCAGCATCATGATCGCCGAGAACATCCCCCTCGCCATCGTCTCCAAGACCCTCCGCCACTCCACCCTCGCCACCACCATCAACCTCTACGGCCACCTCTTCAAAGACTCCGCCGACCAAGCCGTCCACGCCCTCGCCCGAGCACTCGACCGAGCCGAACTCAGCCGGCCGCGCTTCCACAGGGGGAAGGCGAAGGTGCCATGCCCATGGCCGCGTAGCCATGCGCCCCGCACCGGATTGTCAGAGGCGGGTGTCTGCACTGTGCACGGTCCGCTGAAGGCAGGTTGGCGTCAACGAGGTACAGCGAGCTGGTTTTCGGTGGTCCCCTGACCGGGCCGTCACACGTTCGCTTGGCCGCGCCGCACGGTCCGGTAGGCACGCGAGAGTGCTGTCAGATGTTCGCGACATGCTCGGTGGAGGTCGGCCGGCGCCCGCTGGGCCGTGTCGAGCAGCCATACTCCGTCGCGGAACCGCTCGAAGCCGATGCCCGCCCAGAGAGCAGCGATCTTCCTCTTCGCGCGCCTGCGGTCCGCTTCCGTGGTCTCCTCCCGGCCCTCCGGGTACTCGCCCATCGCGGGGTAGGTCGCAACGGCGCAGCACCCGGGGGACAGCCTGCGGATCGCCTCCGCCGCGATGACCGGGCCCAGACCGAATCCGCGCCACTCCTTGTCGAGGTGGACGCGGTCAAGAATCAGCAGGTCACCAACCGGGCACTCGATCTGCTTCTCGAATGCCCTGGAGTACCCCGAATCACCACTCCTGACTCCGCGCAGCACCGTGCTGGCAATGACCTCCAGGTCGCCTGATTCGGCGTCGGCAGCGCTCCACCGGTCGCCGCCGGTGTAGTCACGCAGCCGGTAGAGGCGAACCCGGCCGACCGCCGGGGCCAGGTCCGGATCCCGGTCGTCTCCGATCTCCTCCTCGTCGTCCGGCGGTGCGAGGACGGAGACCTGCCACTGCTCAAGAGTGTCCTCGTCGTCGTACGGGTCCGCCGGATGCGCGTGGTGGTAGACGAAACGCAAGTAGGCCGGATCGCCCGGAAGTTCAGCGATCGGTCGGCGCGCGATCAGAGTCATCAGGCAAGGCTAACGAGGGCGTATGACACCACGTCGTTCCATGGCCATGCGGCATGATCAGCCACATGGACTCGACGACTGAGACCCACAGCCGGGTCCGCGCCCCTCGGAGCACTTCGCGGAGCGGGGCATGAAGCGCGGCGCCCGCATGCCCGTGGTGAGCGTATGGGTCGTACGCAAGGGCAGAACCCCAGTTCGGGCATCGTTCCGCGCGCTACTCGGGGCGCAGCGGCGGCAGGTGCCGATGCCCGCAGACGCCGAACTTCTGGAGCATTTGAGCGGGTTCGTGGCCGGCCGCACCCGGCGGGCTCCCCATGTCGCCACCGGGCCTCAGGGCCTGCACTTCTGTCGGCCGGAAGTACCCGGGGCGGTCCCGGTGACGGGTTCCGTGGCCGGGTATGCCGAGACGTTCCACGACCTCGTACGGCGAGCCAACCGCATGCTCTCGCAGGCCAACACACCCGCCGGCGAACAAGAAGAGGAGGCCGCAGCGAACGCGAGGGCCATGCGCATCGGCAACGACCGTCGAGCGGCGGCCCTGCGGACCCCCGCACGCGCCCCACTGCCTGATTCGTCCAGTGTGCGGGCGCTCCCCGGCGGTCTCCCCGGTCAGGGGCGGAGGTCTCGTGGGTAGTGCCAACCGGGCCCATCGACGCCAGGAGAACTACGCACTGCGGCAGGCTATCCGCGTCAGTGCCCATCACGCTGATTCCCGGCCGTCAGCCCATTCCCGTACGCAGCCTGGCTGATGACCGCCAAGCCGCGATCCAAATGGCCTCCCACCCACATGGCTGACTCGAAGGACTCGTCTTTCCCCTCACCCCGACGGCCAACACCTGCGCCCGCAATGGCTCCTGAACCAACTCCGCCAACGCACCACCAAACTCGGCCTGCGCTACCTGCGCCACACCGCAGCCAGCATCATGATCGCCGATAACGTCCCCATCGCCGTCATCTCCAAGACCCTCCGACACACCACCCTCGCCATCACCATCAACCTCCACGGCCACCTCCTCAAGGACTCCGCCGACCAAGCCGTCGCTGCACTCAGCAGCGCGCTCGACCAAGCGGACAGACGCTGCAAGGCATCACCGAGACGAGACAGGTCGCCCGCCTGGCTGCCTGACCCTGCGCTGCTGGAAGTGCGTGAAATCCGTGCGGTGTTGTCCGGGGCCGCCGGTATCCTCCCGATGCGGGTCAGCACGTGGAACGCCGCCCCGCAGCATCGGGCACGGAGGGGTCCTCGTGATAGATCTCAGCAGTTACGAACTGGTCTGGCCTGCCGACCTGTTCGTTGCCGAGGCCGGCCGTATCGCGGCACTCGGGCGGCGGGACTGGGTGTCACGGGCCGAATGGCTGCTCACGGAGGCGTTCCAGGGATCGAGTGCCTGCTCGGACTTCGAGAGCCTGCCTTCCACAGTGCCGAAGTCCGACGACCCCTGGGGTGCAGGCGCGGATCCATGGAGCCAGGCTCCGGTACTCACCCAGCAGATGTGGTTGCGTGAACTGATCGGTCGAGCGCAGGAGATCCGCCAGTTCACGGAGCCCCGTCCCTACTGGCCACACCGCAACGGGCAGGTAGCCCCGGCGGCGCCGTCCGATCCGGTTTCTGTGCGGTTGGGCTTCGCGCGGCTGGTCATGGAGTTGCACGGCAACGGCTACCTCGCCGAGCACTTCGGCGAGGCGTGCGTCGATGTCGACGAGCAACTGCCGGACCCGGCCGAGGTTCTGGAGCAACGGCTGGGGGTCGACCAGTTGTGGCCTCTCACGCCGAAGGACTGGGACGAGGACACCTTCTTCGGCCTCGTCGAGGTTTTCCACGATCTTGTGTCCCGGCCGCGGGATCGCACCTTCCACTCCTGGAACGGATGCGGATGGCACCACCGAGAGTTCCATGTCGGCCCGGCCAGGGTCCTCTACCGATGGCGGGTGAACCGCCTGCTCGCGGGTGCCGGCGTCCAGTACCGCCTCGCCGACGAGGGCGAGGACCAGGGCCGACTCGTCGCGGTCACCGATGACGCGCGTGCCGACCTCGTCCACCGTGCCCTCGCTGTCGCCGACCCCGACATCAAGCAGCGCACCACGCACGCCATCGCCCTCTACCGCGGCCGCGGCGCGTCCATCGAGGAGAAGCGCTCCGCGGTGATAGTGCTCGCGGGCATCCTGGAGGAACGACGCGACCTCATCCGCAGCGAACTCGGGAAGCCCGACGACGGGGCGCTGTTCGTGATCGCAAACAAGTTCGAGATCCGCCACCGGGACGCCTCCCAACAGGAGGACTACGATCCGGCGTTCCTCGACTGGATCTTCTGGTGGTACCTCGCCACCGTCGAACTCACGACAACCCTCCTCAGTCGACAGCAGGCGAACTGACAGGTGAACCCAGCACTGACTACGGCACCGCCGAGTTCGCCGTCGCGTCGATCCGTCGCTGGTGGAACGCCGCCGACCGCAGCGCCTATCTCACTGCTGATCGGCTCGAAGGCGAAACCTGGTTGTCCGTCCAATGCCCGCAGCCGCTGGTTTGTGCGGCTGTTGGTGGCATCGGAGATCAGTCCCAGCTCTCGGCAGAGCCCCTGCCGACCGACCACAACGGCTGGCCGGCAGGGGCTCTGCTTTCGGCGATCACCAAGACCTCAACCTTGGCCAGGTGGCCGAGCTGCAGCAGGCGCTTGATGCGGGTCCGATCGGCAAGAAACCCCCAGGTGCGGGTCCCTCCTTCCCGGCCCGCCTTCTTCAGCGCTCCGAGCAGCCACTCGGCTTCGGCACGGTACTGGGCGGTCAGTTCGACGACCAGCGCGCGGTCCTCTTCCGAGGTACCAGGATCCGAGGTCAGCTGCTGGGCTTCCCAAAGAAGCTGTCGGGACAGCGTGCCTGGCTCGGTCCGACGCAGTTGGATCATCACCTCGGCACGGCGGCGGGTCTGCAGGGTGGCGTTCCTTGATGGATAGGTGGAGTGCTCGGGCCGCCGACGGCGTCACCGGTCGCGGTGCCCGGCAGGCTGACCGCCGCGCTGGAGTGCCGGAGCTGTGTCGGCGGGCAGTCGCCACGCGCGGTGGGCACGCAGGAGCGGCCCGCGCTCCTGCGGGTCGGTGTTGTGTAGGACCAGCCACAGGGTGATTAGGTCACGCAGCGCCCGGGTGATGGCGGGGGCGGCGTTCTGCGGACGACGGGCCAGGCGGACGAGCGCTCCCAGGAGGAGCGGTACGGCGGCGAGGGCGAACGGGTGAAGGTCCATCAGGTTATCTCCTGGTGTCGGTGGAGCCAGTCAGGGGAGGGCACGGCAGCCGGAGCCCAGGAGTTGATGGAATCCTTCAGGGGCGTTCAATGCGGTGATGTGAACGAGGTTGTACGGACGGATCGGGAGACAGATGCCGAAGCCTAGGGACGGGGAAGCGCAGCACGAGCTGGTCAGGCGGCTGCAGCAGGCAATGACCAGCCTCGGCTGGGGCAGGACCATGCTTGCCGAGAGGGCCGAGGTCTCCAAGGCCACGATCAGCAACGTGTTCACCTTCAAAACGGTGCCGACCAAAACCACCTTGGATCAGCTCCTGGACGCGCTCCGGATCGCCGGAAACCAGTGGAAGGAGATGCACGCACTTCGGGAGCAGGCGGACTCACGTGTGCAGCGGCTGGCCCATTACCTCGCCGCCGCCGAGGGTGCCGTTCGCGACCATCCCTACGCGGGGGCGCTGCCCGGCATCGTGCCGCCCCTCGCCACCGTGTACGTCCGGCAGCTGGCCCGGCAGGAAGATCCCGCTGTCGAGGACAGCGCATCGGAGGCGCGCATCGGGGTCGTGGCCGGACCGAGGCCGGCCGCTGAACTGCTCTCGCAGGCCGAGACCTGTGTGGTGGTGGCTGGCCCGGGGGGAGGCAAGTCCAGCCTGTTGCGGACTTACCTCGCCAATGTCGTCAAGGGCTGGCAGGCCGGAAACGTCGGCCCCGTTCTGGCGGTGCTCGTCCCCGCGTCCGCCCTCCTGGGCGTGCCCCTCGCAGAGGCCCTGGCCCGGCACGCCAACGCCGACCTCGCCGGACTCATCGAGCGGTTGCCCATCGAGCTGTTCGCCAAGCGTCCGCACCCGCGTGCCCGCTGGCTCGTACTCGTCGATAGCCTCGATGAGATCACCGACGCCCAGGCCCGCCACTCCGTCCTACGCACGATCTCCGCCGTCGCGAACGGCCTCCAGGCCGACCAGTACCGGTTCGTCGTCGCCACCCGCCCCCTGCCCCTTGCGGAACTCAATCTTCTCGGCCGGGACACACCGCACTTCCAGCTCGAACCATTCAACCGGGACGACCTACACCATGTCGCCCGCGCCTGGTTCCAGGCCATGGACCTGCCCGCGCCCGACGCAACTGCCAGTCGCTTCCTCGCGGCGGTCGACAACGCCAACCTGGCAGAACTCGCGCGCGTGCCGCTCATGGCCACCATGCTTTGCCAACTCCAGGCCAACGCCCCTCAGCAGGCGCTCCCCACCACCCGCGGCGCCGTCTACGACAACTTCACCGCCCTGCTTCACAAACGGCAGTACGCCCCGGGTGCACGGGACGTACTGCGTGCCGACCTGGACGGCTACGGCCCGGGCGTCACCGCCCGGGCCGAGGACACCCTGGACCACTTGCCTGAACTGATCGGCCACCTCGCCACCGCACGCTTCACAGGCGACACCCGCCCGACCCTGGACATCCTGCGGGACCATCCCCACACCCGCCGGCCTGCACGCGTCCCCGACGACGAATGGAACGACTTCCTCACAGCCGCGTTGTGCCGCAGCGGCCTTATCACCCGCAGCGCATCCGACTTTGCTTTCCTTCACCAAACCCTGCTCGAACACCAGGCGGCCCTCCATGCCACCCGCGACGCGCAAGCACGAGCCCAGACGCTCGGCGAAGTGTTCTCTAGGCCCGCTGACCACTGGAGCGCCCCACTGCTGAGGCGTGAGAACTCTTCTTACGCCGGATTCATCCTGCACGGCCTCCTCACTCCACAAGATCATATCGCCGACCAAACCGCTAAAACCCTGACTAGACTCGCGTCGCCAAGGGGCTGGACACCAATGGACTGGATGCCAAGGGACTGGATGGTGTGCGAGTTCCTGGCAAGCCAGGTACGCCTGCGAACCGCCCTTCCCTCTGGCGCCATCGACTGTCTCATCCATTTCGCCGACGATTCCGGCCTTGCCAGCCGCTTCCGCGTGGACGCGGCCCAGGCGTTGACCGAGGTGAAAGGGCACCGGGAAACGGGCACGGACCGGCTAGCCTCCCTCGCCGACAACCCCGGCCTCAACGCCAGCACCCGCGTGTATGCCGCCCAGGCATTGACCGGGGTGGAGGGGCATCGGAAGGCGGGTGCCGACCGGTTGATCAACTTCGCCGACAACCCCAAGCTCGACGCCAGCACCCGTGTGAACGCAGCCCGGGCCCTGACCGAAGTAGAGGGGTACCGGAAGGCGGGTGCCGACCGGTTGATCAACTTCGCCGACAACCCCAGACTCCACGCCAGCACCCGTGTGAACGCAGCCCGAGACCTGACCGAAGTAGAGGGGTACCGGAAGGCGGGTGCCGACCGGTTGATCAACTTCGCCGACAACCCCAGACTCCACGCCAGCACCCGTGTGAACGC
>NZ_JBHWID010000033.1:13728-34797 GCF_042732175.1 Kitasatospora sp. NPDC059795
TCAGCCCGGGCCCTGACCGAAGTAGAGGGGTACCGGAAGGCGGGTGCCGACCGGTTGATCGACTTCGCCGACAACCCCAGCTTTGACGACAACGGCGCCCGCGTGAACGCAGCCCGGGCCCTAGCCGGAGTGGAGGGGTATCGGGAGGAAGGTGTGGAGCGGTTGATCGACCTCATCGACAACTCCAGCCTCCACGCCACCACCCGCGTCAATGCGGAAAGGCCGCTTCCCGTGGCCAAGTCGGAAGCCTAGGCGAAGGCCCAGGTACGGGGCTGGGTGGTGGCCTTCGTCAGCCCCCGGGTCTACACGGTGCGGAGGTGGTGTGCTTCCGTGCGCGGCTGATGTGCCGTCAGGCGTCGCTGCTGTGATGAACGCCCACAGGTGTGTGCGAGTGCAAGGGGAGGGGGCGCGGTTGAGCACGCGCAGGAGGCCAGCCAGGCGGGGCGGCGGCGACGGGGAGTGGGTGCTGCCCGTCATCGGGTTGTTCGTGGGGATCAGCTTGTTGATGGCATTGCTGAGGTGGGCTGGCGGCGCACTGGTGGGTGGTGGTGCTGTTGGTGTTGGCCGCGGCGGGTGTGGTGGCGGTGGTGGCCTGGCAGCGGCAGGTGCAAGAGCAGGCCGATCGGCAGCGGATGAGTCGGCTGCGGATGGTGCTGACCGGCCCGAGCGGGTTGGACTCGTTGAAGCCGGACGCTTTCGAGTTCGCAGTGCGGGACCTTTTGCGCCGTGACGGTTACCGGGCGGAGAAGGTCGGGCAGAGCAATGACCAGAGCGTGGACGTGCTGGCGGATGACCCGATGGGTCGTCGCTGGGCGCTGCAGTGCAAGCACAAGCAGGACCCGTTGAACGGTTAGCCGGTATCCGTGGGGGTGCTGTACAGCTTGTTGGGGACGTATCAACGGGTGCACCGGGCGCAGGTGCCGGTGGTGGTGACCAACGGGCGCTTCTCGCAGAAGTCGATCGAGTGGGGGCGCCAGCAGGGTGTGCTACTGGTTGACCGCGAGGTGTTGGGGCGATGGGCGTCCAGCGGTCGGCCGCTGTGGGACCTGCTGCCGAGGGTGCCTGCTCCGCGCAGTGGAAGCGGGCGCTGACTCCCAGTCCGCGGGTGCCCGCTGGCCCGTTGCTCGCCCAGCTACGGTTCACCGCAGGAGCCGGAAGGCAAGGGGCGGTGGCAGCTTCGTCCAGTGGTCAACAGCCCCTCGCAGTACCTGCGAAGGGCCAACTGGCCGTTACTACGCGCAGGTGTCCAGCATCTCGACCAGCGCCGCTTTCTCTGGCTCGGTGACGCTCAGCCCGTAGACGTGCTTGATGTCCGTCCACGCACGGGAGTACGTGCACCAGTACCCGAGGGCCGGCGGGCGCCACGCGTCCGGGCTCTTGTCGGCCTTGCTGCGGTTGGACGCCGCAGAGACTGCGACCAGCTGCGAGTGCTCCAAGTCGTTGGCGAACGCCTTGCGCTTGGCCGTGTCCCATCCGTCCGCGCCCGAGCGCCAGGCCACCGCGAGCGGCACCATGTGATCGATGTCGACCTGCGAAGCAGCAGTGAGGACCTTGTCGTCGTAGACGCTCACCCACGTCCCCGCGATCGCCCGGCACTGCTCGTCCTGCACCACGTCGGCACCGTCGCGGGCGAGGACCACTTCCCGGGTGTCGCACATCCCCCACTGGATCGCCCAGTGGGGGAACTTGGCCCGCGAGTAGCCGTCCATGCTGTGTGGCGCCTCGACCACCAGCTCATCAAGCTCCATGCGGACCTGGTCCGCCGAAGGGGGCTCCGGAAGCTGCCGGTGCGGGAAGCTGGCAACGGGCACGGACGCGGTGGGCGGCGCGGCCGAGATTGGGGCTGCGGACGCCGGGGCCGCGGCGGGGATCAGGGCGACGGCGAGAGCGGCGAGAGCAGTGGCGCCGCGGCGCCACCGGGAGGAAGTGATCATGCCGTACAGCTACCGCTTCGTGCACAGTGGATGATGGTTCGTCACCCGATGGTCGGCATGCCCTGCTCAGGATTGACCTTCGCCCGCGTGGGGGCAGCGTGTCTTCGACGGTGCGGAGGAGAGGCGGCCGCTCGCTGTACTCGGCAGGCAGGCCGGGGGCCCGGTTGGTCGGCCGCGTCTCATCATGGTTACTTCGTTGCGCCGCTGGGCGCGGCCGCCCTAGCGTGCCAGTACGTGGGGTGGCGGCTGCCTGCGGCAGCCAGAAGGCACTTGAGGGGTTCATGTATCTGGCGCGCGTGCAGGCCGAGAACTTCCGTATCTTCGGCGAGTCTGCCACCGACTCGGATCCCGGGTCGGCCCTGGACCTCGTTCTTGAGCCTGGTTTGACGGTCTTGGTCGGGGAGAACGACAGCGGCAAGAGTGCCGTGGTCGACGCGATCCGGCTGTGCCTGACGTCGAGCGCCGACTTCACCCGCATCACAGCGGACGACCTTCACTGCGGTGTCGGTGGCAGAGCCAGCTACCTGCAGATCAGCTGCACGTTCGAAGGCCTCGACGACCAGGAACTCGGCTCCTTCAGCGAGTTCCTGACCTCGCTTCCAGGAGATGCCCCCAGGCTGACCGTGACCCTGCGGGCGGAGCCGTTCGACCCGGACGTGCCCCACCGCATGTCCGTCAGGGTACGGGCGGGCGAGACCGTACTCGACGGCGAAGCCCGCGAGCGTCTGCGCGCGACGTACCTGCGGCCGCTGCGCGACGCCGAAGGGGAGATGCGGGCCGGCCGCAACTCCCGACTGTCGCAGATCCTCACCCAGTACCCCGGCATGCACGAGCAGCGGGAGGACGACTTCGACTCCGCCAAGGACAGCGCCGGCACTCTGGTGGGCATCCTGCAGCGCGCCGACCACCACATCAACACCAACTCCCTGGTGCAGAAAGCCCGGGACGAACTCAACAGCGGGTACCTGAACAGATTCACCATCGGCCAGGACACCCTCGCCGGCGCGATCAGCATCGCCGCGACCGCATCACTCCAGAGCGTCCTGGAGCGCTTGGAACTTGCCTTCGCGCCCAACCCGGGACTCACCGAGTCGACCCGCCACGGCCTCGGTTACAACAACGCTCTGTTCATGGCCGCCGAACTCCTCCTGCTCGGCCGGGAGAGCACCTCCCCCATCCTCCTCATCGAGGAGCCAGAGGCCCACATGCACCCGCAGCTGCAGACCCGGGTCGTCGACCTGCTCCAGGACCGCAGCCGGGGCGAGTCCCCCGTCCAGATCATCGCCACCACGCACAGCCCGCACATCGCCTCCAGCGTGCCGGTGGAGCACCTGACCCTCGTGGCCCGCGGACGGACGTTCCCGCTGCGGCCGGAGTGCACCCAACTCGACGCCTCGGACTACGCGTTTCTCACCCGGTTCCTGGACGCCACCAAGGCGAACCTCTTCTTCGCCCGGGCCGTCGCCATGGTCGAGGGCGACGCGGAGGTCCTGCTCCTTCCCGCACTCGCCCGCGTCGCCGGCCACTCGTTCGCCGAGAACGGCGTCAGCATCGTGAACGTCGGCAGCACCGGCCTGTTCCGCTACTCCCGGATCTTCCAGCGCACGAACTCCGCCCTGCCACCGGTACGGGTGGCCTGCATCACGGACATGGACCTGGCCCCCGACGGGGCCGACGAGGAAATGGCCAAGAAGCTCACACGATGGAGCAGCCTCACCGCGACGGAACGGGATGAACACGTCATCAAGAAGCAGGAACGCGACGGCGGGGCCGTGCGGACCTTCGTGTCGAACTGGTGGACCCTCGAATACGACCTGGCGCGGGCCTCGTGGCCGATGGCGACGTTGATGCACCAGGCGATCAGCGCGGCCAAGAGCTCCAAGTGGCCGAAGGCGGAGGACCTCGTGGGGATCGAGGAGATCGCAGCTTTGGAGGTGAAGAAGTGGCGGGAGGACGATGGCCTCTCGCTGGAGGAGTGCGCGCTAAGGATCTACCGTCCGCTGCGCGTGGGGGGCACCAGTAAGCCGATCGCGGCCCAGCACGCCGCCCGACTGCTGGAGACCTCCGGCATCCGCCGGAAAGACCTACCGAGCTACCTGCTGGAGGCGGTCGACTACCTGCACGGGAGCGCCCGGCTGTGACACTCCCCCTCTCGCCTGGTGCCCTGGACCGCGAGACCATCGAAGCCAAAGCCCGGAGCATGGGCCTTGCCCTGACATCTGCCGAGCAGTTCGCGTTCCTGGAAGCCCGCGGCCCGCTGCACCTGCAGGCGGCCCCCGGCTCCGGCAAGACCACGCTCGTCGCCCTGAAACTCGCCCTGGTGGCGGACGGCTGGCCCTCCAACCGGCAGGGCATCTGCGTGCTGTCCCACACCAACACCGCCACCCAGGAGATCGCGAGCCGACTGACCGGACGGGCGAAGCGGTTGGAGCACTACCCGAACTTCGCCGGGACGATCCAGAGCTTCGTCCACACCTTCCTCGCACTGCCGGCCCTGCGCTCGCGGAACATCGTCGTTCGGGCCGTCGACGACCACGCCTTCGCCGCCCAAGCCCGCAGACTTCTGAGCCTGGGCTGGTTCAAGACCCTGAAGGGCTTCACACGACAACGGGCTGACGGGCTGGAAATGGTCACCGAGGCCACGTACGTCTTCGACCCCGCCGAGTCGGAACTGCAGATCCAGGTCAACGGCCTCAATCGCGGCACCGCCAGCTACAAGCAGCTGATGCAACTGAAGGAACACCTTTCCCAGCGCGGTGTCTTCCGTTACGCCGACATGTACGCGATCGCCACCCAGCACTTGCACCAGCACCCCCGCCTGGTCGCCGGCCTACGCTCCCGGTTCCCGTTCGTCCTGATCGACGAGATGCAGGACACCAATGAGGAACAGCGCCGCCTGTTGGAAGCGGTGTTCAAGGACGGCACGGTCATGCAGTGCGTGGGAGACGTCAACCAGCGCATCCTCAGCACGGACGGTGCCGGGCCTGCAGCGGGAAGCTTTCCAAAAGAGGGGGCGATGGAGCTCCCGGTGAGCCTGCGCTTCGGCGCAGGACCGGCGAGAGTGGCGAGCAGGCTCGCGGTTCACCGCCCGCAGGAGATCCGCGGCCACGGACCCGCGAGCGTTCTCGCCGTCATCACCTTCGCCAAGGACAGCATCGCCCAAGTCCTGCCCGCCTTCGACGAGCTCGTCCGGCAGACGGTGCCGCCCGAAGCCGTCGCCGCATACCCGCCGAAGGTCATCGGTGCTCGCGAGAGCCCTGGGACCTCACGCCTCTTTCCCCGCGCACTCGGCTGCTACCTGCCTCAGCCGGAGCCCGGGACGGCCGTGGAGCCGAGCCGGCTCCTGCAGGCCTACCGGCGTGCCAGGACAGTCCTGCTGCACACTGGCCAGGTCGGCCCAGCGGCCACCATTCTGTGGGGAGCCGTCCGCGCGCTCCTGTGGGAGTTGCAGGCGCCGACCGCGACCCCGACCCTTCCGGACAGCTTGCCGCCGTTCCCCCAGCTCGATCGCAGACCCGGCACTCCAGATCACCAACTACGAGTCCTCGTGGTCAAGGCCCTGCACAACGACTGCGACACCCCCAGCCGCTGGAAGTACTTCGTCGACCGCCTCGGGGAGCTGGTGGAGAGGGCCGTCGGAACACCCGTCGAGGTAGATGACGCCACTCGCACCTTCTGGCTGGCCCACACACCACTGCCGTCGGCTCCGGAGGGAGCTCTGCCGCCGATGCTCACGGCCACCGTCGCGAGCGCGAAGGGCGAGACGCACTGCGCGACCCTCGTCCTCGAATGTGCCACCAAGCAAGGGAGGGGCCACGATCTCGGCAGCCTGCTCCCCGTGATCACCGGCAAGGCTCCCGTCGGCAGACTCAACGCCACAGGTCGGCACGCCGCGATGACGACCTTCGTCGCAGCCACCCGCGCCAAACACCTGCTCGCACTCGCTGTCCACGAAGACCGCGCAACCCCTCACCTCGACGCCTTGGCGCGCGACGGCTGGTCCGTAGTCAGCCTCTGAATCGGGGCGGGCGGCCTTCGTCCGCTCCCACTTCTGCACCTTCGGGCATGGCCACGGCTCCGCACACCGCGCGCAGTACGGGCGGCCATCATCCTCGACGTGCTTGATCGGTTCCTTCATACGCACTCCGTCGAGCGACCGGCTGCCGCCGGTACGGGCCCCCGCGTGCAGAAGGACGGGGCTAACATGACGTCAATTCAGTGCTTAGGATGGGCTTGTGAGCGCAGAGGTCTTCATCAGCCATTCGGCAACCGGCGCATCCCCACGACAGCTCCTCTCGGCAAAGCCCTCCCTGCGGGGCAGAAGCCATAACCTCATCGAGATCGCAAGCCCGCCAGGCTCCGGCAAGTCCTCTGCGATGCTCCAGCTTCTCGGCCTGGGCATCCCCGGGGTGATCACTATGCGGGAGGAGTGGCAGGAGGCTCTACTCAGCCGGGCACTCGAAGTCGGTGTCCGAGAGGTACCTCGGTCTCAGCTGACGGGTCTTGAGGCTGCCCTCGATGAACTCATCAGGAAGTCGCACTTCATCCCTGTCATTGACTGGGGAGAACTTCGGTTAGCACCGGCGGAGATTTGGACCGGCCCCGAGGCGGCCGCAGACGTAGCTTCCTACGATCATTCGGGGCCCCGCCCTCTTGCGGCGCTTCCTGGGCTGTCCGCCGACCGCGTCCTGATCGACGAACCTCGTTGCACAGGTCAAAGCGAGGCTGAGGCAAGTTGGTGGCCAGATCCCATAGGTCTGACGTACGAAGCAATCGATGCACTCTGGATCCGCGACTTTGTCGATGACTTGACTCTTGAGCAGGTCAAGGCGATCCAGGATGCCTTCTTGCTGTCCATGCTCGTCGCCGCCGTACCTGGCCTGGTGCCGTTCTCGGTGGACTTCGTACCGCGTAACTGGGTCAGCGTCTGCGGTACCGATCGACTAGCTGGCCCCTTGGTTCCCCGGGGGCCGCAAGCGCCCGCCCTCTCCGCCGTCCGTTCATCGGGACACGGGGCAGGGCTGGGCCAGAGGGCTCTGGTTCTCGCGGCGTAGCCGTACCGCGTGTCTCCTCATCAAGAGGTTGACATGCAGATCATTGAAGTTGTTGCCGGTGCCGCCAGCGGCGTGCCTGGGTGGGGTTGGCTGCTGGTGCTGGTGCTGCTGGCCGTCGCGCTCGGCGTAAAGTGGGTGCTCGATGCGTACTGGCCGCCGGAGTCAGCCGACCGGAGGGCGCTGATCGCCGAGCGGCTTGCCCGTCGAGAGGAGCGCCGTCGGCAGCGGGCCGCCCGCAGGGCGGAGCGTGCGGCGCTGACGGCCCGGAAGCGGCTGGCCCGGGCCAAGGCTGACATCGAGCACCTGGCTGCCCAGCGGGCGCCGCTGGAGGTCGAACGGGTGCCGCCCGACAGCAATGCCGACCTGTAGTTGGCCGCAGCGCGGAGCCCCCGGTCGTTCGTGGCCGAGGGCTCCGCGCTATCAAACGAACCGATGGAACCCATCCTCCGTTGCAGGGTCCTGCCCCTATCTCTCATCGGAGCGATCTACGTGCCAGGCCCCGTGCCCCTCAGCCTCATCTCGGCGACGGAATATTTTGGGTAGATAAAATGAGGCATCTCGGCAGCATCCAGCCCCCGCCCCCGCCCCCGTCCGCCACCGCGACCATGCTCAGCGACGCCGTCCGGGCCGCCGCCGCCCGCATCTCGGTCAGCGTCGTCTCGGACGCGGTCGGGGAACGCGAACTCACCTGGGGCAAACAGCTCGACGTGCGCGAGATCGCCGCCTTCGGCACCGACGCCGAACTGACCGATCACGCGGTCGCCGCCTACGTGGCCAAGTACGCCACAAGGTCCGCCGACTCATCCGGTGCTCTCGACCGCACCCTGTTCTGCCGCCCCTGCCAGGGACGCGGCATGACCCTGACCGGCCGCGGAACCCCGCTCCAGTGCACCGCCTGCGCCGGCACCGGACAGACCCGACCCCTGCCCCGCCTCGCCGTCGAACGTCACGTACGGCAGATGATCCGCACCTGCTGGGAACTGGGCAAGCGCCCGGAGTTCGCCGAGCTCAAGCTCTGGAAGTGGGCACACATGCTCGGCTTCCGGGGCCACTTCAACTCGCCTCCATCACCCTCGGCCGCGCCCACCGCATCCCTGCCCACGCCCTCACCGACTTCATCCGCACCCGACTCGAACAGGAAGCCGCCAGATGACCACACCCCCGCCTCCCGCCGCAGCCGCGCCAACGGCGACGGCACCGTCTACCAGCGCAAGGACGGCCGCTGGGAAGCCGCCGGCTACGTCCTCGCCCCCGGCAACACCCGCAAGCGCGTCCGCGTCTACGGCACCACCCGCAAGGAAGCCCTCGCCAAGCTCACCGAGAAGATCGCCGCCAGCAACCGCGGCGTCCCGTGGTCTCCGCCCAGGGCGGCCTCGGGGCGTACCTGACCTACTGGCTGGAGAACGTCGCCGTCCACCAGCTCCGCGAAAACACCCACACCCGCTACACCGCCTGCACGAACCGCTACCTCATCCCCGGCCTCGGCAAGAGGAAGCTCGCCACGCTCTCGGCCAAGGATGTCTGCACCTGGCTCAACCAGCTCCGCACCACCTGCCAGTGCTGCGCACGCGGCCTCGATGCCGCCCGGAACCAGCCCCGCTGCTGCGCCACCGGTACGTGCTGCGGCAAGCGGCTCTCCCCGCTGACCCTCGCCTACATCCACTCCGTCCTCAAGTCCGCCCTGGAGCACGCCGTCCGGGAGGAAGGGATCCCGCGCAACGTCGCCCGCAACGTCCGCACCGGCACCCCCCGCCCCCGCCGCTTCGAACCCCTCACCGCCGACGAAGCCCGCACCCTCCTAATACTGCAACCGCATCTGCGTGACGGATGTGGTGTTGGGCTCGTTGGTGTATCTGTGTGCTGATGAGCTGATGGTCGAGCAGGTCGAGTCGTGGGCTGAGGGGATAGCCGGGTTCCATGCCCCGTCTAGCCCACCGTTTCGGCAGGTCGGAGCCCCGGGAACGAGCGCTGGACTACCTGGCCGGGCTACTCGCTCCGTTGGAGCGGAAGAACGGCTGGACGCTGGCCGAGCAGGTCGGGCAGCTCCGTCCGGACGGGGTCCAGCGCCTGCTGAATCTCTCCGAGTGGGACGAGGACGCGGTCCGTGACGACGTACGCGACTTCGTGGTGGAGACCATCGGTGCCAAGGACGGCATCCTGATCGGCGACGACACCGGCTTCCTGAAGAAAGGCACCCGCTCGGCCGGCGTGCAGCGCCAATACACCGGCACCGCCGGCCGCACCGAGAAGTGCCAGATCGGCACCTTCCTGGCCTACGCCTCCGCCAAGGGCCGGGCGTTGATCGACCGGGAACTGTACCTGCCCGCGTCCTGGGCCGACGACCGCGATCGCTGTCGGGCCGCCGGCATCGGGGACGAAGTCCCGTTCGCGACGAAGAACGAGCACTTCAAGTGGATGCTGCAGCGCGCGATCGACGCCGGGATCCCGTTCGCCTGGGTCACCGCGGACGAGGCGTACGGCCAGGTCAAGCACCTCAGGTTTTGGCTGGAGGAACGTCGCATCGCCCACGTACTCGCCACCAAGGTCAACGACACCGTGATCACCGTGAAGTGGACCGGGGCCCGGGTGGACAAGCTGATCGCCTCACTGGCCCGGCAGGCCTGGAAGCGCATCTCCGGCGGCCAGGGCGCTCATGGCGAGCGAATCTACGACTGGGCCCGGGTCGCGATCCGCCCGGTGTGGGAGAACGGCTTCGGCCGCTGGGTCCTCGCCCGCAGGTCGCTCAGGGACCCCGCCGAGATCGCCTACTACGTCTGCTACGGCCCCGTCGGCACTCGCCTGAAAGACCTGGTCAAGGTGGCCGCCGCGCGATGGGCCATCGAGGAATCGTTCCAGGTCGCGAAGAACGAGTGCGGCCTGGACCACTACCAGGCCCGCCTTTACCGGGCCTGGTGCCGGCACATCACCCTGGCCATGGCGGCACTGGCCTACCTGACCGCCCTCCGCGCCCAGGAAGCAACAAAGGGGGCGACACCGACGACGAGCACGAGCTCATACCCCTGAGCGTCCCGGAGATCCGCCGGCTCATGGGCCACCTCGTCAAGCCCCGTCACCAGACCAACGAGCACCACCTGCGCTGGTCACGCTTCCGACGACGCAGCCAGGCCCGAGCCCGCCGATCCCACTACAAACGCCGAGGCCAGACCCACCAGATGCGGTTGCAGTACTAACCACCGCCAAGGGCCACCGCCTCCACGCCCTGTTCGAACTCGCCCTCCGCACCGGACACCGCAAGGGCGAACTCCTCGGCCTGCGCTGGGAAGACCTCGATCTGGACGCCAGCGCGGCCAGCATCCGCCGCACCCTCCAGCGCACCCGCACCGGCGGCCTGACCGCCCTCCCCACAAAGACAGTCAGCTCCGAACGCCGCATCGCCTTCCCGGCCCCCTGCCTGCTCTCACTCCGCGCCCACCGGAAGCAGCAGACCCACGAGAAGAAGATGGCCGGCGGGGGCTGGGTGAACAGCGGCCACGTCTTCACCCGGCCCGACGGCCACCCCATCGAACCCGCCGCCCTCACCCGCCACTTCAATGCCCTCCTCCGCCGCGCCCAGCTCCGCCAGATCCGCTTCCACGACCTGCGGCACTCGACCACGACCCTCCTCCTGGAACGGGGCGTCGAACTCGTCGTCATCAAGGAACTCCTCGGCCACGCCCACATCGGCGTCACCGCCACCGTCTACGCACACGTCCGCCTCCACCTCCAGCGCGACGCCATCGAGCTCCTCGGCCGCACCCTCGCCAAGCCCTCCGAGGCCACCACCAACCCGACGACAGCGACGACCCACCGCTTTGTGCAGCACCCGTCCGCTGACGTTGCCGTCAACTACTGCCGTCAGACGCCAAGAAGCCCCGCCGGATCAGCATCCTCCAGCGGGGCTTCTTCGAATTACATCCCGGCTATCCGCTATTCAAAGCGCATCGTGAATCTTTCATCTAGCCCGAAAGACTCGTCTTGATCCATGACCCTGATCAACACCGAGGAAATCCTCTCAAACACTTCAACCCCCAAGAGGGTCTTGCTGGCCTCGGAGTTTTCCCAGATGAGCTCAACGGGACGCTCCACATCCGCGGAGAGACGATCCCACAAGGCATCGAGATTCCTCCCATAGTATGGGCCGAAATCTAGCTTCCTTGCCAGAACATCATGCAGGTCCGACTCGGATCGGATCAGCGCCCCATCGATGGTGACCCGCACCCTCTTACCTCCAGTTCGGCAGCTGATAGGAGGTCTCGTAGTGGTCAGATGTGACATACGCTAGACCGTCATTCGAATAGAGAAGACGCCAGCCGGGCTGCTTCGCCCTCGACATCATGGGATTGAGGCCCAAGTCCGCTTCTTGCCAGGTGCGACCCGGAGCCCTGGGAACAACGCCGTTCGTATTCTCAAATACATCGCCACCTATCTGCCCACCATGAATGCTGTTCCCTAGCGCCTTTCCAGGCTTCCAGCCCGCCGCCGCAGCCTGAGCCTTGGTCACATAGTTGGACGGAAGCTCACCCGTTTGCTGGAGGCTCTCAATCAGCGGATTTGCAGCCTCTCCGGCAGCAAGATTGTTCCCCAACTGAATGCATGTCGAGTTATGAACCAGCACCGGCATGTTGCCCGCCAGCACATAGTACGTGTGGAGGTCCGCGACCGTGAGGTTGTAGGCGTTCCGCGGTTCAGCCTGGTAGGTGCGTACCGCCTTGACCGTGGCGGTCGTGTCATTGATGGAAAGGACTTCGTCCCCTGGCTTGAGATCGCCGGCATCGGTCCAGCGGTCGGTAGTGATGTCCCAGTAGGGGTGGTGCTGTGTGGAAACGATCGTCGCGGTTTGGGTCTGGGCGGTGAGGGAGAGTTCGGTGAAGTCGGTGTCGTTGTGGCCGATGATGGTCGCAGTGACCGGTTCAGGCTTTGTGTTGCCCGTTTGGGGATCGGTAGCGATGACGGTGTCATGTGTGGTCAGTTGGTCGATGGGCCTGCTAGTTCCGTCGGCCAGAAGGACCATGGTCCCGGCAGGGAAGCTGTTTCGGCCCTTGCAGCTGCCGCCGCCGCTGAGCCAGCCTCCGACCTTTTCGAGTACCTCGTTCCCGGCCTTCTTGAGGTACGGGGCTGCAAGCGCGCCGCCGCCTTCGGTCACGATCGACGTTGCCGCACCGGTGAGTTCGGCTTCGAGAATTCCTCCGACGGAATGGTCGGCGTTGCCGTCGAGCATGTTGTCGACGGCGGATCCGAGCGCTCCGACTGCTGCGGCACATCCGCTGGCCGCTGCCAGTAGGGTCGTGCCGCCAGTTTGAAGTGCTCCGGCGATGCCGCCGCCGTAGCAGAGCGTTCCGGCGCCGATTTCGACGGCCATGACTACGGCCGCGCGGACTGTGGGATTGTCGGTGGTGAAGTTCTGGACGCGCTTCGCGCCGTTGGATATGTGGCAGGTCAGGCCTGACCAGCCGCCGCCGCATTTCTTGGTGCCTCGGTCGTTGCCCTTGCCCTTTCCGTTGCCGTTTCCGGGTGTGGTGGCCTGGCTGGTGCTGGTGTCCTGGGTTCCCCCTGCGACCCACATGCTGCTTTGCTGGACGCAGTCGTAGGTGGCGCAGTGGCTGGGCGCGGTCAGAAGTCCGCCGTCGGCCGAGTTCTTGTTGGCCATCAGCCCGGAGGGGTCGGAGCTGTTGACGGGGTCGTTGCCGCTGTAGGCGTAGCCGTTCCATTGCTGGGGGTTGGCTGCGTCGAGGAGCGGGTCGGGATTGATGAACCGTCCGTGGACGGGGTCGTACTCGCGGGCTCCGAGGTTGGTGAGGCCGGTTGTGGTGTCGAGGGTGCCGCCGACGAAGCCCTTGTCGCCGGACCAGGTGCCCGGTGCGGGCTGGGTGCCGCGGGGGTTGCCGAACGGGTCGACGGGCCGGCGGGCGACGGACTGGGCTTTGTCGGTGTTGATCTGGACGCTGCTGGTGCCGTGTGGGTCGGATGCCTGGTAGACCAGGGTTCCGCCGCCGGTGGTCGCGGTGACGCGGGTGATGGTCAGGCCGCCGGGCGCGCTGTAGTAGCGGGCGTCCGACATGCTGCCGGTGGCGGTGTCCAGGGTCAGCTCGTCGGACCCGAGGTTGAGCGTGGTCTTGCCGGGGTTGCGGCGGATGAGCTGGTTGCCGTCCGCGTCGTACAGGTAGGACGTGCCCTGGGCCTCACCGGTCTTGGTGATCGATTCGAGTTTGTCCTCGCCGTTCCAGGCGAGCGTGGTGGTGCCGCTGGTGTCGGTGATCGAGGTGGTGTTGCCGATCGCGTCGTACTGGTAGGACGTCGCGACGGTTCCGGACGCCGACTTGGTGGAGGCGGACTTCAGGCCGTGCGGGCCGCCGGTGCCTCCGCCGGTGTTCGGGTCGGTGGTGGGGGTGTTGACGGACTTCGGCGCGCCGAAGGTCTGGGTGGTGGTGACGTCCTTGGCGGTGTCGCCGGTGGCGTCGTGCTGCACCAGGGAGGTGCGGTTGCCGGTGGCGTCGTAGCCGTAGCTCTGCCAGTACGGCGCGGGGCCGCCGACGCTCGGCTTGGCCGGTGTACCGGTCATGGCAGGGCCGGTTGCATTGACGCAGCCGCCCACTCCGGGGACGGACGGCATCGCGGCGGTCTTGGTGCCGCCGGTGTCGGTCCAGGCGTTGGTGAGCCGTCCCAGGTAGTCGTAGGTGAAGCACTGGGTGTCGGTCGCCGCGGCGTTCTGGACGTCGCTCACCGAGGTGATGCGGCCGGCCGGGTTGTAGGTGTAGTTGATGACGTCGAGCTCTTTGGCGCCGCTCTGGCGTTCGAGGGTCGACTGGACGACGCGTCCGGTGGCCTCGTCGTAGACCTGCGTGCTCCACACCTGGGTGGGAGAATCGCCCAGGACGGTCAGGAGCGGGCGGCCGAGTTTGTCGTACTCGACCTTGTCGACGAGGCTGCTCAGGCCTGCGGAGGCCAACAGGAGGCCGTTGTCGGTGTAGATGAAGTCGACCTCTTCGGCGGGCAGTCCGCCCATGGCCGGCAGATCGGTTTCGTTCAGCAGTCCGAGGATCGGGGTGTAGGCGTTGGTGGTGGTGTAGGTGCCGGCGAGCGCTCCTTCGCTGGAGGGGATGGTGACGCTGCTTCCGGCGACCCGGTAGTTGGTGTCGTATCCGGTGACCGCGGTGGTGTAGGCCTTGCCGGCGGCGCCGCCCACGTATCGGGTGGAGGAGGCAGGACGGCCCTTGGCTCCGCTGACGGTGTCGTAGGTCCAGCCCGCCAGTTGGTTGGCCGGTGCGACGCTGCCGGCGTACATGCCGGTCTTGCGGCCCAGCAGGTCGTAGCTGTAGGCCAGCGTGCTGCCCTTGGCGTCGGTGGTCGAGGCGACCCGGGAGTTGACGTCGTAGGCGGTGCGGCTGGTGCCGGTGTCCGGATCGGTGACCGAGGTCTGCCGTCCGCGCAGGTCGTAGCCGTAGGTCCAGGTGTTGCCCTGGCTGTCGGTCCGCGAGGCGGGCTGGCCGGCCGGGGTGTACGTGTACGTGGTGACGTTCGCGTCGGCGGCGTCACCGGTCGCGGTGGTGCCGCGGTACTGCCACAGTGCTGCGGTGCCGCCTCGCGCGTTGCTGACGGTGGAGGTCGGCGTGCCTCCCTGAGGCGGTGTCACATCGACGCGGTCCGCGCCGGGATAGGCCGTGGTGGTCGCCCATTGGGGCTGCCCGTAGGCGACGAACTCGGACTTGGTGGCCCGGCCCATGCCGTCGTAGGTGTTCCGGGTTTGCGCCGGAACCTCCGCGTCGTTCTTCGGAACCACAACCGTCCCGTTGGGAGACGCATCGGGGTTGTAGTACGCGGCGGATGCCTTGGTGGCCCAGCCGTGCGAGTCGTACAGCGTGTCGGTGACGAAGCGGCCGGCCATGGTGGTCAGGGCGTTGGTCTGGGTCTGCCGCAGCCTGCCCAGGCCGTCGTACAGCTCCGTCTTGGTGAGGTAGTTCTGGCTGTCGTTGAGGCTCTGGGAGGTGACCACCGACGGTGTGGTGACGCCGTTGACCGCGTACGAGAACTTGCTGTTCGGGGACAGGTTGGTCGCCCGGCCCGGGATCCACACGGCGGTCAGGCGGCCCAGGCCGTCGTACTGCTGCGTCGTAATGCGACCGTTGAAGTCGGTGGAGACCAGCGGCAGGTTGCGGCCGGGGTCCGTAGTTGCGGTGGAGGTCCAGCCGCTGCCCATGGCGCCGGTCGAGGAGACCTGGGTGGGTATCGCCCCGGTGGCCGGGGTGTAGGCGGTGGTGGACTTGGCGGCGGTCGCGGTCGGGTCGCGACCGGACAGCTGGTTGCCGGCGTCGTCGTAGGTGGAGCCGTCGCCCTCGGTGTTGGACACCGGGCGGCCGTACACGTCGAAGCTGCTGGTGGCGGTGTTGATGTACACCGGCTTGCCGGCGGTGTCGTAGTGGTCGAGTGTCTGGGCGCCGGTCGCCTCGGCGAGCGTGCCGGCCTGGCCGAACGGCTTGGAGTCGTACAGGGTACGGGTGTCGCTGAGCGTGTTGGAGGCGTTCGCCGTCGTGCCGCAGGGGCCGGCGACGGCCTTCTTCTCGCTCACCAGGGCCACCAGGGCGGCGTTGCCGCTGCTGGAGGCGTAGCTGGTGGTGGTGCAGATCTCGGGGGTGGCGGCGGTGCCGTCGCCCTTGTCGTCGATCTGCAGTTCGCGGTTGGCGTGCGCGGGGTCGCTGGTGGCGACCGTCGTGGTGGTGCGCCAACTGCCGTCGGCCAGCTTGCTCTTGGCCACCGAGGTGACTTCGGAGGCGGGGTAGCGGGCGACCAGGTCGGGCATTCCGCCGGTCTGCTTGTGCGTCGCGGTGGTCTGCTGGCCGTTGCTGGTGGTGCCGCTCATGCCGACGACCTGGCCGCCGGCCTGGTCGTAGACCTCGGTGGCGATGGCCGAGCCGGCCAGCCAGTCGTTGTCGGTGACGCTGCCGCCGAGCGGGCTGGCGACGCTGACGCTGCGCTTGGTCCCGTTGGCGAGCACGTCGCCGTCCATGCCGCGCAGGTAGGTAACCCGCTGCTGGGTCTTGGGCGCCTCGCCGGCGTTGCCGCTGCCGAGGAAGGTGTCCACCGACTGGTAGCCGCGGAAGCTGTCCCAGGTCCGGGTCTTCGGGTCGGTCCACTCGCTGTCGTTGCGGTGCCAGGCCGCGCCGCCGTTGTAGGTGTAGGCCGTGGTCTTGGTCATGGCCCAACCGGTGACGGCGTCCGACTCTTCGACGGAGGTGACCAGGTACTTGTTGAACCAGTCCTTCACCGGGTCCGGCGAGGACGATCCGGGCAGGTACCAATTGACGGGCATGCACGCCATGTTGTTGCCGTCCTCGGACGGCATGTGGTTGTTCTTCCGGGAACACTCCGGGGTGGAGTAGTACACCAGGATCTTGCCACCGGTCTCGGTGGTGATCTGCTGGATTCGCGGGCGCTTGAAGGCCGGCTGAGCGGGAACCAGGCCGTCTACGCGGTTGTCGAGTTCGAGCGGGGTGAAGGAGACGGCCGGAAGCTCGGCCTTCTCCTGGCCGTTGGTGCCGGTGCGCTTGATCGACGCAAGCCACAGCGCGGCTTTGGTGCCGTCACCGGGGTCCTTGAGGGTGTGGGTCAGCTCCCAGGTGTCGACCGTTCGGTAGTCGGTTCCGACCAATACCTGGGTGGAGATCCCTGTCAGGCGCTTGGTGGTGAAGAAGGACGGCCCTGAGTTGGTGCAACTGGTGTCGCACAGCTGGTCCAACGGAACGTCCGGCCACCTGGCGGCGTTCGCCGAGGTGCGCTGCGAGGGGTCGCAGGCGAACGTCTTGTCCTCCGGCAGGCAGCGCTCGAAGGTGGTGAACAGCGCCTTGGCGGCGGGCTGGAGCGTGCCGTGGGCTGCGACCTGCTCCGGCAGGCGCTGGCCGTAGGCGATCTGCGACAGGTTGCCGCCGCGGACGTACGACGTCAGCGCACCGTTGCCGCTGTTCTGGCCGGCGCCGCGGCTGTACTTGTTGGTCTCGGTGGCGTAGCTGTAGGTGATCAGGTTCTGGTGGGTGTCCACCATGTAGTCGAGGTTCCAGCGCCAGCCCATGGTGCACCAGGAACCCTTCCCGGTTCCGGAGCTGTAGCAGGGGTCGCCGCTGTTGGGCGAGTACACCGGCTCGGCCCAGGCGGAGTTCGACGCCGGGTCGGTGCCGTCGCCGCCCGGCAGGTGGTTCTGGCCGAACCAGTACTGGGTGCCGTCGGCGACGGTGACCTTCCAGTACTCCCCGTTGTACAGGCCGTTGGGGGCGCCCGTCAGCAGCTCGACCTTCGTGCCGTCGTCGCCCTGCAGGTGCCAAACGCCCTTGTCGTCGTCGCGGACGAGGGCTCCGGAGTGGCCGGCCAGTGAGATGGAGCCGTTCTGGCCGCCCCAGCAGAGGTCGCCGGAGCCGTCGATGCCGTCCTTCGAACAGCCCTTGTACGACCGCTCGATGAAGCCCGGCTCGTAGCTCCAGCCGTCACCCAGCCACGACGACTGCGAGTTGGACGCAGAGGTCTTGCCGTCCAGGGACGACGAGTCGTACGACAGCGACACGGACGGCACCGTGCCGGCGATGCCCGCGGGCAGCTGGATCGGGTACGAGTAGGTGAAGTTGCCCATGTTCGAGCCCGCGCTCCACGCCGACGACGTCGACAGCGAGGTCGCCGCGTACGAGCCGGTGGGTCCCGAGGAGTCCGACAGCGTCGCCAGCACCATGGGCGCGGCGTTCCCGGCAGGCAGGGCGACGTCGGCGCTGAGACGGCCGGAGGAAGCGTCGACCTTGCTGTCGATCCGCGTCTGGGTGCGGCATTCGGGCTTGTCGGGGGTGGTCAGCGCACAGGCGGGCAGTGCGACCAGCCGGGCGCGGTCCGCCCAGAGTGGTCCCGACCACGCGTTGAGGTCGATGTCGACGGTCACCTTCCGGCCTGCCGGGCTCTTGGCGTCCGCGGAGTCGGTCAGTGCGACGATCGGGCCGGTCGCGCCGGCGGCCTTGGCCTTCGCCTGATCGGCGACCTCCACCTTCACCTTGTGCGCGGCAACCGACTCTCCGTCAGCGGACGCCACCTTCACGGGCAGCGAACCTGCCTGCACCAGGCCCCGGCCGCCGGAGGCGCGTGCTGCCCCGCCCGTTGCGGCGGCGGCGTCCTTCGCCTCCGCCGAACCGGCGCCGATCGTGACCTCTGCACTCCCGCTCGGCGGGGTGGCGGCAGCGGTGGGATGCCAGTCCTTCGGCACCGGGAAGGCCGGCCCCTTCGGCTTTGCGGGCACCAGGTCGGTGCCCTTCACCGGCTTCGTGTCAGCCAGTTGAGCCTTGGGCTTCCGCTCCTTTCCGCGGTCCTGGTTCGCTGCCAACGCTTCGGCCGACGGAGCCGTGAGAAGCGTCATCAGCACTGACAGAAGCGCGACGAGCCCGATCCATCGTGTCCGTTCTCGTAGCCATCGTCCTAGTGGTGTCCTGGCCCGCCATGGTCCCACTCGAGTTCTCCAATCGGATTCACTGCCCATAGATGTGCAATTCCACATTCACGCGCACATCGAGCAGATCTTATGGATCAGCAAAGGTCATGGACATGGGAGGAAGTAGGTAATCGCCTAGCAGGTGCAATCGTTATCAAACTTCCTGACCATCTGTCAGAACATGTCCATTCGATAGCGGTTCGTCCATATTGGATACAGGTTGAGCTTCCGTCACGGGATCGTTACCGGACCTCAAAGCGGAAATTTCAGACATATGGCGATATTGGTATTTCACTTCTCAACCATGCATGGAGACCATCGGGGAATAACAGCCGTACACACGGTCGGCGACCCATAGAAATCGAGTACGATTCATGTCCAACCGAAGTTCCGACCTGCGTGGATCGCGGTCCTCGGACCCCAGGGCCGGGCAGCTGCCACGCCTGATCGCACTTGTTGCCTCCGGTGCTCTCGGCCTCGGACTGCTCGGGATGCCGGCGGCCGGCGCGGCCACTCCCAGCGCCTCCCCCTCGCCGTCCCCGTCCGCGACGCCGACGGCGTCCGGCAATGAAGTTCCGGCTACGACGCCGGAGCAGCAGGCAATCGCGGACGCCCGCGCGCAGGCCAAGTCCACCGGGCAGCCGGTCGTAGTGGAACCAATGACCACCGAGTCGTCACGAACCGTGGCGAATCCGAACGGCACACTGACCACCACCGACAACTCACTTGCTGTACGCACCAAAAGGTCCGGCAAGTGGGCCGATCTCGACCCGACTCTGCACCGCAACGCGGACAAGACTCTCAGCCCGGCGGTCACCCCGGACTCGCTGTCCCTGTCGGGCGGCGGCGACGGTCCGCTCGCCACGATCACCACCGCCGACGGTCAGAAGCTGGCCGTCACCGCCCCGTTCACGCTGCCCACGCCGTCGATCGACGGTGCCACGGCCACCTACGCCAACGTGCTGCCGGACGTCGACCTGCAGGTCAGTGCGCTCAGCAACGGCGGATGGCGGGACGTGATCGTGGTCAAGACCGCGACAGCGGCCGCCGACCCGCGGCTGAAGACGCTGCACTTCGCCATCTCCGCCACCGGCCTGAGCGTCGAGACCGACGCAGCCGGCAACATCAGCTTCAAGGACTCGGCGGGCAAGGCGCGCCTCCAGGCTCCTACACCGCTCCAGTGGGACTCCACGGTCGCCCCCTCCCCCGACAACGGCTCGGCCGCGCCGCGTTCGCTGACTGTCGGCCAGCAGACAGATCCCGGCATGCTGTCGAGCGCGGCCGGCCCGGGCCACACCGCTGTCGTCGCCCCCATGTCGGTGAAGGCCACCGGCTCCGGCCTCGACATGACACCGGACCAGGACACATTCGGCAAGGGCACCGGCCCGTGGTATCTGGACCCGGCCATCGGTGCGGCCAGCTACAAGACCGCCTCGACCCAGGTGCAGGAGTACCTCCCCAACTCGAAGTACTTCAGCACCGCCGACCAGGATCTCGGTGTCGGCTACTGCGGCTACAGCAGCCCCAATCCCTGCCCCTCCTACGGCCGTGAGCGCGCCTACGTCAGGATCGGGATCGCGCCCGAGATCTACACCCAGCCCAGCGGCGCCCCGGCCCCGCCGACCGTCTACGACTCCACCATGTTCGTGAACGTCGTCGACGCCTCGTCCCCGAGCACCAGCACCACGTTCGGCCTGTACTGGACCGGGGCCATCGACGCCAACACCACCTGGAACAACCAGCCGTGCAACGGCGGTGGCACGTTCGGCGGCTGTACAAAGGTCGCGGACTCCTCCTCGCCGCTCACCGGGGTCGGCCAGATCGCCTTCAACGTGACCGGGCAGATGCAGCAGGCCGCGGCCCAGAAGTGGGGCGACTGGACCGTCGGCATCGCGCCCAGCGACGAGAACAACAAGGCCTATCGCCACCACATCCGGAGCAACGTCTCCATCGCCACCAACTACGACATCACGCCCAGTTCGTGGTGGCCGCGCAGCAACCCGGCCCCGGGCTTCGCCAACAGCGACGGAAAGGGCAAACCGACCGGTGGCGACTGCTTCGACACCAACAAGCCCGGTTGGATCGGCACGGCCCAGAACCTCACGCTGGGCCTGAGCCAGTGGTCGCCGGCCAATCAGAACCTCACTGACACCTTCACCGTCTGGGACGACACCAGCCACACCTACTCCGGGTCCTGGTCCACCAAGGCACCGGCGTACGGATCCGGATTTGTCAACGTGCCCGGCTCCGCGCTGGCCGACGGTCACCAGTACCACTGGTCGGCCAACGCCAGCGACGACCTGCTCGCCTCCCCGACGTCCGGCCCCTGCTACTTCCGCGTCGACAAGACCCCGCCGACCGTGAGCGTCAGCTCCACCGACTTCCCGCCGTCCGGCTCCCCCAACCCGAGCAAGGTGGTCGGCACCGAGGGGTCGTTCACCGTCACCGGCACCGACCCGGCCCCCGCCGGCGCCGGCTCCTCGGGCCTCGCCTGCTTCCGGGTCAGCACCGACTCCACGCCGGTGACCGGTTGGACCTGCGACCAGAGCGGTGCCCTGCTGCCCGGCGCCGACGGCACCGCCGCCTACAGCTTCACGCCGCCGCGCTGGGGCACCAACGTCCTGTACGTACA
>NZ_JBHWID010000034.1:0-7270 GCF_042732175.1 Kitasatospora sp. NPDC059795
GTGGTGGCGGGTTGGTGGTGGGTGGTGTGGTTGTGGGTGTGGTGGGTTTGGAGGTGGTGGAGGGCGGTGTGGGTGGGGGTGTGGGGTTCGGTGGTGAAGGCGATGAGGAGGAGGTCGGGTTGTTGGGTGTGGAGGATTTCTTGGTGGAGGGTGAGGGGGCCGGCGTGGGGGTGGTGGAGGTGGTTGGTGAAGTTGTCGCAGGTGGCGATGGTGTGGTTGTTCCAGAGGGTGGTGAAGTGGGGGCTGGTGGTGGTGAGTTCGGTGATGAGGTTGTTGAGGTGGGGGTTGTGGGGGTGTTGGGCGGTGGTCATGCGGAGGTGGGCGACGACGGAGTGGGTTTTGGCGTGCCAGTTGGTGTAGAGGGTGCGGGTGGGTGGGTCGGTGAAGAGGGTGCGGGTCATGTTGGGGCGGTGGTGGGGGTGGGGGTGGTGGGGGGCGAAGACGGTGTGGGCGAGGGGGTTCCAGGCGAGGACGTCGGTGGCGGGTCCGAGGGCGATGAGGGGTATGTCGTTGGTCATGGTGATGAGGCGTTGGATGCCCGGGGGGACGGCGACGGGGTGGGGGTCGGGGTCGGGGTGGGGGGTGCGGTGGGGTCGGGCGAGGGTGTGGAGGTGGGTGGTTTCGGCGTCGGTGAGGCGCAGGGCGCGGGCGAGGGCGTCGAGGACGGTGTCGGAGACGTTCTGGCCGAGGCCCTGTTCGAGTCGGGCGTAGTAGGAGACGCTGACGCCGGCGAGTTGGGCGAGTTCTTCTCTGCGTAGGCCGGGTACGCGGCGTCGTCGGCCGTAGTGTCCGAGTCCGGCGTCGGCCGGGTGGAGTCTGGCCCTGCGGGACTTGAGGAATGTGCCGAGCTCTCCCATGGGGGTCATTATGCTGAAGCGGGGGCTGTGGAGCGTAGCCTTCGCAGTGGGACGTTTGGCAGGTGTCTGGCTAGGGGGCGGGTGGTCTTCCAGGCTTGGGTGCCATGACCGAGCCTTCCGTTTCGTCCGGCCGTTTGAGTACGCGTCTCAGGTTGACCCTGTTCGTGCTGCTGGGCGCGCAGTTCATGTTGTCCGTCGATTTCTCGATCCTGAACGTCGCGTTGCCGCAGATCGGTTCGGGGGTGGGGATATCGGCGGGGGATCTGCCGTGGGTGGCGTCGGCGTATGCGTTGCCGGCGGCGGGTTTCACGTTGTTGTTCGGCCGGATCGCGGATCTGTTCGGGCGTCGGCGGTTGTTCTTGGCGGGTATCTCGCTGTTGACGGTGGCGTCGGTGCTGGGGGGTCTGGCGGACAGTGCGTCGCTGTTGCTGGCGGCGCGGGTGCTGCAGGGTCTGTCGACGGCGATGGCGGCTCCGGCGGCGTTGTCGTTGTTGACGACGTCGTTCTCCGAGGGGGCGATGCGTGAGCGGGTGCTGGGTCTGAACGGTGCGCTGCTGTCGGGCGGGTTCACGGTGGGCGCTCTGGTGGGCGGGACGCTGGTGGGTCTGTTGAGCTGGCGTTGGGCGTTTTTGATCAATGTGCCGGTGGCGGTGGCGATTTTGGTGGCGACGCCGCGGTTGATCGCGGACAGTCGGGCGCCGGAGAAGGTGCGGCTGGATGTGCCGGGCGCGGTGTCGGTGACGGCGGGTCTGCTGGCGTTCACGTACGGCGTGATCGATCGGAGTGTGTGGATCGCGGCGGTGGGCGTGGTGCTGCTGGGGGTGTTCTGGGCGGTGGAGCTGCGGGCTCCGGCGCCGCTGGCGTCGGTGCGGATCCTGAAGCGTCCGAGTGTGAAGTGGGGGAACTTCGCGGGTCTGGTGGTGTTCTCGATGGAGAGCGCGCTGATCTTCCTGATGACGTTGTATCTGCAGGACGTGCTGCATTTCGCGCCGTTGACGACGGGTCTGATCTTCGGTGTGCCGGGGTTGGCGGCGGTGGCCGCGGGCGTGGTGGCGGGTCGTGCGATCGGCCGGTACGGGACGCGGTCGGTGTTGGTGGTGGGTCTGCTGGTGCAGGGTCTGGCGACGGCGCCGCTGGTGCTGCTGGGCACGGACCGGGTGATGCTGGCGGTGTTGCTGCCGGCGTTGTTCGTGGGGTTCTTCGGGCATGTGACGTCGATCGTGGCGTACACGGTGACGGCGACGTCGGGGCTGCCGGATTCGGAGCAGGGTCTGGCGACGGGTCTTGCGGCGTTGAGTCAGCAGGTGGCGGCGACGATCGGTATTCCGGTGCTGAGCGCGGTGGCGGCGTTGCGGGCGGTGCAGTTGGACGGGATCCGGCTGGCGCTGGCGGTGGACGTGGCGGTGACGCTGGTGGCGGTGGGTCTGGTGTGGGTGGGTCTGCGGGTGCGTTCCGGCGGGGCCGGGGCGGGTGCGGACGCGGTGGCGCCGGTCGTCGAGGTCGGGGTCGGGGAGCGGGCGGCGGCCGGCTGAGGCGCGGGCCGGGCGCCGGGCGGCGGGTGGAGCGGCCGCCGGGTGTCGGGCTGGGGCTGCCGTCGAGTTCGTTGATCAGCCGCCTGGCGGCGGGCCTGTGGGCCTGTTGCCGGGCGGCTTTCCGGTTTTGCGGGGCGGGGCGGGGCCGTCGGGCGGGCGGGCGGGTGGCGGTGGTGGGGGGTGGGGCGTCGGCCGGGGTGTTGAACGGGCGTCCGGTGGCGGGGTGTTGGGCTGCCGGGCGGCTGTCCGGGTGGTGGGGCGGCGGCCGGGCCGGTCGTGGGCCGGGGGTGTTGAGCGGGTGGCGGGGTTTGCGGGGCGGGGCGTCGGAGTGGTGGGGGCGTCGGCCGGGGTGTTGAACGGGCGTCCGGCGGCGGGGTGTTGGGCGGCTGCCGGCTGCCGGCCGGCGGGCTTCCGGGCTTCCGGGGGGCGGGTTCTCGGGTTCTCGGTTGTGGGGCTGGGGGTGTTGGGCGGGCGGCGGGTGGTTGTCGGCCTGTTGGGCGGGGTGTTGATCGGCCGTCGGGTGCTCGGGTGTCGGCGGTCCGGGGCGGGTCGCCGGTGGGTGGTCGGTCCGGGTGTCGCTGGTCGGCCTGTCGGTCGTCCGGGTGGGTGGGGTTGCTGAACATTGGTGACATGCTTGTGTGTTGGCCGTGTGTCGGGTCGTGCCGGGTCTGCGGGTGGTGGCGGTGTGGTGGGGCGGGGTCCGGTCGGGTGTCGGCGGGGGGTGTGGCGGTCGTGCCGGTGGTCGGCCTGTGTGCTCGTTCGGTGCCGGTGCCGGTGCCGGTGCCGGTGGATACGGTGGCGAGGCCCGGGCGCCGGTCGGTTGTCGGTCTGTTGGGCGGTTTGCCGGGTGGGTTGTTGGATGGCCGCCGGGTGGCGGGGCGTCGGCTGTTCGGGGCGGGTCTCAGGTGGGCGGGCATTGGCCTGGGTGCTGTTGTCGGCCTGCCGGGCAGTGGGCGCGGGTTCGGCTGTTGAACGTCCGTGAGGAAGCCGGTTGTCGACGGGCTGTCGGTTGACCGGTCGGGCTCGTTCCGGCTCGGTTCCGCCGGGGCTTCGGGGGCATCCGCCCGGCCGTGCCCTGCCCTGTCCGGTCCGTGCGTCCGAGCCCGCCGCGCTCGGGCCCGGCAGGCCGTTCGGTCCGGAGAGCTGGCGTCCGGCTGTCTGCTGCGGGGTCGACAGAGCCGTCCGGAGCGGATGCCGGCGACCCGCGGGCACACCTGTGGCGTGGCGTGCTTCCGCGGCTGCTGCTCGGCGGGCGACGACACCCTGTGGGGCGTCAACCGGCGCCGCAAGGGCACCGCGAACACCCTGGCCGCGCTCAGGTCGATCCGGACCGCACGTCCGGACGGCGCCCCGGCCTACGTGATCCTGGACAACCTCTCCGCCCACAACGGCAAGAAGGTCCTGCGCTGGGCGAAGAACAACAACGTCCACCTGTGCTTCACCCCGACCAACACCTCCTGGGCGAACCCGATCGAGGCGCACTTCGGCCCGCTGAGACAGTTCACGCTCGCCAACTCCAACCATCCGAACCACACGGTCCAGACTCGGGAGCCGCACGCCTACCTGCGCTGGCGCAACACCAACGCACGCCACCCCGACGTCCTCGCGGCCCGACGCCGTGAACGTGCCCGCATCCGCGGCGAGAAAGGCATCCGCCGGGGCGGCCGACCGGTGGCCGCCGCGGCCTGACTACTGCGACGCCCGCAAGGCCGCCCCAGCGGAGGCGACATCAAGGTCGATCACGACCTCCTCGCCCTCCCCGCGGCCACGCTCCGAGATCGCCAGGCCGACAAAGGCCAGCTCCGCGGCCCGGTCCCGCAGCATGTACTCCTCATGGGACTCAGGAGCGCGCCCGCCCAACTCGTCACGCTCCCAGGCGTCCACCGCGGCCTCGGCCACGGCCCGGGGCAGCCGCATCGTGACCAGGCCGACCTGGGCGGCGACATGCTCCCCGATCGCGGCCAGCACCTTCGAGTCATCCCGACACCGGGCGTACTGCTCCTGGTCCACCACGGGGCGAGGCTACCCAAGTCCGCCGGAGTGTCGCGGGGCGGTGGTCGGGCGGCGGGCTGTCGGGCGGGGGTGGGTGGTGGGCGGGGGTCTGGGGCGGGTGGTGGGTGGGGTGGGGGTGTTGAAGACGGCAGCCACGGAGAAGGTGGCGGGGATCATTGCCCGGGATGATCGGTGGGCGGTCGGCGGAGGGGTCTTGCGGGTTGTCGTGGGGCCCGGTCCGTCGTCCGTGCGCGCCGGGCGGCCGGGTTTTCGGGTCGGGCCGGTGGTGCTGGGCGGCCGGGTCTGCGGGTTCGGCCGCCGCCCGTGTATTCCTTTTCCGTCGCGAGGAACGGACCGGCTGTGGACGTGAACAGAGTCACCGTCAACGACATCGATTTCGCCTACGTGGAGCAGGGCGAGGGGCCGCTGGCCCTGCTGATGCACGGTTTTCCCATGTCGCCGGCGACGTACCGGCATCTGATGCCCGCGCTGGCCGGGGCGGGCTACCGTGCCGTCGCGCCGTACTTGCGCGGGTTCGCGCCGTCGGGGCTGCCCGCGGACGGCTCGTTCGGGATAGCGGACCTGGTGGCCGATGTGAACGGCCTGCACGAGGCGTTGGGCGGCGGCGGGGACGCCGTGCTGGTGGGGCACGATTTCAGCGCGCCGGCGGTGTGGGGCGCGGCGCGCGACGGCGGGCGCTGGTCGCGGGCGGTGGTGTGCGACGTCCCGCCGTTCGCGGTGTTCGGGCCGATGGTCCTCACGCCGCGGGGCGTGGACGCGCTGAGCCATTTCTGGTTCTTCCAGACGGCGGTGGCCGAGCAGGTCGTCGCCGCGGACGACTTCGCCTACTTCGACTGGATCTACCGGAAGTTCACCGCGGACGGCTTCGACGCGGCGGAGGACCTCAAGCACGCCAAGGACGCCCTGCGGGCGCCGGAGAACCTGGCGGCGGCCCTCGCCCTGTACCGGACGGCGTTCCCGCCGGAGCGGTTCGGCACGCCGCAGTGGGCGCAGGAGCACTTCGAGGTGTGGGGCGCCCCGCCGGGCGCGCCGGTGCTCAACCTGTTCGGGTCCGAGGATCCCAGCTTCGTGATCACCGACGAGGCGCTGGCGGCCATCGTCGAGGCCCTGCCCGCGGGTTCGCACGCCGAGGTGGTGCAGGGGGCGGGCCACATCGGGCTCGTCGAGAAGCCCGACGAGGTCAACGGCCTCATCCTGCGCTTCCTGGCCGGAGAGCTCTGAGCGCCGTAGCGGGCGGAGCGGCCCGGCCGGGGAGCTCCGCCCGCGTCGCCCGCGCGGGGCGGGCGGGGCGGGCGACCGGCGGAGTGTGACGGGCGGAGTGTGACGGGCGGCCGTCGGGCGCGCCGGGCGGGAGTCCGCTCCCGCGTGGGCGGTGGGCGGAGGCGGTCGGCCGGCGGTGTGGGGGCGGTCGATTTCCCTTGTGGGAGGTCAACAGCCCTCGCGCGGACGGGTGTTCGTCATTGCGAGGCCGGTCGTCGGTGGTCGGTGTGCGGGCGGTCGTGCGTCCACGCGTCGGCGGTCGGCGGTGGTTGTTGCGAGGCCGGTCGGCCGTGGAAGGGTGTTCCGTTCCCGCGTGGGCGGTGGTCGGCAGGGGTGGTGTCGCGCACCCTCGCGCGGGTGGTCGATGCTCCGGGCGGGCGGTCGACGGTCTTTGCGTGGGCGGGTGTTCGCTTTCGTGTGGACGGTGGTCGGTCGGTCGGTCGGTCGGTGGTGTGCGGGCGGTCGCGCGTCCTCACATGGGGGTCGATTTCCCTTGTGGGAGGTCAACAGCCTTCGCGTGGAAGGGTGTTCGTCGTTGCGAGGTCGGCGGTCGGCGGTCGGCGGTCGGCGGTCGGTGGTGGTCGTTGCGAGGTCGGTCGGTCGGTCGGCCGTGGCTGGGTGGGTGTTCCGTTCCTGCGGGGGCGGTGGTCGGCCGGGGTGGTGTCGCGCACCCTCGCGCGGGTGGTCGATGTCCCGGGTGGGCGGTCGACGGCCGTTGCCCGGGCGGGTGTTCGTTCCCGGTGAGGTCGGCGGTCGGTGTGGACGGGTGCTGTAGTCGGGGAGGCGGTCGTCGGCGGGGGAGGTGGTCGCGCGTTCTCGCGCGGGCGGGTCGATCTCCCGGGCGGGTGGCCAACGGCCGTTGCTCGGGCGGGTGTTCGTTCTCGGCGAGGTCGGTGGTCGGCGGGCCGCCGGGCGTTGCCGGGCGGGCGGGCGGTCTCCCGTGTGGGGCGGGTGTCCGGCGTCGCGTGTCCGGTCGGCGGTCGGCGGTCGGCGGTCGCTGTGCGGAGTCGTGGTCTTCGGTTGTGGTGCGGGTGGTCGATTCTCTTTGTGCGTGCTGGAGTTCGCCGTCGAATTGGTGGTCGGCGGGGATTGCCCGGGCGGGTTTCGGGTTCGGTGCGGGCGGCCGGTGGTTTCCGCGGGTGCGGTCGACGGCCATTGCCGTGGGCGGGTGTTCGTTGTTTCGCGGGCGGTCGACCGTGTTCGCGCGGGCTGTCGTTCGCCGTCGAATGGAGGCCGGCGGCCTTTGCGCGGGCGGATTTTCGTCCCTGTACGGGAAGGCGGCCGGCCGGCCCTTGCGCGGTCGGCCGGCTTCGCGTGGGCGGTCGCACGTCGCCGCGCGGGTGCCCGGGCCGCCGGCGCGGGGACGGGGACGGGCCGTCCGCGCACCGGCGGGCGGCCCGGCGGCCCCGCGGGGCGGCGGTCGGGGTCAGGAGGCGAACTTGTCCTGGCCGTTCCACCAGTTCTCGCCCGGGCCCTTGGCGGTGGCGTCGTCGTAGCGGTGGTGGGGGGGGCGGCCGGGGCAGGGGTGGGCCGGGCCCGCCCCCCGCCGGCGCCCGCGCGTCCACACCACCGAGAGCAGGATTCTGATGGTGAGCTCGGTGACCCGGG
>NZ_JBHWID010000034.1:7280-15219 GCF_042732175.1 Kitasatospora sp. NPDC059795
GTGGCGTTGCGGGTACCTGGTCGGGGCCGTAGTAGCTGGTGGTGGCTGTGGGGTGGGGGGGGTCGTCGTGGGGGCGGCCCCCCCCCCCCCCCCCCCACCAGGGGTGGGCCAGGCCCTCCTCCTGCCGGCCCAGGAGCGTCATCTCCAGGTAGTTGTACGTGTTGAGGGTGACCTCGCTGCCCCGGTCGAAGATCGAGTTGGTGTGGAACACCGCGTCGCCCTCGCGCAGGAAGCTGCTGACGCCGGGGAGTTCGCCCTTGTCGGTGGTGACGTGGAAGTCGCGGTTGAAGTCGCTGCCGTGGGAGGAGACGAACGGCAGGTCCCAGCCCATCCGGGCACGGAACGCCTCGATCTTCTCGATCGGCGCGCGGGCGACCATCACGAACGAGGTGTCGCGGTTGTGGAGGTGGGCGAGAGTGCCCACCGAGTCGGCCTGCATCGAGCAGCCCGGGCAGCCCTCCTCCCACGCCGGGTCGAACATGAAGTGCCGCACGACGAGCTGCCGCCGCCCCTGGAACAGCTCCAGCAGCGTCGGCGACGCGCCCGGCGCCCGGAACACGTACTCCTTCTCCACCAGGACCCGCGGCAGCGCCCGCCGCGACGCGGAGACCGCGTCGCGCATCCGGGTGAGCTCCTTCTCCTGCTCCAGCAGTTCCTTCCGGGCGGTGAGCCACTCGTCCCTGGTCACGATGGGCGACAGATCCACGCTGGCCTCCTGGCTGCGACGCCGCCGGGAAACGGCGGTCGGGAAACGGTCCGGGCCCCAGGCTGCCACGCGTCAAATCCCCTTTACTTCCTCGTGATTGCCCCGTGCCCGCCGCCCGCACCCCGCCCGGAGGCCCGACCCCGGACAAACACCGGACCCGGGCAATCCTGAAGAGGCCCCGCCCGCACACCCGGTGGAATCGTTCCCCGGTGACCGCGTGAATGGCGGCCGCGGCCCGGCGGCCCATTCGACCGAACCGTCCAGGAGGAAAAGATGACGACCACGGGAATACCCACCCGGGAAGAAATCGTCGAACGCGTCGCCGCACTGGTGCCGGCCCTTCGGGAGCAGGCCGCCTGGTCGGAGGACAACCGCCGCCTCAGCGAGGAGACCGTCGCCGCCCTCGCCGACGCCGGCGTCTTCCGCCTCCGCACCCCGGTGCGCCACGGCGGCTACGAGTGCGACACCTCCACCCTGGTGGAGGTCGCCATGGAACTCGGCCGCGCCGACGGCGCGATCGCCTGGACGTCCTCGGTGTTCTGGATCCCGACCTGGATCGCCGGCCTGTTCCCCGACGCCGCCCAGGACGAGGTCTTCACCTCCCCCGCCCCCCGCGTCTGCGGGACCAACAGCCCCTCCGCCACCGCCGTGCCCGCCGACGGCGGCATCGTCGTCAACGGCGCCTGGAAGTTCGTCAGCGGCGCCTGGCACGCCGGCTGGCAGGAGATCGCCGCGATCCTGCTGCGCCCCGACGCCGAGCCCGAGCCCGTCATGGCGCTCGTCCCCATGGACGAGCTGAAGATCGTCGACGACTGGCACACCAGCTCCCTGCGCGGCACCGGCAGCGTCACCACCGTCGCCGAGGACCTCTTCGTCCCCGAGCACCGCATCATCCCGATGAGCGCCTCCATCCGCCCCCAGGGCCTGTCCGAGGCCAACGCCCACTCGCCGGTCTGGCGCACCCCCGCCGCCCTCGTCGCCGCCGCCTCCGGCGCCGGCGTGGCCGTCGGCCTCGCCAAGGCCGCCCGCGAGGCGTTCTTCGAGCGGCTGCCCGGACGGAAGATCACCTACACCGACTACGAGGCCCAGAACGAGGCCCCGATCACCCACCTGCGCGTGGCCGAGGCCGTCAACAGCATCGACCAGGCCGAGTTCCACGCCCGCCGCGCCGCCGCCACCGTCGACGCCAAGGCCGCCAGCGGCGAGGAGTGGAAGAACGAGGAACGCGCCCGCGTCCGCAACGACCAGGGCGAGGCGACCCGCCTGGCCAAGCACGCCGTCGACACCCTGGTGGGCATCAGCGGCGGCACCTCGATCTTCCTCGACGTCCCCCTGCAGCGCATCGCCCGCGACATCCACGCCGTCGCCCTGCACGCCCTGATCAACCCCGACACCAACGCCGAGCTCTACGGCCGGACCCTGTGCGGGCTGGAGCCCAACACGCTGTACATCTGAGCGACCCCCGCGGCAGCGGGCCGGGCCGGGCAGGGCCGGGTCCGCTGCCGTCGCCGACCCCGGCGGTCCCGTGCCGAGCGCCGGTGCGGGACCGCCGGGGGCCGGGGGCCGGGGGGCTGCTGGGGCGGGGCGGGCCTGTGGAGGGGGACCGGGCACGGCCTGCGCCGGGCCGGGACACTGTCCTGCGCCGCGGGCACGGGTCGGCCGTGGGCGTCCTGCGCCGCGGGCACGGGTAGGCCGGGCCTGCGGCGGGTTCGACGCCCGCCGCCACCGGGCGGGGCCGTCCCGGGCCGGGGCGGATCGCAGGCGGGGCCCGCCGCCGCTTCCCGCCGGGGCGCGGGCGGTTCGGCGTCCCCCGGCCGCCGGCGCCCGCCCGGCGCGGGCCTGCCGAGGTGCGGGGTCTGCCAGGGCTGTCTCCTTCCGGTGGTCCCGACCGCAGCCGCGCCCGCCGGGCCGGGCCGGTCCGTCGTGTCGGGCCGGCTGCCGTCTCCACCTGTGGGCCGGCCCGCCGGCAGGTGCTGGGCCGGCTCCCTCCCCGGCCGATGGGGGTCCCCGGATCTCCCCGCCCCGCGCCCGGGTGTTCCTCGGACCTGTTCGCGCGACTCCCCGCCCTGCGGCGCGCCGAGCTGCGGACGGACGCCGCCCGGGAGCCGCCCGACAGCCGGACGGTTCCGGGGGCGGGACAGACCGTTCAGGGCGGCCGAAGGCCGGCGCGCAGCGCCGCCGCAGGCGCCCTTCGACCGGCCGGCGCGGCCCGAGCACCGCACAAGCGGGCGGTGGCCCCGGCACACGCACGACGCTCACGGTGCTCGCCGGATCTCCCCACCCACGTCCGCCTTCGACCGAGTGGGGAGCCGTGGGCGGGCCCGGCCGTTGTCCGGGATCCTCGTCACGGCCGGGGCCGGGGCCGACCGGGGCTCGCTGCTCCGACCGCCGGGCAGGGGGGCCCGCCGCCCCCTGCCGCGGGGCCGCGTCCGCCCCGCCCCTTACGACGGGCGGGTCAGTGGCGGCGGGCGGGGCGGGTCAGCGGCAGGTCATGCCGCCGGTGAGGTCGGTCGTCGTGCCCGTGGACGCGGCGGCGAGGTCGGAGGCCATGAACGCCGCCATGTTGCCGACGTCCGCCAGCGAGGGCCCGCGGCCCAGCAGGTTGTGGACCGCGGAGCGCTCCTGCCAGATCTGCTGCCGGGCCGGCAGCTCGGGAAGGTCGGTCGCCATCGTGCTCTCGATGCTGTGCCGGGCGTCGGGGGAGCCGGCGGAGTGCAGGCACAGCACCCGCACGCCCCGGGGGCCGAGTTCGGCGGCGAGGGTGCGGGCGAAGGCCTCCACCGCGGCCCACGCGGGGCCGAAGCCGGCGGTGTAGGGGAAGGGGACGCGCGCGGGCGCGGCGGTCATCATCATGATCACGCCCCGTCGGCGGGGCGTCATGCGCGCGGCGGCGGCGTTGGCGGTGGTGAACTGGGCCCGGGTGAAGTCGACGATCGGCAGGGAGAAGTCCTCGAAGGACAGTTCGCCCAGGGCCGCGCCCTGACGGCCGCCCGGCCGGCGGGTGGACGTCGCGCAGAACGACACGTCGAGGCGGCCGGTCTCCTCGACGACGGTGTCCAGGAAGCCCTCGACCGCGTCCCGGTCGAACGCGTCGATTCGGGCGGTGGACAGCGAGCCGCCGTCCTCCTCCACGTCGTGGGCCAGCTGCTTGAGCGCGCCCTCGCCGCGGCCGGCCACGAACACCCGGGCGCCCTCCCGCACGAAGGCCTTGGCCACCGCGCTCCCGACCGACCCGGCGCCGTAGACGACCGCCGTCCGCTCCGCCAGCAGACTCTCCATCGAAGAACTCCACCCTTCCCCGCGCGGACCGGACAGCCCGGGCCCGCCGGGACCTCGGCGCGCCGCCACGGCGGCGGGCGCATCCGCTCCACGCTAGGCAGACCCCCCGCGGACCCCCGCCCGCACCGCACCCCCGCGGGCCCCGGATCCGCACGACGCCGCAGGCCGCGACGGCCCCGCGGCCCGCACGCCCCGGGGCGTGCCCGCCGGGCCGGAAGCTGACGAACGGACGTTCGGACGGTTCGCACGAACGCTTCGCCGCCGTTCCGCCGTTCCGCCGTCGCGCCGTTCCGCCTCGGGCCTCCGGGCCGTGACGTGCCGCCCTGCCCCGGGCTATGACGCATCGTCCTGGGCATCGGGCCGTGACGCGTCGTCCCGAGCCCCGTGCCGTGACCCGTCGTCCCGTCCCGGGCCGTGGCGGTCCGTCAGGCCGTTTCCCGTCCGGCGCGCAGCAGGCCGCGGATCGAGGTCGCCAGCGCCGCGACGAACGCCTCCCGCCGCTCGGGCGGAGCGACGTCCAGCGACAGGTACGGGTTGAGGTCCTCCAGTTCCACCAGCAGCAGCTCCCCGCGCACGGTGCGGCAGGCGTCCACCCGCTGGATGCCGTACGCGAGGGTGTTCCAGTCGACGAACCGCTGCGCGAAGGCCAGGTCGGCGGCGGTGGCCGGGTAGGGCGTCAGCTCCCAGCGCCGGGACGGGTCGGGCGCGTACAGGGCGTACTGGAAGACGCCGTCGACGAAGTAGAACGACACCTCGTAGCGGAAGTCGACGAGCGGCTGGACGAGCACCTCACCGGGCCCGGCGCCGCCGGTCTCCCGGCCCGCCGTCCCGGCCCCTTCCGCGGGTTCGGCCGCTGCGGCGAGTTCCGCCCGGTCCACGACGGACAGGCCGATCGAATCCGCTCCCGCGCGCGGCTTGACCACGTACCGCTCGGAGTGCGGCAGCAGCGCGACGTCGGCCGGCCGGCCGACGGTCGGTATCACCGGGTACCCGGCCGCGGTCAGCTCCAGCAGGTAGCCCTTGCCGGCCATGTCGCCCCGTCCCGTCAGCGGGTTGTGGACGAGTGTGCCCCGCGCGCGGGCCGCCCGGCGGAACGCGTCGAACTCCTCCCGGTAGTGCAGCACCGGCCCGCTGTTGCGCACGACGACCGCCTCGAAGCCGTCCATCAGCGCGACCGCGTCCCGCGGGTGGCACAGCGCCAGATCGAACTCCCCGCGCAGCCGCGAGGTCAGGAAGACGTCCTCGTCGCCGTACCGGCGGCCCTGCGCCGGGTACGCGAGATCGGTGACGAACAGGACCCGGGAACGCTCGCGCACAGTGCCGTCCTCTCCCCGCGGGCGAGCGGCCACTCTACGCGCCGCCCCCGCCCCGTCCCGCCCGGCCCCCGTCCCGCCCGGCCCCGCCTCGTGACGACCCCGCCCAGCCCCTTCCCGCTGACGACCCGCCGGCCGCCTGCCTGCCCGCCCGGCCGCCCACCGGCCCCGCCTCGTGACGACCCGCCCAGCCCCTTCCCCTTGACGACCCGCCACCTGCCCGCCTGCCCGGCCCCCGTCATGCCCGGCCGTCGCCCGCCTGCCTGCCTGCCTGCCCGGCCGCCGTCCGGCCCCCGCCTCATGACGACCCGCTGCCTGCCTGCCCGGCCGCCGTCCGGCCCCCGCCTCATGACGACCCGCTGCCTGCCTGCCCGGCCGCCCGCCCGCCTGACTGCCTGCCCGGCCGCCGCGCCGGCCGGCCGTCGGCCGTGTCCGGCTCAGCCCCCGCCGCCCGCCCGGTCGACCTCCAGCTCGCCGTAGGCGGACAGCACCCCCTCCAGGTCCCCGGGCGCGCCCCGCAGCGCGGCGTCCAGGAACGCCAGCGTGGTCGCCGCGACCATCCGCACGCTCCCGGCCCGCCCCAGCGAGCCGACGACCGACGGCACCGGCGGCAGGTACAACGGCCCGTCCATGAACGAGAGATGGGCGGCCCCGCGCACCGTGAGCCGGTAACTCGTCGCGCTGTCGCCCGCGAGCGCCTCCCGCAGGCGCGGCAGGTACCGCGGATCGGTGTTCGGCCCGACGGCCTGGGTGAGCGCCAGCACCGGCCGGCGCAGCGCGGGGGAGAGCGGCCCGTGGGGGTAGCCGTCCAGGTCGACGACCGCGCCGATGCGGCCGTCCTCCCGGGCGGCCTGCAACGCGGCCGCGCCGCCCATCGAGTGGCCCGCCGCCGCGACCCGCTCCGCATCCAGGCGGCCCGTCAGCGGATCGGCCGTCTCGCCGCGCCCCACCCGCTCCAACTGCGTCAGCACGAACCGCAGATCGGCGGCCCGGATCGCCGTCCACTGCTCCGCGAGCCTCTCGTCGGCGTCCCGGTCGCCCGTGGACAGGGTCCGCGAACGCACCACCCGCCCGTCGTCGAGGACGACCGCCGCGCTGTCGTACGGATGGTCCAGCGCGGCCACCACGTAGCCGTGGCTGGCGATCTCCTCCGCCCACGCGGTGTTCTGCGTCCGGACCCCGCCCGCCCCGGGCGAGAACAGCACCACCGGCCACCGGTCCCCGCCCGCGGCGACCTCGGCGCCGAACACCGCACTGCTGCGGGCCCGCGGAACGCCGTCGACCAGGAACCCGGGCAGGTGCACGCCGCCGGCCAGGGCGTCGGCGACGACGCGCGCCTCCTCCCGCGTCCGCCCCAGGTACTGCGCCCGCGCCGCGCCCGCCGCACCCGCCCGCGCGGGGTACCAGAGCTGGACGACGACGGTGCGCCGGTCGTCGGGATCGGCGGTGAACGTCTCCGGGCGCTGCGCGTCCGTCCACTGCACCACCCGCGTGCCGACCGCGAACGGGCCCGACGGGCGGGGGAAGACGGGCACCGGGAACGCCCACGCGGCCACCGGCCCCGCGGCGACCAGAGCCGCGCACGCCGCGGAACCGGGCAGCGCCAGCCACCACCGGGCCCGCCGCGGCGCACGCGCCGGACGGCCCCGCACCCGCCCCAGCCACCGCCCGACCACCGGGGCCGTCGCGAACGGCAGCGCCGCCGCCGCGCCCGCCAGCACCGGCAGCATCTGCCACCGCACCCCCCGCACGCCCATCACCGCCGCGCACAGCGCCACCGCCGCCGCGGCGCCCGCCGCCGCACGCGGCCGGACGGCGGGGGGAAGCCAGCGCGCCGCCACCAGCACGACGGCGCCCAGCACGGCAAGAAACTCCACAGGGGACAAGGACAGTCCCGCGATGATCTCGGTCACCCGGCCATCCTCGGCGCGCCGCGCCCGCCGCCGCATCGGCCCCCGGTCGCCCCCGCACCGCCACCGCGGTCGCAGGCCCCCGCCCCGCCCGCGGCCCGCACTGCGACCCCGGGAGGTACCCGCCCTCCTCCTCGGGTCGTACTCGGGCGCCGCGCCCTCCGACGGCGGACGCATGCGCCCGCCCGCCCCCGCCGCCTAGCGTGAGCAGCGCCGCGGCCCACGGACAGGGGCCGCGCCCCCGGCCCGCCCGGGACCGCCACGACACCGCACCGGGGGACAGGCTGACCACCGCAGGGCCCGCCCACCACCACGACCCCGCCCCCGGCACGACGGCAGACCCCGGCCCATCCTCAACAGCCGCCCGTGCCGCCGCACTTGAATCGGCCCCGGACGCTGTCCCCGCACCCGCCCGTGCTGCGGCGCACGCCCTCGACCGGCCCCCCGCCCCTGGTCCTGCGTCAACGGCCGCCCGTGCCCGGGCGCTTGGCCCTTCCTCAACGGCCGTCCCTGCCCGGGCACTTGGCCCCGTCCCTGCACCCGCCCCGGACCCCGCACCTGCCCCGGGCGCTACCCCCGCACCTGCCCATGACGCGACGCTCGTTCCCGACCTTGCCTCAAGAGTCGTCTCCACCACGGTACTTGGCTCGGCCCCGGGCGCTGTCCCCGCACCCGCTCGTGCTGCGGCGCACGTCCTCGACCGGCCCCCCGCCCCTGGTCCTGCGTCAACG
>NZ_JBHWID010000034.1:15317-34731 GCF_042732175.1 Kitasatospora sp. NPDC059795
CCGTGCTGCGGCGCACGTCCTCGACCGGCCCCCCGCCCCTGGTCCTGCGTCAACAGCCGTCCGTGCCCGGGCACTTGGCCCTTCCTCAACAGACTTCCCTGCCCGAGCACTTGGTCCCGCCCAGGACCCCGTCCCCGCGCCCGCCCCAGATGCTGCCCCCGCGCCCGCCCGCGGCACGACGCTCGTTCCCGACCTCGCATCAACAGCCGCCCCCGCCAAGGCGCTTGGACCGCTCCCCGGGCCGGCCCCGTTCGCCCCCCGCCGCCGCTTCCCCCGCTTCCCGCCCGCCGTCCGCGACCTCCTGCCCTGCGTGCTGCTCCTGCTCCACGTCGCCGCCACCCGCGCCCCGCGCGAACTGCCGCTCGCCGCCGCCCTCACCGCCGCCCTCGCGCTGCCCCTGGCCTGGCGTCGCCGGGCCCCGCGCGCGGTGTTCGCCGTGATCGCCGCCGCCGCCTTCGTCCAGTGGCTCGCGAACGTCCAACTCCCGGCCGACGCCGCCCTGCTGATCGCCCTCTACACGCTGGCCGCACACGCCGGCCCGCGCGCCACCTTCCTCGCCGCCGCCGTCCTGGAGACGGGCGCCGTGCTGGCCTGCCGGCGCTGGAGCACCGGCGGTGCCCCCCTGACCCTCCTCGCCGCGCTGAGCGCCGCCGTCGTCGCCGCGGCCGCCCTCGGCGCCGCCGCCCGCACCACCCGCGCCCACCTCGCCGCACTGCAGGACCGCGCCGCCCGCCTGGAACAGCAGCACGACCAGCAGGCCCGCCTCGCCGTCGCCGAGGAACGCGCCCGCATCGCCCGCGAGATGCACGACATCGTCACCCACAACCTGTCCGTCATGGTCGCCCTCACCGACGCCGCCGTGGCCGCCCAGCACCGCGCGCCCGAGAGGGCCACCGTCGCCATGCTCAAGACCGCCGAGACCGGACGGCAGGCCCTGACCGACATGCGCCGCTCCCTGGGCCTGCTGCGCACCGACGAACCCGACGCCCGGCGCCACCCCCTGCCCGGCATCGCCGAACTCCGGGACCTCGCCGAGCGGATGCGCGCCGCGGGCCTGCCCACCCGCCTCGACCTCGAAGGCGACCACACCGCCCTGCCCGCCACCGCCCAGCTCACCGCCCACCGCCTGGTCCAGGAGGCCCTCACCAACACCCTCAAGCACACCCCCGCCGGCACCCGCGCCCACGTCCGCGTCCACTGCACGCCCCGCACCGTCGCCGTCTCCGTCACCGACAACGGCCCCGCCACCGCCACCGCCCCGCGCCCGCGCAACGCCGCCGCGACCGCCCGCCCCGGCCACGGCATCCCCGGCATGCGCGAACGCGCCGCCGCCTACGGAGCGACCCTGCACGCCGCGCCCCTGCCCGGCGGCGGCTGGCACGTCCACGCCCGACTCGACCTCGACCTCGACCCGAACCCCGACCCGAACCCCGACACCCGCGAAACGACGCCCGCATGAGCATCCGCATCCTGATCGCCGACGACGAAGCCCTCCTGCGCCTGGCCTTCACCACCGTCCTGGAGGCCCAGGACGACATGACCCCCGTCGGCGAGGCCGCCGACGGCGCCGAGGCCGTCCGCCTCGCCCGCCGCCTGCGCCCGGACGTCGTCCTCATGGACGTCCGCATGCCCGGCGCCGACGGCATCGAGGCCACCCGGCAGATCACCCGGCACTGCCCGCACAGCAAGGTCCTGATCCTCACCACCTTCGACCTCGACGAGTACGCCTTCGCGGCCCTCGCCGCCGGCGCCTCCGGCTTCCTGCTGAAGAACACCAGGCCCGGCGAACTCCTCACCGCCGTCCGCGACATCGCCGCCGGCGACGCCGCCCTCTCCCCCCGCATCACCCGCCGCCTCCTCGACACCCTCCACCACGCCCCCGCCCCGCCCCCCGACCCCGAGAACGCCGAACGCCTCGGCCGCCTGGAGCGCCTCAGCCCCCGCGAACGCGAAGTCCTCCTCCACGTCGGCGCAGGCCGCTCCAACACCGAGATCGCCGCCGCCCTCCACCTCGCCGAAGCCACCGTCAAGTCCCACCTCGGCCGCGTCCTGCACAAACTCGACCTCCGCGACCGCATCCACGCCGTCGTCTTCGCCCACCGCACCCACCTCGTCCCCCCACCCTGACCCGCCGCCACCGGCCGCGCAGGGCCCTTCGCGCAGGCGGGCGAGGATCAGCGGGCGGGAGGGGGTGGCCAGGGCCTGGAGGGCGGTGGCCACGGGGGCGGCGTCGTTCGCGGGGGAGCCGTCCGGCCGCGCCTTCTCCGGCTTCCGTGCGGCCGCCGGGCCGGGAGCGTCGTCCGTCACCGCAGGCGGTCGAAGGCCAGGTCGGCGTCGGCCACGGCCTCGGGGTGGACGTCGCGGGCGGTCCGGCCGTCGGCGATCTTCTGCCAGTTGGCCCGGGCGAGCACCCGCTGGACCGCGAGCACCTGGGCGGCCCGCAGGCGCGCCTGGATGCCCTCGCCGAGGGCGTCCGCCAGCGCCTGCTCGTCCTCGATCCGGTACTGCGCGAGTCGTCCCGCCAGGCTCGGCGTGGCGAACACCAGGCGGTGGAAGGCCACCACCTGCGGATGGTCGTTGAGGCCGGTGACGGGGTCGTGGCGGTCGAGGGCGGCCCTGAAGTGGCGGTGCAGCGCCGTCAGCGGCCCGGTGCCGGGCGGGCGTTCGCGCACGACGCGGGCCGCCTCGCCCTGGTGGTCCGCGAAGCGGTGCAGCACCAGGTCCTCCTTGGTGGGGAAGTACCGGAAGAGGGTCGGCTTGGAGACCTCGGCGGCCGCGGCGATGTCGTTGACCGGGACGTCGTCGAAGCCGTGCTCCAGGAACAGCGACACGGCCGCGTCGGCGATGGCGTCGCGGGTCCGCTCCTTCTTGCGGGCCCGCAGGCCCGTCGACTCGCTCATGCGGCCACCGTAACACGAACACAACCGGGTTGCTTTTTTAACCGAGTAACGTTTTCATGGCGGCATGAGCCAGAACCGGACAGACACCCCTCCCGTGCTCGTGACCGGGGCGACGGGCCGCGTCGGCCGCGCCGTCGTCGACCGACTCCTCGACGCGGGCGTACCGGTCCGCGCCCTCGTCCGCCGCCCGGAGGCGGCCGCGACGCTGCCCGCCGGGGCCGAGGTCTTCACCGGCGACCTCACCGTGCCCGACTCGCTCGACCCGGCGCTGAACGGCGCCGGCGCGGTCTTCCTCGTCTGGACCGCCCCGCCCCGGACCGTCGCCGACGTCGTGGCGCGGCTGGCGGCCCACACACGGCGGGTCGTCCTCCTCTCCTCCCCGCACCGAACGCCCCACCCCCTCTTCCAGCAGCCCAACCCCGTGGCGGCGCTGCACGCCGGCATCGAGCGGCTCATCGCGGCGACCGGACTCGAGTCCACCGTGATCCGGCCGGGGATGTTCGCATCGAACGCGCTGGCCTGGTGGGCCCCCGCGATCCGCGCGGGCGACGCCGTCCGGTGGCCCTACGCCGACGCCCCGGCGGCGCCGGTCGACGACCGCGACGTCGCGGCCGTCGTGGCACGGACGCTCCACCAGGACGGACACGCCGGAGGGGACTACGTCCTGACGGGCCCCGAATCGCTGACCCAGGCCGAGCAGACGGGCGTCATCGGCGACGTCCTGGGACGCCGGATCGCATACGAGGAGGTGACACCGGAGGAGTTCCGACGCCTCTCGCAGGGCACGGCGCCCAGCCAGGCCGTCGACATGCTGCTCGCCGCCTGGAGCGCGGCGGTCGGACGACCCGCCCACGTCACCACCGCGGTGCAGGACATCCTCGGCACGCCGCCGCGAACGTTCCGCCAGTGGGCCGCCGACCACGCCGACGCGTTCACGCGCCACCCCTGACCCCACCGGCGCGACCCCCGACCCCCGCCTCCGTCTCCGGCCCCGCCTCCGTCTCCGTCGCCGCGACCGGCCGGGCACACGGACACGAAAGGGCCGCACCCGACAGGACGCCGCTCGCACCGAGAGCCCCGGACACGGCGCCACGGCACGCGACAGGGCTTCCCGGCGCGCCGCCCGAACCGGCCGCCGACGGGCGACCGGCCGCCCGGCCCGGAGACAACCCGCGCCGCGCCCGGAGGACCTGCGGCCGCGGGTGGGCCGTGCCCGGCCGGGGCCGTACGGCCGCCCCCGGCCGCCCCCGGCCGCCGCCGGGTGCCGCGGCCGGCCGGCGGTCAGGCCCGCCGCATCCGGTAGACGCAGGTCCGGTAGGGCATCTCCACGCTGTCGCGGCCGGCCAGCGCCGGGTCGGTGGCGGCCAGCTCGCCGATCTCCCGGTCCAGGCGGGCCCGCTCGGCGGCGCCGGCGGTCAGGTAGGAGGAGCGGGAGCGCACCAGGTCGACCAGCCGGTCCGTCGGGACGGTCACGGCGTGCTCCGTCAGGCCGCGCTCGGGCTCGGTGAACCACGGCGCCACCGGCCCGTACGGCCAGGCGTCCTCCAGGCCGTACCCCTCGTCGCCGACGATGCCGGAGAGCGCGGCCACCCACGGGGTCCGGTCGTCGCGGATGTTCCACAGCGCGGCCAGGACGCCGCCCTCGCGCAGCACCCGGTGGATCTGCGGCAGCGCGTCCCGCGGAGTGAACCAGTGGTAGGCCTGCCCGACCACCACGGCGTCGACGGACCCGTCCGGCAGCGGGATGTCCTCGGCGCTGCCGGCGAGCACCCGGACGTCCGGGTGGCGCTCGGCGGCCACGGCGCGCATCTGCCCGTCGGGCTCGACCGCGACCACCTCGTGGCCGGCGGCGCGCAGCACACCGGTCAGCAGCCCGGTGCCGGCCCCCAGGTCCAGAACCCGCACCGGCGCGGCCCCGAGGGCCCGGGCGACCGCCCGCGCCGGATAGGCGGGCCGCACCGCGTCGTACAGGCGGGCAGCGGAACCGAAGGACAGCGCAGAGGTCGACATGCCCGCACACCTACCCGCATCCGCGCCGGCGATGCGGACCCGGACACGGACGCGGCGACAGCCCGCGCACCGGCCCGCCGCATGCCCGCGCGCCGGCCGTTCCCGCGCCGGCCCGCCGCATGCCCGCGCACCGGCCCGCCGCATGCCCGCGCGCCGGCCCCGCATGCCCGCGCACCGGCCCGCCGCATGCCCGCGCACCGGCCCGCCGCATGCCCGCGCACCGGCCGCTCCCGCGCCGGCCGCCCCCGCACCGGGCCCGTCCCGCCGCCGGCCCGGCAGGCCCCGCCCCGCCGACCCCGAATTGACCCGCGATCCCCGGAGCGAATTGACCTGCCCGACGGGTCACTCGACGCCCTAGGCTCATGATCATGACGAACGCGAACCTGCCCGCGACGCTGACCCGCCGCGCCGACGCCGAGACCTGCGCCGACCCCAGCAGCGTGATGACCCTGCTCGGCGAGTCCGACGCCGCGCCCGGCGGCTTCACCGCCTACCGCTCCCGCTTCGCCCCCGGCACCCCCGGCGCGCCGGCCCACTTCCACACGAAGGCGACGGAGCTGTTCTTCGTCCTCGGCGGCTCGCTGCGGGTCCTGGTGGGCGACCAGGTCACCACCCTGCACGAGGGCGACTTCCTCGCGGTGCCGCCGCACACCCCGCACGCCTTCGCCGCCGCCCCCGGCACGGAGGCCGACGTCCTGTTCGTCTTCACCCCGGGCCTGGGACGGTTCGACTACCTGCGCCTGCTCGGCCGCGTGATGCGCGCGGAAGCCGACCCGAAGGAGATCGCCGACTCCGCGGAACGCTTCGACAACCACTACGTGGACAGCCCCGCCTGGCGCGCCGCCCTGGAAACCCCCGCCTGAGCCACCGCCGCACCGCACCCCACCGCCACCCGCCCCCGCGGCAACCGGCCGACAGCCGCCCGCCGCGCCCGCCGCTCGGAGCCGCGGCGCACCCCCGCCGCCGACGCCACCGCACCCCTGCACCCCCGCCCGAGACGGAGGACGGCCTCCCGCCCCCGATCGCCGACTCCACCGGCTCCCCGCCGCCGTCGACGCCGACCGCATCACCGCCCCGGCGCTGCTCCGCCCCGGCGGCCGGGCGCGGTCCGCGGCGGGCGGCGTCAGCGCAGCACCTTGCACCACAGGCCGTTGGCCTCCACGGCGTCCTCGTAGCCGTAGGAGCCGTGGAGGTTGCCTCCGGCGGGTTCGAGGGCCCGGATCGCGTTGCCCCGTCCGTCCTTCTTGCGGTAGGTCACCACGAAGGAGGCGATCATCGGGTAGTCCTTCAGGAACTGCCTGATGAGCGCCCGGCAGGAGTGGCAGGGGCCCTTGTCGGAGTAGAGCGCGATGCTGCCCCCGGTGACCTGCGCCAGGATCTCGGCCAGGTAGTGGTCGTCGTCGCAGCCGAGCCGTTCGAGGATCGCGTTGGCCAGGAGGTTGACGGTCTGCTTCTCCGGGTCGTTGGTGTGCCGGTACTGGCCCGCGAAGACGCTGCCCTTGGGCTCGGGCAGCCCGTGGTAGTAGGAACTGTCGGCCGTGTCGGAGCCCGACAGCCGGTCGAGCGTCCCGTCGAGGTCGGGTCCAGCGGTGAAGGAGATCCGGTACGTCAGGATCGCCCGGTTGTCGGAAGGCACTGCCGTGGTCACGTGTACTCCGTCCGCAGGTGGGGCTCCGAGGCCGGGGACACCGTGACACGCGCCGATACATGCGCGATAAACGGAAGCCGACGGCCCGCGCACCACCGGGCAGCCGGCCGAACGCACCCGCCCGCCGCCGCCCGCCGCAGGGCCGCCCCCGCCGCCGCCACCCGACGCGGGCAGCGCCGTCCCGCACACGCCCACCCCCGGCGACGCGCTCCTCACCGGCCGGGGAAGCCGCACCCGCCCGCACCCGCCCGGCCCGGCCCGCACCGCGCCGCGGCACGCAGGGACCCGCCGCGCTGCCCGCCGGACCCGCCGCGGACCTCGCGCCCGCACCGCCCCTCCGGCGCCCGCTCCCGTACCGGCTCGCCACCGCCCCCACGCGCGCGAGCCCGCGGGCTCCCGCGCGAGCGGCTGCGCACGACGTCAGCGCGCGAACTTCTCGACGGCCTCCGGGGTGACGGGAGTGAAGAAGTTGACGAGATTGCCGTCCGGGTCGCGCAGCAGCAGCGACCGGTTGCCCCAGGGCATCGTGGTGGGCCCGCCGACGAAATCGTCGACGAAACCCGCCAGGTCCCGGTGGACACGGTCCACGTCGTCGACGAGGAACTCGACGATCACACTGCGGTTGTCCGCCGGCCTGGCGGAGCCCGGAGCGAACAGCGCAACGGTGCGGACGCCGGCGATCGCGAGGGTCGCGCCCGCGGTCGCGAGTTCGGCGAAGTCCTCGGTGGCCCGAACGGCCCGCACCCCCGTGGCCCGCTCGTAGAAGCCGACGAGCCGCGCGACGTCGCCGGTGATGATGCGTATCGAGACGAAGTTCATGAGAAATCTCCCTGGCCGTGCCGAGACTGTGCACGTCGCAGGCTAGGAGGAATAGCGGACAGAACCGGTCCGGTATCCGCACTAGGCTGCGGACGTGCCCAGACCCACCGCCCGCGTGCTGACACTCCTGGAACTGCTGCAGTCCGGCGGCACCCGCACAGCGGCCGAACTCGCCGACCGCCTCGGCGTCGAAGAACGCACCGTGAGGCGGTACGTGGACCGGCTGATCGACCTGGACGTGCCCGTGGAATCGGTGCGCGGCCGCTACGGCGGATACCGGCTGGCGCCCGGCCACCGCCTGCCCCCGCTCATGCTCGGCGACGACGAGGCACTGGCCGTGCTGCTCGGCCTGGCCGCCGGCCGCCGGGCGGGACTCACCACGGCGCAGCGCACGGCGGGCGAGACGGCGTCCGCGAAGATCCGGCGGGTGCTGCCCAAGCACACCGCCCGCCGGCTCGACGCACTGCAGGAAGCCCTCGCCTTCACGGAACGGCCCGACGAACCGGACCGCCCGGACGCCGGCATCCTGCTCACCGTCGCCGACGCGGCGCGCCACCGCCGACCCCTCCTCGTCCACTACACCGACCGCGACGGACGGCACAGCGAACGCACCCTGCACGCGCACGGGATCGTCTCCCACTCCGGCCGCTGGTACGCGACGGGCCACGACCCCCGGATCGGCGAGGACCGCACCCTGCGCCTGGACCGCATCACCGCCGCCAGAACCCTGCCCGGCTCGTTCGAAGCACCGGCGGACCCGGACCCGGCACAGCGCCTGCTGTCGGGATTCGCCACGGCCGAGTACCGGCACGAGGTGACCCTGCGCATCCACGCGACGGCCGAACAGATCCGCGCACACCTCCCCGCCGCCGTCGCGACCCTGACCGACCACGAACCCGCCACCGCCGCCCAGGACCCGGCCGCCGAACGCTGGCAGCGCGTCGACATCCGCGCACAGCGACTCGACTGGCTGCCGCCGGCACTCGCCTCGCTCGACCGGCCGTTCGTCATCGAGCGCCCCGACGAACTGCGCGACCTCGTCATCGCGTTCGCCGACCGCCTCGCCTCCCACGCCCGCCGAACCTGACGGCGAGACGCCGAACGCCACCCGTCGGCGGCCCGCCCCGCCCGGGCCCGGCGCCGATCCGCGTCGAGGAGACCCGCGCCGCGTCCGGGCCGGGCCGTCAGCCGTCAGCCGTCAGCCGTCAGCCGGCGTCCGGCCGGGGGGCCGTCAGGCCGGCGGTCAGGAAGGCGACCACGGTGGACAGTTCGGGGAACGGCGGGGCGGGGACGGAGGCCGCGTCGGCGGTGAGCGGGCGTCCGTAGGCCTCCAGGAGGGTCGTGAAGGCGAGCCGCCAGCGGTCGGTGATCTCGTGAACGGTCAGCTCGGGCATGGCCCGGCCGAGGACGACCTCGAACGGGGCGGTGCCCGCCCAGGGGGAGCTGCTGAGCGGCCGGTCGGCGGCCAGCATGGTCTGGGCGAGCAGGCGGCAGAGCATGCGGCCGCGGTCGGTGCGCACCAGCTCGTCGAACGGTTCGGCGACGGCCGCCACCAGCGTCCGCACCTGCGCCGGGCCGGTGGCGGCAGGGCGGCGGGTGGCTGCCTCCAGCCGGTCGTGCCACAGCGGCAGCAGCTCGCGTCCGAGGAGCGCCGTGACCAGGCCGTCCCGGGAGCCGAAGTGGTAGTGCACCGCCCCGGGGTTGAGCCCGGCCTCCGCGTTGATCGCCCGCACCGAGACCTGGCCGACCCCGCGCCGGAGGAAGAGCCGCTCGGCGGCCGCGAGCAGCCGGTCCCGGGTCGTGGCGGGGTCCGGGTCCCGGGTCGGGGTCGGGGTCGGGTCCTGGGCTGGTTCGTCCGGCATGCCGCCATTGCATCACGGGAGCCCGGGTTACCATCCAATCAGTGATTGACATCCGATTGGCAGGTGTGCGCGAGAGCGCCCCGGCCAGTCCCGTGCGCCCCCGCGCACAGTGATCGAGAGGCTCGCACCATGGGTACCTACGCCGTCACCGGCTCCGCCTCGGGAATGGGCGCCGCCAGCGCCGCCGTCCTCCGGGAGAACGGGCACACCGTCATCGGCGTCGACCTCCACGACGCCGACATCACCGCCGACCTCGGCACCGCGCAGGGCCGCCGCTCCGCCGTACAGGAGATCCTGGACGCCTCCGGCGGCGTCCTGGACGGCGTGGCCGCGGTGGCCGGCGTCGGCCCCGCCATGAAGGACGCCGCCGCGGTCGCCTCCATCAACTATTTCGGCCCCGTCGCCCTGCTCGAAGGCCTGCGCCCGGCCCTCGCCCGCTCCGCGGCCGGCCGCGCCGTCGTGATCGGCTCCAACTCCGCGACCACCGTCCCGATGATCGACGAGGAACTCGTCGACCTGCTGCTCGCCGGCGACGAAGCCGCGGCCCGCGAACACGCCCGCACGGCCCGGGCGGCGCTCCCCGCCGAACTCGGTCGGACGGCGCCGAGCATCTCCGCCTACGCGAGCTCCAAGTTCGCGCTGGCCCGCTGGGTGCGCCGGACGGCGGTCACACCGCCGTGGGCCCGCGAAGGCGTGCTGCTCAACGCCGTCGCCCCGGGCGCGGTGATCACCCCGCTGATGCTCGGCTCCACCGACACGGGCGAGGAACCGGACGCCGACGACTTCCCCACCCCCATGCCGCTGGGCGTCTTCGGCCGACCCGAGGACATCGCCTTCTGGGTGCACCAGTTCCTGCGCCCGGAGGCCCGCTTCACCACCGGAGCCACCCTGTTCGTCGACGGCGGCACCGACGCCGCGATGCGCCCCGACGCCCAGCCCACCGCACTGACCCTCTGAACGAACGCCACGCCCCGCAGGCCCTCCTCCGGCCGGGCGCGTCCGGCCCGAGGAACGCCTCCCGGCGGACGGACCGCAGGGCCGTGACCGTCGCACTGCCGCCGCGCAGCCCGGCCGGGACGTGAAGCCGCAAGGCCCCGCCGCCGGGGCCCGCCCGCCGCGCCGCGCGCTACCGGGTCCGGCGGCCGGGGGCGGGGGTGCGCGTTCGCGGGCGCTCGCCCTGCGGCCCGAACATGATCAGGTACTCGACCGGTCCGCCGGGTCCGGCGTTGGCGACGCCGTGGGGGGTGCGGGTGTCGAACTCGGCCACGTCCCCGGCGCCCAGCACGAGGTCCTGCTCGCCGAGCGCCAGCCACAGCCGCCCGTACAGGACGCACAGCCACTCGTACCCGTCGTGGGAGGCCTGCCGCGGCCGCGCCGGCGGTGCGTCGACGGCGGGCAGGACGTGCTTGTGGGCGTGCAGGCCCCCGACGTAGCGGGTCAGCGGCAGCACCGCCTTGCCGTCGCCGGAACGCTGCGGCGCCGGGGCGCGAGGCCCGGCCGCCGCGGGTCCGGCGGGTGCGGGTCCGGCGGGCACCGGTGCGGGCGCGGCGGGTGCGGTGCCGGCCAGCTCGTCCAGGGAAGCGCCGTACGCCTTCGCGAGCCGCAGCAGCACCTCCAGCGTCGGTCTGCGCCGACCGGTCTCGATCCGCGACAGCGTGCTCGGCGAGATGCCGGTCGCGCGGCCGACGCCGGTGAGCGTGGCGCCGCTCCGCTCGCGCGCGGCCCGCAGCCGGGGGCCCATGTCCGCCGGCACACCGGCCGCTTCGCCGTCCGCCGCCATCGCCCCGCTCCCTCCGACCGCACCGCCTCCACCACCCCTGTCCTGCCAGTTTGCCAGAATGGCAACGGTTGTTCGCGCCGCGCGGGCGCCGCGCCGCATGATCGGCGGGTACCGGCAGCCGCCCGTGAACCGAGGAGAAGCGATGCACCAGCCCGCGCCGCCCGCCGCCCCGCGCCACCGCACCGTCCAGGGCCCCGCCGGGCGCCTGCACCTGGTCGAGCAGGGCGCCGGACCGCTGGTCCTGCTCATCCACGGCTTCCCCGAGTCCTGGTACTCCTGGCGCCGCCAACTCCCGGCCCTCGCCGCGGCCGGATACCGGGCCGTGGCGCCCGACGTGCGCGGCTACGGCCGCTCCTCCAGGCCGACCCCGGCGGACGCCTACCGGATGCTCGACCTGGTCGAGGACAACGTCGCCCTGGTGCACGCCCTGGGCGAGGAACAGGCGGTGATCGTCGGGCACGACTGGGGCTCCGGCATCGCCGCGGCCTCCGCCCTGCTGCGCCCCGAGGTCTTCCGCGCCGTCGGACTGCTGAGCGTCCCCTACACGCCGCCCGGCGGACCCCGCCCCACCGACGTCTTCGCGCGGATGGGCGGCGACCAGGAGTTCTACGTCTCCTACTTCCAGGAGCCCGGCCGGGCCGAAGCGGAGATGGAGCCCGACATCCGGGGCTGGCTCGCGGGCTTCTACGCGGCCATGTCCGCCGACACCATGCCCGCCCGCGGCGAGCCCGACCCGCACTTCGTGGCCCGCACCGGCGGCCGGCTGCGCGACCGCTTCCCCGCCGGGAAGCCGCCCGCCTGGCTGACCGAGGACGACCTCGACGCGTACGCCGGGGAGTTCGAGCGCACCGGCATGACCGGCGCCCTCAACCGCTACCGCGCCATGGACCGCGACTGGGAGGACCTCGCCCCGTACGACGGAGCGCCGATCGAGCAGCCGTCCCTGTTCATCGGCGGCGCCCTGGACGCCTCCACGACCTGGATGGCCGACGCGATCGACGCCCACCCCGCCACCCTCCCCGGCCTGACCTCCACCCACATCCTGGACGGCTGCGGACACTGGACCCAGCAGGAACGCCCCGAGGAGGTCAACCGCCTCCTGACCGCCTGGCTCGCCTCCCTCCACGACTGAACCGACGGGCACGGACACCGGGCCGCGCGCGGGAGACGAGCCAGGCGGTCAGCCCGGCGGGACGCCGGATCTGCCGCGGGGCGACGTCAAGGACTTCTCCGCCCCCGACCCGACGGGCGCCCCGCCGGACACGTCCGTGGCGGGCGCCCCGGCCGCGGACCGGCAGGCGGCGTTCGACCCGATCGGACGCGGGAGTGCCCGGCGGGCGGCGCCGCCGGGCCGCTGCCCTGCGCTGCGGAGGCGCTGTCGCGCCCTGCCGATGCGAGGACGGCCGATCCACGGGTCCGGCCGGCCCCGGCGGTCCTCCGCCCGACGTCCGCCGACGAGATCGACGCCGCCGACCTTCGCGCCGGGGCGAGCCGGTGGCCATCGGCGCGGCCGGGGGAGCGGCGCCCGGCCGTCCGGGCCCGCGACGCGGCGCGCAATCCCCCCTCGTGCCGCGCCCGGGTCCACGTCTGCGGTCACGACGGCGGGGGCCGGTGCGGACGTGCGGGCGCTATGCGGCGTGTTCGACGAAGGTGACGGGCGCGGCCGCCGCGTTCGTCTTGACCGACGCGATGCCCTTCTCGCACGCGGCCTTGCTGTTGTACGCCTCGCCGACCGCGATGATCTCCCCGTTGCCGGCTTTCAGCCGGAACCGGAACTTGCCCGCCTTGTCGGTGTACATCTCGAACTTCCCGGACACTGCTGCCTCCTCGGTCTCGGTACGGTCGTGTCGGTGGTGGGGGCGGCCCCGGGCAGGCGCCGGCCCTACTGGGAGGGTGCACGTCGCACACCGATCCCGCGAGCGCTGCAGGCCCCGGCGGGGCGCAGCCGCCGACGGGACCCTTGTCCGGCCGGGCCCGGCTGCTGCCGCCCGGACCGATGCCAGCCCCGTACAGGCGGATGCCGGCTCGCCGGTGCCCTTGCCTCCTCGCCCACGGAGCGGGCCCCGGCCCGCCCGGCCGACCGGCGCCCGGCGGCCTGCCGGCGGCGGTCGACCGCGACGCGTCGGCGAGGGCGTCGCCGCTCGGGGCGGCCCGTCCCCCGGACGGGGGTGTGCGAGCGGTGGGGGATGTATAGCGTTGCGGTCATGGGACCGCCGACCGACATCGCCACCGACCAGGCGCCGGCCGATCCGGCCGCCACCGACGACATGCTGGCCACCCAGCCCATCGGCTACTGGAGCGGCCTCGCCCACGCGGCCGTCACCCGGCACCTGCGTGACGCCATGGCCAGGATCGACGTCACGCAGCCGCAGTACTGGGTGCTCAACGGGGTGAACGGCAGCCCCGCGGCGCCCAGTCGCGAGGAGGTCGTCGCCCGGCTGACGCCCCTCGCGGACGGGCCGCACGAGATCTCTCGCGTCATCGACCAGCTGGTCCACCGCGGCTGGCTCCGGATCGACGCCGGGCAGCGCCTGCGGCTCACCGATGCCGGCGAGGCCGCCAGGGTGCGGCTGCGCGAGCTGGCGACCGAACTGCGCGCCGTGGTCCACGAGGGCATCGCCGACGAAGAGTACGTGGCCGCGCTCAAGGTGCTGCGCAGGATGGTCGCCAACGTCGAGGAGTCCGGGGACATCGCCGCTCCTTCCCGGTGAGAGGCCCGAGGGCACGACGCGGCAGGGCCCGGCCGACGCCCGAGCGATCATGCCGCACACGTACCGGCCCGCTCCGCGAGGAGCGGAGACCGGCCCCCGTCCATGGGCGCGGCGGGCGGACGACCGGGCGCGGGCGTTCGCAGAGCCCGCGGCGCCGGTGCCGACCGGTCGTCCGGTGACGCAGCAGCAGTTCCGCGCCGCCCACCGGAGGGACGACGAGCCGGAGCCGGCCACGGTGGGCGGGCTGCGCGACCTGCTCCTCGACCACGGCCACGGCTGCCCGCCGGGCCGGGCCCTCCACCGCGCGCCGCCACCGGCAGGCGCTGTTCACCCACAGGGAGGACCGGCGGCGGAACCCGCCCTCGCCGAGAACCCGGGACGAGAGGGACACGAAGGGACACGAAGGGCGCACGCCACTGCGCCGCGGGCCTCGTCAGGCTGGACTTCCAGAGTGCACATGCCTACCGTTTGGTCATGCACTACCGTTCGGGGGTTCTGCTGTGAGGATCAGCATCGGCGACGAGCATGTCGAGGTGCCCGACGACCTGGCCCGGGCCCTGCTCGCCGGGCTGCGCGGCGAGCGCCCGGTGGAGCCGCCGCAGGCCGTCGACTTCGACGACCTGGTCGTCCTGGTCGCCCGCGTCGGCCGCCTCACCCAGCACCTGACCGTGGTGAAGGAGCTGGCGATGTCCCGCGCGGACGCCGCCGGCGCCTACTCCAACCGGCGCGCCCTGGCCCTCGCCGCCGCGATGTCCGCCTCCCAGCTCGGCCGGGTCCTGCAGGGCCACGGACTGCCGCGCGACCGCCGCACGGGCGGCGTGGACCTGATCGTCGCCTTCCGCACCGCCGCCGACGGGGTCCTGCACCTCGCCGACGAGACGGACGTCGAGTCCCTGCGCTCGTTCACGCTGCCCGCCGACGCCACACCCGCCGACGCCACGCCCGCCGGCGGGGCGGCGGGCGGGCGGTTCGACGGCCAGGAGCTGACCCTCTACTACCGTCCCCAGGTCCCGATCGCCCAGGCAGGCCTCGGGCGCGCCGCCGGCTACACCCTGCGCGACGCCGACCGGAACGTGACCGGCTGCGTCACCGAGGACGTCTTCGACGCCCTGTTCGGCGATCCGCGCCTCGACCCGACCCGACCCAACGGACGCTGAGGAGAAGCCCGATGTCCGACGAGCTGTTCGACTCCGTCGACGCGCTGCTCGCCGCCGTGTCCACCGGCCTGCCCGTCCCGGCCGAGCGCAAGCGGCTGCGCCTGGCCGCCGGGCTGACGCCCGCGCAGATCGCCGCCGCGCTGCGGGTGGGCTCGAAGCTGGTGCTGGAGTGGGAGGACGGCGCCGCTGTCCCGGACCCGGACGTCGCCCCCGCCTACACGCGCCTGCTGGAGGGCCTCGCGGCCCGGTTCCCCGCCCCGGAGGAGCCCGCCGCCGGCCCGGCCCGGCCGGCCCCGCCCGCCCAGGTCGCGCCGGCCGCCCCGCCCGCGCCGCCCGAGGCTGTTCCGGCGGTCGGGCAGCAGACCCCAGTCGCGCCCGCCGCCCCGGCGCCGGTTCCCGGCCGGCCGGCCGCGCCCGCCGGACCGCAGCCGGTGATGCTCGATCAGCACCCGGACGGCTCGCTGGTGATGGCCGCGGCCGCGTCGTGCGTGCAGTGCGGGCAGCCCTCCGTCTACCGCGCCCAGGGCCGCCCGATGCACCTCGGCGGGTTCTGCCGCCCCGCCCCGGCTGCCGCGCCGGCCACCTCGACCGAGCTCGCCGCCGAGGTGGAGAAGCCCGCCCCCGCTCCGACGCCCGTCGCCGACGTCCCGGCCGCCCCGACCGGGCCCGCAGCCTCCGCGCCGCCGGCCTCCGCGCCGCCGGCCTCCGGGCCCGCAGCCTCCGGGCCGCAGGCCTCCGCACCGCAGGCCTCCGCGGCCCCGGCCTCCGGGCCCGCAGCCTCCGGGCCGCCGGCCGCCGCACCGCCGTCCCACCCGTCGCCGTCCCACCCGTCGCCGTCCCAGCCGTCGCCGTCCCACCCCGCGCCGTCGGCGGCGCCCGCTCCGGCGCGGGCCCACCAGCGCCCGACGCAGGCCCGCACCCCGAACCGCACCGTCCCGCCGCGCGCCGCCGCCCAGCCGTCCGCGGCCGCACCGACGGTGGGACCGACGGCCGCGCCGACGGCCGGTCGGTGGGCGACGGTGGTCGCGCTGGACGCCGCCGAGGACGGCGGCTGGGCGCTGGACGTGCCGGGCTTCCCGGCCCCGGCCGGACCGAAGCTGACCGACTGGTTCGCGTGGCTGGGCACCGGACTGCCGCTGCGCGTGGAACGCGCCCACCCGCAGGGCCGGGGCGGGGACGGCGCGCTCTGCCTGACCGCCGCCGCCCTCAAGCAACTCGGCCTGCCCGCCGCCCTGCCCACCACCGACAAGGCGCTGAACGCGCTCCGGGCGAAACTGGCGAAGGCCGCCGCGTCCGTCGGGATGGAGGTCAGCGAGGCGATCGGGCCGGTCTTCCGCGCCTTCCGCCGCGCCGGTTCGGCCGGTGGCCCGAAGACCTCGCTCCAGATCACCGTCGCACCGTGGCTGGGCCAGGGCGACGCCCGCCAGCAGGCCGTCAGCGCGCTCGCCGCCCCGCTCGCCACCGCCCCCGACGACACCCGCAACGGCGCCACGTTCGCCCGCCGCTACCGCGCCTTCGCCGCCGACCTCGGCGTCGCGCCGGGCGCGACCACCGCGACCACCGCGATGCTGCTCCTGGACGCGGTCCGCCCGCGCGAGGAGTGGGTCAAGGACCAGGAGACGGGGGAGTGGTCCTCCCACCCGCGCGAGGGCGCCCTCCCCAAGGGCGACCGGTGCGTGCCGATCGCGGCCGGCGCCCGGCACCCCCTCACCCGCGAACTCCTCTCCGAGGGCAAGGCGGTGTGCGAGGAGGAGGACTACAAGTGGTGGGCCCGCGAACTCACCACCGAGGAGACCGGCCGCAAGTTCGCGGTCGCGGTCGACGTCTGCGCCTCCTACCTGTCCGTCACCGACTCCCTGCCCCTGCCCATCGGCGAACTGGAGCACACGACGAGGCCGGACTGGGGCAAGGGCAGGACCGCCGGCCTGTGGCTCTGCGACTTCACCGGCGCCGAGACCGACGAACTGCTGCCCCACCCCGCCACCTTCCACGGCCGCCCCCCGACCGGGCCCGGCTGGTACGCCACCCCGACCGTCGCCTACATGGCCACCACCTACGGCTTCGACCCGGCGACCATCACCGAGGCCTGCCTGTCCACCCACACCGCGCCGCTCCTCAAGGAGTGGACCACCCGCATCCGCGCCGGCTACAAGCGCGTCTACGCCGACCTCGGCCTGATCGACGGCCAGGGCCCGGCCGAGTTCCTCACCGCGTACGCCGCCCACAAGGACACCGGCGGCGACCCGGTCCGCGCCGACGCCCTCACCCTGGCCGCCCTGTACAAGAACATCTACAAGGGCGGCATCGGCAAGTGGTCCGACTCCGCCCGCCACCTCGACGACGACACCTGGCTGGAGAAGGCCGCCACGTCCTGGACCTACCGCCCCGAGATCCGCTTCCACATCATCGCCGCCGCCCGCACCGCCGCCCACCGCCGCCTGCGCAAGACCTGGCTCCTCACCGGCCGCGCCCCCTTCGCCGTCAACGTCGACTCCTACCTCTACGCCACCGACGACCCCACCCCGCTCGAACTCCTGCCCGCCAAGGACGACGGCGCCCCGGTACCGGGCGCGCTGCGCCTGGGCATCGCGCCGGGAAGCCACAAGCACGAGGCCTCCGTCCCGCTGGACGCGGTCGTCGAGGCGATGGGCCGCCGCGAGCACCCCTCCAGGCTGACCCGCTCCTACGCCACCGACGGCACCCGCACCGGCCCCGAGCAGGCCGGCGCCGAGAGCACCGACGAGCAGAAGGAGGGCGAGGCGTGACGGCCGGCGGATTCCGGGGCCTGTTCGGGAAGGTCCGCGAGGCGCTCTTCCCCTCCCGCAAGGCCCCCGCGCAGACCGCCACCCAGGCCGGGCAGGTCCGGACGCGCAAGTACGGCGGCAGCACGAAGGCCCTGGCCGCCGCCTACGGCGTCTCCGCCCGCACCGTGCAGCGCTGGGTCGACGGCACCCGCCACCCGGCCGGCCGCCACCGCGAGAAGCTGCGCCTGGACGCCGTCGAGGTGCAGACCACCGCACGCGGCCGCGAGCGCAAGGCCAGGCAGCTGGCCAGGCTCGGCCCGCACTCCGGGATCACCGCCCGGGTCGGGCGCACCCGCACCTTCGAGATCCAGGGCTCGGACGCCGTCCGGGCCCGCGACATCCACCTCGGCCTCACCGGCGGCCAGGCCGCCGCCCTCGCCCTCGCCCAGGACGAGGGCGAGATGCGCGAGATCATCGGGCAGGCCCTGGCCGACCACTTCAACGGCGGAGGCGGCTACGGCGGCTTCGGCGCCGACGACTTCGCGTACGACGCCGACGACTTCGACCTGAGCTGAACCGGCCGACCACCCGCCCGGGGGCGCACTGCCCGGGCCGCTCCTTTCGCCGCAGCAGGAGGAGGCCCGGCCGCACCCCGCACCAGTTTGTCGAGGCAGGACCCGACGTCACGCTCAATCTTCGGCGGGTGGAGGATTCGGCCGCCGTCCGGGGCGGTCGCGCCCGGTTCACCGAGTCCGACGGGTTCGACCGGGAAGCGCCCACCGTGGCCCTGGCCGACGGAGGGGCCGGTCGTGACGCCGTCGAGTCCCGGGCGGGGACACCGCTCACTGCCGCGCTGTTCGCCGCGGCCACCGATCCCGCGCTCGCCCGGCCACCTGGGCCCGGCGCATCGCCGCGCTGCCGGCGGGCCGCCCCGGGGGAGTGCCGGTCGTCCCGCCGAACTCCCCGTCCGGCCAAGGAACTCGGCGTCGGCGACGTCCTGGCCGGAACAGGGCACGTGCGGACGCTGGGTCGGCGAGGTCGTGTGACGAGCTCTCAGGATGTCCCGGATGCCTGCTCTGCGAGCACCGGCCGGATCATGGAGTCGATGTCGTCGGAGGTCCTGGCGCCGAAGACGCGGGCGGCCATCCTGCCGTCCCGGTCGATCACCATGGTGGTGGGGATCGCCTGCGGGTTGAGGTTGCCCTTGGGGAACCTGAGGATCTGGGTGCCGTCGGGGTCGTAGATGCTGGGGAAGGTCACGCCCTTGTTCTTCTCGAAGGCGACGGCGTTGGCCGGGTCGTTGTCCCTGGTGTTGATCCCGAGAAACTGCACGCCGTGGTCCCGGTACTTCTCCCACAGCTCCTGCAGGCCCGGCGCCTCGGTGCGGCAGGCGCTGCACCAGGAGCCCCAGAGGTTCAGGACGACCACCTTGCCCCGGTAGTCGGACAGCTTGACCTGCCCGCCCTCCAGCGTGGTACCGGAGATGTCCGGCGCCTCCTCCCGGTGGCCCGGGGCGGCGGTGGCGAGCCCGCCCTTGACGCTGACCAGGCCGGCGCCGTCGCCGGTCGAGGAGCCGGACGAACAGCCGGCCAGGGTCAGCACGAGGATGGCGGCCATTGCCGCAAGCAGGGCGTGAGAACGCTTTGTGCCAGACATGATAAGAGCATCGCATGGGGGTAGGGGACGGGTTTGAAGGAGGGTGCGGAATAGAGGATTCCGGTCGGTTGCTGAAGGCAGGCCGGCGGAACCGAAGCTCCTCGGCTCGACAGACCGGTCGCCCGTA
>NZ_JBHWID010000035.1:0-32931 GCF_042732175.1 Kitasatospora sp. NPDC059795
TTTGAAGGAGGGTGCGGAATAGAGGATTCCGGTCGGTTGCTGAAGGCAGGCCGGCGGAACCGAAGCTCCTCGGCTCGACAGACCGGTCGCCCGTAGGTCGTTTTGGTCGGGAATGCGGTCGGGACGGTGCGCAGGCGCGGCCTTCCGCTGCGGCGGCCACGGGAATGTGCTTTCCATGATCGCTCGAAAGGCCGCGCCCGCCCCTGCCCGGACCCGGTCGGCAGAATAGGAATCCGCACCGACGGGCCGAGCCGGAGCCAAGGAATTCCGGAGGAAGATGCCGGCCTCGGCTGTCACTCATTCATCCGCGTCGGAGGTGTTCCGCTCCCCTTGTCGGCAGGCTAGTTGTACTCGTTGGGGCTGATGATCTCGGCGGTGTAGTTCCCGTTCACAACGGCGTAGATCCCGGTGAAGTAGGTGCCGCCTCCGGAGACGGGGCCGCCGTTGATGTGGCCGGAGGTGCAGCTGCCCGTGCGCGTGCTGACGACGCTGCCGTTCTTGATCAGGTCCACGTAGATGGTGCAGTTGCTCGCGCTTCCCGAGATGTAGCCGTCCGGGAAGACGGTGCCGCTGCTGGCGGAGATGCAGGAGTTGATCGACAGGCCGTACCCGACGGAGGTGTAGCCGGTGCAGCCGCCCCCGCTGGACATGACGCCGGCGGAGGCCGAGCTCATCCCGAAGCCGCCGGCCAGCACGGCCGCCGCACCCACGATGGCCACGCGACGGGCAGTGCGCGATTTGATGATCATGAAGATTCCCTCCCGATTACCGATTCGTGGCGCCCGTAAAGAGCGCCGCCCTGGCTTCATGAGCATGTCACTAGTAATTGCCTTCATTTGGCTGGAGTCGCCAAAAGTGATGTATGCCACATGGCAGAGCGCAGGAAATCGTCCACCTTCCGTGAAGTGCCTTAAATAAAGCAAATGCCCCAAGGCGGCCCAAATTCGATAAACTCGCAAAGTGGAAATTTGCAGTCAAAGGGGTTGGGGATTTTTGGCCGGTTGGAGCCGGTCCCTGGCCGTGTCTGTGCAACTGGTGAATGTCTGCCGGTCAATGCAAATGGTGCCGAAATGGGCGAGATGTGAACGAGATGCGGGGAGTGGTGGTCGTGAAACCACTGGCTCAAACGATCGAATATGAGCCACCGTCATCGACGGTCTGCACACCGTCCGCACTCCGAACGAAATATTGCCTGCGCCACGTCGGTCGCACCCGCCCCGTCCACGCGGCCTGCGCCGGCAAGCCCTCTCCCGTCCCGGCCTCCGTCCGCAACCCCGTCACCTGCACCGCTCCGCCCACGACACCAAGAACTGCGCCTGCGGCGAGACCGCCACCGACGAGTGGTTCGTTCCCGGCCGCGACCAGAAGTCCCTCCGCGAACGCGTCGCCCGGATCGGCGCGGTCTACGAGTTCGGCCAGTGGTTCGACCGCACCCGCCCCCGGCACTCCGGTGCGGCCGCCCCGGCCGGACAGCCGCACCCCCGGGTGCGCGTCCATGGATTCGGCGGCCACCGACGAGGCGCGCCTCTACCGCCCGATCGGCTTCCGGACCTTCGCCCGACCGCCGAAGCCGAGGCCTGAAGGGGGAGCGTCGGCCGGCCGAAGGCCAAGCCCGATGCGAGATCGGATCCGATCGATCTCGGCCGGTTGCGGTCGGCCGCCCGAGGGCGGCGTCGCGTCGACCGGCGGGCCGTCGGATCGAGTCGTGGCCGCGAGCCATCCACGCGCCTGCGATGTTCCCGAGCTGCGTCAGGACCCGGCCCGCCGGGCGGACGAGAAGGTGCTTCGTGCCGATCGCGGCACGGGCCGTACTGATGCGCGGGTTCACCGACCCCGCTCGGTGCAGCCGGCCGTCCGCGGCGCCGAGCTGTACTTCGTCAACGACGACATGACCCGGCCGGCCCGCACCGTGGGCGAGGGCCTGCCGGTCTGCTCCTTCGACGCGGACGACCTGCCGGACCCGATCGGCCTCCTGCTGTGGCCGACGACCCGAGCGTGCACACCGCCACCCTCGGCCGCCCCCGGGCGGTGACGCGGTCCCGGATCGCGACGACCTTGCGAGTACGGTGGACGCTGCCGACGTACCGCACGATGACGTCGTGGTCGCACGGCATGTAGACGCCGGTGCACTTGAGCGCGGAGCACGACGCGTTCGCCTGGCGGACCTTCGAGGAGTGGCTGCCGTTCCTGCAGAGCGAGCAGAGCGCCCGGTTCGTGCCGCTGTGGCGGGCCCACCCGCGGGGCGCGACGGCCGTGCTCGTCGACGGCCGGGACACCACCGCGCCGAAGTCGCCCGCCCCGCGACCCGGAGGCTGAGCCGTTCACGGCCGTGGGAGCGTCAGCTGGTCCGGTGTCAGGTCGGGCCCGGTGCGCAGGGCGTGCGGCGAGTAGGTCGTGGTGATTTGACTGCGTACTTATGGGATCAGATGTCTATGACCCCTGGGCCGAAGTCGGACACCCAGGTGCGCGTCAGGTCGACCACCTGACCCCAGGCTCCGGTGAGCAGCATGATGCCGACGACGATCAGCATTCCGCCGCCGATATTCATGACGGACCGGTAGTGGCGCTTTACCCGGCCGAAAGCGCCCAGCGTCTTCCGGAAGGCCAGTGCCGCGGCAATGAGTGGAAGGCCCAGCCCCATGCAGTAGAAAAATGAAAGGATCGCTCCTCGGCCTGCACCGCTCTGGCTGAGCGCCAGGGACTGGACGGAGGACAGTGTCGGTCCCATGCAGGGGGTCCATCCTATGCCGAACACCAGTCCGAGGACGGGAGCCCCCATGAGTCCGACCGCCGGGCGGTGGTGGCTGCGGAATTCGCGCTGCGCGAAACCGGGGAGAACTCCGGCGAATGAGAGTCCCATGAGGATGGTGAATATCCCGGAGATTTGCTCGATGATTCGTTGGTGGCTCTGAAGGGTTTGCCCGAAGTATCCGAAAAGTGCGCCTTCCGACACGAATACGGCAGTGAAGCCCAGGATGAAGAGCGCCGCCCCGATCAGTAGGCGGCCGCGCCGTCGGCCTTCGGCAGCGGCCAAATCTCCTGCAGAGAGCCCGGTGACGTAGGAAAGGTATCCGGGAACGAGAGGCAGGACGCACGGCGAAAAGAAGGAGACCAGGCCGGCGAGGAGAGCCACCGGGACCGCCAGAACGAGCGCGCCGCTGAGAACCGTCTGCCCGCCATCGGCAGCAAGCGTGGTCGACATGGCCCCGGTCACGGATTCACCTGTCCTGCACACGCTCCGGCTGTCCGCTTCGGGCGATATCCGACCTGGCCCTCGTGCTGGAGGTCGAAGACGCCGTTGTGGCGGCCGGCGGTCCTTCCCGTCCAGGAGCAAGTCACCAAGGCGTTCGTGTTGCTCCTGGTGTACTTGCGCGCCGTCAACTTCCTTGCAGGTTGCGCGAGGCTGCCGAGATATCGCGGGCCCAGCATCCTGCTGGAGGCCTGAGAGAAGCACATGCGGAGAGCTTCGCACAACAGATGTGCGTCGTTGCACGGGCCCCTCGTGGTGCGACGACGCCGCAGCCACCGCGGCAGGAGCCCGGCCGGCGCCGGCCGCTCCGACTGCCCAGATGCTGCGGCTCCTGGCGGACACCGGTGCCGACGAGGTGTTCGATGTCGAGGACAGCTCGGAGGCCGCCCCGAACTCCGCCGGCCGACAGGGGTGGGCGACCCGTGACTGCCCGCGTGCCGCGATTGCAGCACCGTTCTCCCGCCCCGCCCCGTCGGTGCTCCACCCGTGCCGCTCGCGCTCTGCTGCCGACCTCCCTGGCAGCACGGCACTCAGTGTCGGCCCGGCAGCCGCCTTCGTCCGCGGGGCGCGTCGGCCGGGCGGGTCGGTCCAGTACCGACTGCCTTCCGGGCAGGCTTTGCGGGGTCAGATCCTCCGTCGGAGGGTGGAGCAGGCAGCGGTCGAAAGCGTGTACGGGGCCTTCTCGGCGTGGGCCTCTTCGTCGCAGGGTGGCGTACTCATATCCGAAGGGGAATTGTTCGGATCCTTCGGATTCGTCCTCCAGCAGCATCGGCGCACTATTCAGCAGGTGTCCGGAGTTTTGGCGATTGTCATGGGGCGGCGTTCGCCGACCTCATGCCCAATTTTGCCCGGCGTGAGTTCAGATCGAACCGACGGTCGATCATCGGTTTGATCGGAGCCCCCGTGCTCGGCGTGGTCTTCGTGCTGGGACGGACGCCCTGCCTGGGGCCGACGCTCGGTGCGGTGCAGATGCTTGCCATGGGGGAGGCGAATGCCGGGCGGGGACTCTGCTCGGCGCTGCCTGCTGCGCGGGCCTCGGCTTCCCCTTTTCGGCCACGGCGATCGCCTTCCGCAGGGTGTTGGGGGCATTCGGCCAGGTGAAGCGGCACTACCTCCTGGTCATGAGGTGGGGTGGCGGCATGCTGGTCCTGGTGGGGGTCCTGCTGTTCACGGGTGCCCGGGAGCAGGCGATCGGACTCATTCGGGACCGGTCGAGCCACCTTGACCAGCCCGGACTCGTATCCGTTTAGCATCCCGACCCGAAAGGCAGTGAGGCGCCTGCCGATCGGCCGGCAGGCGCCTCGCCGGCCTAAAGTCACCTTGAATGCGAATGGACATATGTAGAAATTCGAATGCAATCCTGATCAATGGGACACTGCAGGGTACGTCTCTGTGCGATCCAGTGATAGGGTCGCAGCCGCTCGGGGGAAGGGGTGACTCCCCGGGTTGACTCGGAAGCCTTCATTGGGGGGATTTGCCATGAATAAGGCAAGAATGCTCAAGGCCTTGGCGGCGACTGCGATGGTCTCCGCCCTGACGCTCGGACTTGCTGGACCCGCCTCGGCGGACGGAAGCGTCACCTGGAAGAACGGGAAAACCAGTTGGTACCTCGGCTCGCAGCCAAATGGTGGCGGCTTGACAACCATGAACTACTACTGGCACTGGCAGGACATCCAGAACAGTGACGGCACGTGGAACGAGGTCGACCAGTTTGGGCACTGCCTGACAGGATACGGCAGTCAGGCCTACACGGAGACCTGTAACTCCGGCCGTGACGGTACGAACGCGTATCAGCGGTGGCGAGAGATTAACACCGGTTCCGGCTGGAAGCTCCAGAACGTCCAGAGCGGCGGCTTCCTGGACGAAAGTGGCAATACTGGCTACGGTTCCGTCTATGTGAACTCGATCGACTGGAACAACCAGAACCAGCGCTGGTACTAACCCCGATCTTTCGTGACGGCCCGCCAGTTCATCTGGCGGGCCGTCACGGCTTTCCGGCCGGCGGCGGGCGTGTCTGCGGCCCGGCTGTCGCGCCGGGTGGGCGCCGGGTTCCACTGCTCCGGTGCAAGGGCGGTTCGCTGGGACAGGGTGTTGTTGCTGGTCAGCCGGGGGCCGGGAGCGCTCGGAGTCGTTCGAACGCGGCGGCGATCACGTCGGTCCGGGGCCGGCGGCGGGCTGTGCGGAGGTAGTGGCGGCGGCCGGTGCTGCTGAGCAGGCCCCTGACCGACCGGCAGGTCCGCGACGCGCACCACGGTCCCCCGTCGGTACCGCCTCGTACCCGCTGCGAGCTGCTGGAGTTGATCGGGGATCAGTACGTGGCCGGCTGGCTGGACCTGGCGCTGCGTATCGCGCTGGAGGGCCTGGCCGCTGACTCGCCGGATGCGCGTCGGATGGTCCTCCCGAGCCCGCCGCGACTGGCGCGCTGCTCAAGTGCTGGAAGGAGCGGCGGTGTCCGCCGCCGGCTTGAGCGCGTCGGCACCCGCGGTGGACCGGCCGCTCCTGCGGCGCCCGGTCAGCGCGGCGTTGGCCCTCAGCAGCGCGGGCACCAGTCCGTAGACGGCGGCGGGAACCAGGATCCCGGTCAGGACCAGGGTCCGGAGATAGACGGGCAGCGGAGCGAGCACCGGCCCGAGCAGGACGGACAGCACGGTGATGCCGGGATAGATCGCCAACCAGATGATCAAGGCCCGCCGGTGCACGGACGGGGGATTCATGGCCGCTCCTCGAAGACCGGGGAAGCCCGGGCGGGCTTTCGGACCCCTGTGCCAGCGACGATGCGACAGACCGGCCCCGACAGGCAAAGTCCGTTGCTGCTTCGGCAAAACGGGAATCACGGACGGCGCCGCCGGCCGCCCCGGACTCCAGGGCCCCGGCCGCGGGAACCGGGCACCGGCGACACAATGAGACCCCGCCGCGGTCGCCGAGGCCGCGGGAACTCACCCGGCACCCTCTCCCGTCCGGAGTCCGGCGAACGGCGTCCCACCCCAGGCATGCCGCTGCCGCCGGCGCACGGCCGGCCCCGTCGGGGGAAACGGAAACCGCAGGCATCCCGGCGGGCCCGGGCCGGGCGGGGAAACCCCGCCCGCCTCACCGCCCTGGAGCGCGCCGGCCTCCCCACCCTCACCGACGACCACCATGCCGCCCGCGACCTCACCCACATCGACCCGCCACGCTGCGCCGGGTCGCGGGCCGGCTGGAGCGCACCCGCACCGGCCGCCCTCGCCCTGCGCCCCGCCGGAGCCGGGCGGACCCGTCCGGCCGGTCGTGCGCCGCGGGTTCCGACTGCGGCACCCCGGTGCCCCGGTGTGAAGCGAGGCGCCGGTCGCCGTGATGGTGGCCGACGCCTTCTGCTTCCGTGGTCCGATGCTGTCCGGGCCGGCCGGGGCGTGGTCCTGCGCGCCTGTCCGGGGCACCGGCCGGCGTCCCGTCCGGGTCCGCCCCTGCGCCGGCCTGCGGCCCGCGGCCTGCTCCTGCGCCGGTCATGGGCGTCGAAGCTCCGGTCGAACACGTCGCCTTGCTCAACCGGGGCTTCGGGCCGCCGCCGGGCGCCCGTGCGGTCGGGCGGCGCGCTCGCACGGGTCGCCGGACGCTGCGCCGCCGCGGCACTGCGGGGTCAGCCGGCGGTGCTCCAGCTGTGGGCGACGTCGATGACGAGCCGGCCGTCGAGTTGGAAGACCTCGAACGGCAGGCGTGCCCGGACGCCGAGGCCGAACTGGGTCTCGCCCTCCATGCTGCCGGCGAAGCGGGCGTCCACGAAGGTGCGGTGGCCGGTGAGGTCGACGCCCGGGAGCGGGTCGCCCGAGCGGGCCGGGTAGACCACCTGCCAGGTGGCGGGGTCGTAGGAGCTCGCGCCGACGACGATCTCCAGGACGGCGCCGCCGCCCACCGGGATCGGCCTGCCGGAGCCGGCCTGGTAGACGGTGTTGCCGTTCGTGTAGTGCACCCGGTGGGCGAGCGGGTTGGCCGGCGAGGTGCCCGGGACGTCGATCACCAGGCGGTCGAAGCACTCGTGGGCGCCGGTGCGGACGTTCGCCAGCGCCTGCGGCTGGTACGGGACGGTCCGGTCCTGCCGGTCCAGGCTGCCCCACACGGTCGAGCAGCCGGTGGTGGCGGTGACGGCCGAGGCCGTCGGGACCGCGGTCGCCGCCACCCCCGCGGCGAGCGTCACGGCAGCCAGCGCGGTGGTCCACCGTCGCATGTCGTTCCCCCTTCCGGACCGGCCCCAGCGGCCGGCCCGCAGTAATCCACGCGCCGGCGCGCGGAAAGGTGTCGGGCATGCGGAAGCCGATCCCTTCCGCGCGGCCGGGGGGCAGCGGAGCAGACCCGTACGGAACCGGCGGGCGCCCGGCGCCGAGCCGCGCGTGCGGGCCACGCCGCCCCCGGGGGCATGCCGCCGGTGGGCGCAAGCGCCGGCTGCCGGCGTTCCCCCGGCGCATAGAAGGGGACGCGTGTCAGGAGGGCCCGGCGGGGTCGTGGCTGATCAGGTCTCCCGGCTGGCACTGGAGGGCGTCGCAGATCTTCGACAGGGTCGAGAAGCGGATGGCCTTGGCCCGTCCGTTCTTGAGCACGGACAGGTTGACGACGGTGATGCCCACCTGCGCCGCCAGCTCGGTGAGCGTCATGCCGCGCTCGGCGAGGAGCCGGTCGAGATGGATCCGGATCGCGTGGAGCTCCTCCTCGGGCATCAGATGGTCCCTTCGAGGTCCTCTCGCATGCGCACGCCCTCGCGCATGATGCTTCCCATGACCACGGCGGCGAGGCCGGCCAGGACCAGCCCCAGCGGCCCGGACACCGTCGGCCCGGAACCCGCGAGCGGCGCCATGCTCCCGACGAGCCAGGACTGCGACCAGCCGGCGGCGAGGCCGGTCAGCGGCGTGCCCAGGGCGACGAACCAGCCGAGGACGCGCAGCCGCCGCGCGGCCCGCGTCGGTGAACGGCCCCAGCCGCAGGACGGCCTTGAGCAGCCGGGAGAAGAGCAGCAGCGCGAGGGAGCCGAACAGCAGCCAGGGGAGGCCGGCCCCGAGGTCGGCGGCACGCTGGCCCGCGGAGGGCGCGGCCTGGCACAGGCGCGCGGTACTGCTGGACGCCTCCACGCCCCCGCCGAGCGGCAGGCGGCCCTCCAGTGAGGCGTTGGCCCAGAAGCCCGTCCTCACGCACACCGCGCCGTCGTCGAGCAGGTGTGTGACCGCCGTGCCGGCGAAGACGAGCCCGCCCAGTACCGCCAGCGCGAAGGTCGCCGAGGCCAGGGTCCTCGTGAGTCGTGTGTCCACTGCATCCCCCTATCGTTTTTCGATATGCCTCAGATGCCTCGGAGTAGGGGGCATGTCGATATTCGACAAGTCCGAGGTCGAGGCCGCCCGACGCCCTGCCGCCACGGGAACCCGACCGCCCGCCACGGCTGGTCTGCTGGGACGGTCCAGGACTGTCCCACCCCGTTTCCCCAGGTCGCAGCACCGAGCGCCCGGCTGGGACAGGGCTGGTACAGGGCTGGGACGACGGGCCGGCCCCCGCCGTCAAAGTCCAACGAGACGGGGCAGACCCGTCTCAGCGGCAGCTGGCCTCTCCGTGTGGATGGGCGTGCGTTCCGGAGCGTGTCCCGTGAGAGACGGGCCGTTGCTCGCCAGGATCGGGACAACCGGGCGCCGGCACTCCGTCGGTGTCGAGCTTGTCGAGGAGGTCACATGTCCTACCGCACGAAGGTGCGCGGCGCGGTGGTCGGAGCGTGCGCTGTGGCACTGCTGGCCGTCCCGGGCCTGCTGTCCGTTCCCGTGCAGGCCGAGGTCCGGGCAGTGCCCGGCGCCGTCGCCGAGACGCGGGTGGGGGCGGTGGAGAAGGTGACGGCGTTCTACGACCAGTACGTGGACGCGGTGAACGGCACGAATCCGAACATGGACCCGACCGAGGTCCGCAACGAGTTCCTCACCCCGGAACTCAACGCCCGGCTCGACGCGTGGGCGGAGGCGAACGACGCGGACCCGGTGTTCCGCGCGCAGAACGTCCCCCAGGGCCGGGACGTGCGCTACAAGGGCAGTGACGCGGAGAACGCCACGGTGATCGTGACCGAGCACTTCGGCGACTCGACCATCGACGTCTGGTACCAGGCCCCGCTCGACGGCGGCCGGATCACCGACCTGACGGACGCACCGCAGTAGGCCCCGCATGTTCTCCGACGGGTCGTCCCCGACCGCTCCTCGGCGGGGACGACCCGCTCCATCGCGTGCCGGGCCCGGCCGGGTCGGCGTCGAGGGCGGGCCGCGCCGGGCGGTCGGTCGCGGAGTCCAGCGGGGCGCCCGGCTCGGCCCTCGCCGGTCTGCCCGCTCCCGGCGGCGACGTGGGACGGTCCGGCCGGCGCGGCGGCGGTCAGCGCCAGCTGTTGGCCGGCAGCTGCTCCAGGCGCCAGTCCGGGAAGAGCACGAACACCGAGATCAGGCGCGGCCTCAGCTCGGGGTTGAGCTCCTGCGCGATCTTCGCGGTGAGGCTCGCGCAGAGGTTGGCGCGGTTGAAGTTGACCACCGCGCCGTTGTAGAGGCACGGGTTGTCGCAGGCGTCCATGAACACGGAGACGTGCTTCGTCGGGTAGGCGCCCAGCTTGCCGGTGATGCCGGAGTAGAGACTGTTCACCAGGTCGGCGGTGGTCTTCGTGCCACCGACCTTGAGGGTGTCGGCGACCTCGGTGCACAGGTCGTAGAACGCCCCGGCGTCCGCGCCCGGAACGGCCGGACACCTGCCCCGGATCGCGAAGTCCGGCTTGAGCGCGATCCCGTCGAACGGCCAGGGCAGGAACTCGGTGTGGCCGTTCTGCCAGAGGGCCTTGGCGGCGATGAACTCCAGGGCAGCGGTGTAGCTCGGCAGCGGGAAGGCGCTCGGCAGCCGGAAACCGCCGTTCTGCAGCATCGGCGCCGGCAAGTTGGCGATCTTCACCGGGTCGACCAGCGCGTTGTTCATCGCGATCAGGAGGGTCTTGGCGGCGTCGACCGCGTCGTTCGGGTTCAGCAGGCAGGTCACGAACGTGTCGGCCATCCCGGCCAGCGGCGGGTGACTCGCGAGGGCGCCCTTGAACAGGGAGTTGGTCGGCCCCAGCGCGCTGTTGCCGTTGCGGATCGACGCGATCTCGTGCTGCCACTCACCGGGCCACTGCGGGACGGCGGTCGTCATGTGCACCAGCTCATCTCTGCTGTCGACGGGTACGGGCGCACCACGTCGGCACCCCCGCCGCGAGCCTCCCTCGCGAGCTGACGGTGCGTCAATCACTCGTTGTGCGTAGCTGTTCGGCGCGGCTCCCGGGTGCGGCGACCAGTCCAGTGGATGTCGACGCCGACGCGGCGGCAGCCCCGGGCGCGGCGGGCGGCTCGGGCGGCGACGGCCTCCGGGCGGGAGCCGAGCACGATCCGTCCGCCTGGGGACCCCGGATGCTCTCCCGCCCGGCGCCCCGCGGGAACCGGACGGCTCAGCCGGCGCGCGCGGTCCACCGCGGCGGCGTCCACAACCGGGCACGGGCGCCGCCGACCTCGATCAGCGTTCCGGTGTGCCGATCCTGACGCGCCGGGCGGAACCCGTCGATCGCGAACACCTGCCGTCCGCCGGTGACGTCGACGCCCCGCAGCCCGGCCTCGTCGGCGATCAGCAGATGCTCACCGTCGGTGAAGAAGCCGAGATCGCCGACCGGCCAGGGGAACGTCGCGACCGCCTCGATCCATCGGACGCCCGGCGCGCGCAGTTCGACCGAGGCGGGGTCGAGGACGTGGACGGTACCGCGGCCGGCGCCGTCCCGGTCGTACACCGCGACCCGCCCGTCGTCGATCCACACCGCCGGCCCGTTCCACTCCGAGACCTCGGGATACACCGCACGGCTCGGCCCGTCCTCCGACTCGTGCGGACTGCCGTCCAGCCAGGCCGCCAGGCTCCACACCGCCGGCATCCCCCACGGCTGCCACACCCAACCGCCGTCGTAGACCCGAGTCCCGTCAGGACTCAGCGCCAGCGCGCCGTGGAAGTAGTCGACGTCGTACTCCGCACCTTCCCCGTCCGGGCCGCCCCGCGCCGTGAGCACCTCGCCGGACACGAGATCGGTGACATCCAACCGGTTCCAGTCGGTGCGATGGACGACGACCGGCCGGCCGCCGTGCTCGGCGAACGCCAACGCGAACGGGACGGTCTCGCAGCAGTAGTCCCCGCCGTCCAACTCCAACACCGGCGCACCGGCGGCGAGATCGACGACGGCGCCGTACCGGCCGCGGTCCTGAACCACCGCCGCCCAACGACCGCACCGCGACACATGGAGCCGCAGCCGAACGCCGCCACCGTCCTCGGACGCCGGCCTCTCCTCCCGGTACCGGGCCACGTCCCGCACCTCGCCGGTCGCCGGCGTCCACCGCGCCAGCCGCCCGTCCCCGGACAGCACCAGCCACGCCGACCCCGCCCCACCGACCCCCGCCGGCAACGCCGCCACATCCACGACCGGCCGCAGCGCGTCGGGAACCGCCGCCTCCACCACGATCGCCGCCATGCTCATCCCCCCGGTGCGCCCGTGCGACCCCCCGCGGCAGCGTGAACAGCGGGCGACACGGCGCCGTACCGGCAGCGTCGGCGAGCGCCGCGCCGCCGGTCACGGCGGTGAGGTCGGCACGGATCTGGTCCATGTCGGGCTCATTCTCGCGCAGGTCCGCCCCGGCGCCGTCCGGCGAGCAGCCCCGGGGGCGCCCGGCCCGTCCGGTGCCCGGGCCGTCCGGCGCCCGGCCCGTTCGGCGCCCGGCCCGTCCGGCGACCGGGTGCTCCGGCCGCGGATCGTGACCGCGGACGGGAAGGTCAGGCGCTGGACGCGCCCAGGAAGCGCAGCACGGCGAGCACCCGGCGGTGGTCCGCGTCGGCCACCGGCAGGTCGAGCTTGGCGAGGATGTTGTTGATGTGCTTGGCCACCGCGCTCTCACCGACCGTCAGCGCCTCGGCGATGCCGGCGTTGGACCGGCCCTCCGCCATCAGGGCCAGCACCTCCCGCTCGCGCGGGGTCAGGGCGGCCAGCGGGTCGCTCCGGCGGAGCAGGAGCTGGGCGACGACCTGGGGGTCCAGCGCCGTTCCCCCCTCGGCCACCCGCCGTACCGCTGCCGCGAAGTCCTGGACGTCGGCCACGCGTTGCTTGAGCAGGTAGCCCACTCCGCTCGTGTTGGTCGCCAACAGGTCGGCGGCGTACCGCTCCTCCACGTACTGCGAGAGCAGGACCACCGCCGTGCGCGGCCGGTCGCGGCGGATCGCCGCGGCCGCCCGCACGCCCTCGTCGGTGAAGGTGGGCGGCATCCGGACGTCCACCAGGGCGAGTTCGGGCCGGTGCTCCTCGACGGCGGCCAACAGCGCTTCCGCATCGCCGACTTCCGCGACGACCTGGAAGCCGCTCATCTCCAGCACCTTGACCAGGCCGACCCGCAACAGCACCGAGTCCTCGGCGATCACCGCGCGCACGGCAGCTCCACCGTCACGGTCGTCGGCCCCCCGACGGGGCTGCTGAGCCGGAAGGCGCCGTCGACGGAGACCACCCGCTTGGCCAGCCCGCTCAACCCCGTGCCACCGGCAGGGTCGGCGCCGCCCAGCCCGTCGTCGGTGACGTTCACCCGCAGGACCGTCCCGACCCGTCGGACCGTCACCTCGACCCGCGAGGCGTCGGCGTGCTTGGTCACGTTCGCCAGCGCCTCGGAGATCACGAAGTACGCGACCGACTCCACGGCGGGCGCCGCCCGGTCCGGCAGCTCGACCCGCAGGCGCACCGGCACCGGAACCCGGGCGGCCAGCCCGGACAACGCCGCGTCCAGGCCCCGGTCCTCGAGCACCGCCGGATGCAACCCGCGTACCAGATCGGCGAGTTCGGCAATCGCCGCCTTCGCCTCCAGATGCGCCTCCGCCAGCACCTCACGGGCCTCGCCCGGCAGATCGGGGCGGGTGGCCATGGCCAGCCCCAGGTTGACCGCCAACGAGACCAGCCGCTGCTGCGCGCCGTCGTGCAGGTCGCGCTCGATCCGGCGGCGCTCGGCATCGACCGCCTCGATCAGGCCGGTGCGGCTGCCCGCCAGGTACGCGACCCGCTCCTGGAGCCGATCGGCCCGGCTGGGCCCGAGCAGCGCCGCGGCGGAGCGCGACTCCGCCCGGGCCGCCACCCCGGCGAGCCGGGGCAGGAGGGACAGCAGAACGAGGCCGAGCACGGTCCAGCACGGCATCAGCGTCGCCCAGCCGAACCACTCGCGCCGCACCCCGGCCGGCAGCGCCCACATCCAGCCGTACCCGGTGGCGCCCGCCAGACCCGCCACCGCCGCCATCAGCACCAAAAGCTCCGACAGGGCCGCCGGCGGGCCCAGCACCAGGTGGTACCCGACCTGGCGCCAGGCGCGCGGCGAGAAGAGCCACCGCAGGGCCGCGGCCGGCGACCGGCGCTGCGGCACGGGCGACGAGCGACGGATGTCCACCCCGAGCAGCGCCCGGTGCCGGTACCGCTGAACCGCCGTCAGCACCGGGACGCCGCCCAGGACCAGGGCGGCGGACACCGGGAGCGTGAGCGCCCAGTTCCCCGTCCCGGCAGTGGTCGTCGCGCCCCAGGCCCACACGGGCACCAGCGCCAGGTGCACCGGGACGCCCGTGGCCAGGAAGCCGATGTCCCGCCGCGCTCGCCGTGCCAGGCGCCCCAACCGGGGTGGAATCGTCATGGCCCGACGTTAGAGCACCTCGACACGGGCCTGCCATGGACCTTGTATCCGCATCCATGGTGAACCCAGTGCCACCACCAGGACCTCCGGCAGCTCGGCTTCCTGGTGGCCGCCGCCGTCCTGCTGGACGCGCTCCCCGGCGGCGGTGCTGGGGGAGTACATCGTCAGGGTGAAGCCTGCGTTCTCCCCCGAGACGGTCCTGCAGCAACTCGGCGTCCGGCCCCTGTTCACCTACGGCACCGCGCTGCGCGGCTTCGCCGCGCCGCTCACCCCGCTCCAGCTGCGGACGGCGCAGGGCCTGCCCGCCGTCGAGGCGATCGAGGAGAACGCCCGGATCGGCGTCGGCCCCCCTCCCGAACCGGACCGGACCGCGCAGCCCGCCCGGACCGCGCGGCCCGGGACGGGCGGGCGCCGTCCACCGCAGGAAGCGCCGCGCCCCGGGTGACCGTCGAGGCGGCGAGCTGGGGCCTGGACCGGATCGACCAGCGCTCGCTCCCGCTCGACGGGCTCTTCACGGTCGAGGGAACCGGCAAGGGCGTCACCGCGTACATCCGCGACACCGGCATCGAGACCGGGCACGAGGAGTTCGAAGGCCGCGCCACCGCAGAATTCGACGCCGTCGGCGACGGCCGCAACGGCCAGGACTGCCACTCGCACGGGACGCACGTGGCCGGGACCGTCGGCGGCCGGACCTACGGCGTGGCCCGCGCGGTGTCCCTGGCCGCCGTCCGGGTGCTCGACTGCCAGGGGGAGGGCTCCACGGCCGCCTCCCTCGCGGGCCTGGACTGGGTCGCCGCCCACGCCCGGCGGCCGGCGGTGCTGAACGCCTCCCTCGGCGGACCGCCCTCAGAGGCGCTCGACGCGGCCGTGGACGCGCTGGCGGACCGGGGCGTGCTGCCCGTGGTCTCGGCCGGCAACGACGCCCAGGACGCCTGCGACTTCTCTCCCGCCCGCACCCCCAAGGCCCTCGCGGTCGGCGCGGTCACCAAACAGGACCGGCAGGCGAGCTTCAGCAACCACGGCCCCTGCCTGGCGCTGTACGCGCCGGGCGTCGCCATCGTCTCCGCCGGACTCGGCGGCGGATCCAGCACCCTCAACGGCACGTCCATGGCCGCACCCCACGTCACCGGAGCCGCCGCCCTGATCGAGCAGCAGACCCCGCAGGCCACCCCCCAGGACATCCGCGCCCGGCTCGTCACCGACTCCACCGCCGACGTCCTCACCCGACTCGGCCCCGACTCGCCCAACCGCCTCCTCTGCACAGGCGGCCTGTGAACCGCCCCGACGCTGCCCGGACCCGGCGCCCCGGCGAGGAGCGAGACGAAGCGCTCCACGCCGCCACGGGCGGCCCGCCCCCGGGACCACGGGGATGCGACCCGCACCCAACGGGCTCGCACCACCCCGGCACGCGGGTGTCCCGGGCCGGTGCGAGCAGCGACGCGGCACGGTTCGGCAGAGGGCGTGGCGACATGGCAGACGCCACGGGCACGACAGTCCCGCCCGGATCCTGCGCGCCGCCCGCCTCGCCGCCGGCTGCACCACCGACCCGGCCGAAGACCTCGCCGCCACCATCCGCCGCTACGGCGACGGCGCGCAGATCCTCAGCACGCTCACCGGCCACGAGTTCGTCGACCTGACGCACCGTCCGGCAAGCGGTCTCAAGGACCCGGCCGGCGCGATCGGGACGGTCCGGCAGCCCGGCGGCGTCGCCGGTCCTCGGCTGCGGCTGGACCGGCGACCGGGCCGTGCGTTGCTCGGCCGCCCGGTCGGGATCCGGCGGGTCGGGGCGCTGTTGCGGCGGCCGGCTCCCGTGCTCGGGCTGCGCGGCACCGGCCGGTCGCTGCGGCGGGACGCGGGTGCCGGCGGACCTGCGCCGGCGGATCTGCTGCCGCTGGAAGGCCGCAGCGGAGGAGTGGTGGCGGGGTGTGCCCCGGGGGCCGGGGCACACCTGCGGGAGTCCGGCGTCAGCAGGCCACCACGGTGGAGACGGTGGCGGTCGAGGTGGGCCAGCCGGGCTGGGCCACCGAGAAGGTGGTGCTGACGGTGGCGCCGCACGGGGCGCTGGAGAAGACGCTGCCGACCTGGTTCGAGCCGGCCTGGACGATGACGGCCGGGTGGACGGGGGCGAGGGGGGCGCTGCCGACGACCGTGCCGGAGACGGTGAAGCCGAGGGGCCGGGGCTCCCAGGACGGGTCGCCGGGCGTGGCCACCCCGTAGAAGCGGACCTGGTTGCCGGTCACCTCGACGCAGGCCCGGGTCAGCAGCGGACCGGGCGCGCCAGGGGTGCCGCAGGTCACGACCGCGCCGACCGGCCCGGCCGGGCCGACCGGCGCGGCGGCGGCCCCCTGGACGGTGGCCAGGGTGGTTATGGCCGCGGCGGCGGTGGCGACGGCGATGACGGTGGTCTTCATGGGTGTCTCTCCTCGGGTGGCAGGGATAGGACGACAGGCGGAATGTGAAATGTCACATTCCGCTGGTGTCAGCATGGCAGTCCCTCGCACCCCGGGGTGCGGCATCCGGGAAGAAGGCGGTCCTTCGCGGGTATCGGCCACCGAATGACCGGAATGGCCTGTCGGTGATCGCGCAAACCTCTGGCCCGGCCCGCCCGGGCGGCCGAACTCCCCACCGGGAAAGCGGGGTTCGGCGCCGACGGGTGCGGGGTGCGTCCGCCTACAGGCTGGGCCGCGAGAGGACAGCGCTGTACAGGTCGGTGCCCCACTGCAGCAAGCCGTCGAGTTGGCGAACGGTCGTCCCGGCCAGGCACGTCGGCCTGAGGAAGAACGTCTGACTGTTGGGGAGGCCGATCCTCACGGCCCCCGAACCCCCTTCGGCCAGGGTGCTCGAGACAACCGTGAACGTGCCACTTGCGAGGTCGGTCACGACCGACCCATCGCCGTTGAAGGTGACTTCCGCCGAATCGACTGGGTGTCACTCGAAGATGTGGCAACCGTGAATTTGGCGGGGAGGACCTCCGGGGGGAGTACGACCCCGGCCGCTCCTTCCAGGACAAGTCCGCCGCGGAGAACGGCTTCGCCGAGGGTGGCTGACGTCCCTGCGACGGCACGCGCCTGTGCTCACAGTGCGGTGATGGTGAGCTTCGGCGGAGCTGCTCGGCCACGGCCCTCTCCCCTTTGCGGCGGTCGCCCGGGGCGGGTCGGGGTCAGGCGAGGGTGTTCTTGTAGATGCGGCCGTCCTTGACGATCACGGCGAGGTTCTTGTCCGGGTCGCCGAGCACGGTGAGGTTCTGGAGGGGGTCGCCTTCGACGAGGAGGACGTCGGCCCAGGCGCCCTCGGTGATCCGGCCGAGAGGGGCCGCCTTGTAGGGGTCGCGCTCGCCGGCGAGCCGGAAGAGTTCGGCGTTTCCGGAGGTGGCGATCCTCAGCGCCTCGACGGGCTTGAAGCCGAAGTGGGTGGACAGCCGGGTGAGCATCTCGTTCTGCAGTCCGGACTTCTCCGGTTCGAGCAGCAGGTCGGTGCCGAAGGCGATGTTCGCGCCCTGCTCCCGCGCCCACGCGAAGGAGTTCGCGACGCCCTCGCAGACCTGCTTGTTCTTCTCGGTGTTCTCCGGGTTGGGGTACTCGTGGTCGCTTTCGAGGAAGGGCTGGGTGCTCAGCCACACCCCGCTGTCGGCCATCAGCTTGACGGTCTCGGGACCGGCGACCAGGTGGCCGTGCTCGATCGACTTGATCCCGGCGGCGATCGCGCGCCGGACGCCCTCGTCGTTGTAGACGTGCGCGGCCACGTAGGTGCCCCAGTCCGTGGCGGCCTCGACCGCGGCCCTGAGCTCGTCCGGCGTGTACTGCAGCACGTCCAGCGGGTCGTAGGCGGAGGCGACCCCGCCGCCCGCCATGACCTTGATCTGGGAGGCCCCCTTCTTCAGCTGCTCGCGCACGGCCGCGAGCACCTGGTCGCGGCCGTCGGCGACGCGCAGGAAGCCGATCTGCTCGGCGCGGGCGTGCGCGCCGCAGGAGAAGGTGTTCGCGCTCTCGTAGACGTCGGAGAAGTCGCCGTGCCCGGAGGTCTGGGAGATCGCGGCCTGGCTGGGGTAGATGCGCGGGCCGGGGAACGTTCCCGCGTCCAGGACCTGCCGCAGCGGGGCGACGTCGCCGGCCATGTCCCGGACGGTGGTGAAGCCGCGCATGAGCATCCGCTCGGCCGCGGCGAGCGCGGTGTAGTAGCCCGTGCCGGTGGCGCCGGTGGTCAGGCCCGCGAGGGAGGTCCCGGTCGCGAAGAGGTGGACGTGCGCGTCGGTCAGGCCGGGGATGAGCACCCGCTCGCCGCCCTCGATGACGACGGTCCCCTCCGGCGGGTTCCGGGTACCGATCGCGGCGATCCTTCGGTCCTGGATGAGCACCGACGTCGGCGGGGTCGGCCCGGAGCGCACGGCGTCGAAGACACGTACGTTGTTGATCAGGATCGGCGCAGGGGGCTGCTGGAGGGTCACGGTCTTCCTCTCGTGGCGGGACAGTGCGAGCCGACGGGACTCACCGGCCGGGCGGGCACCGTCCGGAGCCGGCACGTACCGCTCGTCTCGACCCGGTTGCGCGGGGAAGCGCCGGCGAGGTTCCGGCGCAGAACACCCGAGACAGAGAACCTGCCCGATCTGCGCCCGGCCTCCCGGTGAAGCGTGCACCGCTTCGAGCGGGGCCCGCACCCCGAGCGCACGGCCCACAAGAACGAAGACCGCCGGCCGACGTCGTCCCAGGGCGCCCCGCACTGCGCCGGATCGCCTGCCGGTGGCGCCTGCGCGAGGTCATGGCCACCCGTGGCATGGCCGCCGTCGCCGCCCTGATGCCGCACGTCGGTGACGCGGCATCACCCTCTCGCCGTCCCAGGTCTACCGCCCGGTCCCCGGCGCCCCCGAACGCTGCTCCCTTTCTGTGCCGGCCGCCCTGTGCGCCGTCCGGGACTGCACGCCGTCCGGGACTGCACGCCGTCCGGGACTGCACGCCGTCCGGCCTGGTCGCCGTCCGGCCTGATCGCCAAGGCCGCCGAGAACCTCTCCGCCCGCCGAGCCGTCGGCGCGGACGCCCCGCCCGATCCGAGTGCCCGCCGCCCCGAGCGGATCCGGCTCACCGGGAACCGGCCGGTGGGCGCCGTCCGGCCCTGTGTCCGCTGCCGGCGCCCGGGGTGCGGGACCGGGCGCCTGCCGCCCGGGCGCGACGAGCGCGGGGTGGCCGTCCGCCGTGACTGCGCCGGCCTTGAACGGGACTTCTCCTGTACCCGGTGGGGTGGGTCAGCCCGCTGTCCCCGCCGTCGGCCGGACGGCGACCGCGTCGATCTCGAAGAGCATCCCCGGCAGGGCGAGCGAGGCGACCCCGACGAGCGTCTGTGCGGGCAGCCGGTCGCCCCAGGCCCCGGCCAGGGCCCTGCCGAGGACGGTCAGCTTCTCCGGGTCGTGGTCGACGATGTACGAGCCGAGCCGGACCACGTGCTCGAAGCCGAGGCCGACCCCGGCGAGCGCGGTGCGCAGGTTGGCGAGGGCGAGCTCCGCCTGGGCGGCGAAGTCGCCGGGCACGACCCGACCGTCGGCGTCGGAGGCGTACTGGCCGCCGATGAACACCGGTTCGCCGGGCGCGGAGGCGGCGTGGCTGTAGCCGAACGGCGTCGGGTCGTGCAGGCCGGGCGGGTTGGTGATGGTGCGGGTGTCGGTCACGGGGTTCCTTCCCTGGTGTCGGGCCGAGTTCGGTGCCGGGCGGTCTACGGCTCGGACCGGGCGGCTTCCTCCCGGGCGTCGCGCCAACTCGGCGACTCCAGGAAGTGGTTGTCGAAGAGGTCCTGCTTGGCGAGCAGTTCCTCGACCGTCGCCTCGCCCGCGCGGATCCGCTCCAGCAGGCGGAAGTAGTCGAAGCGCTCCACCCCGGGGGTGATCACGATCAGCAGGTCCGCCCCGGAGTCCGGCGCCGCCGCGAAGGCGTGCGGCAGATGGGGCGGCACCACCACGAGGTCGCCGCTCCGGGCGGTGACCACCTCGTTGCCGACCAGCACCTGGGCCGAGCCGTCGACGACGAAGAACAGCTCCGAGGAGCCCCCGTGGTAGTGCGGAGTGGCGCCGTCCTTGCCGCGCCCCAGCGTGACGCGCAGGGTGCTCAGGGCGCCGCCGGTGGCGCCGGAGTCCGCCAGCAGCCGCCCCTTGCCGCCGAGCATTCCGACGGTCTCGGCTTCGTCGCCCCGCACCACCACGGCTTCCGGTCCGATCGACGTCATTGGCCTCTCCCCACAGCGAGCTCCGATAGTTCCATGGCTGATAGTACTACGTCTAACTATCTCCCATCGAATAATATGCCCCCATGGATCACGTGGACGTCATGCTCGACCAGTGGAGCCGGGAGCGCCCGGACCTCGACCTGGCGGCGGTCGGCACCGTCGGCCGCCTCAGCCGCTTCGCGCTGCTCGCGGGCCGGGTCGTCGAAGAGGTGTTCAAGCAACACGGCCTCCAGCGCGGCGAGTTCGACGTTCTCGCCACCCTGCGCCGCTCCGGCGCGCCGTACGAACTGATGCCCTCCGAACTCGCCGCGCTGCTGCTGATGTCGCGGGCCGGCATGACCAGCCGGACCGACCGGCTGGAATCGGCGGGCCTGGTGGAACGCCGCACCGACCCGGCGGACCGGCGCAGCGTCCGCATCGCCCTCACCGCGGCCGGACGCGCCCTCGTGGACGCCGCCTTCACCGACCACGCGGCCAACGAGACCGCGCTGCTCTCCGCCCTCTCGGGCGAGGAACGGGCCACCCTGGACGGGCTCCTGCGCAAACTGCTCGCCGACGTCGAGGACGCGCAGAGCCCGACGCCCTGACGGCCCCGCCCGAGGTCCAGCCACCCGCGACCGCTCCGGAACGCCGTCGGCCGCCGTACTCGGGGAACGCGTACGGCGGCCGACACCCGGTGCAGTGTGCCGTCCGCGACGACTGCCGCACCTCGACGTACTCCGCCCCCGCCGCGGCCCGGCGCGGCACCTCCGCCGGTTCCGCCACGGCCGCGACGGTGGCCGCAGCCGTCGGCCGGGCGGCGATCGGGTTGCCCGGCCGGCGCCCCGTCCGGGCCCCTCTCACCGCGTCGGCCGGGGTCGAGGCGGTCGGCGACGCCCCGGCCGCCCGGATGCCGCGGTTGGAACGGTGTCCACTGCTCCGGGCGGGGGTCGTCGATGTCGACGGCGGTGATCCCGGGTGGGTGGAGATCGGAGCGGGCCGTGAGGATCAGGCGCTGCTGCGCGCGTAGCGGGCCGAGCCGTACCGCGACCCGGAGGGCGACCGGATCCACGCCGCCGTCCAGGCCGGCACTGCCCTCGGTGCCTCGGTGCCTCGGTGCCTCGGCGTCCGCGGTCCTGCGCCGGCTCGGGGCCCTGTGAGCGATCCCGCCCGGGCCGACGACGAGGCAGGCGGCGAAGTCCAGGTCTGCGGGCGAAACCCCGAAGGCCGGAGCGGATGGACGTGTCAGGATCGCCTGCCATGGAGAACTGGGACGAACTGACCGTCACCGAGCAGGTGCTGGTCCGCCGTGCGATCACCGGCGCCAGCCTGTGTGGCAGCGCGCGGCACATCACGGCCGTGCTGCGCTGGGCCGAGGTGCCGGGGCGGCGCAATGCGTCGCCCGCGGAAGAGTTGGAGCGCGTGCCCGAGCTGGCGGCGGCGGCGCTCCGGCTGGTCGCGGACGGGTGGCTGACGGTGCATCGGGCCCTGAGCGCCGGCTTCGTCCGGGAAGACGGCCCGGCGGTCACCGGCCCGGAGCTGGAGCAAGTGGTCGCCGACCCGGCGACGTGGCTGACGCCGTCGGGCGACGCGGCGGGCCTGCCCGCCCTCTCGCTGCACGCCACCGCCGAGGGACGCCATCGCCGGGAGGTCCGGGCGTATGCGCCGGACGCCCCGGTCACCATCCACCAGCTCGACCTGACGGAGGACGAGGACCGGATCCGGGTGTGCGCCATGGAGGCGAGCGGCTGGCTGACCGGACCGTTCGGGATCCTCGCCGATCTGCCGGCCGCCCTGGAGGGCGAGGAGCTGCGGGCGTACGTGGCCGCGGACCTCGCCCCGCTGGTCCGGTTCGTCCGCGCGGGCATGGTCGAGGTGCTGCACGTCGCGGAGCCGAGTGCCGAGGGCGTCGTCGTCCCGCCGGCGGACCTGCTGGAGGCCTTCAGCGACCGGGAATTGAGCTGCGACGACCGCGACGACTGGGGCGTCGGGTTCACCTGCGTCCTGACCCAGTCGCCGGCGAACGCGCTCCGCTGATGTGCCGGGCCGGAGTCCGGGAGCCGGACACGCGCCGTCGGCTGCCGTGCAACCGGAACGGGTTCGCCGGTCTCGGAGGCGATTTCCTCGCCGTACCGGCGGAGGGTCTCCTCCGGGCCGACGGCCGCGGCGCGCCGGGCGGCGGTGTCGATGCCGAGCGGGAGGTCGTATTCGTCGTGCCGGTCGACGGCCGGGCGGGTCAGCAGCCACAGCGCCCCGGTCCGGGCGCCGGGAGGGCCTGCGGCGGCGATCCGGGAGAGCAACGGAGAACCTGCCCCGACGCCCCTGACGCACAAGGACACCACCCCGGCCGGGCCGGCCCCGGGTCAGTCCCGGGTCAGTCCGGCAGGCCCCGGAACCCGGCGAGCAGTTCCTTCAGCGCCCGCTGCGCGGCCGGGTACGCCTCCTCCACGGCCGGAACGTCGGACGCCGAGCCCGCCGAGGGACGGTTCTGGCCGACCACGGCCACCTCGACCAGGATCCGGCCGTTGGTGCCGTAGAACACGGCCTCGCCGTAGTCCAGGAACCCCGGGCCGGCCGTGCGGAAGGCCGTCAGGTCGCCGTCCGGCGCGAGTTTTCCGTCCGGACCGATGGTCCAGTTCGGCCCCTTCGGCGCAGCCGTGGCGCCGGCCTCGGGCACCGACGCGCTGATCACCGCCACCCCCGGACCGTCCGTGCCCATGGTGGTCCACGAGGTGCTCGCCACCCGCGCGGAGGCCCGCGAGGAGGGGTCCGTGGCCGCCACCGTGCGCGACCCGCACGCCCGACCCGCCGCCAGCAGGTCCACCAGCAGCTTCGTGGTGTCCGCGCCCGGCGCGAGCACGTACACGCTCGCCCACATCCCGTCCGACTCCGCCGGGATGCGCAACTCGTAGATCGCCGCCGGCACGGGCACCGTCGCAGGCCCGACCCGGATCCCGTCGTCGACCCGCACCCCGGACATCGGCTGCTCCACCCGGCAGGGCGACAGGGCCAGCGGCTTCCCCTGCCCGGGACGGAACACCTCCCCGCCGCGCAGCCCCGCCGTGCCGGGCACGTACACCGACTCGACGATCTGCCGGATGTGATCGGACCCGAACTCCGTGCCCTCGACATCGACCACCGCGCCGGCCCCGGCCGCACCGGTGCCGGAGCCCGCGCCCGCCGCCGGCGAACCTCCCCCCGAACACCCGCTCGCCGCGACGCAGAAAAGCCCCAAGACCGTTGCCAACCAAAGGCGTTCAGCGATCCGCATGCCCGCACGCTACCGCCGCCGCCCACCCGCCGTCCGCCCAACGGCCGACCCGCCCGGCCGATGGGTCCGCGCCGGAAGGCTCCGAGCCGCCTCCCCGACGGCCGATCACCCGCGCCCGTCGCCGACCCCGCGCCACCCCCACCCGGTTCAGTGGATTCGCGCCAGTGCCACGGGGGCCGTCCACGCCGAACGGACAGGACGCTGCGACGGCACACGGCACGTCACGTCACGTCGGAAACGTCGCGGCTCACCGCGGCCGCGCTGCGACAGCGCCGCGACAGCGCACCGGCCGGAGCCGGACACAGCTCGCCGCCGGCATCGGCCCGACGCAGGACAGGGTCTCCCGCCGTCAGCCCGGCGCGCAGTCCTGCACCCTGGGCGAAGGCCGTCGCCGACGCAGGCCGGGACGGCGTTCAACGCGAGGACGCCGATGCCGAACCGGGCGATGCCGAGCTGGGCGGAGCGGCGCTGGGCGACCAGGCCCCGGCCGGCGCTCACGTGGCTGCGCCGGGCTTCGGCGGTGATGCCGTCCGGGGCGGGGCCCGTCGTCCACTCGGCGGCCGGGACGTCGGGGCGGGTGCGGACCCCGGTGACTGCGGCGGCGACGATTCCGCCGACCGTCCCGGCCGGGAGCGCGGCGCCGCCGGCGTCCTGCTGGACGTCGGCGAGGTGCCCGGCAATCGGGTCGGCGGGCCCGGCGGTGCGGTTCCTGAGGTCGACGATCGCGCGCACCGGCAGGACCGGCGCCGTGAACGGGCACCGCCGGTGGGCGTCGCCCAGCGTGTGCGCCCGAGCGCATACGCACGAGCCGGGGCGGAGCAGACCGGACTCGACCCGGATCGGCCCGACGGGCCGACGGCGTCATGACCGCGCTCCGGCTCCCGCCCACCGTCGACAACACCGCCTTGGTCCTGATCGACCACCAGGTCGGCACCATCGAGTGGGCCGGCGAGCTCGCCGGCGAGGACGAGCGCGACCAGCTGCGGATGTGGGTGCGCACGGTGGTGCGCTTCGCGGCGGCGGTGGGCATCCCCGTCGTCCTGACCAGCAGCCTGGAGGACCAGCAGCAAGGCCGGCTCCTGCCCGACCTCGAAGCCCTGGCGCCCACCGAGTACGCCGCCCGGGTACAGCGGGCGGGCGTCATCAACGCGTGGGACGACCCGGCGTTCGTCGGGGCCGTCCGCGCGACCGGTCGCAGGAACCTCCTCGTCGGCGGCCTGACGACCGAGGTGTGCCTGGTGCCGCCGGTCCTGTCGGCGATCGACGACGGCTTCGGCGTCGCCGTGCTGCTCGACGTGTCGGCCGCCGGCACCCGCACCGCCGCCGCCAACAGCCGCGACGCCATGCAAGCGGCCGGGGCGGAGCTGCTCACCGCGGTTCCGGCGATGACCCGGCTGCTCGGCAGCTGGCAGAGCGAGCACGCCGCCGCCTTCTTCGACGCCATGGGCAGCGAGGGCGTCTTCGCCGCCTACGCCTGCGGAAACCTCAGGTAGCAGCCCTCGATCAGGGAGCACACGCATGTCCATCACCGCCGCCGACCGCTTCGAGATCCACGAACTGCTGGCCCGCTACTGGAAGACCGTCGACGAGGGCGACCTCCAGGGCTTCGGCGCCACCTTCACCGAGGACGGCAGCCTCACCAACTACACGGGCACGACGACCGGCCGCGAGGCACTCGCGCAGTGGCTCGACGCCTACGGCCCGAGCCGCGTCGGCAACCGGCACATGAGCACCAACACGATCATCACCGAGATCGACACCGACACGGCCACGGTCTGGAGCTACATGGTCGTGATCGCCGCGTTCGAGCCGCGCACCCAGACACCCCACGTCGCGTCCTACAGCCGGTTCAACGACAAGGTGGCCCGCGTCGCCGGCAGGTGGCTCTTCAAGGAACGCGTCATGGACGACCTCGCCCTGAACGCCATCGACTACCCCGGCTGAGCCGCCCATCGCAGGTCGCACAGCCGTGCGGCCTGCCGAAGTCCGGCGGTGCGCGCCGCAGGCAATGGGCGCGGCGCGCACCTGACGCCGTTCTTTCCCGGGCGGCGCGCCCGGCTACCGCTGTGTGCGGGTGGCGTCCTCGACGGCGGCGGCCGGGCGGGTACGGACGTCGTCGGCGGCGCCGCGGGTGGCCGCGTCCGGGGCGATCAGCTCGAGTGCGGCGGCGAGGACAACAGGTAGCGACGCACCTCCTGGTTCAGGGCGTCGAACTCCGCGCGGGACATCGGGCGTTCATGCCCGGCACAGGTCTTGGCGGCCTCCCGCACCTCCGGGGCGGAATCGGCCACCAGCGCCGCGCGCGAGCGCGCGTCCAACTGCTCCCAGCCGCGTTCGCACAGCAGCGCACGCACCTCGGGGTCCGGGTCGGCGGCCCAGCCCGCGAAATCCTCCACCAGGCCCGCGCCGCCAACGCGAAGCTGCGCCCGTGCTGGACGTGCCGGGGCTCGATCGGCGGCCAAGAGGACTCGGAGCTGGAGCTGACGGAGAAGGCCGGCCCCAACCGGCTGGAGTGCCCCGGCTGCGAGCAGGACCGCCAGGAGGAGGAGCTCGGGCCGCTGGTCCTCCCCGCGCCCGCCAAGTGCGAGCAGATGGCCGCCCTGGTATCCACCCCCACCGATCCGTGGTGGGACGTCCGGGTCCTGCACGCCAAGTTCTACCCGGCGAAGGAACGGGCGGCATGAACGAGGCCCGGCACGGTAGCGTTCCCGTGCCGGGCCTGCTTTTCCCGGTCAGCTCGTCTGCCAGACCGTCACCTCCAAGGTTTGCCGCCCGCCGCTGCTGCCGAGCACCTTGAAGTACCCGACCCGCATTTGGTTGGTACCGAAGCAGGCGACAGATCCCGTCTGTACGTCCACCGTCCGCTGCCCCGGGTGCGAGTCGAGCAGGTCTGCGCAACCCGGACGGTCGGGCACCGAGGGTCCCTCCCAGAGCACGATCGTGTTCCCCACCAGTTGCCCCGGTTCGCAGACCAGCCCGCAGGCCAGGCCGAGGTCTCCCAGCGGCGCCCGCTGTGGCGGGACCGGGTCCAGCGACCAGCCCGTCGTCGGCATGCCGTTGGCGCTTCCGTCGTCAAGCGTTAGCTTCCCGTGCCAGCGCACCTGGACGGTGGCCGTCGGCGAGTGCGTGGGTACGACGGACGACGGTGAGGATGGCTGCGGCTCCGGCGGGGAGGGCGAGGGCTGGGCGGCGGCCGAGGACGAGGCGGGCCCGGTCACCGTCGGCGGTGGCGGTGGCGGTGGTGCGGCCGTGGCCGATGGTTCGCCGCTGGGCCCCAGCAGGGCGGTGACCTGATGCCAGTTCGAGAACCCGAGCCAGGTGAGGATCGTGAGCACCGAGGTGGCGACGCCGAGCCACACCACCAGGGACTGAACGCGGCTGCCGCCCGTCGCCGACCCACCCGTGCCGCCCGCTGACGCTCCGGCGTCGTCCTCGGGTGCGGGGCTGGTGCTTTCGTCTGTCATCGGCTCCCCCTCCATGTCCGCACCCGGGAGCCGGAGCCGCCCCGGTCGCTTGGTCCATGGTCACGAACGCGGTGCGAGCGCGCACGGGGTACGCCGCAAGAAGCGGCCGGGGTTCCGCTTCCAGCGGTCAGTTCGTGGACTCGCTGCGGTCCGGACGATGCCAAGGACTGGAGGGTCAAGGCGGGTGGTATTGGCGGCGGGACGGCGGGTGCGGAGAGCAGGGGAACCTTCTCGGTCGGGCGGGCCTCGTCCAGGGCGGATCCGGAGTTGGGCCACGAAGGCGCGAGCAGGTGGCCGCCCTGGTTCCACCCCCGCCGACCCGCGGTGGGACGTCCGGGTCCTGCGCGCCGAGCTCTACCCGGTGAGGAACCGCGCCGCACGAGCGTCGATGCCCCAGAGGCTGTCGTGGCCTCTCTCGCGTGGGTGCTGTCGCGGTCTGCGGCCTGAGCGGACAACCGCCTTCCCCGGTGGGGTCCCGGCGCAGACGTAGTCCACAACGTGGGTCTGGATCTCGCGGTCCAGGATGGTCAGGGCGATGTCGTGCACGTTGTTGTTCTCTTCGAGGAGTACCTTCCTGCCGGTGTGCAGGCGCTCGAAGCGCCAGAGCATGGCGAAGTAGGCGCACATCACCTCCCCACGCTCGGTCCCCTCGGAGGAGATGGGCCTGTTCTGCCAGTGGATGGTCCCGAGGATGTGGCGGTCCTTCATAGCGGCGCCGCCGATCGACGGCGACCTCGCCGGCGCCGAGCAGCGCTCGGCGCAGCAGGCGTATGGGCGATGCCGGCTCCTCGCCGGCTCGCGCGGGGTGGTGCGACATACGAGGCTTCTCATCACAACCTCGCTGCCTCGAAGTGATCGGACCGGGGTATCTGCTGTGGTTTGTCACGATTTACCGTCAAGTGTCGTGTCGCACTTCCGGGTTGTCGCGTGAGAGTGCGGGGCGCTTTGTTGTGAGGAAGAGGTGAACCCGCGGATGAGTGCTCGTACGCGTGGACAGGGCGATCTGCCGTGGTACCGGGTCAGCCGTCAGTGGCCCGCGGCCGTGTTCAACAGGGCCTCGGCCGGTGGGACGGTCCCGGTCGGTGCCGGCGGCGCATCCGACCAGGTTGGCCCGGGTGGACGGCGCGGGGAGCGCGGTGCGGGGGCGGTGTCGGTGGGGGGCGCGCTGCTGTCCGGTATGGCGCTGCTGGCGGCCGCAGCTCCACCGGTGGCCGCCGCACCGATGGCCGTCGTGCCGATGCGGGCGCAGGAGGCCGACCCGTCGCAGACCTTCACCTTCACCGGCGCCTCGCAGACCCTGACGGTTCCGGCGGCGGCGGTGGTGACGATCACCGCAGACGGCGCGGGCGGCGCCGACAACACCGGCACCCCCTGTTCCGTCACGGGGACCGGCGGGACAGGGGCACGGGTGGTGACCACCCTGCCGCAAACCACCGCCCCGACGACCTTCACCGTCAACGTCGGCGGCACCGGCGGCAAGGGCTGCAACGGCACCGGGACGGGGGGTGCCGGCGGGTTCAACGGCGGCGCCCCGGGAGGGAGTTTCCCGCTCACCGGCTTCCACTTCGAAGGTCCGGGTGGGGGCGGGGCCTCCAGCGTCACCACGGGCGGCTCCCTACTGGTGGTCGCCGGTGGCGGCGGCGCCTCCGGCGGCACCGGAGCGGGCTCCACGGGAGGCAACGGAGGCAACGGCGGGACGACACCGGATGCCACCGGCGCTACCGCGGGAAGTGCCACCGGCCCCGGGGCTTCTCCGGGGCAGGGCGGGGGCGGCGGCAGCACCAGCACCAGCACCGGGGGTGCCGGCGGGGCCGCCGGCACCGCTCCACCCTGCACCGCTCTGCCGGGCGGGCCGGGAGGCGGGTTCCTGGGTACCACGGTCGGCACCGGCGGCACCGGCGGCACCTTCGACGGCGGCTGCGCCGCCGCTGTCATCGGTACTGGCGGCGGCGGCGGGGGCGGGTACTTCGCCGGCGCCGGCGGCGGCAGCGGCGCCGTCAACAACAGGGGCACCTCAGCAGGTGGGGGCGGTGGTGGTGGGGGCAGCAGCTTCGCCACCCCCACGGGTACCGGCACGAGCTACGCGCCGTCAACGACCGGGACGGCGAACCACAACGGCCAGGTGACCATCTCCTACACGGTCCCGTCCCTGACCATCACCAAGACCCACACCGGGCACTTCACCCAGGGACGGGACGGCCTCTACACCATCACCGTCGGCAACGCCGCCGGGGCCGCCCCGACCGACGGCACCACGGTCACCGTGCAAGACACCCTCCCCGCAGGGCTCAAGGCCGACAGCATCAGCGGCACGGGCTGGACCTGCGACCAGGGCACGCTCACCTGCACCCGCAGCGACGCCCTCGCCGCCGGGAGCAGCTACCCGCCCATCACGCTGCAAGTCGATGTCTCCTGCAGCGCCGCCGACGACGTCACCAACGTCGCGGTCGTCACCGGGGGCGGCGACACCACCCCCCACACCGCCACCGACCCCACCAGGATCAAGCACCACCGGCACGACAAACACGACAAGTACGACATGCGCTGCGACCGCCACGAGCACTGGTAGACCACCCGACCCCGGGAACCCCGGAGCCCGCACCACCCCCGGCACCTACCGGAACAGCGCCCCGGACGGGCCCACCGCCCTGTTCAACCCAGGTCACGCCGCTGACCCACCAGCAGCCCCACAGAACGCTGTCGGCCGACCCCACACGTCGCGAGGTCGGCCAGCAGCATCTGGCGGAAGCGACAGGCTGCCCACGCCCACTCGACGCCGTGCTCGGCGAGCTGCGCGAGCTGACCTGGCGTCAGTTCCGCCCTTCGGGCCTTCTGGTTGTTGAGCCAGGTGCCCAGCGCATCCCCAGCTCGGTGAGGCGTTGGGCGCGGGCCGGGGGGATGGTGGTGCGTCTGCTGCGGCTGTTGGTGATGAACAGGCCGAGGCTGACTTCGACGGTGGTGTCGTCGTCCAGCAGCAGGGTCTCCTTGTGCCCGCGCGGGACGTTCAGGTGGCCTTCCCGCTCGCGGTACTGGGCGGCGGCGGCGAGGTTGCGCTGCTCCTTTTCCGCGTGGCTCACTTTGGCGGGCGGGAGCTGCTCCGGTGTCAGGGGTTCGAGTCCGAGGACGTGCTCGCACGCCCACTGCTGGGCCGGGCCGAGCCTGTCCCAGCCGGTCTGCTGCGCCCGTGCCCACCCGGCCAGGTCCTCACCCTGGACGACGATGCTGCCCGGTTCGGCACCGGCCAGCGTGCCGCCGTCGGTGACGTGGCGCCAGGCCAGGGCGAAGCACCGCTGCCATTCCACCGACCAGGCCGGGCACCACGCCGGGTCGATGGCGTCGTAGGCGGCCTTCCGGTCGGCGGACAAGGTTCCGGTCCAGTCCAGGCCGGTCTCGCCGGCTTCGGCCCGCCGCTGGAGTGCTTCGGTGCGACGTTGGGCGGTACGGGCGTTCTTCATGATGATCCCGACCGGGCGCCCGTCCCACACGGCGTCGGCCGGCGGGCAGGCGTGGCCGTGTTCGGCGGCGTAGCCGGCGACCGCGGTGACGTTGTCGGTGAAGGCGGTGTCGAACGCCGACCACACCATCCCGAGCTCGTCCAGTTCCGCGATCCGGTCGTCGTCTAGGATCCCGGCGGCCTTGTAGCGGCGCTGGTCGGCCACCCACACGCCGAGCCGGTGCCCGGACGGGGCGCGGTAGGCGTAGGGCACACGCACGTCGCCGAACGCCCTGCGGTAGGCGATCAGTTCGCTCAGGCCGCGGCGGAACTCCTCCCGCTCGGGCTCCAGGACCCGGGTGCGGACGAACGTCGCGATGACGGCCGGGTCGCGCTGGGTGGAGAAGATGAGCAGCCGTTCTTCGCCGCTGGCGGAGCGGACCTCGTCCATGTTGCCGGCGTGCCGGGGTTCCCGGTCGGGGCGGGTCCCGGACTGGGGGAGGGCGAGGCGTTCGACGGCGGCTTCGTCGTGGGCGCGCAGCGCGAGCAGCACCTTCGCCAGGCCGTCGTAGGCCTTCGACGTCAGCAGATCTTCACCGCTCTCCCCGGCACCCAGGAGCACGGGCACGATGATCGTGGCGATCTTCCCGCTGCCGGCGGCCATACGCAGGGCCCGGCCGATGGCCTGCACCAGGTCGACGATGGAGCCGCGGACGTCGGCGAAGAACACCGTGTTGCAGTGGAACGTGTCCACGCCCTCCGACAGGGTCTTGACCGAGGAGAGGATGTAGCGCAGCAGCCGCCACCCGTCCCCGCCGACCAGCGACGCGAACACATCGAGCGCAGCGCGCCGTTGGGCGGGGGTGTGGTCGGCCTCCAGCCACGTGGTGCCGATCAGCTTCGGGTCCGGGTGCAGGGCGGGGTCCTGTTCCCACAAAGCCCGGGCGGCGTCCGGAAGGCCGGTGCTCATCGCCCGGGCCTCGGCGACCAGGTGGTGGAAGGACAGAACCTGCGACAGGTCCCACTCCGCGCACGCCGTCAGCAACGCCGTCTGCAACGCGGCCAGCCGCGCCCCGCGGTACTCCAGTGACCGCTCGTCCACGCCACGCTGCTGAAGGCCCTGCAGTACCGGGTCGGAGACGTCGACGCACACGATCCGGTACGGGGCGATCACGCCGTCGGCGATGGCCTGCCCGAGGGGGTAGTCGTGGGCAACGGGGCCGAACAGCTCCTCGTTGTCCATGCTCGCGATCAGCTCGGCCGGCTCCACCCCGGCCTCCGCCGCCCGCTGCTCGTCGGCCTCGGTGATCCCCCAGATCCGCGGGGTGGCCGTCATGAAGAACCTGCGGTCCGACAGGATGCGGGTGTTGTCGAGGATCATCGACCACGGCTTCCCGGCCTCGCCAGAGGCGTGGTGGGCCTCATCACCGACCGTCAGGTCGAAGGCCGGCAGACCCAGCCGGTGCGCCTCCTCGACCCGGCCCAGGCTCGCGTAGGTGGCGAACACCGTGACCCGCTTCATCCCGGCCGTCAGCTTCACCAGCTCGGCGGGATCGGTGGTGCACCGCACCCCGACGGGCTGCGCGTAGCCGGCCAGCGAGCACAGCCCGATCATCCGCCCGCCGTGGCCCTCGCGCCGCCACACCTCCACCGTCTCCTCCAGCAGCGGCAGCGACGGCACCACCACCAGCGTCCGCTCCGACCGCAGCCGGCCGGCCACATGAACGGCCGTCAGCGACTTCCCCGCCCCCGTCGCCGCCCGGATCTGACACCGCAGCCCCTGAGGCGGCACCAACCCCGACGCCGGAAGGGCCAGAAGTCGCACGGAGGAATCGGCGGCCTCCACCTGATTGCGCCGAAGCTGCTTCATCATGATTACAATTTCCCTTTCCCGGAATTCCAGCGACACGACCGGAAAACTGACCACTGCTGAGCTGCGCCGTTCAGCGGCCGGAAACGGGCGCGGTCGGATCTCACCGTGTGTCGTTCACGACGGCCCCGCCGTTCGTTGCCCCGTCGCTACCAGTCCAGCGCCGGACCGCTGTAGCTGTCGCCGTAGTCGTCGTACCCGAAACGCGGTCTGATCTGGTAGCTCGCGGGCGGCCGCTCGCGGTAGGTCTCCAGGCCAGGCAGCGGCGGGGTGACCGGGACCGGGGGGACGTGGACCAGGCCGTTGCCGTCGGTCTGGACGTGTTCGGCCAGTACCGCCACCAGTTGCTCCGGCATCACTCCCGTCTCCCGCGTCAGCGCCTCCAGGCGCCGTTCCGCCGGCCCTGCCAGGGACAGGCGCAGGTGCACCCGTTCCGCTTCGCCCTGCTGCTCTCGGCGGACCCGCTCGGCCCATTCCCGCTCCGCCGCAAGCCGGGCCTCGCGCTCCGCAATCCAGGCCTGGGCCTGCCCGTCGAGCGCTACGTCGCATGTGATCTCTAAGCACTGATGCAGTTTCTCTGAGTGCAATCGCAGGCCTGGGGTTTGGAGGATGTCGAGCTGCGAGGATCTGGGCAGCGAGTGCCCTGGAGCTGATGGCTGTTGCAGTTTGGTCTTCTGAGAGGGCGGTTCGTGAGTATTTGACCGATTCTGCTGTCACCTGATGGTGTGGGGAGGGGCGGAGTCCGCCCGTCCGGGGGCGGTGCTCTGTTGTG
>NZ_JBHWID010000036.1:0-23393 GCF_042732175.1 Kitasatospora sp. NPDC059795
CGACGACGATCTTGGCGGAGGTGGTGGCGCGGCTGGGGGCGGCCGCGTTAGAGCTTGCGAAGTCCACTGAGGACCCTTTCGAGCAGCGTGACGTCAGGCGTACCGCCCGACTCGCCCGCCGCGGCGGGCTGGTGGATGGCGACCAGACCGGCTTCCGCCAGGTCTGCGACGAGGATGCGGGCCACCCCGAGCGGGACTCCCGCCAGCGCGGAGATCTCGGCGACCGACTTGACCTCGCGGCACAGCGCCACGATCCGCGCGTGCTCGGGGAGCAGCACGCCCGGCGCGTTGGTGCCGGTGGTCGAGATCAGGGCCTCGATGGCCAGCTGGTAGCGCGGCCGGGTACGTCCGCCGGTCATGGCGTACGGGCGGACCAGCGGCTGCTGCTCGTAGCCGTCCGACTGCTGGCCGCCGTAGCCGTTTCCGTACCCGTTTCCGTAATTGCCGGCGGGTGTCGGGGGCATGCGTCCTCCTTGTGCTGCAGTCGTTCGCGGCCGGAGCCCTGGGCCGGCCGGCTGACCGGATGTCAGCCACCGTGCCGCGAAGACTTGGGGGTGGGTGTGCCGGACCCGGGTTCGAGTGGGTCCGGCACGGTGAGGGTGGTACGAAGGAGCGGGAGGGACCGGACCGGCCGTCAGTGCAGCAGGCTGCCCTGGAGTTCGGCCCGCAGCGCCGGGGTGAGCACCGCGCCGGCCCGGTCGACCAGCAGGGCCATCTCGTAGCCGACCAGGCCGATGTCGGAGTCCGGCGAGGCGAGCACCGCGAGCGCGGAGCCGTCGCTGACGGCCATCAGGAACAGGAACCCGCGCTCCATCTCCACGACGGTCTGGTTGACCTCGCCGCCTTCGAAGATCCGGCTGGCGCCGGAGGTCAGCGAGGTCAACCCGGAAGCGACCGCGGCCAGTTGATCGGCGCGATCCCGGGGGAACCCCTCGGACATGCACAGCAGCAGACCGTCGGCGGAGACCACCACCGTGTGGGACACCCCGGGGGTGTTGTCCACGAAGTTGGTGATCAGCCAGTTCAGGTTCTGGGCGGCCTGGCTCATCATCTGACTCAACTCAACGCTCCTGGTGCTCGGGGCCGAAGCCGTTGTTGCCATCGGCGTCGAACTGGGCTCCCCGGTGGCCCTCGGACGTGCCGCCGAAGTCGAAGCCCGGCCGCTGCTGCGGCGCGGGACGGCCGGAGCCCGGCTGCTGCGAACCGGCCTGGCGGCCCTGCTGGATGCCGCGGCGCAGGTTGGTCAGCCGGCCGCGCACCTCCTCGGGGCTGCGCGAGACCTGCGGGCCCGTCAGCGGGCTGGCCTCGGCGCTGCCGGAGACCAGGTTGGCCTGCGGGGTGCGGCGAGGCAGCCCCGAGGTGGTCAGGCCGTCGGTCTGCGGCTCGCGCATCTGCTCGGCCCGGCGCCACCGCTCGTCGTTCGCGGACGGCCGCCACGGCGCGTCCGGACCGTCGGTCGGCTGCGGGGCCTGCTGCGGCTGCGGGGCCTGCTGGGCCTGCTGGGCCTGCTGGGGCTGCTGCGACGGCTGCTGCGGCTGCGCGGCCTGGGGGGCCGGGCGGTCCGCCACCGGACGCTGCGGGGCGCCCTGCGGGCCACCGGGCAGCGGGCGCTGCGGCATGCCCTGCGGACGCTGCTGCTGGAACGGCTCGCCCTGCGGCTGCGGCCGGGCGGCCTGCCGCTGCGGGGCCGGTGCCTGGGCCTGGGCCTGGGCCTGGGCCTGCGGGGCCGGCCGGGACTGCTGCTGGGCGTGCCCGGGCGCACTGGTACCGGGCCGCTGCGGCTGGTACCCCCGGGAACGGACCTGCTCATGGACCGGTTCCGGCGCGCCGGCCGACTCGCCGCCGGTCGGCAGCGCCATCGGCTGCGGCCGCTCCGCGAACTGCTGCGGGGCCGGACGCTCCTGCGGCGCCACCGCCGGCACGCCCTGACCCAACGGGTCCGGCAGCACCGGCTCCACCAGGCCGAGGCCCAGCGGGTCGCGCGGGTCGATGTCGGAGGCCTCGAAGCGCGGCCGGGCGAACCCGCCGGACTGGTCCGCCGGGGCGGCCTCCAGCGGCGCGGCCGGCTGCTGCGGCGGCAGCGGCCGGCGCGGCGGCAGCTGCTCGGCACGGCCGTGCTGGGTGGGCTCCCCGCCCGGACGGCTCTCCAGGCCGGGACGGCCCTCGGGCGCCGGACGCCCCTCGGTCGGACGGGTCCGCTCGGGACCGCCCAGCGGAGCCTGCGGGCCCTGGGGGGCCTGGGGACCCTGCGGACGACGCGGACCGCCCTGCGGCGGCTGAGGACGGCGCGGCGGAAGCCCGCCCTGGCCGCCCGGTCCGCCCGGCAGGCCCGGCGCACCGGATGCGCCCGGCACCCGCCGCGGCGGCAGCCCGCCGGCGGCCGGCGCACCGGCACCCGCACCCGGACCGGCACCCGCACCCGCACCCGGACCGGCCGGGGCGGACGGGCCGGACGCACCCGGCGCCGGGTTCTCACGCAGCGACTGGCCGACCGCACGGGTCGGCAGACCACCGGCGCGGCCGCCCTGGGCCGGGCCGGTGCCGAACGCGCCGCCGGGGCCGAAGCCGCCCTGCGCGGGCGCCTCGCTCGGCCCGCGCCGGCTGCCCGTGCCCGCCTGGCCCGAGGGCGCGGACGGGCCGGACGAAGCGCCCGGGGTGAACAGGTCGGGGCTGCCGCCCATCATCGGCCCCTGGCCGAGCTGCGGACGGCCGCCCTGGCCGCCCTGCCCGCCGGCCGCCGGGCCCTGGCCGAGCGCGGTGCGCGCACCGGGCAGGTCGCCCGCCGGGCGGCCCTGCTGACGCGGCGTCGGCGCGACGCCGCGCTGCGGCCGGCCGGCCTGGCCGGCCCCGGGGCCCGCGCCGGGCCGGCTGCCGCGCCGCTCGGCGGAGTTGGTGACGTCCACCGGCAGCATGACCAGCGCGGTGGTGCCGCCCGAGTCGGACGGGCGGAGCTGAATGCGGATGCCGTGTCGCAGGGACAGGCGGCCGACCACGAACAGACCCATGCGGCGGGACACCGAGACGTCCACGACCGGCGGGTTGGCCAGCCGCTCGTTGATGTCGGCCAGGTCGTCGGGGGAGAGGCCGATGCCGGTGTCGTGGATCTCGATCAGCACCCGGCCGTCCGGCAGGGCGTGGCCGGTGACCCGGACCCGGGTCTGCGGGGAGGAGAACGAGGTGGCGTTCTCCAGCAGCTCGGCGAGCAGGTGGACGAGGTCGTTGACGACGCGTCCGGCGACCTCGGCGGTGGGCACCGAGGCGAGTTCGATGCGCTCGTACTGCTCCACCTCGGAGGCGGCGGCGCGGAGCACGTCGACCAGCGGGACGGGGCGGGTCCAGCGGCGGCCCGGGTCCTCGCCCGCGAGGACGAGGAGGTTTTCGCCGTTGCGGCGCATACGGGTGGCGAGGTGGTCGAGCTTGAACAGCGAGGCCAGCTGGTCCGGGTCGGCCTCGCGGCTCTCCAGCTCGGAGATCAGCGACAGCTGGCGCTGGATCAGACCCTGGCTGCGGCGCGACAGGTTGGTGAACATCGCGTTGATGTTGCCTCGCAGCAGCGCCTGCTCGGCGGCCAGTCGGACCGCCTCGCGGTGCACCATGTCGAAGGCGTGCGCCACGTGGCCGATCTCGTCGGCGGAGTCGACGCCGACCGGCTCGACGGTGACGTCGACGTCGTGCGGGTCGCTCTCGGAGAGCGTCTTGACCAGCTCGGGCAGGCGTCGCTCGGCGACGTCCTCGGCGGCGGCCTGCAGACGGGTCAGCGAGCGCACCATCGAGCGGGCCACCAGGGCGGCGCCGGCGATGGCGACGACGAGCACCAGGGCGACCAGCGAGGCGTTGATGACCGACTCGGTGTCGATGTCGGACTGGAGCGCCTGGGCCTTGCCGTCGAGGACGTTGAGCAGGTTGTTCTCGATGGTCTTCTCGGCGTTGACCTTGGCGGTCGACTTGTCGAACCAGTCCTTGTAGGACGAGTTCTCGGTCTGCTTGATGCCGTTGGTGTTCAGCGCCGCCTTGGAGAACCGGTCGGCCTCGGCGACGACCTGGTTGTAGCTCATCGCGGCACGCAGCGCGCGGGCCTCGCTCTCGCCGTAGATGGCGGTGAAGTTGGCGAGCGCGTTGTCCTCGGAGCTCATCAGGCGGACGCCGAAGGTCTCGTCGGAGGCCGACATCGACGGGCCGCCCGGGTTCGCGAGCGCGGCGCTGATCAGCGCGCGCTGCATCGAGGTGTACTCCTTGGCCGTGGAGAACTGGAACAGCGCACGGGTGGTCTTGATCAGCTCGGTCGAGTTCGAGGTGATCGCGATGTCCTGGGTGGCGCCGATCAGGTCCTTGATGATCACGTCGTAGTTGGTGATCGTGGCCTGGATGTTGTCGGGGCTCTTGAACGCGCCGGTACGGGCCCGGGGCAGCGTGTTGAGGTCCTTGCGGACCTGCAGCAGCAGGGTCTTGGAACCGGCCAGGTCGAGGTTGTCGAACTTGTCCGCGCTGGCGTTGAAGGTCTTCGACAGCGTGTTGGTCTGCTTGTACGCGTCGGAGATCTCGGGGTCCGTGTCGGCGGAGCCGCCGGCGGCCAGCGGGCCGGCCGAGACGTCGCGCTCGTACTGCAGGGCGTTGGCCAGGGCGGTGGCGTTGCGGGCCAGTTCGGCCAGGTCGCTCATCTGGGACAGCTGGCGGGAGTTCTCCATGGAGGTCTGCACGCGCAGACCGCCGAGCACCAGCGAGACCGCCACGGGCAGGAAGAGCAGCGCGATCAGACGGGTGCGGATTCGCCAGTTGCGCATGGCGAAGCGGCTCACGCCGGTGGCCCGACGGCGGTTGAGCGTGCCGCGCAGCTTGGCGCGGCGGCTCTGCTTGTCGGCCGGCGCGCTGCTGCCGTCCTGCTGCTTGGGCGCGCTCTCGGCGCCTGGGGAACTGCTGTCGGCGGCGGCCTCGGCTGGGGCGCCGAACGGCCGCTCACCCTGGCTTGTCGTCGGTGCCGCCTGGTGGGGGCCGGACACGGGCTCCCGCGACTCCGGCTCACCCGCGGCGCCGTTGCCCCTCTTGAAACGTCCCTGCACTGGCGTCGCAACCTCTGGACCGGGCGCCCTTCCCCGCCGGGCGGAGAGAGAGCGGTGTCGAGTTTTTCCGTGGCATTCCAGCACAGCAGGGGAAGTCCAACAAGGGCCGTTACGACTCGGTGTCCAGGGCTACCCGCTGCGTGCAACGTCTCACGTTCCGTGTTGTTGGCTGCTCGGAATACGGTCCTTTTCGGACACTCGCCGCAGTCATGTCAATAAAGAGGAAGATCGGCTTGTGCGGCAAATGTCCGAGATATCCACAATGGTGGATTTTTCCATTGGTCCGGAATCGTCACTTCCGTGCCCATTGCGGCGGTAATTGTGAGCAAACTCACAGTCGAATGTGTAGCTTCGGTCACGGCCGCTGTGGAATGGGCTCCCTAACCTGGCAGGGTTGACCGGAGCCTGCCCAGCGGCAGGCCCGCGCAAAAGTCCGTTCGAGCGAAACAAGGTGCAGACGCAAATGTCCGAGACGACCCCGACGGCCACCCCCTCCACGGCCAACCCGCGCCGCACCACCCTGGCCTCCGTCGCGGACTTCTCCCAGCTGCCCGGCTTCGGCGACCGCACCCCCCGCGCGTACGCCGCCACCCTGCCCGGCGCCACCGCCAACCCGCGCCGCACCGTCCTGATGGCGGCACCGGCCCCCCGCCTGCCGCAGGACTGACCACAGCGCCGATAACCTGGTGTCACAGCCGGGCCCGGTACTGCGGGCTCGGCAACCGCCCGGGAGCGTCCGGGCGGCCGACGAACCGAGAGGTTGCAGGGCTGTGCGTATCGCCAGGTTCTCCGTCCGTGAAGGGAGCCCCGCGGCGGGCTCGGTCTCCTTCGGAATCATCGAGGGGGACGCCGCACAACCCGAATCGCTGGTGGTGCACACCCTCGCCGGCCACCCCTTCGGCACCCCCCAGCCGACGGGCGAGACCCACCGCCTGCAGGACGTCCGCCTGCTGGCCCCGATGCTCCCCAGCAAGATCGTGGCGGTCGGCCGCAACTACGCCGACCACGCCGCCGAACTGGGCAACGACGTCCCGCCCGTCCCGCTGACGTTCTTCAAGCCCTCCACCGCCGTCATCGGCCCCTCCGAGTCCATCGCGTACCCGCCGTTCTCCTCGGACGTCCAGTACGAGGCCGAACTCGCCGTGGTGATCGGCCGGATGTGCCGCGAGGTGCCGCTCGACCGGGTCCCCGAAGTGATCTTCGGCTACACCTGCGCCAACGACGTCACCGCCCGCGACGTGCAGCAGCGCGAGGGCCAGTGGGCCCGCGCCAAGGGCTTCGACACCTCCTGCCCGCTCGGCCCGTGGATCGAGACCGACCTCGACCCCGCCGACCTGGCCGTCACCTGCACCGTCAACGGCGAGCTCCGCCAAGCCGGCCGCACCTCCCAGATGGCCCGCTCGGTCGCCGAACTGGTCGCGCACATCTCCGAAGCGATGACCCTGCTCCCGGGCGACGTCATCCTCACCGGCACCCCCGCAGGTGTCGGCCCCCTGGCCATCGGCGACGAGGTCGCCGTCTCCGTCGAAGGCATCGGCACCCTCGCCAACAAGGTCGTCAAGCGATGAAGGATGCAGTAACCGTGTCTGACAAGAACCCCGACGTCCGGGTCCGCTTCTGCCCGTCCCCGACCGGGAACCCGCACGTCGGCCTGGTCCGCACGGCGCTCTTCAACTGGGCCTACGCCCGCCACAACGGCGGCACCCTGGTGTTCCGCATCGAGGACACCGACGCCGCCCGCGACTCCGAGGAGTCCTACAACCAGCTGCTCGACGCCATGCGCTGGCTCGGCTTCGACTGGGACGAGGGCCCGGAGATCGGCGGCCCGCACGCCCCCTACCGCCAGTCGCAGCGGATGGACATCTACGCGGACGTCGCCAACCGCCTGCGCGAGGCCGGCCACGCCTACCCCTGCTACTGCACCACCGAGGAGCTGGACGCCCGCCGCGAGGCCGCCCGCGCCGCCGGCAAGCCCTCCGGCTACGACGGCCACTGCCGCGACCTGACGGCCGACCGGATCGCCGTCTACGAGCAGGAGGGCCGCCCGTCGATCCTCCGCTTCCGGATGCCCGACACCACGCTGTCCTTCGACGACCTGGTCCGCGGCCCGATCTCCTTCGACCCGAAGGACGTCCCCGACTACGGCATCGTCCGGGCCAACGGCGCCCCGCTGTACACCCTGGTCAACCCGGTCGACGACGCCCTCATGGAGATCACCCACGTCCTGCGCGGCGAGGACCTGCTCTCCTCCACCCCGCGTCAGATCGCCCTCTACGCCGCCCTCGCGGACATCGGCGTCGGCAACGGCGCCACCCCGCGCTTCGGCCACCTGCCGTACGTGATGGGCGAGGGCAACAAGAAGCTCTCCAAGCGCGACCCGCAGGCCTCGCTCAACCTGTACCGCGAGCGCGGCTTCCTGCCCGAGGGCCTGCTCAACTACCTTGCCCTGCTGGGCTGGTCGCTCTCCGAGGACCGCGACATCTTCGACATCGACGAGATGGTCGCCGCCTTCGACATCGACGACGTCAACGGCAACCCGGCGCGCTTCGACCTCAAGAAGGCCGAGCACATCAACGCCGAGCACGTCCGCCGGCTCGCCCCCGAGGAGTTCGTCAACCGCCTGGTGCCCTACCTTCAGGCCGCCGGGCTGCTCCCCGCCGAGCCGACCGCCGAGCAGCTCGAACTGCTCGGCAAGGTCGCGCCGCTCACCCAGGAGCGGATGATCGTCCTCTCCGAGATCGTCACGATGGCCGGCTTCCTGTTCGTCGCCCCCGCCGACTTCACGGTCGACCCGGAGGACGGCGCGAAGGTGCTCAACGCCGACGCCCGGCCGGTCCTCGAAGCCTCCGTCAAGGCGCTCACCGAGCTGACGGACTTCACCCCCGACCCGATCCAGGCCGCGCTGCGCGAGGCCCTGGTCGAAGGCCTCGGCATCAAGCCCAAGTTCGCCTTCACCCCGCTGCGGGTGGCCGTGACCGGGCGTCGGGTCTCGCCGCCGCTGTTCGAGTCCATGGAGCTGCTGGGCCGCGAGGAGACGCTGCGTCGCCTGCTCGCCGCGCTGGAGCTGCTGCCGGCCTCCTGAGCCGCGACCAGGCCCCCTGAGGGCCCGTCCGACCCCCTGCGGGCCAGGTCCTTGACCTGGCCCGCAGGTGTCCGGCGCACGGCCTGCGGTTATCGATTTTGGAGCCGGGCGGGGCGTCGGGTAATGTTCTTTCTGCGCCGCCCGGGCAAGGGAGGCGCAAGACACCGAGGAAGGTCCCTGCAAGGGGGTTGAACTCTGGTGGGGTATGGTGTAATTGGCAGCACGACTGATTCTGGTTCAGTTAGTCTAGGTTCGAGTCCTGGTACCCCAGCGCAGTACGCAAGTGCAGCAAAGCCCCCGTTGTGTAGCGGCCTAGCACGCCGCCCTCTCAAGGCGGTAGCGCCGGTTCGAATCCGGTCGGGGGTACGCAATTCTTGACAATTGCAGAATGAATGAGACACGCCCCCGTTGTGTAGCGGCCTAGCACGCCGCCCTCTCAAGGCGGTAGCGCCGGTTCGAATCCGGTCGGGGGTACTCTCATTCGCGCTAGGGCCCCCGTTGTGTAGCGGCCTAGCACGCCGCCCTCTCAAGGCGGTAGCGCCGGTTCGAATCCGGTCGGGGGTACTTTTGGGGTATGGTGTAATTGGCAGCACGAGTGATTCTGGTTCATTTAGTCTAGGTTCGAGTCCTGGTACCCCAGCCAAGAAAAGCTCATAGAGTAGTGAACAAGCTCCGGGAAACCGGGGCTTTTTTGCGTTCCCCACCCACCCCGCCCGCCCACCCACCCGTGCACCCCCAGCCCACGTGCACCACGGCGCTTCGCCTGCCTGCGGCGCTTCGCCTGCGGCTTGCTGTGGAGGGTCGGCTCCTTCGGGCGGCCGTGCTTTGCCGGCCCGGCTGGTCTCACGTCGGTGCCTACCGTGCTCCATCTGTCTGGGGTGCTCGGGTCCCGGTGCGGAGTGGGTGGTCGACTCGTCCGGGGGTCGGCCTCAACTCGTGGTTCTCGTAGGCCTGCCGTGCTTCGTTGGCTGTGGGTTCCGTCTCGCTGAGGTTCCGAGGGGCTGTCCGCCCCAAACGCGTCTGCCCCCGGCGGGAGGGCCGGGGGCAGGTGGGCGGGTGGGGGTCTCAGCTGCGGCGGAGGGCCTCGGTGAGGCGGTTGGCGGCTTCGATGATGGCCTGGGCGTGGAGCCGGCCCGGGTGGCGGGTGAGGCGTTCGATGGGGCCGGAGACGGAGACGGAGGCGACGACGCGGTTGGAGGGGCCGCGGACGGGGGCGGAGACGGAGGCCACGCCGGGTTCGCGTTCGCCGATGGACTGGGCCCAGCCGCGGCGGCGGACGCCGCTGAGCGCGGTGGCGGTGAACCGCGCGCCCTGGAGGCCGCGGTGGAGGCGCTCGGGCTCTTCCCAGGCGAGCAGGACCTGCGCGGCGGAGCCGGCCTTCATCGGGAGGGTGGAGCCGACCGGCACGGTGTCGCGCAGGCCCGAGAGACGCTCGGCCGCGGCCACGCAGATCCGCATCTCGCCCTGGCGGCGATAGAGCTGCGCGCTCTCGCCCGTCACGTCGCGCAGGTGCGTGAGCACCGGCCCGGCCGCGGCGAGGAGCCGGTCTTCGCCTGCGGCGGCGGAGAGTTCGGCGAGCCGGGGGCCGAGAATGAAGCGGCCCTGCATGTCCCTGGTGACCAGGCGGTGGTGTTCGAGCGCGACGGCGAGTCGGTGGGCGGTGGGCCGGGCCAGACCGGTGGCGGCGACCAGCCCCGCCAGCGTGGCGGGGCCCGACTCCAGTGCACTCAGCACCAGAGCGGCCTTGTCGAGAACGCCGACGCCGCTAGTGTTGTCCATGTCTCGATACTGCAGTCTCAATCAGCGAGACGCAAGTTCAATCTTCCGGGAAAACCGCCACTCTGGAGTCAGCAGCCCGGGAGAACACCCAGCGCGGAACCGTACACGGTGTCCGGATGCTGGACGGTCCGGCGTGCGGGTCACGATGCCGAGCAAGCCTTACACGGCGGCACGGGACAAGACCTCGACGATCACGAGAAGGCCGGCAGAGCGGCCGGCTGGAGGGAATCCGATGGGACGGACACTCGCAGAGAAGGTCTGGGACGACCACGTCGTCCGGCGCGCCGAGGGCGAGCCCGACCTGCTCTACATCGACCTGCACCTGCTGCACGAGGTGACCAGCCCGCAGGCGTTCGACGGGCTCCGGCTGGCCGGCCGTCAGGTGCGCCGTACCGATCTGACGATCGCCACGGAGGACCACAACACCCCCACCCTGGACATCGACAAGCCGATCGCCGACCCGGTCTCCCGGGTGCAGCTGGAGACGCTGCGCAAGAACGCCGAGGAGTTCGGCGTGCGCATCCACTCTCTGGGCGACGTCGAGCAGGGCGTGGTGCACGTGGTCGGCCCGCAGCTGGGTCTGACCCAGCCGGGCATGACCGTGGTGTGCGGCGACTCCCACACCTCCACCCACGGCGCTTTCGGTGCACTGGCGTTCGGCATCGGCACCAGCCAGGTCGAGCACGTGCTGGCCACCCAGACGCTGCCGCTGGCCCCGTTCAGGACCATGGCGATCACCGTCGAGGGCGAGCTGCCCGAGGGCGTCACCGCCAAGGACCTGATCCTGGCCGTGATCACCAAGATCGGCACCGGCGGCGGCCAGGGCTACGTCCTGGAGTACCGCGGTTCGGCGATCCGCAGCCTCTCCATGGAGGCCCGGATGACGATCTGCAACATGTCCATCGAGGCGGGCGCCCGGGCCGGCATGATCGCCCCGGACCGCACCACCTTCGACTATCTGCAGGGCCGTCCGCACGCCCCGCAGGGCGCGGACTGGGACGCCGCGGTCGCCTACTGGGAGACCCTGGCCACCGATGAGGACGCGGTGTTCGACGCCGAGGTGTTCATCGACGCCGCCGAGCTGACCCCGTTCGTCACCTGGGGCACCAACCCGGGCCAGGGTGCGCCGCTGGGCGCCAGCGTGCCGAACCCGGCCGACTTCGAGGACCCGCAGGAGCGGATCGCCGCCGAGAACGCCCTGAAGTACATGGGCCTGGAGGCCGGCACCCCGCTGCGCGAGGTCAAGGTCGACGCGGTGTTCGTCGGCTCCTGCACCAACGGCCGGATCGAGGACCTGCGCGCCGCGGCCGCCGTCCTGGAGGGTCGTCGGATCGCCGACGGCGTGCGGATGCTGGTCGTTCCGGGCTCCGTCCGGGTCGCCCTGCAGGCCGTCGAGGAGGGCCTGGACAAGGTGTTCACCGCCGCGGGCGCCGAGTGGCGGCACGCCGGCTGCTCGATGTGCCTGGGCATGAACCCCGACCAGCTGGCCCCGGGCGAGCGCTGCGCGTCCACCTCGAACCGCAACTTCGAGGGCCGCCAGGGCAAGGGCGGGCGCACCCACCTGGTCTCTCCCCAGGTCGCCGCGGCCACCGCGCTGGTCGGCCGTCTGGCCGCACCGTCCGACCTGCCGAACAACGTTGCCGTGGAGGCCTGAGCCATGGAGAAGTTCACCACCCACACCGGCCGCGCCGTTCCGCTGCGCCGCTCGAACGTGGACACCGACCAGATCATCCCGGCGCACTGGCTGAAGAAGGTCACCCGTTCCGGCTTCGAGGACGGTCTGTTCGAGGCCTGGCGCAAGGACGAGGAGTTCGTTCTCAACCGCCCCGAGCGCCAGGGCGCCTCGGTCCTGGTGGCGGGCCCCGAGTTCGGCACCGGCTCGTCCCGCGAGCACGCCGTCTGGGCGCTGCAGAACTACGGCTTCCAGGCCGTCGTCTCCTCCCGTTTCGCCGACATCTTCCGCGGCAACTCGCTGAAGAACGGCCTGCTGACGGTGGTTCTGCTGCAGGAGACCGTGGAACGGCTCTGGGAGTTGACGGAGGCCGACCCGACGGTGGAGATCACTGTCGACCTGGAGGCCCGCGAGGTCCGCGCGGAAGGCGTCACCGCTCCGTTCGAGCTGGACGACAACGTGCGTTGGCGGCTGCTGAACGGCCTGGACGACATCAGCATCACCCTGCAGAACGAGGCCGATGTCGCGGCGTTCGAAGCGACGCGGCCGAGCTTCAAGCCGCGTACCCTCCCGGCTGTCTGAGTCTCCGCTTTTTGACACGCAGACAACACAGCCGGACAACAAGACCCGCCCCCCTCCGGGGCGGGTCTTCGTTGTTCGCAGGGGAGTTCGTCAGCCGGGAATAGACCCTGGTTCAGCGCAACTGCGTACAGATGGCACAATCGTTGCATGCACCACAACCCCGAACCGCCGTACGCAGGTGGCGAACCCGCGTCCTCGGAGGGTCGGGAGGGTGCTGCCGACTCGGAAGTCACCCTGCTCCACGCACTGGTGGCCGAGCGGTTGAAGCAAGCCCACGCCCGCGTTCACGCGCTGAACGTGTCGACGGACGCAAAGACCGCTCTCACCCGACAACTGCTGATCGTCACCGAGACCGCCAAGCGTGATCTCCCGGAGGCGGCACGGCGGTTGAGTCGCTTTGTGCAGGACCTCGACGAGGGGCGGATGCCGCCCCGGTGAGCACCTCCATGCGCAAATACGTTGCGACACTAGGGTGATTCACGCGTTTGGTAATTGAAAGTCCGCAGATACATACCTAACGTGCGAAAAGAACGGATGGAATCATCCGGCGCCCGTTTCCGAAGGGGAAGACGTGAACAAGGCTCAGCTTGTCGAAGCGGTGGCCGAGCAGCTGGGCGGTCGCAAGGCTGCCGCAGAGGCCGTCGACGCAGTGCTCGACACCATGGTGCGTGCCGTCGTGGCGGGTGACCGGGTGTCGGTCACCGGTTTCGGCACCTTCGAGAAGGTGGAGCGCTCGGCGCGCTTCGCCCGCAACCCGCAGACCGGTGAGCGGGTCAAGGTCAAGAAGACCGCCGTGCCGCGGTTCCGCCCCGGCCAGGGCTTCAAGGACCTCGTCTCCGGCAGCAAGAAGCTGCCGAAGGAGGGCCCGTCCGTGAAGAAGGCCCCCAAGGGCTCGCTGACCCCGGGCAAGTCCGGCGTTGCCGCCACCCCGGCCGCCAAGCGCGCCGCCACCAAGCGTGCTGCCGCTGCCGCCGCCCCGGCGACCAAGAAGGCCGCGGCCAAGAAGGCGACCACCGCCAAGACCGCCGCCGCCAAGAAGACCGCCACCACGGCGGCGAAGAAGGCCACCGCGGTCAAGAAGGCCACCACCACCAAGACCACCGCGGCGAAGAAGACCACCACCGCGGCCGCCACCAAGAAGGCCGCGGCCAAGAAGACCGCTCCGGCGAAGAAGACCACCGCGCGCAAGACCACGGCGCGCAAGTCCACCGCCAAGTAAGTCGCACCGAGCCCGGTGCCGGACAGCCGGCGCCGGGGCGGCCAGGCCGTGACGGCCCCACGCCAGGGAACCCGGACCTCCGGAGACCCGGGACGGGGCCGTCGCGGCCTTTTCGCGCCCTGCAACGGCCGATGGAACGGTCTGTGCAACGGTCTGTGCAACGGCCGATGCAACGGTCTGTGCAACCATCCCGCGCCGCCTCGCGCGCGATGCCGAGTGCGACGCCGAGTGTGACACCGGGTACGGCTCTCCGGGCCGACGGCCGGGAAATGCGTCGGGCCGGAAGGAATTACTCCGGCTGTTCCACCGGCAGCTCGTAGATGATCTCCCAGCGGGAATCCGGAATGACCAGATCCGCGGTCTCCACCGCTCGGCCGGAGTCGTCCAGATACGTCCGCTCGATCAGCATCACCGGGTCGCCGGTGCCGATCCCGAGCAGATTCGCCTGCTCCGCCGTCGCCCGCCCCGGGCGCGGGCGTTCCTCCGCGCGCACCACCCGGATGCCGATGGAGGCCATCCGCTGCACCACGCCCCGGCCGGCCAGCGGCCCCAACTCCGGGAGCAGGACGGGAGTTCCGGCGGTGATCGCCATCGGCTCCCAGGACTCGGCGAGTTGGACCGGCTTGTGCTCCAGCATGAACTCGTAGCGGGTGTGCACCGTCAACTCGCCCGGTTCCAGGCCGAGTCGGCGCGCGACGGCCGGCGGCGGCTCCACCCGGGAATCGCTGTGCGACTCCCAACTCCCGTCCGGCACAGCGGAAGCCGGGAACGCGGCGGCCGAGCGCACGCGCCGCATCGGACGCCGCTCGACCGGCTCGCGCAGGTAGGTGCCGGAACCCGCCCGCCCCTCCAACAGGCCTTCGGCGATGAGGACTTCCATCGCCCGCTGGAGCACGTTGGCCCCGACGCCGTAGTTCACGGCCAACTGCGCACGGGACGGCAGCCGCTCACCGATCGCCCACTCCTCGTTCTCCACGCGGCGGCGCAGATGGTCCGCGATGCGGAGGTACGGCGGGTCCTGTGACGGCATCTGGCATCTCCCGGCGGAAGGCGAGACCTGCCGGGCTGCGGCAGGACGGGTGATTCAGCTTGACAATCTAATGCATCAGGTGGAATCTAATGGCTTAGATTCACTTTGCGTGATCGGCCGACTTCGGGGGAGGGGCGTGACGTGCGAACCACCAGGGTGTTCGACCTTGCATCCAGGCTCGCCGCCGCCACCGGGGCCGAAGCCCGGATCCGCCGCCTCCCCGGCGGCGGCTACCGGATCGAAGCCACCCTCGCCGAAAACCCGGACGCCGAGGCCCACCTGGTGCTTCTCGACGTCCTCACCGAGGCCGACCGCTACGGACATCGCCACACCGCCCGGTCCGACACCATCTGGGCCGAACTCGACCCGCCCCAGGAGCCGCCGTGAAAGGCCCGCAGACCGGATACGCCGCCAGCATCGAAGGCATCACCGAAACGACCTCGTTCGCGTCCCTCGCGGACGCGCTCGCCTCACTCTGGGGCACGCTCCGCACGCTCCCGCTGGGGTGGACGCAGTACGAGGCCTACCGCTACTTCTTCGGCCCCGACGCCGCGCAGCGCACCGAGGGGTTCCTGGCCAGGGACGGCCACCTGCTGCTGAGCTTCGTCCTGCTCGGCCACAACCGCCAGATCAGGGTGGTCCCCACCAGTGACGGCCCGCTGCAACCCGCCCCGAAGCGCCTGGAGTTGCTCAACACCCCGGCCGTGATGGCGCTCTGCCTGCACGACACGGTCGGGTTCCCCGACCCGGAGGAGCGCCTCCCGCGCAGCGCCTGACCGACGCCCCGGCCGGCGGGGCGTCAGACGGACTCGGGGTCCGGGAAGGTCGGGAGGGTGAGGAAGACGACGCGGCGGGCGGGGCCCTCGCCGGCGGTGCGGATGCGCAGCCGCTGGCCGGGGCGGAGCAGCCGGAGGCCGCCGGCGTCGAAGGCCGGGGCGTCGAACGGGAGGGGGGTGCCGTCGTCGAGCAGGACCGAGCCGGAGCGGGTCGTGGGGTCGTAGGTGAACGCGGTGGCCTGCATGGGAAGCAGCATAGAGCTTCGGAGCAGGGCGTCGGTGGCCGGGCCGAGGCCGAGTTCGTGGGCCGCGGCCAGGTCCTCGGGGGTGTCGACGTCCTGCCGGACGGACGGCACGTCGAGGAGCCTTATCTCGGTCGCCCCGCCGGCCGCGTGCCGCTCCCGGGAGCCCGGCCCGAAGGACGGGCGCAGCGGCGCGCCGGCCGGTGCGGCGAGCAGTACCGTCCCGGTGCCGAGGGCGTCCGCGAGGAAGGCCCGGCCGTGCGGGGGCACGGCGGCCAGCACGCGGGCGAGTTCGGCGGGCCGCAGCGCCGGCAGGTCCGCGCAGAGGGTGGCGACGGGGGAGCGGGGGCGTAGCCGGTGCGCGGCGGAAGTGCCGTGCAGGAACGCCCGGTTGAGGCCGTCGCCGGGTTCGTCGTCGAGGACGGTCGCCCCCAGCGCGCGCAGCGCACTCGCGGCGCGCGGATCCCGTCCGACCACCAGTACCCGTCCGACCGCGGGGCAGGCGAGCGCCGCGGCGACGGTGTCGAGCGCGAAGGCCAGCGCGAGTCGGGGCCGCAGCTCGCCGAGCGCCGACAGGCGGCTCTTCCCCTCGCCGGGCGGCTTCAACGGGACGACCATGGTCCAGTCGGACGATGCCGCCGCAGCGTCCGGCCGCAGCTCGGACCGGCTGCCCGGCCCCGCCCCCGGGGCGGACGGGCGGTCGGCGGCGGGGCGTACGGTGTCCTCTGTCATCGGCGTCATTGTGGCGTCCGCCGGGGAGGCTTGGCCACCGGCTCCGGATCGCGCCCGGGGCGGTCGGCAGGTCACCGGTCGGCCGGTGGCGGTGGTGGCTGCTCGACACGGACTTCCCTCGCGGGTGAGACTGGTCGGCGCCTCGGAGCCGCTGCCCGGCCCCCCGGCGAGGGAGAGAGACCAGCGGCACCGCCCGGGCGGGACGCCGCGCGAAAGAGGAGGAGCTGGGTGGCCCGCCGCTCTAACGCCAGGTTCGGAAACGGCGACTACGGGATCTGGTACCGCCTGGCGGCCGCGCTCGTGAAGCCGGTGACAAACGCCCTGGCGACGACGGACTGGCGGGGTTGGGAGCACCTGCCCGCGAACGAGGGCTTCATCGCGGTGGTGAACCACAACTCGGTGATCGACCCGGTGTTCTACGGGCACTGGCAGTACAACTCGGGCCGCCCGCCGCGGATACTCGCCAAGTCCTCGCTGTTCCAGGTGCCGTTCATCGGCTTCATGCTGCGCAAGACCGGCCAGATCCCGGTGTTCCGGGAGTCCACCGACGCCGCGGACGCGTTCCGGGCCGCGATCGAGGCGGTCAACTCCGGGCAGTGCGTGCAGTTCTACCCGGAGGGCACCCTCACCCGGGACCCGGACATGTGGCCGATGACCGGCAAGAGCGGCGCCGCCCGGGTCGCGCTGATGACGGGCGCGCCGGTGATCCCGGTCGCGCACTGGGGCGCGCAGGAGATCATCCCGCCGTACGGCAAGGGCGGCAGGGGCAAGTACCACCTGTTCCCGCGCCACAAGGTGACGGTGGCGGCCGGCCCGGCCGTGGACCTCAGCAAGTACCAGGGGCAGGAGATCACCGCCCAGGTGCTCCGCGACGCCACCGACGACATCATGGCGGCGATCACCGCCGTGCTGGAGGGGATCCGCGGCGAGCAGGCCCCCGCCGAGCGCTACGACATGCGCAAGGCCGCCCGGGAACGGGCCACGGCCGCCGAGGCCAAGCGCGAGCGCGCCGCCGAGGAGGGCGGCCGGTGACCCGCTGCGCCGTGATGGGGACGGGCTCCTGGGGCACCGCCTTCGCGATGATCCTGGCCGACGCCGGCTGCGAGGTGACCCTGTGGGGCCGCCGGCAGGAACTCGCCGACGCCATCAACAAGGAGCACGTCAACCCGGACTACCTGCCGGGCCGGGCACTCCCGCCGTCGATCCGGGCGACCACCGACGCGGCCGCCGCGCTGGCCGGCGCGGACTTCGCGGTGCTCTCGGTGCCGTCCCAGACGCTGCGCGACAACCTCGCGCACTGGGCGCCGCTGCTGGGCCCGGACACCGTGCTGGTCAGCCTGATGAAGGGCATCGAACTCGGCACCGCGAAGCGGATGAGCGAGGTCGTCGAGGAGGTCGCGCAGGTCGGTCCGGAGCGCGTCGTGGTGGTGTCCGGCCCCAACCTGGCCGGCGAGATCGCCAACCGGCAGCCCGCCGCCACCGTGGTCGCGTGCACCGACGAGGAGGTCGCCAAGCGCTTCCAGAAGGCCTGCCACACCCCGTACTTCCGCCCCTACACCAACACCGACGTGGTGGGCTGCGAGCTCGGCGGCGCGGTGAAGAACGTGATCGGCCTGGCGGTCGGCATGGCCAACGGCATGGGCCTGGGCGACAACACCAAGGCCACCCTGATCACCCGCGGGCTGGCCGAAACCACCCGCCTCGGCCTGCGCCTGGGCGCCGACGCGCACACCTTCGCGGGCCTCGCGGGCATGGGCGACCTGGTGGCGACGTGCTCCTCGCCGCTGTCCCGGAACAACACCTTCGGCACCAACCTGGGCCGCGGCATGACGCTCGCCGAGACCATCGCGGCGACCAGCCAGACCGCGGAGGGCGTGAAGTCCTGCGAGTCGGTGCTCGACCTGGCGCGCCGCAACGGCGTGGAGATGCCGATCGTCGAAGCGGTGGTCGACGTCGTCCACAACGGCCGTCCGACGCAGGAGGTGCTGGAGGGCTTGATGGCCCGTTCGGCCAAGCCGGAGCGCCGATGACCGGAATCGGACGGTAGTCTCAACGCCGTTATGAGCATCGAACAGACCTCCCCGAACCAGTCGGCCAAGCCGCGCGTCGCGATCGTCTTCGGCGGTCGGAGCTCCGAGCACGGCGTGTCCGTGGTCACCGCCGCCAGCGTGCTGCGCTCGATCGACCGCAGCAAGTACGAGGTGCTGCCGATCGGCATCACCCACGAGGGCCGCTGGGCCCTGGTCGGCGACGAACCCGCCCGGATGACGATCACCGACGGCCGGATGCCCGACGTCGACCAGGTCGCCGAGTCCACCGAGGGCCAGGTGGCGCTGCCCGTCGCCCCCGGCAACCGGGACGTCGTGTGGAGCGAGCCCGGCGCCGCCCCCAAGGTGCTCGGCGAGGTCGACGTGGTGCTGCCGCTGCTGCACGGCCCCTGGGGCGAGGACGGCACCCTGCAGGGCCTGCTGGAGCTCTCCGGGGTGCCGTACGTCGGCTCCGGCGTGCTGGCCAGCTCGGTCGGCATGGACAAGGAGTTCACCAAGCGGATCATCGAGTCGCTCGGCCTGTACGCGGGCGAGTACACGGTGGTCAAGCCGCGCGATTGGCAGACCGAGGACGGCCGCGCCGCCGCCCGCGAGCGGATCGCCGCGCTCGGCCTGCCGCTGTTCGTCAAGCCCTGCCGGGCCGGCTCCTCGATCGGCATCACCAAGGTCAAGGACCTCGCCGACCTGGACGCCGCGATCGACGAGGCCCGCCGCCACGACCCCAAGGTGATCGTGGAGAAGGGCGTCGAGGGCCGCGAGATCGAGTGCGGAGTGCTGGAGTTCGAGGACGGCCCGCGTGCCTCGGTGCCCGCCGAGGTGCTGGTCGACGCCGACTTCGAGTTCTACGACTTCGAGGCCAAGTACATCGACTCCTCCGAGGTCGAGATCCCGGCCAGGCTCACCGACGCCGAGCGCACCGAACTCCAGCGGCAGGCCGTCGAGGTCTTCGAGGGCCTCGGCTGCGAGGGCCTGGCCCGGGTCGACTTCTTCCTGCTGAACGACGGCCGGTGGATGGTCAACGAGATCAACACCATGCCCGGCTTCACGCCGATCTCCGCCTACCCCAAGATGTGGGAGGCCACCGGCGTGCCCTACGCCGAGCTGATCGACCGCCTGCTGGCCGCGGCGCTGCGCCGCTCCACCGGCCTGCGCTGACGACGCCCGGCTGCCGACGCCAGGGCCTGTCGACCGGACAGGCCCTAGGCGTCGGCGCCGAAGCACTCCGACTCGGCCTTGTCGTTGATCACCGGGATGGTCGACCGGATGGCGTCCGAGAAGGAGCTCAGCGGGTCCGCGTAGTTGGGGTACGCGCCGGACCGGACGTGCACCTCCACGTACGCCTTGCGCAGTCCGGTGGCGAACCAGTAGCCGCCCTGGCCGTCCTCGTTCACGCCCCAGCTGACCTCGTCGATGCACGGGCCCATCCGGGCGGAGTTCAGGTAGTCCGGCCGGTCCCCGCCGCAGGTCAGCACGGTGCGGGGCGAGGACGCCCAGGCGGCGGTGTACGGCGAGGCCGGGGACGGGTCCTTGCGCGGGTGGCCGAGCACGTCGCCCGGCAGCTTCGCGTCCAGCGCCCGGCAGTACTCGGCGGCCTGGGCGCTCGGCGTCGGCGGCGCCACGTCCGGGTCGCCATTCCAGAACGCGACCAGCCCCGCCGTCACGGCCAGCAGGACGGCGGGGGGTCCGAACCAGCGGACCGGCGCGGGGAGGCGGTTCAGGAGGTCGCGAGAAGACACCCGTCGATGGTAAGCGCCCCTACAGGCGGACCACCGGACAGGTGAGGGTGCGGGTGATCCCGTCCACCTGCTGCACCTTCGCCACCACCAGGCGGCCCAGTTCGTCGATCGACTCCGACTCGGCCCGGACGATCACGTCGTACGGGCCGGTGACGTCCTCGGCGGTGAGCACGCCGGGGATCTTGGCAATGGACTCGGCGACCGCGGTGGCCTTTCCCACCTCGGTCTGAATCAGGATGTACGCCTGCACCACGGTGGACCTCCAGGCGGCTGGGTGGGGGGAGTTGCTGACCGGCAGTCTGATCACCACGCTACCGCGCGACAGCGGCACAGGGGAGACCTCCGCACCCTCCGAGGGCGTACGCTGCCGCGCGGGGGGCGCACCCCAGACGGATCACGTGAAGAACGCGGGAGGACGGGCTGATGCAGGGGACCGTGGGCGAGCTCGGCGAGTTCGGGCTCATCCGGGAACTGACCGCGCGGCTGCCGATGACGCCGGCGGTGGAACTCGGGCCCGGTGACGACGCCGCCGTCGTCAAGGCCCCCGACGGCCGGGTGGTCGCCACCACCGACGTCCTCATCGAGGGCCGGCACTTCCGCCGCGACTGGTCCACCGCGTACGACGTGGGCCGCAAGTGCGCCGCGCAGAACCTCGCCGACATCGCCGCGATGGGCGCCGTCCCCACCGCCCTGCTGCTCGGCCTGGTCGCCCCCGCCGACCTGCCCACCACCTGGGCCACCGAACTGATGGACGGCCTGCGCGACGAATGCCAGGTCGCCGGGGCCACCGTGGTCGGCGGCGACGTGGTCCGCGGCGACACCATCACCCTCGCCATCACCGCGCTCGGCGACCTCCAGGGCCGGCGGCCCGTGGTGCGCTCCGGCGCCCAGGTCGGCGACGTCGTCGCCGTCACCGGCTGGCTCGGCTGGTCCGCCGCCGGCCTGACCGTCCTGCAGCGCGGCTTCCGCTCCCCGCGGGCCTTCGTCGAGGCGCACCGCCGCCCGGAACCGCCGTACCACGCCGGCCCCGCCGCCAGCGACCTCGGCGCCACCGCCATGGTCGACGTCTCCGACGGGCTGGTCGCCGACCTCGGCCACGTCGCCCGGGCCAGCGCCGTCGACATCGACCTGCACGCCGCCGACTTCGACGTCCCCGCGCAGATGGCCGACATCGGCCAGGCCGTCGGCGTCGACCCGCTGGTGTGGGTGCTGTCCGGCGGCGAGGACCACGCGATCGTGGCGACCTTCCCCAAGAGCGTCCAACTCCCGTCCCGCTGGCGGAAGATCGGCGAAGTGGTGCGCCCGGCCCGGACCGGCCGCGGGGGAGTGGTCACGGTCGACGGCGCCCCCTGGGACCGCACCGCCGGCTGGGACCACTTCGCCGAACAGTAGGCCTTGTGGCTCCCCGGGGGCAGCGCGCCGACCGCGTAGGGTGACGGATGTCGGGCGGGCCGACCGCCTCGACGGCCCGGTCCACCTACGCGGGGGCCCGCGGCCCCCGGGAGCAGGAGAGCACAGCCACCATGCGCATCGGCGTTCTCACCAGCGGCGGCGACTGCCCCGGACTCAACGCGGTGATCCGCTCCGTCGTGCACCGCGGCACCGACGTCCACGGCGACGAGATCATCGGCATCGAGGACGGCTTCCTCGGCCTGATCGAGAGCCGCACCCGCCCGATCTCGCACGACGACGTCACCGGCCTGCTCACCCTCGGCGGCACCATCCTCGGCTCCGCCCGGGTGCAGCGCGAGAAGATCCGCTGGGCGGTCGAGAACTCCGCCGAACTCGCCGCCCGGATCGGCATCGACGCCCTGATCGCGATCGGCGGCGAAGGCACCCTCACCGCCGCCAAACTCTTCAGCGACGCCGGACTCCCCGTCGTCGGCGTCCCCAAGACCATCGACAACGACATCGACGCCACCGACGTCACCTTCGGCTTCGACACCGCCGTGCACGTCGCCACCGAGGCCATCGACCGCCTCAAGACCACCGCCGAGTCCCACCAACGTGTCATGGTCGTCGAGTTGATGGGCCGCCACACCGGCTGGATCACCCTCACCGCGGGCATGGCCGGCGGCGCCCACGGCATCCTCATCCCCGAGAAGCCCTTCGACATCGAAGCCGTCGCCCGGATGATCGAGGACCGCTTCCGGCGCGGCAAGAAGTTCGCCATCGTCGCCGTCGCCGAAGGCGCCCAACCCCTGCCCGGCACCCTGCGCTTCGAACACGGCGAAGTCGACCGGTTCGGCCACCGGACCTTCGGCGGCATCGGCACCCGGCTCGCCGTCGAACTGGAGAACATCCTCGGCAAGGAGGCCCGCCCGGTCATCCTCGGCCACACCCAGCGCGGCGGCACCCCCACCGCACTCGACCGCGTCCTCGCCACCCGCTTCGGCTGGCACGCCGTCGAAGCCGTCCACCAAGGGGCCTTCGGACACTTCACCGCACTGCGCCGCACCGAGATCCACCTCACCCCGATCGCCGACGCCGTCGTCCAGCTCAAGACCGTCCCGGCGGGCCGCTGGATCGAATCCGAGGCCGTGCTCTGACGCGAATCCGCCGGTGGGTAGGTTGGGGCGCATGACCATCAACACCGCCCCGCCCCGGGTGCTCACCGTCGCCGGCTCCGACAGCGGCGGCGGTGCCGGCATCCAGGCCGACCTCAAGGCGATGCTCGCCCTCGGCGTCCACGGCATGAGCGTCATCACCGCCGTCACCGCGCAGAACTCGCTCGGCGTCCAGGGCTACTGGGAACTCCCCGCCGAAGCCGTCCGCGCCCAGTACCGCAGCGTCGTCGACGACATCGGCGTCCAGGCGATCAAGACCGGCATGCTGGCCTCTATCGAACTCGTCGAAACCGTCTCCGCGCTCCTCGCCGACGCCCCCGCCCCCGTGGTCGTCGACCCCGTCGGCGTCTCCAAGCACGGCGACGCGCTGCTCGCCGCGGAGGCCGTGCTCACCGTCCGCGAGCGCCTCCTGCCGGTCGCCGACCTGGTCACCCCCAACCTGCACGAAGTGACCCAACTCACCGGCCTCGAGGTCACCGGCGAAAGCGACATGCTGGACGCCGCGAAGGCGCTCCGCGACCTCGGCCCCCGCTGGACCCTCGTCAAGGGCGGCCACCTCGAAGGCGAAGCCGCCGACCTCCTCCTCGGCCCCACCGGCGAAACCCACTGGTACCGGGCCCCCCGCCACGACAACCGCCACACCCACGGCACCGGCTGCACCCTCGCCAGCGCCATCGCCGCGCAGCTCGCCAAGGGCGACGAGATGCCGGAGGCGGTCGCGAACGCCAAGGCCTACGTGACGGGCGCCATCGAACACGGCTTCCCGCTCGGCGCCGGCATCGGGCCGGTGGACCACTTCTGGCAGGCGAGAAGCTAGGACAGGGGCTCGGGGAACGGCGGGGCCACGACCGCAGACCCGGCCCCGCCGTTC
>NZ_JBHWID010000037.1:0-20459 GCF_042732175.1 Kitasatospora sp. NPDC059795
TGAAGCCGCCCGGGCCCCCCAACGCGGCGCGGTCGGCCGCAGAACCCCCCCCACCACCCCGCGCGGAGCGCACCCCCAACACCCCCACCACCCCGCGCGAAGCGCACCCCCAACACCCCCACCACCCCGCGCGAAGCGCGTCCCCAGCACCCCCGCCACCCCGCGCGGAGCGCACCCCAGCACCCCCGCCACCCCGCGCGGAGCGCCCCCTCAGAACGGCCGGGCCGCCCAAGGCGCATCCGCCGGCCGGAGCGTGTCGACGCCGCCGCGGGCCAGCACGGCGTGGAGGGCGAGGGTGCCGGTGACCAGCGTGGGGTTGTGGAGTTCGCCGGCGAGGACGAGGTCGATGAGCTGTTCGAGCGGGACCCAGGCCGACTCCAGTTCCAGTTCCTCCCCGTGCGCGGCGTACCGCTCCCCGTCCGCCTCCGACAGCTCCGTGGCGAGGAAGAGTCGCAGGGCTTCGTCGCTGCCGCCGGGCGAGGTGTAGAAGTCGACCAGGACGCGCCAGTTGCCGGCCTTGCAGTAGGCCTCCTCGAAGAGTTCCCGCTGCGCCGCGTGCAGCGGGTTCTCGCCGGGAACGTCCAGCAGCCCGGCCGGCAGCTCCCAGAGCCGGTGCCGGACGGGGTGCCGGTACTGGCGCAGGACGAGGACGCGGGCCTGCTGGTCGACGGCGAGGACGCCCACCGAGCCGGGGTGGATCTGGTAGTCGCGCTGCGCCCAGCTGCCGTCGGGCATCCGCACCTGCTCGGAGCGCATGCCGGTCATCCGGCCCTGGAAGGGCGTGTGCCCGTCCCGGACGTCCCATTCCTCGGCCACGTCGCGAATCCCGGTCATCAGGACACCACCCCTTCTCGTCAGATAGACGCAATCTACCGGACGCCCCGCCCCCGACACGCCGAAGCCGCCCGCCCCGGAGCGAACTCCGGGACGGGCGGCTTCGGAAACCGAGAACGCGTCAGCCGACCTTGCGGTCGATCGCCGCCGCGACCAGGCCCGCGAACAGCGGGTGCGGCCGGGTCGGGCGGGACTTCAGCTCGGGGTGGGCCTGGGTGGCGACCAGGTAGGGGTGGACCTCGCGCGGGTACTCGACGTACTCGACCAGGTCGCCCTTCGGGGAGAGGCCGGAGAACTGCAGGCCGGTCTTCTCCAGGTCGGCGCGGTACGCGTTGTTGACCTCGTAGCGGTGACGGTGGCGCTCCTCGACGTACTGCTCGCCGCCGTACACCTCGCGCACGATCGAGCCCTCGGCGAGCTTCGCCGGGTACAGGCCCAGACGCATGGTGCCGCCCAGGTCGCCCTTGCCGTCGACGATGGCGAGCTGCTCGGCCATGGTCGAGATGACCGGGTACTTCGCGGCGGAGTCGAACTCGGTGGAGTTCGCCTCCGGCAGCCCGGCCAGGTTGCGGGCGGCCTCGATGACCACGCACTGCAGGCCCAGGCACAGGCCCAGCAGCGGGATCTTGTTCTCGCGGGCGTAGGTGATCGCGGCGACCTTGCCGTCGACACCGCGGTCGCCGAACCCGCCGGGGATGCAGATCGCGTCGACGTCGCCGAGCTGCTCCTGCGCGCCCTCGGGGGTCTCGCAGTCGTCGGAGGTGACCCACTTGATCTCGACGCGGGCGTTGTTGGCGAAGCCGCCGGCGCGCAGCGCCTCGGTCACCGACAGGTACGCGTCGGGCAGGTCGATGTACTTGCCGACCAGGGCGACCTTGACCACGTGCTGCGGCTCGTGGACGCGGCGCAGCAGGTCGTCCCAGACGGTCCAGTCGACGTCGCGGAACGGCAGGTCGAGGCGGCGCACCACGTAGGCGTCGAGGTTCTCGGCGTGCAGGACCTTCGGGATGTCGTAGATCGACTTGGCGTCGATCGCGGCGACCACGGCCTCCTCGTCGACGTCGCACATCAGCGAGATCTTGCGCTTGATGGCCTGCGGCACCTCGCGGTCGGCGCGCAGCACGATCGCGTCGGGCTGGATGCCGATGTTGCGCAGCGCGGCCACCGAGTGCTGGGTGGGCTTGGTCTTGAGCTCGCCGGACGGGCCGATGTAGGGCAGCAGCGAGACGTGCACGAAGAACACGTTGTCGCGGCCGACCTCGTGGCGGACCTGGCGGACGGCCTCCAGGAACGGCAGCGACTCGATGTCGCCGACGGTGCCGCCGACCTCGGTGATGACCACGTCGACGTCCTCGGTCGCCATCCGGCGGATCCGGGACTTGATCTCGTTGGTGATGTGCGGGATGACCTGGACGGTGTCGCCGAGGTACTCGCCGCGCCGCTCCTTGGCGATCACCGTGGAGTAGACCTGGCCGGTGGTGACGTTCGCCGAGCCGTGCAGGTTGGTGTCGAGGAAGCGCTCGTAGTGACCGATGTCGAGGTCGGTCTCGGCGCCGTCGTCGGTGACGAAGACCTCACCGTGCTGGAACGGGTTCATGGTGCCCGGGTCCACGTTGAGGTAGGGGTCGAGCTTCTGCATCGTCACTCGCAGGCCGCGGGCCTTGAGAAGCGCGCCGAGGCTCGAGGCGGTGAGGCCCTTGCCGAGCGAAGAGGCGACACCCCCGGTGACGAAGAGGTGCTTGGTCGTCACGGCGCGGCCGTTGGCCGACTTGCCGGAATGGGGCTGTGCCAAGAGGGGGCTCCCGTGGGTGTCGTGTCGGAGAGTGACGCCGGTGGAGGGGCTCCCGGCCCTCGTTCCCACCAGTTCCACGGGATACCAGCGTATCAGTGCCCCGGCGAGTGCTTGCCCGCGTCCGGGTGGAGAGGCCTCCGGCGCGTCGGCCGGACAGCTCATCCGGGCGGCCCGGAACAGGCCCGGAGGGCATGCGGCACAAGGGGTGTGGGCAGACGGGCGGGGTGCTGAACACGCCCGAAACATCCAAATCCACGTATTCTGCTCAAACGTCGACATCCTCGCCCGACCCCCGACCCGCGCGCACCCCCGACCCGTGCGCACCGCCGCCGCCGGGGCATGCTGGGCCGCTGGGAACGGAGAGCCATGGCCGGTCGCATCGAGGACTACGCGCTCATCGGGGACATGCAGACGGCCGCGCTGGTGCGCCGCGACGGCGCGGTCGACTGGCTGTGCCTGCCGCGGTTCGACTCGCCGGCGGTGTTCGCGGGCCTGCTCGGCACCGACGAGCACGGCTTCTGGCGGATCGGCCCGGCACTGCCCGTCGAGCCGCCGCCCGCCGCCGCCCCGCCGCCCCGCACCCTGCTGGACGGCGAGCCGCCGATCCCGCCGGTGACGGCCGCCGCGCCCGCGCTGCCCTGCGACCGGCGCCGCTACCGCGGCGACTCGCTGATCCTGGAGCAGGAGTGGGACACCCAGGGCGGCACCGTCCGGGTGATCGACTTCATGCCGCCGCGGCACCTGCTCGGCACCCCCGACGTGCCGCAGATGATCCGCATCGTGGAGGGCCTGGCCGGCGCCGTCCGGATGCGCTCGGCGGTGCGGATGCGTTTCAGCTACGGCCGGATCGTGCCCTGGGTGCACCGGGTCGAGCAGCCCGGCGTCGGGCACCGCACCGTCGCCGTCGCCGGGCCCGACTCGGTGTGGCTGGACGGCCGGGCCGAGACCTACGGCCGCGACCTGACCACGTACGCGGACTTCACCGTCAGCGCCGGTGAGCGGATCGCCTTCGGGCTGACCTGGAAGGCCTCCCACGAGCCGGCGCCCGCGCCGCCGGACGCCGAGGGCGCGCTGGAGTCCACCGAGCGGTTCTGGCGCGAGTGGGTCGAGCAGTGCCGCTACCAGGGCCCCTACCGGGAGGCCGTGGTCCGCTCGCTGATCACCCTGAAGGCGCTCACCTACGCCCCGACCGGCGGCATCGTCGCCGCCCCGACCACCTCGCTGCCGGAGGACCTCGGCGGCGAACGCAACTGGGACTACCGCTACACCTGGCTGCGGGACGCCGCGATCACCCTGTCCTCGCTGCTGCGCACCGGCTACCGCGAGGAGGCCCGGGCATGGCGCGAGTGGCTGCTGCGGGCGGTGGCCGGCGACCCGGAGAACCTGCAGATCATGTACGGCATCGCCGGGGAGCGCGAACTCACCGAGTCCGAGCTCGACTGGCTGCCCGGCTACGAGGACTCCCGCCCGGTCCGGATCGGCAACGGCGCCGCCGGGCAGCTCCAGCTCGACGTGTACGGCGAGGTCGTCGAGGCCCTGCACCTGGCCACCATGTCGGGCCTGGCCCGGCACGACCACGCCCACCAGTTGCAACTGCGCCTGATCGAGTACCTGGAGGACCACTGGCGCAACCCCGACGAGGGCATCTGGGAGGTCCGCGGCCCGCGCCGGCACTTCGTGCACTCCAAGGTGATGGCCTGGGTCGCCGTCGACCGCACCCTCAAGCTGCTGGAGCAGCTGGAGAACGCCCCGGAGGGCCTCACCGCGCGCTGGGAGGAGCTGCGCGCCGAGATCCACGCCGACGTGTGCGCGAAGGGCTACGACCCGGAGCGCAACACCTTCACCCAGTACTACGGCGGCAAGGAGCTGGACGCCTCGCTGCTGCTGATCCCGCAGGTCGGCTTCCTGCCGCCGGACGACAAGCGGGTGATCGGCACCATCGAGGCGATCCAGCGCGAACTGTCCACCGAGGACGGCTTCGTGCTGCGCTACCCGACGCACGACGACGAGGGCAACAACGTCGACGGCCTGTCCGGCCACGAAGGGGCGTTCCTGGCCTGCTCGTTCTGGCTGGCCGACGACCTGGCGATGATCGGACGGGTCGGCGAGGCCCGCGAGCTGTTCGAACGGCTGCTGGCGCTCCGCAACGATCTGGGGCTGCTCGCCGAGGAGTGGGATTCGCGTTCACGCCGTCAGGTCGGCAACTTCCCACAGGCGTTCAGCCACGTTCCGCTGATCGACACGGCACTGCGGCTGACCGCCGCGGGCGGGCTGAACCTGTCGTCGCACTGATGCGACGTCAGTTCTGACGCTGCACCAATTCGTCGTAGACGGACAGCACCTGGGCGACGGTGGCGGCCTCGTCCGGCCAGGTGCGGGCCTGGGCGCGGCCGGCGTCGGCGAGTGCGACCCGGCGTTTCTCGTCGCCGAGGAGTTCACGGACGGCGCCGCCGAGCGCCCGCGGGTCGGCGAACGGCACCAGCACGGCGGCGTCGCCGACCAGTTCGGGGACGCCGCCGACGGCGGTGGCGACCACCGGCACGCCGGCCCGCATCGCCTCCTGGGCGACCAGCGAGCGGGCCTCCCAGCGGGAGGAGAGCACGACCAGGTCGGCGGCGGCCAGCAGGTCGGCGATGTCGGAGCGGTAGCCGAGGACGTCCACCGGCAGCTTTTCGGCCCGCACCCGCTCGGTCAGCGCCTGCCGTTCGGGGCCGTCGCCGGCCAGCAGCACGTGCGGCATCGGCTCGCCGGGCGCGGCGAAGTGCGGGACGGCGTCCAGCAGCAGTGAGAAGCACTTCTGCGCGACCAGGCGGCCGATCGCCAGCACCACGGGCCGGCCGTCGTCGCCGCCGGGCAGGGCGGCGGCGCGGGCCGCGGCGCGGTCGAGCTCGGCGGGCGGCATCGGCGGGGCGGCGACCGGGCCGAGCCGGGCGTCGGTGGCGCCCAGTTCGCGGGCCCGGGCGACCAGGTCGGAGGACGCGCCGAGGACCAGGTCGGCGGCCCGCACCACCCGGCGTTCCATCAGGCGTTGGAGACGGCGTTCCAGTCCGGTGGCGAGCAGCGCGTGGTGCGAGGTGACCACCAGCGGCGTGTCCGGGCGGATGCCGGGGAACCGGCCGGCGGTGCGCAGCGCCAGGTCGGACAGCAGGCCGGCGCGCAGGCCGTGGGCGTGGATGACGTCGGCGCCGGTGAAGGCGCGGCGCAGCTCGCCGATCGCGACGGCGTCGGAGCGGGCTCCCGAGGTGGGGGTGATGTCCACCGTGTGCAGGCGGGCGCCGGCCGTGGTGAAGCCGTGCCGGCGGTCGGTGCCCTCGGGCGCGCAGACGGTGACCGCCACCCCGTGGGCGACCAGACCCTGCGTCAGGGAGCGCACGTGCGCGCCGATCCCGCCGGTCGCGGCGGCCAGGACGAGCACCACGTGCAGCTGGGGGGCCGCGGTGGCCCGGGCGGCGGAATGGTCCACGTCGTTTTCGCTCCGACTCGTTGTCAGCTGGTGTCCGCTCGCCACGATGCCAGGTCGGTCGCCCTCTTGGACAGTCGGCACCGCTGCGGGCGCGTCGCCCGGACCCGGCAGGTCCGGGCGGCGCGTGCCGCACGAGGTATCAGCGGGCCCGGGCGGTGCGGGCGGCTTCGAGGAGTTCCTCGGCGTGCGCCCGGCCGAGCTCGGAGTCCTCCAGGCCGGCGAGCATCCGGGACAGCTCGCGCACCCGCTCCTCGTCGCTGAGGGTCTTCACGCCGGAGCGGGTGACCACGCCGTCGTTGGTCTTCTCCACCACCAGGTGCCGGTCGGCGAACGCGGCGACCTGCGGCAGGTGGGTGACGACCACGACCTGGGCGCTGCGGGCGAGTTTGGCGAGGCGGCGGCCGATCTCCACGGCGGCCTTGCCGCCGACGCCCGCGTCGACCTCGTCGAACAGGTAGGTCGGCACCGGGTCCGCGCCGGCGAACACCACCTCGACGGCCAGCATGACGCGGGACAGCTCGCCGCCGGAGGCGCCCTTGGCGATCGGCCGGGCCTGCGCGCCGGGGTGCGGGGCGAGCAGCACCTCGACCTCGTCGACGCCGTGCGGGCCGTAGGCGACGGTGCGGCCGTCGACCTCGATCCCGGACAGGTCGTCGACCTGGCTGATCGCGAACGTCACCCGGGCGTGCGGCATGGCGAGTTCGGCGAGCTCGGCGGAGACCGCGCCGGCGAAGGTGCCGGCGGCGGCGTGCCGGGCCTGCGACACCTCGACCGCCAGGTCGGCCAGCTGGGTGCGCAACTCGGTCTCCTGCGCGCCGAGTTCGTCGATCCGCTCGTCGTCGCCGTCGAGTTCCAGCAGCCGCACCGAGCCGGCCTCGGCCCAGGCGGTCACCTCGGCGAGGGTGCCCTCGGTGCCGGAGTACTTGCGGACCAGGTGGGCGAGGACGGAGCGGCGGTCCTCGACGGCGGCCAGCCGGACCGGGTCGGCGTCCAGGTCGTCGGCGTACCCGGCGAGGTCGCCGGCCACGTCGGCGAGCAGGTAGCCGACCTCGCCGAGGCGGTCGGCGAGCTGCGCGAGGCGCTCGTCGTGGTGGCGGACCGCGTCGACGGCGCGGCGGGCCTGGGCGAGCAGGGTGCCCGCGTCCACCGCCTCCGGGTCGGCGGGGTCGCCGGCCAGCGCGGCGTGCGCGAGCGTCGCGGCGGAGGACAGCGCGTCGGCGTGGCCGAGGCGCTCGGACTCGACGGCCAGCTCCCCGTCCTCCCCGGCGACGGGTTCGGCGGCGGCGATCTCCTCCAGGCCGAAACGCAGCAGGTCGGCCTCCTGGGCGCGCTCGCGGGCCCGGGTGGTCAGCTCCTCCAGCGTCGCGGACACCTCGCGCAGGGTGCGGTACACCTCGCGGTAGCGGGCCAGCGGCTCGGCGACCGCCTCGCCCGCGTACCGGTCGAGCGCGCCGCGCTGCCGGGACGGGCGCAGCAGCCGCTGCTGGTCGGTCTGGCCGTGCACGGCGATCAGGTCCTCGCCGAGTTCGGCGAGCAGCCCGACCGGCACCGAGCGGCCGCCGACGTGCGCGCGGGAGCGGCCCTCGGCGGAGACGGTGCGGCTGATCAGCAGTTCGCCGTCGTCGAGTTCGGCGCCCGCCTCGATGGCCCTGGCCACCACCGGGGAGGCCGGGTCGAGGGCGAGGCGGCCCTCCACGACGGCCCGCGCGGAGCCGTTGCGCACCAGCGCCGGGTCGGCCCGGCCGCCGAGCAGCAGCCCGAGGCTGGTCACCACCATGGTCTTGCCGGCTCCGGTCTCACCGGTGACGGCCGTGAAGCCGGGGGCGAGTTCGACCACCGCGTCGTCGATGACACCCAGATCCCGTATCCGCATCTCGTCCAACACGGAGACGACCTTACGAGGTTCCACCGTCGGTTCGCGACGACCGCCCCCCGGTTCACCCGACAGTGGCGGGCTCCGGCACCGTGAGTCGGGGCAGGAAGAACTGGACCAGCGGGCCGATCGCCAGCGCGTAGGCGACCGTGCCGACGCCGAACGTGCCGCCGAGGAGGATGCCGACGGTCAGCACGGTCAACTCGATGCAGGTGCGGATCAGCCGCACGGAACGGCCGGTGCGCCGGTGCAGGCCGGTCATCAGGCCGTCGCGCGGGCCCGGGCCGAGCCGCGCCCCGATGTACAGGCCGGTCGCCACGGCGTTCAGCACGATGCCCACGGCGAGCAGCGGGATCCGGGCGGCGAGCGCGTGCGGGTGCGGCAGCAGCGCCAGTGTGGCGTCCATCGCGACGCCGAGGACGGCGACGTTGCCGACGGTGCCGACGCCTGGCCGCTGCCGCAGCGGTATCCACAGCAGCAGCACCAGCAGGCCGACCAGCGTCACCCAGGTGCCGACGCTCAGGCCGAGGTGCCGGGCCAGGCCCTGGTGGAAGACGTCCCACGGGTTGCCGCCGAGCGAGGAGCGCAGCACCAGGGCCATCGAGACGCCGTACAGCACCAGGCCGGCGGCGAGCCGGAGCAGCCGGCGGGGCAGATCGGTGGTGACGTGGGGCAGGGCGAGTGCCATCGGGTGGACCTCTTTTCGTGCGGTGCTTGCCGTTCCTCGGCACTGACCGTCACTATGGACGGTCCAAAAGGGCACCCGACAGGGCCAATCCGATCCGAGTGGACTGATTTCCGATGGCCGAGTGGCACAGCACGCTGACCCCGCACGCACTCGCCCGCCAACTGCCCCCGGCGGACGGCCGCCGCCCCGCCTACCGCTCGCTCGCCGACCGGGTCTCCCGGCTGGTCGCCGACGGCCGCTTCCCCGCCGGCACCCGGCTGCCCGCCGAACGCGAACTCGCCGCCGAACTCCGCCTCAGCCGCACCACCGTCGCCGCCGCCTACGAGGCCCTGCGCGCCGACGGCTTCCTGCGCTCACGACGCGGCGCCGGCTCCTGGACGGCCCTCCCGAACGGCACCCGGCCGCCCGCCGACACCCTGCACCCGCTCGGCGCCGACGGGCCCGGCACCGAACTCGACCTCGGCCTGGCCGCGCCCACCGCCCCGCCGCAGCTCGCCGACGCCGCCGCCCACGCCCTCGACCGGCTGCCCGCCTACGCCGCCGGCCACGGCACCTACCCCACCGGCCTGCCCGTCCTGCGCGAGGCCGTCGCCCGCCGCTACACCGAACGCGGCCTGCCCACCGGCCCCGAACAGATCCTGATCACCACCGGCGCGATGAGCGCCCTGCACCTGGCCCACCAGGCCCTGCTGACCCGCGGCGACCGGGTCGCCGTCGAAGCGCCCGGCTACCCCAACACCCTGCGCGCCCTGGACCGCTCCGGCGCCCGCCTGGTCCCCGTCCCGTTCACCACCGACCGCGCCGGGCAGCCGAGTTGGGACCTCCCCCAGTGGCAGCGGGTGCTCCGCGGCGCCGCCCCCAAACTCGCCTCCACCATCCCCGACTTCCAGAACCCCACCGGCGCCCTGATCGACGAGGACCGCCGCCGCGCCCTGCTCGCCCACGCCCGCGCCGCCGGCACCGCCGTCCTCGCCGACGAGACCTGCACCGAACTCGGCTGGGGCGTCGACGACTCCGCCATGCCCCGACCGCTCGCCGCACTCGACCGCGACGCCCGGGTGATCACCGTCGGCTCGGCCGGCAAACTGCTCTGGCCCGGCCTGCGGATCGGCTGGCTGCGCGCCCAGCCGTCCCTGGTACGGAAGTTGGCCGTCGACCGGGCTCTGCTCGACCTCGGCACCCCCGTCCTCGACCAGCTGATCGCCGCCCACCTGCTCACCGAGCACCTGACGGCCGTCCGCACCGAACGCCACGCCGGCCTCCGCGCCACCGCCCACGCCTTCGCCGACGCCCTGCCCCGGCACTTCCCCGACTGGCGCTTCACCCTGCCCCCCGGCGGCCTCGCCCTCTGGGTCGCCACCCCCGGCCTGCCCGCCACCGCCCTCGCCAGGGCCGGCGAACGCCTCGGCGTCCGCATCGCCTCCGGCGCCCGCTTCGGCATCGACGGCGCGTTCGAGGAGTACCTCCGCCTCCCCCTCACCCTCCCCGCCGCCCACGTCCCCCACGCCCTGACCCGCATCGCCGAAGCCGCCGCCCTCGCCGGCACCGAGCGCTTCACGACGGACGGCCCGGAACCGTGCAGCCTGTAACGGTGGAGAGCAGAATCAGGGAGAGCACCACCAGGGGCGCGGGGAACTGCGCGAAGCGGAAGGATCCGACCGCAAGATCGCGACGCAGGACCATGACCTGCACGTGATCGCGACCTTGCGGACGGGCCTTGCGCTTGTCGCGCAGCCCCCCGCGCCCCCTCAGACGCTCCGGGACCGCCCCCGCCACCCCGTCACCGGCAGCGCGAACTTCGCGACCAGCCGGTCCGTGAACGGCGCCCGGTGCAGCCGGGCGAGTCGCACCGGCGTCTTGCCGCGCCGGACCTCCACCCGTGCGCCGGCCGGGAGTTCGACCGAGCGGCGCCCGTCGCACCACAGCACCCCGTGCGGCGTCCGCGGCTGCACCTCCACCGCCAGCACCGAGTCCGGCGAGGTCACCAGCGGGCGGGCGAACAGCGCGTGCGCACTGATCGGCACCATCAGCAGCGCCTCCACCTCCGGCCACACCACCGGCCCGCCCCCGGAGAACGCGTACGCGGTCGAGCCGGTGGGCGTCGAGAGCACCACCCCGTCGCAGCCGAAGTTCGACACCGGGCGGCCGTCCACCTCGGTGACGACTTCCAGCATCCGCTCGCGTGCCGCCTTCTCCACCGAGGCCTCGTTCAGCGCCCAGTCCTCGTGCAGCACATCGCCGTTGGTGCGCACCAGGACGTCGATGGTCATGCGTTCCTCGACGGCGTAGTCGGCGTCGACGACCCGGTCCACCACCGTCGCCAGGTCGTCGCGTTCCGCCTCCGCGAGGAAGCCGACCCGGCCGAGGTTGATGCCGAGCATCGGCAGCCCCGATTCGCGGGCCAGTTCCGCCCCGCGCAGCAGCGTGCCGTCGCCGCCCGCGACCAGGATCAGTTCGCAGCCGTCGGCCGCGCCCGGCCCGCCCGGGACCAGCTCCACCCCGTCCGGCAGGTCCAGGCCCACCGCCTCCGCCTCCAGCAGCCGGATCCGGATCCCCGCCTTCAGCAGGCCGTCCACCAGCCCTTCCACACTGCGCAGGGCGGCCTCCCGGCCGGTGTGCGCGATCAGGAAGACCGTACGACGATCGCTCATTGCCCGCTGCCCTCTCCCTACGCCTGCCGGACCCTGCTGGCCCGGCCGCGGCATGCCAGTCTGCGCAACGCTCGGACGCCTGCCAAGTACCCTACTTCGGCCCCTCCGCCACGGCCCGGTCCGCCTCGGCCGGATCCAGCTGGTCCGCGTCCCGGCGCAGCCACAGGAAATACTCGACGTTGCCCGACGGTCCCGGCAGCGGCGACGCCGTCACCGCGCGCACGCCCAGGCCCAACTTCCAGGCCTGCGAGGCGACCTGGCGGATCGTCTCGGCCCGCAGCTCCGGCGAACGCACCACGCCGCCCGAACCCAGCCGTTCCTTGCCGATCTCGAACTGCGGCTTCACCATCAGCACCAGGTCCGCGTCCGGCGCCGCGCAGCCGGCCAGCGCCGGCAGCACCAGGCCCAGCGAGATGAACGACAGGTCGCCCACCACCAGGTCGACGAGGGTGCCGCCGATCAGTTCCGGCGTCAGCTCCCGCACGTTGGTGCGGTCCATCACCGTCACCCGCTCGTCGCTCTGCAGCGACCAGGCGAGCTGCCCGTAGCCGACGTCCACCGCCAGCACGTGCGCCGTGCCCGCGCGCAGCAGGACGTCGGTGAAGCCGCCCGTGGACGCCCCCGCGTCCAGCGCCCGGCGGCCCTCGACGACCAGGCCCTGCGGGACGAACGCGGCGAACGCGCCCGCCAGCTTGTGGCCGCCGCGCGACACGTAGTCCGGGTCGTCGTCGTCCTTCGCGACCACCACGGCCGCCGCCGTCTCCACCTGCGTCGCCGGCTTGGTCGCCACCGTGCCGCCCACCGTCACCCGACCCGCCGCGATCAGCTCGCTCGCGTGCTCCCGCGACCGGGCCAGATTCCGCCGCACCAGCTCCGCATCCAGACGGCGTCGTGCCACTGCCACTGCTACGTCAGCTCCCACATTCCGCAATCGTCACTCGCGGTCCAGCGCCGCGAGGGTCGCGGCGAGCCGCGCATGAACATCTTCGTACACCTCGACCCGCTCCCCCGCCCCCACCCCGTCCGCCTCCCCCAGCCGGGCCAGCACCTCGTCCACTTCGGGCTCGCCCGTCCACTGCATCTCACTCACCGCCGGCGTCCCCGCCCTCGGGCTTCGCGGCGGTCTTCCGGGCGGCGGTCCTCTTCACCGGCTTCGCGGCCGACGCGCCGTCAGCGGCCTTGGTGCGCTTCGACGCGGCCTTGGTCGCCGATGTCGGCGTCAACACCGACTTCTGCGCCGCCACGGACTTCCGTACGGGCGCGGCCTTCTTCGCCTGCGCGGGCAGCGGGGCCGACGGGCTGTCCGCGGCGGCAGCCTTCTTCACCGCCGCCGCCGTCTTCTTCGCCGTCGTCTTCTCCGCCGCCGTCTTCTTCGCGGGAGCGGCCTTCTTCGCGGCGGCCTTCTTCGCCACCGTCTTCGGCGTCGCCGGGGCCTTCCGCGGCACCGAACGCTTGGCCGCCGCCTGCTTGGCCGCCGCGCCCTTGCGGGCAGTCGCCCGCTTCACCGGCGGCACCGGCTGCTCGGGCTCCGAGGCCGTCTCCACCACCGGCTCCACCGGCTCCGCGTCCCACCCGGCGTCGAACAGGCCCTTGGCCCGGGCGGCCGGCCGGACCACCGGCTCCGCCTCCGGCTGCTCCTCGGGCGGCGTCTCGGGCTCGGCCGCGGCGGTCGGCTCGTCGACCTCGCGCAGCTTCGACTCCAGGAAGCTCAGTACCACGCCGACCTTCACCACCTGGTCGCCGACCTTCTCGAAGACCCGGTCGACCTCGCCCTTGGCGGCGCCCGCGAGCCCCACCCCGGCGCTCACGGCCTGCTCGGCCAGCGTCCGCAACTGCTCAACCCCAGGCGGGAGTTCACCGGTCCGCCGACGCAGCTCCTCGGCCGCGTCCTGCACCCGGCGGCTCGCCTCCTCGGCGAGCTCCGTCGCGACCACCACCACACCCCGCACCGCATCCCGCAGCATCCCGAACGCCTCCTCCGCGGGCACCGACTGCCCGCCCTGACGCTACCCCGTCCTACGCCCCGCCCGTACGCGCATTCCCCGCCCGCCCCACGGTCGGCCCCCTCACCCCACCCGGCCGGCACGTCCCCCGGGCGCGTTAGCGTGGGACGCCGCACCGATCACCGAGAAGTACCGAGAACCACCGAGAACGGGAGTACGCCGCACCCATGGCCACCATCGAGGAGTGCCGCAGCGCACTGGAGCAGCTCAGCCGCAACCTCGCCGGCGCGAACGGCGACGTCCGCAAGGCCGCCGCCCTCGACCGGTCGCTCAGCTGCCACCTCACCGACCTCGGCCTGACCTTCACCGGACGCCTCACCGGCGGGCAGCTCACCGGCATCACCGACACCCCCGGCCCGCCCGCCACCAAGGCCGACATCCGTCTCACCACCACCGGCACCGACCTCGTCGCCCTGGTCGACGGCCGGCTGCCGTTCCCCACCGCCTGGGCCACCGGCCGCCTCAAGCTCGACGCGAGCTTCCGCGACCTGCTGCGCCTGCGCAGCCTGCTCTGACACCGACGCTCACCCGCAGGACTGCTGCGCCCCGGCCCGCTCGTCGACGTCGCCGACGGCAGTGGCTCGACGGCGACGTGAGCAGCGCCGCCCCTCCGCCGTCACGACCGGCTCGGCCGATCGTCAGCTCGCCGCACAGTCCTGCGGATTCGGCCCCGGCACCCTCCCCCAGTTCGACAGCTGCTCGACGGCCGTCCCCGTCGCCCGCTGCACCTGCAATTGCGGTTCGCCCGGCGGCCCGTCGCCGGCCATCGCCAGGTAGATTCCGTACGGCCCGCGCTGCCCGTCCGCTTCGCCGAGGTGGAACAGCCGCGCCTCCCAGCGCCCGCAGCGCAGGTCCAGCGGCTCCTCGCCCTCGACCGTGAACAGCGTCGTCCAGATCTCGTTCCTGGCGCCGCCCATGGCCTCGGTGGCAGGCGGGTCCGCTGTCGGCGCGTGGGGGTGGAACCTCACGCTCATCGGGTCCCTGCCGGACAGGTCCGCGACTCCGGCGCCCCACCTACCGGCCAGGTCCACCGTTCCGGCGCCCCACGTGCCGCTCGGCAGCAACCAGACGAAGACCACCGCCTGCTCCGTCCGCCCGACCTCCCGGAACGAACCCGCCACCACGTCCTGCTCGGTCAGGCCCCACACCGACAGGTCGAGCCTCACCGGCGGGCTGCTCGTCAGGGCCGCCCAGTTGCCGCCCGGCACCCGGTCGACCGTTCGGTACGTGTACCCCGCCAGCACCAACGCCGGCACGGCCACCACCAGCCCGAGAATCCTCACCGCACGTCCGCGCATCATCCCCCCGGGACGACCCGAAGCAGTGCGGGTACACCCGCCCGACCGGCCCTCAACTCACAGCGCGGCCAATGCCTTTGACGCCTCCGGTGCCGCCCCGTTCGCGTCCGCCCACGTCCAGGCCGCCGCACACAGCGCCCGCAGTGCGTCGATCCGTTCGCCCGTGCCGTCCAGGGTCAGCGCGTCGCCGTCCACGCCGGCCTGCCAGCCGCCGCAGCCGAACCGGCCGCCGCCGAGCTCCGCGACCTCCGGCTGCGGCTCCAGCAGGCCGCGCAGGTCGTCCGCCAGGTAGGTCGGGCGGTGCTGCACCGGGGCGGCCAGCAGCAGGGCCGGCGTGGTGACGCCGGTGAACACCAGCAGCGAGTCCACGCCGCCGTTGTACGCGCCCTCGATGTCGGTGTCGAGGCGGTCGCCGACCACCAGCGGATGCTTCGCGCCCGTCCGCAGCACCGTCTCCCGGTGCATCGGCGGCAGCGGCTTGCCCGCGACCTCCGGCGTCACACCGGTCGCCGCCGACACGGCCGCCACCAGCGTCCCGTTGCCTGGCGCGATGCCGCGCGCCGTCGGGATCGACATGTCCGTGTTCGACGCCACCCACGGCAGGCCCCGGCCGACCGCGTACGAGGCCTCCGCGAGGTCCGCCCAGCCCACCGACGGGTCGTAGCCCTGCGCCACCGCCGCCGGGTCCTCGTCCAGGGAGCGCACCGGCACCAGGCCGCGCTCCTCCAGCGCCTCCACCAGCCCCGCGCCGCCGACCACCAGCACCCGCGACCCCGCCGGAACCTGCTCCGACACCAGCCGCGCCGCCGCCTGCGCCGAGTTGATCACGTCCGCGGGCTCGGCCGGCACCCCCAGCTCCGACAGGTGCTCCGCGACCACCCGCGGCGGCCGCGACGCATTGTTCGTGACGTACGCCAGCCGCATCCCCGCCGCCCGCGCCCGCTCCAACGACTCCACCGCGTGCACGATCGCGTGCGGCCCGGCGTACACCACCCCGTCCAGGTCGAGCAGCGCCGTGTCGTACGCCTCCGTCAACGCCACCGCGCTGCCCTGCGGCACGCTCCGCACCATCACTGCTCTCCACTCACCTCGAACGATCGAACACTCGCCACCATAGGGCTTAGGGCCTAGGGTCCGTCCGCCCCGTCCGTCCCGTCCGCCCGGTCCGCCTCGTCCGCCTCGTCCGGCGGGGCCAAGTACCCCGGGGCGCCCGGCTGCAGCGGCCCGAACGCCCCCGCCCGCGCCGCCAGCGTCGCCCGGGTCTGCCGCAGCGCCGCCCGGTAGTGCTTGTTGCCCGGCTGCATCGCCACCGCCAGCGCCAGGTGCTCCGCCGACGACTCGAAGTCCCCCAGCCGGGCCGCCGCCACACCCCACCCGAACTGCGCGTAGTCGTCCGACGGGTCCGCCACCGCGACCGTCCGGAAGTTCTCCAGCGCCGCCGCGTACTGCCCCGCGTCGAACTGCGCCCGCGCCAGCGCCTCCCGGATCGACCGCGACCCCGGCTCCGCCTCCGCCGCCCGCGCCAGCAACTGCACCGCCGCCGCCGGATGCCGTTCCTCCAACAACCGCACCCCGCGCCGGAACCAGTCGTACACGCCGCCGCCCGGCGCCCCCGCCGAACCCCCCGACGCGGCCTCCGCGCCGTCGCCGTCGTGGCTCCCGTAACTCATCCGCCCACTCCCCGCTCTCCCGCGCCGAACCCGCCGCACCGCCCGCAACCCGAACAGTCGCGCGCACCGCGATCTCTCAACAAGGAGTACCCGGCTAACATGCCCAGGATGAGCGCCCCTCGTGCCGAAATCGGCAACGAGCCCTCGGGCGGCCCCGGAGACCCCGGGCACGTCGCCACCGCAGGGCTGTCCCTGTCCCCGTTCCGCGGCCTGCGCTACGACCCCCAGCGGGTCGGCGACCTGGCCGCGGTGACCTCACCCCCGTACGACGTGGTGGACCCCGGACGGCGCCTGGACCTGGAGACCGCGGACCCCCACAACATCGTCCGCCTCATCCTGCCGCGCCCCGAACCGGAGGACTCCGGCCTCCGCCCCGACCGCGACACCCGCTACCGGCACGCCGCCCGACTGCTGCGCGACTGGCGCCGGCAGGGCGTCCTCACCGCCGACCCCCGACCCGCCCTGTACGTCTACGAGCAGCAGCACCCCACCGCAGGCCTGCAACGCGGCCTGATCGGCGCCCTCGCCGTCAGCGGCCCCGAAGCCGGCATCGTCCTCCCCCACGAGGACGTCATGCCCAAGCCCGTCGCCGACCGGGTCGGCCTGATGCGCACCACCCGCGCCAACCTCGAACCCCTGCTGCTCACCTACCGCGGCCACGGCCGCGCCGCCGAGGTCGTCGACCGCACCGCCGCCGGCGAACCGCTGCTCCACGTCACCACCACCGACGGCACCCACCACCGGCTGTGGGCCGTCACCGACCCCGCCGACCTGGCCGCCGTCAGCCGTGACCTGGCCACCTGCCGCGCCCTCATCGCCGACGGCCACCACCGCTGGGAGATGTACCTGCGGCTCCAGCGCGAACACCGCCACCTGCCCCGCAGCCCCTGGGACCGCGGCCTGGTCCTGCTGGTCGACACCGACCGCTACCCGCTGAAGGTCCGGGCCATCCACCGCGTCCTGCACCGCCTGCCGCTGCACGCCGCGATCGCCGCCCTCGACCCCGACGTCTGGCAGCTCACCGAACTGTCCGGCTCCCTCCCCGACGCCCTCAAGGCCCTCGCCGAGGCCCGCACGGACGCCCGCAACGCCTTCGTCCTGACCGCCGGCGACGACCGCTTCCTGCTGCTCACCGGCCCCGACGAACGCACCCTCGACGCCACCGTCCGCCACGACCGCCCCGAGGAGTGGCGCCGGCTCGACGCCACCGTCCTGCACGCCACCCTGCTCGACCGCACCTGGCACGTCCCCGACAGCCCCGAGCACATCGGCTACCTGCACTCCGCCGAAGCCGCCGTCCGCGAGGCCGCCCGCACCGGCGGCACCGCCGTGCTGCTCCACCCCGTCGAGGAACGCGTGGTCCGCCGCCTCGCCGAACAGGGCGTCACCATGCCCCGCAAGTCCACCTCCTTCGGCCCCAAGCCGGCCACCGGACTGGTCCTGCGCTCCCTCGAACTCGGCTGACCCGACCCGCGCGGCCGGGCCCGACCGGGTCGGCCCGCAAACGACAACGGCCCCCGTTCCTACCCGGAACGGGGGCCGTCTCAGTCACCGCGCGAAGGTCAGGCCTTCTTCGGCTGCTCCTCGGAGGACTTCTCGTCGTAGTCCTCGTCGATCTCGAGGTCGTCGTCGTCGTAGAACTCCTCGACGTCCTCCTCGTCCTCGAAGATCATCCGGTCGTCGCCGATCTCGTCCTTCGCGATCGGCTTGCGGGCCGGCTCCTCGGACTCCACGGCCTCGTCCTCGGCGTCCTCGTCCAGCGCGTCGGTGAACTCCACGCCGTCGATCTCCGCCAGGCGCTCGGACGCGTTGGTCGAGCCGTCCGAGTCGGCCTCCACGGCCTTCACGAACCACTCGCGGGCCTCGTCCGCACGACCCGCCGCGATCAGCGCATCGGCGTACGCGTAGCGCAGGCGCGCCGTCCACGGGTGGATCGCCGAGGACGCCAGCTCCGGGCTCTGCAGCGTCACGACGGCCGCGTCGAACTGCTCCAGGTCGGCACGGGCACCCGCCGCGACCAGACGCATCTCGACCTGACCGGCCTTGTCCAGCTGCTTCACCTCGGGCTCGCCGGCCATCGCCAGCGCCCGCTCCGGACGACCCAGACCGCGCTCGCAGTCCGCCATCACCGGCCACAGGTCCGCCCGGCCGGTCATCCGCTTCGCGGCCCGGAACTCGGTCAGCGCCTCGGCGTACCGCTGCGTCATGTACGACGCGAAACCGGCCGCCTCACGGACGCTCGCCACCCGCGACGCCAGCCGCAGCGCGACGCGCGAGTAGTTGTAGGCCTCCTCCGGCTCGCTGTCGAGCAGCCGCGCGACCATCACCAGGTTGCGCGCCACGTCGTCGGCGAGGGTCTTCGGCAGGCTCTTCAGGTCCTGACGCACGTCCGCGTCGATCTCGAACCCGGTCACGTCGTCCGGGATCGGCAGCCGGCGCACCGGCTCCTGCCGACGCTCGTCCTGCTCCCCACGGAACCCACCCCGGTCGTCCCGGCCACCCCGGTACCCACCACGGTCGCCGCCACGGTCGTCGCGACCACGGAAGCCGCCACGGTCCCCACCGCGGTCGTCGCGACGGAACCCGCCACGGTCGCCGCCCTGCGGACGGTCGTCGCGGCCACGGTAGCCACCACCCTGCGGGCGGTCGCCACGGTCGTCCCGACGGAAACCGCCCTGGGGACGGTCGCCACGGTCGTCGCGACGCTCAAAGCCGCCACTGCGCTGCGGACGGTCACCGTAGGACGGGCGGTCGCCACGGTCGTCGCGGCGGAACCCACCCTGCGGACGGTCGTCCCGACGGAAGCCGCCACCCTGCGGGCGGTCGCCACGGTCGTCCCGACGCTCGAACCCACCGCTGCGCTGCGGACGGTCACCGTACGACGGACGGTCGCCACGGTCGTCCCGACGGAACCCACCCTGCGGGCGGTCACCGCGGTCGTCACGGCGGAACCCGCCACGGTCGCCGCCCTGCGGACGGTCATCGCGGCCACGGAAGCCACCCTGCGGGCGGTCGTCCCGACGCTCGAACCCACCGCTGCGCTGCGGACGGTCACCGTAGGACGGACGGTCGCCACGGTCGTCCCGACGGAAGCCACCACCCTGCGGACGGTCACCACGGTCGTCGCGACGCTCAAAGCCGCCACTGCGCTGCGGACGGTCACCGTAGGACGGACGGTCGCCACGGTCGTCCCGACGGAAGCCACCACCCTGCGGACGGTCACCACGGTCGTCGCGACGCTCGAACCCACCGCTGCGCTGCGGACGATCGCCGTAGGACGGACGGTCGCCACGGTCATCGCGACGGAAGCCACCACCCTGCGGGCGGTCACCGCGGTCGTCGCGACGCTCAAAGCCGCCACTGCGCTGCGGACGGTCACCGTACGACGGACGGTCGCCACGGTCATCCCGACGGAACCCACCACCCTGCGGACGGTCACCGCGGTCGTCACGGCGGAAGCCGCCACCCTGCGGGCGGTCGTCGCGGCCACGGTAGCCACCGCCCTGGGGACGGTCACCGTATGACGGGCGGTCGCCACGGTCGTCACGACGGAAGCCACCACCCTGCGGGCGGTCTCCGCCCTGGGGACGGTCGTCGCGGCCGCGGTAGCCGCCCTGCGGGCGGTCGCCGTACGACGGGCGGTCGCCACGGTAACCCCCGCGGTCGCCGCCACGGTCACCGCGGTCGTCACGACCGCGGTAGCCGCCGCCGCCTTCGCCACGGTCATCACGACGGGGGCCACGGTCGTTCGACCAGCCCCCGCGCGACCTGGGCTCGTAGCCCCGGCCGCCGTCATTTCGGCGCTCGGGCCGGTCCTGGGGCGGGTTCGACATGCTGGTGACTCCTGTCTGCACACTGCTGGCTCTAGAGGGCGCCACTGCCGATCCATCGACACCAGCGCGCGATCCGGACGACCTCCGAACCCCACCAGGGCCCGGTACGTCCGTACTTGTCCATTGTCCGGCACACGGGCGAGCACCGCGTCCGGGTGCCCGACCGCCGTCTGCCGGCCGTCGGTATGTTCGGCTGAAAAAAGCCCAACAAAAAAGGCCGAGGCCCCAGCTCATCGCTGGGGCCTCGGCCTTTTGAAGAATTGTTCGGCGGCGTCCTACTCTCCCACAGGGTCCCCCCTGCAGTACCATCGGCGCTGTGAGGCTTAGCTTCCGGGTTCGGAATGTAACCGGGCG
>NZ_JBHWID010000038.1:0-18078 GCF_042732175.1 Kitasatospora sp. NPDC059795
GGTGGCCGCAGGCTTCACCGTGTTGGTCACCGAGATCCCGGCGCACCGGAAGTACATCAAGAGCTGGGGCACCCGCATCAAGGCGCGGATGACCCACTACGACCGGGTCCTGACCGAGATCAGGAACATGAAGCTGGGAGTAGAGGGATGAGCACACCCGCAGCACAGCACCGCAACGGCCGTCCGAACCGGCCGGACCGGTCGATCGTCACCCTGGTACAGGACTTGCCCGACCTCGCCGACGTCGCGGAGGGAACCGGCGCGCTCAGCGCGATGGAGCGTGCGAACCTCGCCGCGGCCGAGGCCGCCATCGACACGTTCCAGGCGAGCGGCTGGGCGGCCGGACAGGCGCTGGCGGTCATCGCCAAGGGCGCGTACCACCGAGACACCCACGCGACCTTCCCCGAGTACCTGTGGGAGCGGTGGGGCCTCAAACCGAGCCCGGCCTACCGGCTGATGGAGGGCTGGCGGCTGGCCGCCCGGCTCGCCCCGGCGACTGCTGGCCGCGGGGTGACGGGTAGCCATGTCACCAGCCTCATGCCGGTGGTGAAGCAGTACGGCGGCGACCGGGACGAGGACGGCTTCGACGAGCTCGGGGAGACGACGGCAGAGGCCGTGTTCGCGGGCGCCCAGGACGCGCTGCAGGAGTCGGCCCTCGACCGCAAGCTGACGGCGGTTCTCCTCGATGCCGCGGTGGCTGTGCTGCCGAAGCCGGCCGAGCTGCCCGAGGACCAGGGCGAGCGGGTCAAGGTGGTCCGTGAGGCCGCCCGCGAGGCCGTGACCTCCCTAATTGGGAAGGCCGGCGGCGCGGGGGACGGGAAGGAGAAGGCGAAGAAGGTCAGCGGCCCGCTGCGCCTGGCGGTGCCGGAGAAGCTGGCCGCGGAGCTGGACGACTGGACGAGCCAGCTGTCGGCTGGCCTCGGGATGACGCTGTCCCGGGACGCGGTCGTCGCCCGGATCGTGGAGCTCGCCCTGGAGGAGCCGGACGCCCTGGCGGCGGTGGCCCAGCGGATCGAGTCCGAGTCGGCCGAGAAGATCGGCACGGCCCGGCGGTGGACGTGGACCCCGGCGGGCAAGCCGCGCGGGCACATCCGGATCGCCGAGCAGAAGCCGAAGGGCCACAAGGCCGGGAAGGGCGAGCCGGAGATCACGTGCGCGGCGCCGGGGACGGAGCCGTGCGAGGAGATTCCGGAGTGGCGGGTCACCGATCATCCGGTCGGCAAAACCGCGACGGTGTCCACCGCGCACTTCTGTGACGAGCACCTGCCGGCGGACAGCAGCCCGCCAGGCCGCTGGAACGGCTGACGTCCCGTCACCGCGGCCCCGGGCGACGGCGCCCGGGGCCGCGCCGCGTTGTTGGCGGGTGTTGGTGCAGGTCGGCGGGCGGAAGCGGGCTGCGGCCCCGGGGCGGGGGAGCGGGGCACGGGTCGTGCCGGTCGGTGTGTCGGCCGTGCCGGGTCCTGTGCCGCCGTGTCGGCGGGGGCGTGCCGGTCGTTGGGTACGGCATGACCTATGTGTCCGAGGAGTCCGCGCGGCGGATCCGAGACAACGAGTACATCCAGACCCCCGGCGTCCGGGAACTGGCGCGGGCCTACCTGGAGCTGCTGGCGGAGGCGGGGAGGGTGGCCGCGCTCGGAGAGGAGTGGATGGAGGCCGGCCCCGAAACCGAGTCGTACGGGCGCCGCCTGTTCGACGTGATCAACGATGAGGACGGCGTCCACGGCGCGCCGGACGGTGCCGCTGCTGGTGACCACCAGGACGTCGCCGACGGCGGTGGTGGGCGGTGCCCCGGTCTCACTCTGGTGTGACCTGGGGGATGGCGGGCAATCTCGCTAGATTGCCCGCCTGGACGGCGGCCGGTTCTGGGGCTGGTTGCGTCGTCGTTGTGGTCGCGGGCGGTGCAGGCCTGACTCGTTGTCGGGCGCCACGTCGGGTGGGGGCTGTTCGGCACGCGGCCGGCCACCCGCCCGCCCCAATGGGTCGGGTCGAGCGGGGGTTCCCCTCGGTGGGCGGCAGTCGCAGACCCAGCGGGCCGTTCGTCGGGGTGTCCAGGATCGGGCTTGCCCGACCGGCTTGCCGGCGCGAGCTTGCGAGCGTCCTGGATGCCCCGGCGGGCGGTCTGCTTGCCTCCGGGGCCGTCCGCTGAGGGGGACCCCCGCCGGGTCGACCCGCACCACCCACCCACGTGCACATGATCACAAAGGCCCCACCCCCTTGGAGGTGGCCCGCCGGAGGCATGTCTGTGTCGGTGAGGGTCGGGCGCGCGCCTTCGGTCGGCAGGGTCCGGGACGTGAGGGAACCCGTCCCGAATTGGGGACAGGACACCCCGGGCGGGCACTGGCGGGTGGAGCCGAGGGGCGGTGGACTGGTGACCGGCCGGTCGGTGGAGACCGGCTGTGCCTGTCGAGGGGACTGCCGAGTTCCCGTCATCCGGAGGAGACGTCATGGTCCAGGTCGTGATCGAGAGCACTGCGCTGACGAGCGGTGCGGTGCCGCCGAACGGCCTGTACTTCAGTGTCGACGGGGTGGCGTCGCATGTGGCGTCGAGTGGTGGCACGGGGCTGGACGCGGAGGTGCGGGAGCGGGTGCTCGATGCCGCGGGGGCGATGCGGCTGGTGGAGCGAATCGCGGAGTCGGCGCGGTCGGTGCTCGTGGGGTACGCGAACGAGCGGCGGCGGTTGGTGCGGGTGACGGTGGCGTGCCGGGACGGGATGCGGCAGAGCGTCGCGGTCGCGGAGGCGGTCGGCCAGTACTTGCGGACGGGCGGGGTCGACGTCGAGGTCGACCACCGGGTGCTGGTCGGTAGTTGACAGGAGAAACGCCGGAGGCCCGGGCCGCGAGATGCGGTCCGGGCCTCCGGCGTTCGGTTGCGGAGTGGGTGTCAGTTCCCCCAGCGGACGGTGTGGGCGAGCATCTGCTCGGCGCTGGGGCGGCTGTGCTTGGAGGCGCAGTTCTCCGCCCAGTCCTGGTGCTGGTGGCAGGTGGTGCGGTCGTCCGGGTGCATTCCGGCGTCTTCGGCGGCGTCGTCGGCGGCCAGGGCGGCGGCGAGGCTGAGGGTCATCGGGGGTCTCCTTCGAGTGGTGGGTTTGGGGTGGGTCGGGTTGTTACAGGGAGGGGTCGATCAGGCGGCGCAGGGGGTTGTCGAGGTTCGCCGCCAGGAGGTCGCGGAGCTCGCTGCCGTCGGTGGTGCGGGTGTCGTAGCGGGCGCGGACCTCGGCGACGATCTCGGAGCACCGTGCGGCGTCTCCGGCCTGCCGGGCGGCGATGTAGTCCTGGACGCTCTGGTGCTGGCTCATAGCGGGTTCCTCCGGTGTCGGGTGGTAGGGGTCAGGCGGCGGTGGTGTGGCGGACGAGGAACATCCGGCTGGGGTTGTCGGGGTCGACCTGCCACACCTCCTGGTCGCCGGTCGGGGTGCTGTTGGCGGTGTTGTTGGCGTTGGCGTTGGCGCTTTGACCTGCACCAACGTTGGCAACAACGGGAGGGAGGGGGGCGGCCTGGGAGGGGGAGCGGAGCGGGGGCACGTCCTGGTGGTGGACGCCGGGCCCGTTGCCGTCCGGCGTGCGGACCCCCTCGCGGTAGGGGATTCCGGCCGCAGTGAGGAGCGTCTTGACGGCCTTGGTGGAGGCCTGCCAGGAGGGGTGGACGGCGCCCAATTCGGAGGCCAGGCGGGTGTGGAGAACGGAGCTCTTACCGGCGGTCAGGGCGACGGTCAGGGCGTGGATTTCGGCAGGGGTCGGAGAGGTCGGAACGGGCTCCTCGACGGGGTCCTCCTGGTCCTCCTCGTCGTCGTCGAAGTCGCCCTCGTCGTCGTCCTCGAACTCGTCGTCGGAGCCGTCGCCGGGGAGCTTCTCCTCGGTGGTGGCGGACACCTCCTGGTCGTGCTCCTCCTTGCGGGTGTTCGGGGAGGGGGCGTAGATCAGCGCGGCGAGCCACCAGGCGGCGATCAGGACGCCGATGCCGGTCTGGATGTAGGGGCGGGCCAGGGACCAGATGAGGGGGCCGCCGACGATCAGCATCAGGGCAGCCGCGCCGGCGGCGTCGCCGAGCTTGCTGCGGCTGGCCTTGCGTGCGGCCTTGGCCTGCTCCAGCTGGACCTGGCGGGCGGTCACCTGGGCGGTCTCGCGGGCCTGGATCATGGCGGCGCGCTTGACCGGGTCGGCCTCCGCTTCGAGCTTCTTCTGGAACGCGGCGGCGTCGGCCTCGGCGAGCTGGGCGGCGATCTTCGCCTGCCTGGCCTTGAGTTCGGCGGCCTCGGCGCGCCGTGCGCGCCGGGGGGCCGTCAGCTTGTCGATGAGGACCGGGGTGCCGGTGAACAGGCCGGTGATCGGGTACAGGAGGGTGGCGGTGACGGTCTCGGTCGGGAAGATCTTCTCCATGGTGGCCGCCTCAGTTCAGGAACGAGGCGATGAGGCCGCTGAAGATGCTCGCGGGCAGCGCCCACAGGCCGCCGGCGGCGGCGAACAGGCTGGGCGCGACGGCCCCGCAGATCGCGTCCTTCCACGGCCGCGGCTTGAGCCCGAACACGATGATGGTCAGCACGGCGGCCGTGGCACCGGTCTTCCACTCGCCGAGCGAGCCGTTGCCCTGGAACGCCTGGTCCAGCTGCGTGCCGATCCCGGCGAGCTTCTGGAAGGCCTCGCCGGCGTTCGCGGCGAGCATGCCGATGCCGAACGCCCAGTAGGGGACGTGACCGTCCTCCACCGTGATCTTGTTCTTTCCGCGGACACCGACGTACAGGTAGAACGTCGTGACGGTCGCGGCGCCGCCGGTGCCGAGGGCGATGAGGCTGCTCATGGTGTGTCTCCTGACGGTCAGTAGAGGGGGAGGGCAGAGAAGACCGGGCCGAGGCCGGCCGCGACGACCAGGCCGGAGGCGACCGGGACGCGCGCGAGGATGAGCAGCACGACGGGCCAGAAGTGGTTGACCTCGCTGACGCGCTGGCGGCCGAAATCGCGGACCCACAGGTCGAGGACCAGTCCGGCAGCGGCGAGGACCAATCCGGCGACGGGTCCGCCGTTCGAAGCCAGCCAGATCAGGCCGGTCACGTACCCGCCGGTGGCGGACGCCGCGGTGAGGACGCACCAGCGGCGGAACCGCTTGGTGCGGTCGGAGGGGCCGGCCGCGCGGGCGGCCTGGCGGCGCGCGCGCCGGGCCTTGGCGGCGGCTTCGCGCTTGTCGGCGAGGTGCTGCTGCCGGTGGCGCTTGGTGCGCTGCTCGGGGGTCTCCCCGGCGGCGGCGAGCCTGGCGTCCTCCGCCGCGCGGCGGCGTCGCTTGTCGAGTTCGGCCTCGGCGGCGAGCCGGGCGGTGCGCTCCTCCGGGGTCTCGCCGATCCGGGCGGCGAGCATGTCGACCATGCCGACGAAGTCGGTGCGCTGGTCCGGGCCGGGGTCGAGGATGTCCTCGACGCGGTGGCGCTCGGCGCGCTGGGCGGCGGTTTCGCCGGCGGCGGCGTAGGCGGCGTCGCGTTCGGCGCGCTGCCGGGCGATGCGCTCCTCGTACTCGATCTGCTCGCGGGCGGCACGCTGGGCGGGGGTCTCGGCCAGCAGCTCGTTGACCTGCCGCATCTGCTCGCCGATCTGCTCGCCGATCCGGGCGCCGATCAGGTCGCCGAGCTGGCCGATCTGGGCGGCCATCACCCGGGCCTGCTCGGCCATGGCGTCGCTCCAGAACGCGGCGGCCTCCTCGGGGGTGATGGTGCGGCCGGCGAACGTGTCGCCGGGGCGGATCGGGGTCGGGATGTAGACGGTGTCGTCGTCGCCACCAGCGGTCGGGGGCTCGGTGGGCGGCGGGGGGACGTCGTCCCGGATCCCGCCGTCGCGCCACCACTGGCCCGGCTGCTGGGTGTTGTCGTCGTCGCCGGCGGTGGGCGGGTGGTCCGGATACGGGGGGATGTTCGACGGGGTGGCGGGCAGCGCGGTGGTCATCGGGCGCTCCCCCGGCGGTTGCGGCGGGCGCTGACGACGACCCGGGCGGCAAGGCCGAAGAAGATCACGGCGTCCACCAGGATCAGCAGCAGGCTGAGCAGGTCCATGTGTGGGTTTCTCCAGGTCAGAGGTGGTGCGCACCCCGGGAATGTGCACGGGGTGCGCACCAGGTGTCAGGAGGTGGAGGGGCGGCCGAGCTGGTCGGTGCTGTGGGTGGTGCGCGGCGCGAAGACCTGGTGGCCGTTGGCGCGGGCTTCGTCGTAGTCCGTGCCGGTCCGGGTGCGGCCGGAGTCGGGGTCGACGTGGTCGGGGGTGTCGGTGCGGGTGGCCGGCTTCGACTCGGAGCGGAACATCAGCGCACCCCCGTGAACTCGCCGGTGACGACCAGGACGTCGCCCTCGAACTCGGCGAGCAGGAAGTACCGGCTGCGGCCCGTGGTGGCGCGCCGGCCGTTGGTGTTCACCGATCGGCACCATTCGGCGCGCTCCACCTCGCGCAGCTGCTCGCCGGTGATCGGCTCGGTGGCGGCGTAGGCGCTCGGGCCCTGACTCGGGTCGGGGCGGAGGTTGCCGATGATCGGCAGGTTGGGCTGCTTCGTCACCTCGAACCCCCCGTCAGACCGCGGATCAGGCGGTCGGCAGCGGAGCCGGCGCTGGCCTTGTCGGCCGGGGTGATCGGGGGAACGGGGGGCGGGGTAGCGTCGGACATGGCTTTCCCTTCGTCGCAGGGGTTGGCCTGAGCCCCCGTCAGTTCACGGCTGACGGGGGCTTCTTGCATCACCGACAGTAGAGCAAAACGCGGATTTGCACTACCCCCTTGGTAGAGCACGCCTCCGTGGTCTACCGTTCTAGTAGCGCGAGCAAGTCGAACGCTCGCACCGAGAGGAAGGGACGGCATGGCTGGATACATCGCGATTGCCGCGCACTTCGAGGGGCTCATCGAGTCCGGAGAGTTGCAGCCCGGCGACCGCCTCCCGCCCCAGCGGGAGGTGATGCAGCAGTGGGGGGTGGCAGCCCAGACCGCTGGCAGGGCCTTCAAGCGCCTGCGAGACAAGGGGCTCACGGTGGCCACCACCGGTGGCGGGACTGTGGTCGCGCCGCGTGGCAGTGACAACGTCGCGTCGCGCGTCCAGGCCTGGGCCGCCACGGGCCGAGCGCTGAAGAAGGACGAGTCCAGCGAGATCCTGGAGGTCGGCACGGTCGGGGCCAGCGAGACGGTGGCAGCCCGACTGGAGATCGAGCCGGGTAGCCCGGTGCAGCTCCGCCGACGCCTCGTCAGGAGGGGCGGCGTGCCCGTGCACGTCAGCTCGTCCTACTACCCCCTGTTCGTGGTCGAGGCGACGCCGGAGCTGGCCGAGCCGGTGTCTACCGGCGCGTCGCGCGAGCTGGCGGCCGAGCGCCTCGGCAGTGTTCAGGAGCGCGTGCTGGAGGAGGTGACCGCCCGTGAGGCAACCGAGCAGGAGCGACAGGCGCTCGGTCTCACGGGATCGGTGATCGTCCAGCAGGTGGTGAGGACCGTCTACCTGGCTGACGGACGAGTGGTGGAAGTCGCCATCAAGGTGGTCAACGGCGAGACCGTGCTCCGCTGGAGCACCCAGCTCAACTGAAAACCGGCGGGCCGCCCCGGAATTGCCCTCCGGAGCGGCCCAATCAATCAGTGATCCACGGAGGTGCCCGTGTTCCACACGAACAAGTATGACCGGCACACCCCCCGGCACGCCGTGCCGGGGCCGCTGACCAGCGGGTTCGGCACGGCCGACACGACCGTGCCGAACGGCCTGACCGCCACCGGCACGGTCGGGGGGTGGGCCGCCCTGATCCTCGGGGTGGTCTTCATCGCGATGGCCGGAGTCGGCGGTGCCGGCGCGTACAGCACGTACCACAACATGTCGGCGGCGCTCGGTGACAGCGACATGGCCATCGGCTTGGTCGCGGCCGGCGAAGGCGTGGTTGCCGTCCTCGGCCTGACCCTGATCTGCCTGACCCTGATCGCCCGGCCCTACCCGCTCCCGTTCCGGCTGGGGCTGTGGATCATGCCGGTGGTGGGGTCGGCGGTCGGCATCTACCTCGCCAAGGACGACAGCACCCACCGCGTCGTCTACGCGGTGACCCCGCTCGCCATGACCGCGGCGGCCGAGCTGGCCGGCTACGTCGCCCGCTCGATCATCGTCCACCGCACCGGCCGCGACGCCGAGGCCGACCGCCGCACCGGCGAACTGCTGCGGCGGATCGAGTTCCACCGGGCCCGGGCCCAGCACCACCCGGACGAGAAGGTCCGCGCCAAGTCGGCAACGGAGGCCTGGAAGTTGGCCGAGCGCCTCGGCCGCGGCGACCCCCGCCTCACCACCGCGCTGACCGAGGGCTACGCCGAGCGCACCACTGCCTCCGCGCTGGCCGCCCTCGACACGCTGTACGGCCGCAGCACCACCGTGTCGATCGAAGCGCGGCCGGTGGACGCCCCGGTGCCCGTCCCGATCGAGGCGCCGGTGCCGGCCGAACTCGCCAGCCCGGACCCGGTGTTCGAGGCCCCGAGCCCGGTGTTCGCTGTCGAGACCCCCGTCGAACCTCCGGCAATGATTGCGGAGGTCGAGACCGAGGTGATCGCCGAGCTGGTGCCCGTGTCGGACGAAATCCCTGGTCAGCTCCTGTTTGACACAACCGGCACGGACACCGGCACGGCGGCCGACACGACCGGCACGGTCGACGCCGAGGCTGAGCTCCCCATCCCGGGGGCCCGGCTGAGTGACGTCGAGCTGGACGCCGTCGTTCACATGATCCGGATGGAAACCGAGCCGCCCCGCTCCTACCGGGAAATGGAGGCCCGGTTCCGCGAGATGGGCTACCAGGCCGGTGCCGACCGCCTGCGCGCCGCCTGGAACCGAGTCGCGGTCACCTACCCGGTCCCGCTGGAAGGATGAACACCATGACTGACGCCCAACTCCCCACCGGCCCGATCGAGACCAGCCCCACCGGCTTCGTGCCCGACGAGACCCAGGCCTTCCTGATCCGCGAGGCGCTCACCAAGGCCGGCGTCGAACTCGGCGCCTACGACGAGAAGATGGTCGCCTGGCTCGCCGGATGGGACTGGTGCACCGTCGCCACCATCGGCAGCTGGATCACCCGCGCCGCCCAGGCCTCCACCGGCGAGCGGACCACCTGACGGACCAGCACAAACACCGAGGGCCGGTCCCCACGGACGGGGACCGGCCCTCGGGCGGTCTTCCAAATCACATCCGGCACTTTCGCGCCGTGTGCCACGCCGACCGCCTAGATAGGGCATGATCGGTCGTCAATAGGCCTGAAAACGCAAGAGACCGGGTGGTGGAACACCCGGCCTCTCTGGAGATCAGGCCCTAAAGAATTCGCTGGCCGCGATAACACAGGAAACCTGACCTCTTGGACCCGATGGTAACGGGTGCCCCGGGCATCCGCGCAACAACACCCCAAAATCCGCAGGCCACTGGCCCGGATGCCGCTCCCGCACACGCGGTCGAGCGCCCGGCCGCCGGTGGCCACACGCATGCCCGCCGGACCCCGAAGGGCGAGCGGACCCGCGCCAAGGCCCAGCGCCGCCAGGAGCCCGAGGCCGGCACCTACGCCGCCGCGATGGCCTGGATCCGCAACTGGGAGAACGACGCCCCCGTCATCGAGGTCCCCGCAGACCGCGAAGCGGCACACGAAGCCATCCGCGCCCGCGCACGGGCCGTACGAGCGGCCACCGCCCGCACAGCCGCACCCGCCGCCGACGGCCCGTCAGAAGCCCTCCCAGCCGCCTGCAACGGCACCTCCCTGGCCACCCCTGACGGCCCGTCTAGGAACCCAAAGAACAGTGTTGCCGCTGACGGACCGGAAACCCGCGCTGACCTGGCGAAATGGGAGCGCCGGTTCGAAATTCGCGGAGACCGCCAGCAGGCACGGATGCGGCAGCTGGACGACTCACGGGACATCACCACGCTGCCCTCGATGGGCAACTGCGGGGTGAAGCCCATCGCGGGCGACATCACGATCACCTACACCCCCGACGGCGCGGGCGGGTTCGGCGGCCTGTTCAAGTGCGGCTCGGTCTGGTCCTGCCCGGAGTGCTCCCCCAAGATCCGCGCCCAGCGGGCGATCGAGGTCGAGCGGTACGCCGCGGCCTGGTTCAAGGCCGGCCACGGCATCGTCATGGCAACGTTCACCACCCGGCACTGGAAGGGCGCCCGGCTCGCGACGCAGATGGAGCGCACCATGCTCGCGTGGCGCAAGCTCCAGCAAAGCCGCTGGTGGAAGGGCCCGAAGGGGTTCCGCGCCCGGTACGGCGTCGTCGGGTTCGCCCGCGCTGTCGAGATGACCCACAGCTGGGCGAACAGCTGGCACACCCACATCCACTCCGTGCTGTGGACGGAGAAGCCGATCAACGCCGAGACCGCCCGGGCGATGGAGGCCGAGCTGTACGGCCAGTGGGCCGCGCTGGCGAAGAAGGTCAAGCTCGGCACACCCAGCCGCAAGCACGGCGTCAAGGTCGACCCGGCCCGCGCCACCCGCAAGGGGTACGGCGACCTGGTGAAATATCTGGTGAAGGTCCAGGACAAGGATGTGACGCCCAAGCAGATCGAGAAGGGCAAGCCCGTCGAGAAGTCGCTCGGCAACGAGTTGTTGCGCGGCGACATGAAGGCCGGCCAGCGCGCGGGCCGCGCCCCGTTCGAGATCCTGCGCCGCGCGCTGGACGACTCGAAGAACGTCCGCCGCGAACTCCGCCGCGCCGCACGGGCCCTGTCCCGCGCGCTCGGCGACGCGGACCGCGCCGCGCTCAAGGCCGACGACCAGCAGGCCCCGCCCCAAGCCCTGGCCCGGATCGAAGCCGCCCAGCAGCACCACGACGAGCTCAAGAAGCGGCTGGTCAGCGAGTTCGCCGAGGTCGAGCTGTGGCGGGAGTACGAACGCGGCACCAAGGGCCACCTGATGCTGACCTGGGGCGGAGAGATCAAGGCACGCCTGGCGGAGCTCACCGACACCACCGAGGAGACCGACCAGGCCGTCGCCGAGGCGGAGGCCCCGGAGCGCCTGGACATGTACCGGGCCAACGGCCTGACGATGGCCCGCGCGTTCCGTGCCGTGCCCGGCCGGCGGGGTCGACTCAAGGCCGCGGTGCAGGTCGGCTGGCAGGAGGGCGGAGGCCTGCCCGGCGCCCGAGCCGCCGTCACCGAACTGCTCACCGGCTGGGGCCTGCAGCCCGGCGTCGACTGGTACGAACCGACCGACGCAGACGGCACCCACATGCCCACCCCCGCCCGAACTCCCAAGCGCAGGGCCTCCACCGCCACCGTCGCCGACCTCGACGCCACCCAGCACCTGCTGGGCATCGCACCCCGAGACTGGGTGCTGCCCGAACGCGCCGCCCGCCGTGCCGCCGGACTCCCTGTCTGCGAGCAGATCGCCCTCGCACCCCGACCCGTGACCCAACCGAGCTGACCACCGACCCGAGGAGCCAGACCATGACCGACGACGTCACCGAATTTCCCGTCCGCCGGCGGCTCGGCGTCCCCGACGACCAGGGCCAGGCCGTCACCGACGCAGCGCCGCGCGGACGCAGGGGCTGGACCATCGCGGAGCAGGCGGCCAGGCAAGGACTCGTGCCCGAGACCCCGCCCCCGCCCAGGTCAACCGGACACCGCCCGCTCACCATGTCTCCGGCACAGGCCGTGCCGCCCGTGCCGGTCGAACCGGCACGCCCCGCCGACCCGGCACAGGCCGCCGACCGGACACCGCCAGCGAACTGACCCGCCACCAGCATCACCCGCGTCCGGCGGACGGACCCCGCCCGCCGGACTTCCGGTCCGGGGCAGTGAGCGCCAAATGACGGGCAATCTTGCTAGATTGCCCGCATGGGACCGACGGTGCAGTACACGGTGGCGGTGCGGGAGGAGCGGCTGCGGCTGCTCGACCTGGTGGCCGCGGTGGCAGCGGATCAGGAACGGGCGTGGCTCGCCGAACAGCGGGAGGGCCATGCCGGGCTGCGGGGAGGGAAGTTGGCGCAGGCCCGGCGCGCGACGCGCGAGGCGCTGGCCGCGGAGCGGGAGGCGGGCCACCTCGCAGGCAGCCGGGACTGGCTGCTCGTGCCCGGGGTCAAGGCCGAGCTCGCGGCCAGGGGTTGGGACCGTGAGTGGCCGCCGATCCCACGGGGTGGGGTGGGTGCCGGCCGACGGTGGGGCACCGACCCGGGCCGCTACGACGGCCAGCACGACGAGGGCGAGACCAAGTTCCTCGGCCGCCTCGGACTGAGGCTGCCGGTCGAGGTGGGAGGGCAGCTCCAGCGGGCCTGCTACTGGCACAACGCTGAGATCGAGCAGCAGCTCCAGGAGTGGGCCGACAAATGGGGGGACGGGCCCGAGGTGATCCTGCGGGAGTCTGTGCGGGAGTTCGGCGGGGTGACCGAGATCTCCGGGATGCTCGCAGCCCTCACCTCGACCCCGGATGCCGACGAGCTCACCCGGCGGGCCGAGCTGCGACGGCAGGTGGTCACCACCGGCGACCTGATCCGGGCCGCGCTCGACCGCGCCCTGGAGGCGGCTCCCGAGCGGGCCCGCAGCGAGCACACCCGGCTGCGCCGTGCCGCAGTCGAGGCCCTCCAGGACGCCAAACTCGCCGAGCGGCGCGCCGCCATGGCGAAGGCCGAGCAGGAGTTCGCTGAGGCCGCCGACAAGACCGAAGCCGCGGAGAAGGCCGAGAAGGACGCCACGTTCTGGACCACCATGGCCAGCCGGTCCCGCTTCGACGCCGAAAGGCTCACAGCCCGGGCCGACCAAATCCGTGACCTGATCGACCAGTTGAAGACCGACCCCGCCTGACCGATCGCCACCCGGGCTCTTCGAGCTCGGACGGCGCGAACGGCGGGCAATCTTGCAAGATTGCCCGCCGTGGCGGCAGGGTCCTTTCGTGCGGTGCGCCGGGTGTGCCGGGTGGTGTGCCGGTCGTCCGGCATGGCTGTGTCGGTGCTGGTCAGCGCCCGAGGCTGGGCCCGGACCGGCCCTGGGTGGGCGGCTCGTACCGGTACTCGTACCGCTGCCGCTGAGCCTCCGCGCGGGCCTGCTCGGCGGCCCGGCGCTGCTGAGCCCGGACGGCGGCGGCCGCGCGCTCGGTCTCCTCGGTCACCCGTCGCCCGGAGGGCAGTTGCCCGCGCACGGTCGCTTCGTCGCGCAGGCCGGCCGCGCGGGTGTCGAGCTGGTCCGCGGTGCGGCGCTGGTTGCCGGCCTCGGTCACCAGCCGCTGGTACTCCTTCAGGTCGAGGCGGTCCAGGCGCTCGATCAGGGCGGGCAGCGCGGCCCGCCGCTCGGAGATCCGGTGCTGCGCGTCGCCGCGGCCGGTGGCGCCCGCGGCGCCCAGCTCGGCGCTGGCCTGCTGCCGCAGCTCCGATCCCTGGCCGCGCAGTTCGGCGGCCTGCTGCCGCAGCGGCTCGATGCGGGCGGTCCGGTCGTCGATGCGCTGGCGCAGGGCGTCGGCAGCCTCCAGCATCCCCCCGCGCTGGAAGAGGACGGCGGAGCGCTTGAGGGCGGCGCGGTCGCGGATCCGGCGTTCGGCCTGCATGTCCTCGCGGTTCGCCGCGTACATCTGCGCGGTGCGGGCGTCGATGGCGTCGGCGGCGAGCTCGGCGGCGTCGGCCCGGCCGAGCAGCTGCTCGGCGGTGTCCAGGCGCGCGCCGATCTCGGCGACGGTCCGACGCCCCGGTGCCTGATCGGTGCCCAGCTGCGCGCCGAGGCGGTCGGCCCGGGCGTCGAACTGGCGGGCCCGGTCGCGGGCGAGGTCGGCCTCCTGGTCGGCCTGCTCGGCGCGCGGTAGCAGCGAGGCCGTGGCGACGTCGCCGTGCGGGCGCTCGCGCCAGCGCGGCACCGGAGGGGAGGGCGGCTCGACGGGCAGCACGCGGCCGGTGCGGAACCCGGCCGGAAGCTCGGCCGCCGACGGCTCCTGACGCTGCGCCGGGACGTCGCCGGGCACGGCCTGGTGCTCGTCGGCGACCGGCACGGGCCGGTCCGCGACCGGCACGGCATCCGGCACGGTGTCCGGCACACCCCGCTGGGCGGCGATCTCGTCGACGACCATGACGTCGTCGGCGTCGTGCTGGAGCTGGCGGCCGTAGGCGGCGACCGCCCGGTTGAGGCGCTCGGCGGTGGTGCGCGGATCGCCCAGGGTGATCCGGGTGACGTCGTCCTCCAGCTCGGCCACGGGCAGGAACAGGTGGGTCTCCTGGCGGGCGCGGGACAGCGCGGGGTAGAGGCTGTGGGCGTCGGCGCCCCGGCCGGAGGCGATGGTGACGTCGCTGGTCAGGCCCTGCGCGGAGCCGATCGTCATCGCGTAGCCGTGGGTGAGGCGGCCCTCGGCGACGTCGCGCGGGCTCATCCACGCCGACTCGGTGCGGTGCCCGCCGGTGCCGTCCGGGCGCCGCCACTCGACCAGCACGCCGCGCCGCCCGTTGACCTCCAGGGCGACGCCGCGGAAGCCGTTCAGCACGTCCGGCTCGTCGCCGCGCCGCGACCGGTAGTCGTTGCGGCGGACGTGGACCAGGTCGCCGGCCGCGAACTCGATCCGGCTGCCGTCCGGGGCGCGGAAGGCGCGGCCGCCGTCGAGTTCGCCGGCCTCGACCCGCAGCGCGCGGGCCCCGGCGTTGAGCTCGGCGACGTCGGCGCGGCGGGCGGCCAGCAGCAGCAGGTCGGCGACCTGGCCGTGCGGGTCGCCCGCCCACCGGCTGCGGGCCGTGTCCCAGGAGGCGAGCATGGAGGCATGGGCCTCGTCGACCGTGTCGACCGCGTGGACGTGCCCGTGCTCGGCCAGCATCGCCAGCGCGCCGGTACGCCCGCCGGCCCGCCACGTCTCCAGCACGGCCCGCTCGACCGGGTCGACCTGGCGCCGGTTCTCGTCGAGGACCAGGCCGTCGACGATCTGGTGGACCCGCTGGAAACCGCCGCCGACGCCGACCGCCCGCAGCTGCTGAGGGTCGCCGACCGCGACGACCTTGGTGCCGGTGGTGGAGGCGTGCCGCAGCAGCGCGGCCAGCGCCCGGTCGTCCACCATCGCGGCCTCGTCGATGACCAGCACGCCGACCCCGTCCAGGCCGCGGCCGCCGGTGATGTCGCGGGTCCAGGCGGCGATGGTGCGGGAGTCGATCCCGGCCTCGGCCGCCAAGTTCGCGGCGGCGACGGCGGCGGTGGACGCGCCGACCACGGAAAGGCCGGCGGCCTCCCAGCCCGAGCGGGCGGCCTGCATGAGCGTCGTCTTGCCCGCCCCGGCCACGCCGATCACGGCCTCGGCTCCGTGACCGGCGGTCAGCAGCCGCAGGATCACCGCGCGCTGCTGCTCGGAGAACCGGAACTGCTCGGCGCCGGACTTCGCCACCTCGGTGGTGGCGATCGTCAGCTCGGCGGCCTCGGCGGTGAGCTGCGCGAGCCCCCGGCCGTAGCCGGTGGCGGCGGTGGAGATGATCGTGGCCTCGGCCGCGACCACGCTGGTGTGGGTGTAGCGCCCGCGGTGGACCTGGTGGTGCCGGTTGGAGTCGGTGAGCCGGACGGCGTGGCCGTCGACGGCGAGCACCTGGTCGACGAGCTCGGTGAGCTGGTCCACCGACTCCAGGTACGGCAGCGCCTGGACCACGGCGGACATGACGTGGGTGTGGCCGACGACCTTCGCGGTCGCCACCAGGCCGTGCTCCGGGTCGTCCCAAATCTGGGAGGCGATCCGCTCCGGGCTGGGCAGCACAGGGCCGCGGGGGTGGTCGTGGGAGGTCGGCTCCGACCCGTCCGGGCCGGGCAGCGTGGCACGCACCATCGCGTCGACCGCGCGGCCGGCGTCGTCGAGTACGGCCTGGCGGTCGTCGTCGGTCAGGCCGGTGAGGTCGCCGGCGACCGTGGCGACCGCGCGGGCCCGCCAGCTGGTGCGCTCGGCATCCTGGCCGTCGTGCTTGGCCTCGGCGGTGCGGCGCGCGGCGGCCTTCTGCTGGTCGCGGGTCGCGCCCTGACCGGCCGCAGTGACGACCTGCTGATGCCGCCGGGAGAACGCGTCGCGCAGCTGCTCGGGCACGCCCACGAGCTCCCACGCGCCGGTGGTGGCGGAGCGCTCGAACCGGGCGCCGTGCCGCTCGATCAGCCGCTGGCGTAGGCGGGCCTCGGCGATCTCGTTGATCAGGTGGGCGTGCCGCAGCAGGTCCTCCGCGCCGGCCGCGATGGTGCGCCACTTCCCGTCCGCGCACTTGGCCATGTGCGCCAGGTTCACGTGGACGTGCAGATGCGGGTCGCCCACCGCGCCGTCCACCGGCCGCGCGCTGCGGTGCAGGGTGGTCCACCCGAGGAACCCGCTGGTGTCGACGCGTTCGGCGCGCTGTCCGGACCCGTGGTGGCCGGCCATCCCGTACGCCGTCCACTCCTCCAGCGCCGCGACGGCGTCGCCGACCGAGGCCAGCCAGTCGTCCTCGATCGAGGCCGCCAGCTCGTCCCCCGCCAGCGCCCACGCCGTCGAAATCGACTTCGGCAGGTCGAGGACCAGGTCGACGCCGCGCAGGCCGACGTCGACGTGCCGACCCGCGAACGGGCGGGCCTCGGCGACGACGTCGGCGCCGTACAGCGCCTCGACGTCGAGGCCGGCCGCGGCGGCGATGCGCTCGGCGTCGGCGAGCGGCAGAACGTGCCGCTCCCCCTCGCGGCGCAGGCCTCGCTCGGCACGGGCCAGGCGGTCGGCAAGCCGGTCGTCACCGAGGTACTCGGCCGCCGTGATGCCGTCCGCGGCGGCGAGCGCGGCGACGGCGTCCACCACCACCCGGGCGGGCACCTTCCCTCGGGGGTCGAGGACCTGCTTGCGCTTCACCAGCTGCTCGCCGGTGCGCCAGTCCCGACCGTCCATCAGGGCCCGGGCGGCGTCGGGGTCGACCGGCCCGCCGGCGGTCAGCCCGAGCTCCCCGAGGCCGCTGCCGATCCACCGCAGGTCGCGCTCGGAGGCGAGCCGGTACTCGACCTGGGCGTCGTGCTCGACGTCGCACCCGCAGTCGCGGGACAACCGGTAGTCGACCTGCTCGGGGGCCCGGATCGGCGTCACCCACCCCATGTCCGGCCCACCCCCTTGTCCGCCCTCGTCCGCCCGCGCGGACCTTGATCACGTATCGAAGATACCTGGAGTGCTGTAGTGGTTTTGGTGACGGGTCTTTGGCTGTCGGTGTGTCGGTGGTCTGCTGGGTCGGTTTGGTCGGTTTGGTCGGCTTGTCGGTTATGTAGGTTGAGTTGATGTGAGCTGATGCTGGGTCTGTTGCTGGTGTGCTGTGTGGGCTGGCGGGCCGGCAAGTGGCTGGGGAAAGGGGTCCGGCGGTCGGTGTCGAGAAGCAGGCTGAGCGGTGGAAGTGAGGGGGCGTGTCGATTGGCGGGCAATCTTGCTAGATTGCCCGCCAACCGGCACGGTTCGGCGGCACAGAGTCCGGCACGCCCGGCACGGGCGGCACGGCTGGTGGGGAACGCGAACGGCCCCCGGGAGTCACCCGGGGGCCGTTCATGCTGATTGCACTCGAACGGTACCAGCGTGCGGCGTTGCCCTGCGGGGGTTCGGCGGGCCGGGGCTAGCGTGTCGCTCATGCTGATTGCCTCCGTGAACTTCAAGCCGGGCACGGGGAAGACCACCACCAGTGGCTGGCTGGCCTCGGCGATGCACGAGCGCCACGAAACGCCCCCGGTGGTCGGCGTGGACGCCGACCGCTCGCGGGGCTGGGCCGACTGGGACCAGATGGCGGCCTTCCCGTTCCAGGTCCATCCCTGTGCCCGGCCGCAGGCCGACATCCTGATTCCCGAGCTGGTGCCCGCCGGCCACGACGCGGTGGTCGACTGCCCGCAGGCCGAGGACCACGCCGACATCGTGATGTCGGTGCTCAGGGTCGCCGACGTCGTCGTCGTCCCGGCGAGCACGAGCAGCTACGAGCTGCCGCGCACGCTCGACACTGCGCGGTTCCTGGAGCGGGCCCGCCAGGAGACCGGTCGCGCGCTGCCGGCGGTCGTGTCGTTGAACCGGGTCGACCCGAACGACACGAAGTGGACGTGGAAGGTGCGCGAGGACCTGGTGGCCGCAGGCTTCACCGTGTTGGTCACCGAGATCCCGGCGCACCGGAAGTACATCAAGAGCTGGGGCACCCGCATCAAGGCGCGGATGACCC
>NZ_JBHWID010000039.1:0-17844 GCF_042732175.1 Kitasatospora sp. NPDC059795
TTCCTGAGCCTTCGGCGACAGCCGTCGCGTGTCCCCCACCAGATCCGTCACGCCAGGATCAACGAGCGACGAACCTTACCGTTTCGGGTCAATAGTTGCAGCGCACGGCGGGTCTGTCTCCCTGACGGGGATTCGGATTCCTTGACGTGTGTTAGGGGGTTCCCTCCCGAGGGCTAATCGGGAGGGGCCCCGCTTATGGTCAGGCCGCTTCGGCCTGAGGCGCCTCCTCTGGCTGCTGAGCGTCCACCGTGGGCATGACGGCCCGGTAGATTCCCGATTCGATCAGCTCCACCTCTCCCAGCTTCCTCATCCGGTCGAGCGTCTTGCGGATCGAGGAACGGGTCGTCTGGCCGGCACCGGGCCGGATGATGTCCGCAATCTCGCGCACCGAGCGTGCTTTCCCGTCGCTGAAGAGGAGGTTCAGCATGGCGTCGCGCATGCTTCCGGACCGCGGTGGGGAATGCTGGGGCCGCTGGCCCGACTGGGCGCCCGTCAAGGACTTGGCCTGAACGCCCTCGCTGCTCACGCCTTCCGGATCGGCGTCCGACACGGGTTCCTCGTCACGGTGCTGGCCCTGCGCCGGAAGGCGGGCCGGGCCCCCCGCAAGGACACGCTCCAGCGCCTCGAGCATCCCGAGCTCGATCCGCAGGCTCCCAATCGCCCTGCGCACCGCTTCGATGCTCACAACGGACTTGACGTACGCCCCCTTGGGGAACTCGCCGACGGCTCCGTACGCCCCCTTGGGGAACTCGCCGACGGCTCCGTACGCCCCCTCGGGGAATTCGCCAAAGGCTCCCCATTCGAAGGTCGAACTTTCGTTCACTGCACTACCTCCCATCCGTCATACCAGAAATGACCCGCATTAGGTGCGCACAGCAACCCTGAAGGCCGCATCGGTCTCGGCTGCACCATATCCCACGGGTGCCGCATTGATGGCACGCTCGGAATAAGTGAGACGATCGGATACTCGCCTCGTTAAGAAGTGCATCACGGCACAGAAGAGAAGACATCAAAGGGCGCACACGCCGGTCGCGCCGCCGGTGGCATAGCTGCTCCGACCAGGGGGATTTCTCGTCAATCGCGCCGCATACCCGGCTCATCCTCTGCCCTAAACTTGGGTACAGAGAAATCTGCCCTCCACCGCGGGGCGCGGGACCTGTCCGGCGGCCGTGCGGTTCTTTTGAGAGCCCTACCCACACCGGTGCGGGCCTGATCCTCTTGCGTCCCACACACCGTCTCCGAACATCGGGCTCGGATGCGCCCAAACCGCCACCCTGCGACGGCTCCACCGACGACCCGCGCGCAAGCTTCGCCGCACTCCATCCAGGCCAGCAGCCCGCCGGCCGACCATGGGCCGCACGCCCTCTCCCCTCATCCAGGCCATGGCCCTCGGCACCGACGCCACCAACCTCGCCACCGCCAGTACTGGATCCGCCCGGCGCTGCCGAAGGTCGTCGAGAACGCGCTCCTCGACCTCACCCCTCGACCGCTGAAACGGCCCGGGCACCGGGGCTGACACCGTTGGATCTCCTGACTCTCCGTCAGAGCTGCTGAGCACGGGCCGACCTGACGCCCACGCAGGAATGCCCGGTGTGCCGAGAGCTCGGGGCGCGAGGCCGCCTACAGGGCCGCGCGCCCCGAGCTCGGCGGTATGGCCCGGCCCCTGGCCTGCCGGTTTGGAGCCCGGGGCCGGGCCGATCACAATGGCATCCATGGGGGACCAGAGGAAGACCAGCAGGAGAGCCAAGCAGCGCTCCCGGCATCGTGGGAGGGCATGGATCCCGGCTCACGGCCGCCGAACCACACCTTCCGCCCTTCTGTTCGAGGTCTTCGCCGTTGCCGTCATGACGCTGACCTACGAGCTGGTGTTCGCTCCCGGCGCTCTTCGGCGCAACACGATCGAGGCTGCCTTCGCGCGGCTCGGTCCGCTCCCCGCCACCTGCCTGCAGACAGCGTGACCTGCTGTCCCGCGACGTGTACACCGTCGTGGGGCAGCGGGCCGTGGTCGGCGCCCTTGCGGGAGCGCGATTCCAGGCCCACCCACTGCCCTCCGTGCGCACAGCACAGGAGGTTCGCTCCATCATGTCCAACCAGAACCAGCGTGAGACCCAGACCCCTCCCCCGGCCGAAGCCCAGCCGACCGATCCGGTGATCTCCGCGCCGGCCGCCCGACCTGCCGCGCCTCAGAGCGACCCGGTCACGCAGGCCGCGCTCGTGGGAGCCACTCAGGGGGCAGCTCAGGCCGCCGCGAAGGCGGTGGTGGGGAGCGAGGAAGGCACAGGCCTGATCCACCGGTCCGTCAGCGGACTGGCGGCCGTGTGGCGCTACTTCTTCGGAGAGAACCAGCAGTAGTGGATGGTGAACGCCCGGGTGGGGGCGGCGGCTGCCGCCCCCACCCGGGCGTTCACGTGGTCGTGGCCGGCTCCTTCACCAAGGACTGGGGGTCAGCTGCTGGTCAGTACGGGGTAGTCGGGCAGAGGGCCGCGCTCCGGTTCGAGCGCGTGAAGCCTGCGCCGGGCGGCGAGGGCCCCGCGGGCCTGCTCCAGTGCGTGGGTAGGCGACCAGAGGCGGATGCCGAGCGCGGCGGCGTCCTACCAGCCCAGGGAACCACCGCCTGCGCCAGGTCCGCGAACCGATTTCCTCGCGGTGTCCGGCGGGCGAGCGGCACCGTCCCCGCCACGGGACCGCCGAAGGTGATGGCCCTCGCGCCCTCGGCAGTACGCGGCCTGGACGACCCGGCCCCGGGCAGCAGCCTCACCACAGCGTGGACATCGGGTGGCAGCCTCCTTCGATCGCCTCGCGGATGCCGTCCTCGCGACCGGCCGCGTACGCGGGCCCGCTGCCCGTGCATGGCAGGGCGCGCAATCGCGGCCCGACAGGAAGTCTGTGACGGCCGGGGGCCTGTCCACCCGTGCAGGACGATCCTGCGGTGGGCAGTTGGCTGACTGACCGTCAGGTGTGGCTTGCGATGTCAAGCCGAGGTCCCCGTCATCTGTCCACTCAAAGGAGTGGACAGATGACGGGGGTTCGGAAGCTCACGGACTTCGTCGTCACTCCACGAGCGTGACGACCGCCGAGAAGCCGGTGAATTCGGAGGCGAGGGCGTCCATGATCAGTTCGTCGCAGACCTGGCCGAGCCAGTAGCCAGCCTCGCGAAGGGTTCCGGCGGCCTTGAAGCCGGCCTTCTCGTAGGCGCGGACGCCTGCCTTGTTGGGGGCGAGGACCTTGAGCCAGACCATCCGCAGGTTGGTGATGTGGAAAGCGTAGTCCAAGGTCAGGCGGGTGGCGGCGGTGCCCAGGCCCTTGCCGCGGGCCTCGGGGGCGAGCATCACGACGTACTCGGCGGTGCGGACGGCCGTGTCGGGCAGCAGGGTGGTGACCCCGACGGGCACCGGCGCCTCGCCGGTGAGGTCGTAGACGGTGAAGCGGATGTTGTCGCCGCGGAGCTGGTGGGCGATGCCCTCGGTGCGGGCCTCCAGCGACTCGGGCTGCTGGCGACCGTAGCCCACCAGCAGGGTGGGGTCCTGCTCCCACCGCCAGTAGGTCTCCACGAGGTCGGCGCGGTAGGGGCCGAGGCCGCAGGTCTCGTCGCGGACCCAGATGATCGACTCAGGACTGGCGGTGATGGCGGGCTCCGAGGGTGAGGACGGGCGTGTAGGCGAAGGTGGAGGGCGGTTCGGCCACCGGGGTGCCGTCCTCAGTCTGCACCCAGGCGTGCAGCCGCACGGGGTCCGCGGCGATGCCGTGGCACCAGGTGACGGCGAGGCGGCGGGCGGCCAGCAGCAGCACGGTGGCGGCGGACTCCTCCAGGCAGGCGGTGCGGGCCGGTGAGTACCAGCCGGCTGCCCGGACCGCGAGGACCGCCGCCTTCGCCTGATCGGGGGTAGCCGGGCGGCGGCAGGTTGACGCGGCCCACTCGACGGCGCGCACGACGCGGAGCATCGAGGTGCCATGCTCGCCTGCCGCCTTGACGGCGGCGACCTCCGCCAAGGCTCCTCCGGCGGCGAGCAGGCTGCCAGTGGGGACAGGGGCGGGCCGGACAGTTCCGGCGGGGTGCTCGGTGCTGCCCCAGCTCGCGGCCCGGGTGGTGGCGGTGATGACCGGCCAAGGCCCCGACGCCGAGGCGGGGGTGAGGAGCCCGGCGGCCAGCAGCTGGTCGGCGAGGGGACCGGCCAGGGGATGGGCAGTGCCGGTGCGGGCGGCGGCGCGGAAGCGGGTGGCAGCGGCGGGCAGCAGGCCCTGGACGTGGCCGGTGCGGTAGTCGATGAGGACCAGGACATGCCCGAAGTCGGCGGCGCGGACGTGGGCAGGCGGGGCGAGGAGGTCGAGGTCAGACACGGAGTTCGTTCCCTCCCGGTGCGGTGGTCCAGGCAGGTGCGGGGTGGCGCTGGTGGGCGGTGAGCCACGCTTCGGCGGTCAGGGCCTGCTCCAGGGTGGCGAGCGGCATCGGCAGGCCGGCGGCGGCCCGGGCCAGGTGCTGGCGGAGGCGGCCCGGGTGCAGGAGACCGAGGGCGGCGAGGTAGCCATCGGCGAGGGCCGACAGGGCGGCCAGGTTGGTCCGCAGGCCGGTGTAGTGGTCGGCGTCGAAGCTGCCCTTAGTGGTGCGGGCGGCCGTCTCCGGGGGCAGCAGGCCGGACATCGCGCGGGCCAGGTGCGGCTTGTAGGCGTGCAGGGGAGGTCGCCGCTCAAGCGGCGTGGTCAGTACCGCGTTCACCACCAGTGGGTCGAGGAACGGGTTGTGCAGCTCAACGCCGTAGGCGGCGGCGAGCTGGACGTCGGCGGCGGCGGTGCGGGCCACCTCGCGGATCTCGTCCGCCCCGGCCCGCACCGCGAAGTCCAGGCCGGGCAGCGGATCGGGTTCGGCACCAGCCCGGCGGACGGCTCCGGCCAGCAGGCGACGGGCGTCCGGCTCGGCCCAGCCGGGGAAGGGCAGCAGAGGGAACCAGGCCACCTTCCCGTGGTCGTCCCGCCTCGCCGCCCCGACCACCCGGGCCAGGTCGGCGAGGGCCCGGCGACGGCTGGTGCGGGCAGTGCGGGCGGCGTCTCGCAGCAACGGGCCGACCGGGGTGTGCCGCAGGCGGGCCCAGCCCAGCGCCTCGGAGACCGCCCGCCGCAGGTGGCAGTGGCGGATCAGGTCGGCGAGGTGGATCGGAGGCTGGAACAGGACGCTGTCGCCGCCGTCGCCGGTCAGGTGGGTGCGGGTGCCCAGCTCGTCGCGCATCCACTCCAACTGGCCAGTGAGACGGGCGTGGGTGAGGGTCGAGGGCGCCGGTTCGTCGGTCACGGCGATGTCGGCGATCCGGCTGTAGGGCAGGTGACGATCGGTCAGCGGCAGCAAGTGGTGGGCGATCCGGTGGGGGTGCCGGGCGGCGGCCAACCGGGCGTGGTGCAGGTCGGCTCCGCCGGGGTCGCCCTCGGGGTGGACGGTGACCGCGTTGAGCCGCTGGCCGGCGGGCAGGGCGGTGGCGGCCATCACGGTGACGCTGGTGGAGTCCAGGCCGCCGGACAGGTCGGCAGACAGGCCCGGGGCGGTGGCCCGCAAGCTGACCGATGCGGCCAGCGCGTCGTGGAGCTGGATGTCGGGCAGCCGGCCGGGCACCGGGTCAGGCCGCCACGTGGTGGTGATCCGCAAGTCACCGCCGTCAGAGGGAAGTTCGACGCGGGAGCCGGGTGCCAGTTGGAGCACCCCGTCGAAGAAGGTACGGCCCATGGCCAGCGCGGGCACCGACGGTGCGAACACCGCGCAGGCCAGCCGCTCAGTGTCGATGCCCGCCCCGGTCAGGGAGGCCAGCAGCCGGGCGGAGGTGGACCAGGCCCAGCCGCCGTCCCACGCGGTGGCGTAGACCGGCCGGGCGGCGGCCGGGTCGGTGTGCACCACCACGGCGGTGACCGTCTCCTCGATCACGGAGTAGGCACCGGGCCAGCGCCAGGTGACATCGGCGGGCGGCGCGGTGTCGGCCAGCAGGGACAGCTCGAACTCGCCTGCCCCGCACGGGCCGAGGACCAGGACGCGGCGGTGCCCGCCTGCCGCTGCCCGCACGGTGGCGGGGCCGTCGCCGAGCCGCCAGGCCATCGAACCGGCCGCGAGCGGGGCCGCCCCGACGGGCAGCGGGTGCGTAGTGGAGGTGGTGCTGAACCCTCCGAAGATCACGGATTCCTCCCGGGTGGGGGCTGGACAGGGGGTGTGGCCCAGCCAGAGGCCGGGCCACACCCCCGCTGAGTCAGCTGTTGTAGGCGCGGCGCTTGTCCTCGCTGCTGCCCTGGCCCTGGCCTTCGGTGAGGGTGGCCGCGTCGCCGATCTCGATCAGCGCGACGTCGTCCTCGTCGCTGGTGGCCATGGTGTTGGTGAGGTCGTTCATGGGCTCGTCCTCTCTGCGAAACGGGAGCGTGCTGCCCGGAACCCCGGGTGGGGCGCCGGCTGTCCCGCCCAGGGACACGCCGGGGCGGGAAGTCTGGGGTGGTTCAGCTCGCGGGGGCGAGTGCGGCGGGGTGTATCGGAGGGCGGCGACGGCCGCCGAGGCTGCGGGCCACCGCGCGGGCCGCCCGCCGGGGGTGGGCCAGGAGCTGACGGCGGGTCAACGGCTGCTCGGGCAGCTCCAGCTCGGCCCAGACCTTCTTGCCCCGCTCGGTCAGCTCGGTTCCGTGGGCGGCGGCCAGGTGCTCGACCAGGAACATGCCGCGTCCGGACGCGTCGTCGGGGCCGACTGAGCGGGGCCGGGGCAGGGCGGCGGAGCCGTCGTAGACCTCGACCACCAGCCGCCGCAGATGGGGGTGGACGTACACGCCGAGGGTGATCATCGCGCCGACGGTGTGCCGGACCGCGTTGGTGGCCAACTCGGAGGTGACCAGGTCGATCGCGTCCCGGGCGGTGTCGTCCAGCCGGACACCCCAGCCAGTGACCTGGGACCGGACCCAGCGCCGGGCCTTCGGCACAGAGGACGGATCACGGATCAGAGCAGTGGAGGCAGCGTGCACGGGCATAGTGAGGAACCCTTCGGCGCTGGACGGGGGATCAGCGGACCGCACGCCGAGAAGCTGGCGGCCGGGGACCGGCCTGCTAGGGAGGACCCCTAGGCTGACCTGACTACGAGTCAACAGGTGTGCGCTGGGCGTGAACACGGTAGGAACGTGCCGAGCGTCTGAAACCCTTGAAACCTGCGGCCGGGGGGCACTGGTGGCACGCGAACGGACACCCAACGGCAAGCTGGCAGCACTGGTCGCCGAGTGTCGGTGGTCGAGCAACGGCGAGTTCGCCCGCGCGGTCAACCGCGCAGGCACCGAAGCGAGGTTCAAGCTGCGGTACGACGAGTCCGCCGTCTCGCACTGGCTGGCCGGTACCCGGCCCATGACGAAGTATCAGAATGTGGTGCTGGAGGCCCTGACCCGGCGGATCGGGCGGCCGGTGACGGCGTTCGAGGCCGGGTTCGCCGATCAGCCCGACGTGCAGCCCGCATCCCCGGATACGGTGGCGGGACTGATCGACCTCGGGAGCATGGACATGGACCCATCGCGCAGGGGTGTGCTCGGGGCGGGCCTGTACTCGGTCGCCCTCACCGTCCCCGGCTGGCCGGACCACATCGGGCGGTTCGAGAAGCTGAAGGCCGACCCGCACACCCGCATCGGCATGGCCGAGGTGGAGTCCGTCATCGCCATGACGGAGAAGATCAGCGAGCTCGACGACCAGTTCGGTGGCCGGGCCGCCCGCCCGATGGCGGCCGCGTTTATGGTCAACAACATCGCCCCCTACCTCAAGGCCACCGCCACCGACCAGGTCCGCAAGGCGATGCTCTCGGCTGCGGCCGACCACCTGTACCTGACCGGCTACATGGCGGTGGACGAGCGCCTGGACCTGCTCGGCCAGAGCTACTACACCAAGGCCCTGGAGCTGGCGCTCGCGGCCGGCGACCACCTCACCTACTGCACGACCCTGCGGGGTATGAGCGTTCAGGCCGTCGAACTCGGCCACGGGCAGGCCGCGTTGCGGTACGCGGACGCCGCCTCCGTCGCCTCACCCGAAGCCGGACCCCGCATGCGAGCGTTCCTCGCCGGCCAGCAGGCCCACTCCCTCGCTCAGACCGGCGATCGCTCCGGCGCGCTCGCCATGCTCCACTCCGCCGAAGTCGCCATGGAGCAGGCCGAGTCCAAGGCCAAGGCCCACGGCTCCTACGACCCCTCCTCGCTCTCGTACCACGTCGCCCAGGTCGCCTACGAGCTCGGCAACCGCGAAGGTGCGATCCGCGCACTCCAGCACTCCGAGAAGGTCCGGCCCGCGATCTACCGCCGGGCCCGGGTCCGACACCGAGCCATGCTCGCTGAGTGGCAGCTCGCAGCCGGGCGGCTGGAGGAGGCAGTCCAGAGCTGGAACCTTGCCTTGGACGACTTCCCACACGTCCAGTCCGGCCGGGCCGACGATCGCTTCCGCACGATGCTCTCGGCGACCTTGCCGCACCGCCGCAACCCGCACGTCCGCGAACTTCTCGACCGAGCCCGGCCCATCGCCCCGCGCTCGACCTGAACCACCCGGGCGATCCGGCGGGGGCGGGTGCCGGAGGAGCCCCCGCCGGGGCCACTGCGCGGCTGGAAGCCTCACGCGCCGGTCGGCAGAGCAGCTTTCCCGCCGTCCGGGCCAGACATAGCGCGAGACCTGTGGCACTCCAGCTGGCCTCGCGTTCCGGGCATCGCGTTGCCGCCACCGAGGACGGGCCCGGCGCCGTCGGACGGCAGTCGGACAGCCGGCCAGTCGGCCAGTCGGCCGCCGGACCTCGCACCAGCGGGCCGCCGCACCCCTGAGGCAGGCCGCCGGTGCACTGCGCCCTCAGCTGGCCGCTCAGCGACGTTCACAACCGACGGACTGTCACAGCTTGCTGCTACAACAGCACTTTGCGTATCCGCCGCCGTCCGGCGGCGGGACGTGACGTGGAAGGAGGGCCGTCTGTGCCCACCCGTAGCCGCATCCCCTCCCAGCGCAACGCGGCTGAGCGGCCCGCTTTCGGGTCGGTGTACACCCTGACCGACCCGCGGGACGGCCGTGTGCGCTACGTGGGGCAGACCGAGAAGAGCCTGCAGGTGCGGCTCGCCGGCCACATCAAGCAGCCGACGAACGACGCCATGCGCCTGTGGTTGATGCTGCTCATGGCTCACGGGCTCACTCCGGCCATCGACGAGGTCCGGCGTGCCAGGGTCGAGGACCTGCTTGACGTCGAGCGGGAGTACATCGAGTACTACGCACAGAAGGGCGACCTGCTGAACTCCCCCTACAACGTGGTCCATCTGCCGGCGCTCGGTGCGGAGGTCAACGAGCTGTTCGCGGCGCGGGTGGGCGAAGACGGGGCAGCCGAGGCGACGGTGGGCCAGGTGGTGCCGCCGATCGTGATCACGGTTCCCGGCCCCTCGGCTCCCGCCGACGGCGGGCAGACGACCGAGGAGCAGGTCCCGCAGCATCAGCACAGCCACCACTACTCCTTCTCGCTCGGCGGCGCTTCGGCCCGCCGCAGGCCGCTTCGTGAGCTGCGGTACAACCTGCGCTACCGCTGGAGGTGGTCCCGGAATGTGCACTTCGAGATCTCCTGGGCGGCCCGCCAACACCCGTGGGCCGCCTTCGCCGTGGGCGCGGTCCTTGCGGCACTGCTCTGGCAGGCGGTCTCCAGCATGACCGCGGCGTACCTCGCGCAGAGCGTCTGGGTGGTCGCCGAAGGCTCGGTGGGTCCGCTGCTGGCCACGGTGTCCGATCCGGTCGACCGCTTCATCACGGCCCGCAGCCAGGGTGTCCCCGCGAGCGCCTCGGTGTTGCAGGTCGTGTGGTGGGCGGCTGCGGCGGTGATCGTGTTCACCGGTCTGTTGCGGGGGGCCTGGAGCCGGCGGCTCGCCTGGACGGCTCACGGCAGTGCGACGTTCGCAATGGTCTGGCTGGGCTCCGACGCCACCTCGCGTCCGATCGCCTGCGGGGTGGTGGGACTGTTGTGGGTTCTCGCCCTGGCCTTTGTCTGAGCGCCGCATGGTTGGTGCCGCCGCGTCCTGGCCGGGCCGGTCACTGGCCGGCCTCCGGCTTGAGGGCAATCGGGCCGTCCGGGATCCTGCCGTCGACATACCCCTCGATCAGCAGGCCCACGTCGGGCAGCGCGCTGTCGTCGACGGACCGGGCAGCGTCGCGGTACGGGACCCACTGCCGCGTCGCGATGCCGCGTTCGCCGCAACGCAGCCGCGCGTCGCCCACGTGCGCCAGAAGGACCAGTGCCATGTCCCAGGTCGCCGTGGCGTGCCCGTCAAGCCTGCGGGGAGGTGTGCGCCCGAACACCTTTGCCCAGCGGATCGTCGGGCAGAGCACCTGTGAGCGGATCAGCCGTTCACCCGACGCGCGCCACGACTGGCCATGGCCCACTCGCGCGTCGGGCAGCGCCCAACTGTCCCTGTGCGCCGCGGGATCGTGCAGGAGCACGACGTCGTGCCCCGCGTTCATGGTCACCACAGCAACGTGGCGCCTGATCCTCCACATACCTGCCGCTTGGACCGTCACCTGCTTCTCACGCTGCCCTTCTCGCCGCTGCGGGCACGCGCCGTTCGCGGCCGGAGCGCCTCCGCCGGCCGCGGCGCTGCTGAGGCACATCCTCACAAATGGACCGGCTTACGGGCCACTCGCCATGCGGGCTGCTTCCGCAGGCCGGCCGTTCAGCGCACACTCCCGATCCGGTGCCCGGCATCGCCCGTCGCACGACGGGCACCGTGCGGCATGCGGGCCGGATGCCCGCGGGGCCGGCCCACACCATCCGGCGCGCCCGCCCCGCACCCACCGACCCACCGCTGCCCGCGGCTGGCCGCGCACCCGGAGGCGACGGCACGACCACGGACACACTCGCGTGCCTTGCCCCCGCGCGACGGCGGAGAACAGGGGCGGCGGACGCCCTGCACCGAGTCCCACATATGCGATGAGTGCTCACGCAATCCCGCACGCACACCCGGTCGGATCGCGGTCAACTTCGGTCTGGCACAGGCATGGAAGCGTCGGTGCATCAACACTCGACGATCGACTGTCGACGCCCCGGTTTGTCGCTCTCCACGGCGGCCGTCAGGGGCGGCCTTGGGCCTCATGGGGCTGCCGCTGTCGCGGCCGGGGCGCGGTGGGTCGGCCTTGCGTCGGCTCATCGAGGGGTACATCGCATGAGCTCGAGAGCGAGTTCTCGTCGACTGCGGGCAGGGAGACGACGTAGCGGGACAGGCTGTGCAGGGACGTGATGCCTGCAGCACGCAGGATGACGGGCAGCGGGGGCCAGTCCTGGAGAAGGCCGATCAGGTAGGCGGTACGCAGGCGCTGGGGTTGGATGACCTCGTGCTGGCTGCGGCTGGCGTGCCCGGGGGTGGGTGGTGAGCCAGTCCGAGTCCAGGTGCTTGCTGGTGCGGTCGTTGAAGTGAGGGCGGAAGGCGGAGGTGTCCGCGGCCAGGTGGGCAGTGCTGTCCAGCAGCAGTTCCTCGTAGGCGTAGCGGGCCGGTAGCAGCACCCGGCACGGCAAGAGACAGGTTCCCCGTCGGGAAGGGCTGCTCGTAGCAGCAGGAGTGTCCGCCAGTAGACCGAGCTTGCTGAGGCTGTTCATCCAGGAGCTCGTCCGCTCTGCCACCCAGCGGCCGCCCACCTGGATAGGGTCTTCGCATTGCGTGCGGCGATCCGAAAAGTGGTCTGCCTGGCAGCAGTGCCTTCAGGGACGAGGTGGAAGCGGACTTGCCCCAGTCTCGGGACGTAGATCCCGTTCGCGCAGACCGCCTGGGTGACTTGGCGAGGGCCTGTATCCCCGCAGGTTCCTTGGGTAGCGGGCCGGCATACGTGGTCGGCTCAGTGCGGCCATGGCTGCCGGATCAGCCTGAGGTGAAGGAGACGCGATGACCGCTACACGCCGCTTCGGCGACCGTATGAAGATCGTCGAGTATCTCACCAATGACAGGACGCTGTTCTACCGCGTGGTCCTGGACATCTTGCTGGAGGAGGAAGCCCGGCTGGGCATTCACCTCAGCACGGCTGAGATCGCACAACGTGTCCGGGAGGTGCTGGCGGTCGAGCCGGAGCTGCTGGCCCAACTTCCCTCCGTTGACTCTCTGCTGACCAATCTGCGCTCCTGGGGCAATGTCGATCGGATCCACAACACCCGGCGGATCAGTACACCGCAGGAATTCGTCGACAAGGACTTCCTGTACCAGCTGACATCTGCCGGTGCCCGGGTGCACCGCGAGATGACCGCCATCGACCAGGACATGGCTGATGTCGGCGCGTTGCAGTCCTCGATGCTGCCGGAGGTACTCAACTCGCTGGCAGTGCTGGTCCGGCTCCTCGAGTCGGGTGATCCGGACCCTGAGCCCGTACTGGGTGCGTTCCAGGCGACGACGACCGGATTCTCACGGCTGGCGGAGAACGCGAAGCTCTTCATTCAAGGGCTCAACGGATCTCTCGCTTCAGAACAGATCCGTGATCCGGAAGCGTTCATCGCCTACAAGAACGTCGTGGTGCGCTACCTACGGTCATTCACTCTGGTCCTGGACCGGACCGCACCGCAGATCTCGAGACTGATCCATCGTGCGGAGAAGGCCGGTCTGCAGGCACGGCTGGGCGACCTCGCTTCGCTGGAGACAGCTCCTGTCCTGGGCGTGAGCCAGGACCTCGTCGTCGGTCGTCAGGCTGAGCGGATGGGTGAGCAGTGGGAGGGGCTGTGCCGGTGGTTCGTTCCGACGGCCGACCGGAGGCCGATGGCCCAGTTGCTCATGGACCGTGCTGCGGACGCGATCAACTTCATCATCCTGACTGTCGGGCACATCAATGACCAACGGTTCCGCCGGGCCAATCGTACGGCTGACCTGGTGGCTCTGGCGGGCTGGTTCGACAGACTCGACCCGGCTGGCGAGGAAGGTGAGGCCACAGCGCTGTGGCGTACGGCCTTTGGCAGTTATCCGGCACGTCACCTGGGGCACCCGCGGGCTGTGGAGGACGACACGGACACGCTGGATGAGGTCAGCTGGTGGGACAGTGACCCGGCTCCGGTGGCAGCTGAACTCCGGGCTCGTGGGCCGCAGGCCGAGTCGGGGCCGATTCCCCGGGTGAAGGATCCCCGCAGGGTGAAGAGCCTGTTGGCCGCGCGGCAGCAGCGAGAGCAGACGACTGTGAGCGAGGCTGAACGGTCGCTGGCGGAGCGAGGCCCGATACGTCTGTCGGCGCTGGGCCAGTTGGAGCCCGTGGAGGCGGACGTCTTTCTGTCCTGTCTGGGGCTGGTGATGTCGGCGCCAACGCGTCGAGCGGGTATTCGACGTGCCCGAACCCCTGACGGTCGGCTGCTGGTGACCTTGGCTCCGGCGGTGACCGAGAAGTCGAGCGCGTCAGTGGGGCTGCGTGGTGGATGGATGAGCACCAAGGACTTCGAGTTGACGATATCGCTGATGGGAAGAGCGCGCGGATGAGCGGCTGGGCTGGGCAGGACGGGCACGAGCGACGCGAGGTCATCCGGGCGTTGATTCTACGTCCGCTCCTGCAGCGTCGTGGGCGGAGCGGGCGGCTGGTTGATCAGGCCCGCCGGCATGAGGGGGAACTGCGGGCCTGGTTCGCCCAGGAACTGGGCTGGCGTCTGCTCGTCGAGCGTGACCGTGTCCGCTTGCTGAAGGTCCCCGAGGACCCGGGCCGATTTCCTGACAGGTCGACCCCCACTCCGCGGCAGTGTGCTCTCTACTGCCTGGTGCTGGCCGTACTGGCGGACTGCGGTCAGCAGACCGTCATCAGCGAACTTGCCGACCGCGTCACTGCCCTCACCACCGCGCACACCACGGTGCGGCGGTTCGACGCGACCGTGACTCGTGAACGACGGGACCTCGTCGCTGCCATTCGGCACCTGGTGGAAAGCGGAGTCCTGACACCCACCCGGGAAGCGGTCGCCACCGCTGACGACGAGCAAGCCTATGTCGTCGGGACCGGTAACGCCCTCTACGACGTTGACCACCGAGCCGCGGCGTTCATGGTGGCGTGCCCGGTGCCGCCCAGTGGAGTGGACGGGCCGGAGCACCTGCTGCGGGTGGCCGACGACACGGCCGCGCACAGTGAGTTGACCGAGACCGAACTCCGGCAGGCGCTCATGCGCCGTCTGGTCGACCATCCTGTCGTCTACGCCGAGGATCTCCCGCTCCGCCAGCGGGACTATCTGGTCAGGCACCAGGATGAGCTGGTGGCGGCTGTTCGCCTGGGCCTTGATTCGCGGGTGGAGGTACGAGCCGAGGGCATCGCGGTGATCGACGCGCAGATGAGCGATATGGACTTCCCAGGTGTCAGCAGAGCGTCTTTCGCCGCACTGGCGCTGGCCGACCTGTTGGCCCATGAGGTCACCGCCGGACGGGGGGCCTGGCGGGAGGTCGACGGCGAGCGCCTTGCCGAGCTCGCCAGCGCCGTGGCGGTGAGGGTACGGCGCACCGTTACGAAAATCGACGGCAAGCCGGTGGACGCCGCCGTCGTTCTCGGAGCCGCGCTGCCGGTCCTGACCCAACTGGGGCTGGTCGATCCATGCGGCGACGGCATCCGTGTTCGGCCCGCCATCACGCGCTACCGCGACCCGAGCGGACGGGGTGTGCGCTCGAGCGGAGAAGCTCTGCTGCTGTTCGGTGCGGAACCCGACGCCCCTTAGACGGATGGCCTTGGCCCTGCTGACCCATTGACTCCGGAGAACTCCTGAGATGACGAATCCCCCTGACAGTTCGCCCAGCCCCGCACTGGATCGCATACTCGGTGGCTTGTTGCCCATCCCGGAGAGCCGGCGCTTGCAGCCTCTGCGGCTGGGGCTCATCGGCATCTGGGAGTATGGGGTGCAGGAGTTCGTCTTCCACGGGGGCCGTCTGATCCTGCGAGGACGCAACGGCAGCGGGAAGACGAAGGTCATGGAGGCCACCAGCCCGCTGCTGCTGGACGCGATCCTCAGCGCGCGGCGCTTGGACCCGTTCGGCACGACGGCCCGCACCATGCAGGACAACCTGCTGCACCGGGGTCGCAAGCACCGTGTCGGCTACAGCTGGTGCGAGTACGGGCGGATCACCGATGACGGCACCCACGAGTTCGTGACAATCGGCATCGGTATGCGTGCCAGCACCTCGCACAAGGAGGTGCTGCACAAGCCCTGGTTCTTCGTCACCTCGCAACGCGTCGGACAGGACTTCCAGCTGCTCAACGAACACGGCCAGCCTCTCCTGCGAAAGCACCTGGAACTGCTGCTCGAACCCAACAGTGTCTTCGCCGAACGCAAGCAATACCGGACGGCCGTCGCCGAGCGGCTCTTCGGGTTCAGCGCCGCCCGCATGGCGTCGCTGGTGGAACTCCTACTGACCCTGCGCCGCCCCAAACTCAGCGAGAACTTCGACGGCGTCAAGCTCAGCCGGATGCTCGGCAGCAGCCTTCCGCCGGTCAGCACCGTACTCTTGGACGAGCTCGCCGTCAGATTCGACCAGCTGACCCGGGACCGCAACGACCTCGAGCAGCAGGAGCGGCACCGCGAGGCGATGCGATCGTTCCTGTCCGTCTACCGTAGGTTCGCACGCCGCTGGACACGGTGGGGCGCCCAGGAGCTGACGAAGGCCGAGCAGCAGCTGACCGGGGCCCGTATGCAGTACCGGAAAGCGGTCAGAGAACTGGGCCAAGCCAAGGAGGAGCTGGAGCGGACACGTATCCGACGTGGCCAGCTCGACGCCACCCGCAAGGGCCTTCAGGTGACCATTGGGGAGTTGCGTGCCGGCCCGCTGATGGAGCAGCACGGGCTGCTGACGGCGCTGCAGGATCAGGCGATTGCCGCCGAGGAGCGGCTGCCGGGACTGGAGGAGCGGCTCGCCGCCGCGCAGACGGCTGCTGGCAAAGCCACGGAAGCCGCTGGCGGGCAGGCCAGGCTGCTCACGGTCTCGGACAAGGCCGTTACCGCTGCCGAGGAGCGATCCCTGGAGCGGTCAGCGCACACCAGAATCGAGGACGCCCACCGTCAGTACGCCGCCGTGATCCGCTCCTGCCCGCAGGAGGCAGAGACGTCCCTGCAGGGCCATGCGCAGGTGCGGGCCAGGGTTCTGGAGGAGGCTGTGAAGCGGGCGGAGATGGTCCGTCAGGCACAAGCCGACTACAACTACGCCGACCAGCAGTTCCAGAGCACTCTCAAGCGGTGGAACCGCAGCAAGCAGGCAGCGTCTGACCGCGAAGCTGCACTCGGCGGGCACATCAGCGCACTCCGTGCACAACTCGCCGACTGGAGCGACCGCTGCGGTGAACTGCGCCTGTCCGAGGCCGAACTGACTGACCTGCACCTGCTCGTCCCGACGTTCGGTCTCCCCGGCGTGCCTGTCCTCTCCCAGGAACTGGCACGGCTGGCACGGCCCCGCCATCTGCAACTGGCCGCAGCGGCAGCCGCGCTGGAGAGCGAGCAGAACCACGCTGTGGACGAGCACAAGACGCTCTCCGATGAGCGCAAGCGTGTCGCCAAGGAGCGTGACCCTCTGCCGCCTGCGCCGCTGCACCACCGGCGCAAGCGAGCCGGCCTCTCCGACGGGGCCCCGCTGTGGCGGCTGCTGGAGTTCGCCCCCGGTCTTTCCCTTGAAGCCAAAACCGGACTGGAAGCCGCGCTGCTCGGCGCCGGAGTCCTGGATGCCTGGGTCACCAGCGGTGGAGCGGTCCTCAACGGCCAGACGATGGACACGCTGCTGTCGGCCGACCACGAACCAGTCCCAGGGCCATCCCTTGCCGACGTTCTCCAACCGGTCGAACACCCCGCCGTTCCCACAGGCGTGACCACCGCCATCCTCACCGCACTCGCCCTCGCTGCTCCGGACGGCCCACCGCCCCAGCACGACTGGGTGGCAACCGACGGATCCTGGCGCATCGGCCCCGTCCACGGCAGGACAAGCGTCAAGGGCCCCGCGTACATCGGGGCTGCCGCCCGCGAAGCCGAACGGCAGCGGCGCCTCAACGACCTGGACCAGCAGCTTGGCGGCATCAACGCCCGCATCCTGGAGTTGGAAGGCCGGCTCGAAACTGCGCGGGAGAGGCAGGACGTACTCACCGCCGAGTGCGACGACGCCGCCGACCTCGACCAGCCGCTGAGGCAGGGCCAGCAAGACCTCGCCACCGCACGGAGCGTCTTCGAAGCCCACGACAAGCAGCGGCAGGAGGAGGAAGCCAACCGCGTCGAACTCGACACGGCACTGCGGGAAGTCCGCAACGCCCTGGACCGTTATGCGCGGGAACAGGCGACCGCCACCGACCTGGTGGCCCTCGCCGCGGAGCAGAGCGACCTTCAGGAGTATCGGGCGAGCCTGGAGGAGCTCTTCCGCAAGGTGGCGAACTGGAGACACCGGGCTGAGCAGAGTGCAAGCGCCCACCTTCTCGCCGCCGCTCAGGAACTGCACCGCGACCAGGTGGATGCGGACCGGCTGATGGCGGTCAAGGATGCTGAGGCCAAGCGCGAGCAGTATGATGTCCGGCTTCGTCTGGTCGGCGCCGACGTGGCGGTAGTTCTCGCTGAACTGGCCACCAAACAAACCCAGTTGTCCGAGGCTGAAGAGCTCGAAAAGGTCAACCAGGAGGCCGCCGATCAAGCCCGTGACACGGCGGCCCACTGCCAGGCAGCCCACGAGCAGGCCTCCGAACTCGTCACCCAGCGCACCGCGTCGCTGGACGCGCAGAGTGGCAACTACCGCAAACTCGAACAGCTCGGCTTCACCGCCCTCGCCGGTGGCGCCGAGCCGAAAAACCCTGACGAGAGCACTCCTGAGAGGGCGGTTCGTGAGTATTTGACCGATTCTGCTGTCACCTGATGGTGTGGGGAGGGGCGGAGTCCGCCCGTCCGGGGGCGGTGCTCTGTT
>NZ_JBHWID010000040.1:0-17620 GCF_042732175.1 Kitasatospora sp. NPDC059795
CCTCCTCGGTGGTCGCCGTCTCGGTCGGCTTCCACTTCTTCGGCCACTACTACCTCCAGCTGATGCCCCCGCTGGTCCTGCTCGGCGTCGGAGCCGTCGCCACCTCCGCCGTCCCGTGGAAGCCCGTCCTGATCTACTCCACCCTCGCGTGCAGCTTCTTCTGGGGCCTCGCCGTCCTCTGGCCCGGCCAGCGCCTCACCCAGACCACCGAGGTCGCCACCGCGATCGCCGCCCAGACCACCCCGAAGGACACCGTCCTGATCTGGGGCATGCACCCCGAGCTCTACTGGCTCGCCGACCGGCGCCCCGCCACCCGCTACCTCACCGCCGGCTTCCTGACCAACTTCAGCGGCGGCAAGGGCGGCGAGAAGGTCGGCGAACAGTACTCCGTCGCCGAGGCCTGGCAGACCTTCGACGACGAGATCTCCACCAACGGCTTCCCCGAGGTCGTCGTCGACGACTCCGGCACCGCGCCCTACCAGCCCGACATGGTCCCCCGGATCGCCACCCTCCTCGACACCCACTACGAGGTGGTCGGCGCCACCGGAGACACCGTCATCTACCGCCTCAAGAAGTAGCCCCACCGACAGCCGCCACGAATCCCGCCAGCGCCGGTGCACCGGGTTCTCCGCCGTGGACCGACACCAACACCGGCCGACCCCCTCCACGCAGAAGCTCGGCAGCATACCGGGCTACACGCCGGTGACCTGGCAGACGTAGACGCGCTGTTGGCGGGGGACGACGAAGTAGACGAAGAAGCCGTTGGCGACGGTGGCTGTCCTCAGGCCCTCGCCCGGGCCCTGGTGGCCGGTGCCGTCGAGGTGGCGGGCTTCGGCGGCTCGGACCAATTCGTCGGCTCGCCGCTCGATCTCGGCGAGGAGAGCCGGAGGTGCTTCGGCGGCGACGTACTGCTCGTCCGGGTGGTACTCCCAGGACCAGGTCATCCGTTCACCGCCGCGTAGGCCCGGTTGAAGATCTCCAGGCTTTCGCGGACGGCTTCGTGCCAGCGGGGGTCGTGGCGGTCCAGGGTCTGTACGGCGTGCTCGGCCTCGCGCAGGCGGGCGGCGCTGCGGAGACTGCGGGCAACCTCGATGTGGGCGGCCCAGGTGTTGAGGAAGACCCGGAGGGGGGCGATGGAGCCGGCCCGGACGGCGAGGGCGAAGGCCTCGTCCTGTTGCTCCGCCATCTCCGGGAGCCGGTGCGGTGCGACGGCTGCCAGCGCTGCGCGGAGGGCGTCGGGGGTCTTCTCGGGACGCGGGATCAGCTCGTCGTCGTGGTACGCGGAGTGGTCGGGCTGCGCGGTCATCAAGTCCTCCCTGGGCCGACCCGGTCCAGCGTAGTCGCGAGAACGCCGACGGGCGGCACTCCCCGTCCCGGAGGAAGGGGGGTGCCGCCCGTCGGCGGAACGCTGTGCGTCAGGCGGGGACCGAAGCCAGGCCGGGGGCCAGGAACTTCTTGCCGTTGACGCGCTCGGAGACGCCCTCGCGGTCGAGGTACGGGGTGATGCCGCCGAGGTGGAAGGGCCAGCCGGCGCCGGTGATCATGCACAGGTCGATGTCCTGCGCCTCGCCGACGACGCCCTCGTCGAGCATCAGGCCGATCTCCTGAGCGACGGCGTCCAGGGCGCGGGCGCGGACCTGGTCCTCCGTCAGGACGGAGTCGCCGAAGGTGAGGAGGGCGAGGACCTCGGGGTCGAGGACCTGGGCGCCGTCCTGCCAGATGTAGAAGCCGCGCTTGCCGGCCTTGACGACCTTGCCGAGGTTCTCGGAGACGGTGAACCGCTCCGGGAACGCGCCGTGCAGGGTCTCGGAGACGTGCAGGGCGATGGCCGGGCCGACCAGTTCGAGCAGGGCGATCGGCGACATCGGCAGGCCGAGCGGCTTGACCGCGGCCTCGACGGTCTCGAACGAGGTGCCCTCGTCGATGATGTTCTGGATCTCGCCCATGAAGCGGGTCAGGATGCGGTTGACCACGAACGCCGGGGCGTCCTTGGTGAGCACCGCGGTCTTCTTCAGCTTCTTGGCGACACCGAACGCGGTGGCCAGCGAGGCGTCGTCGGTCTTCTCGGCCCGGACGATCTCCAGCAGCGGGAGGATCGCGACCGGGTTGAAGAAGTGGAAGCCGACCACGCGCTCCGGGTGCTGGAGCTTGGACGCCATCTCGGTGACCGACAGCGAGGAGGTGTTGGTGGCCAGGATGGTGGTCGGCGCGACCACCGCCTCCAGCTCCGCGAACACCTTCTGCTTGACGCCCATCTCCTCGAAGACGGCCTCGATGACGAAGTCCGCGTCGCCGAACGCGACGGCCTTGTCGAGGTGGCCGGAGACCAGGCCCTTGAGCTTGTTGGCCTTGTCGCCGCCGATGCGGCCCTTCGCCAGCAGCTTGTCGATCTCGCCGTGGACGTAGCCCACGCCCTTGTCGATGCGCTCCTGGTCGATGTCGGTGAGCACCACCGGCACCTCCAGGCGGCGCGCGAACAGCAGCGCCAGCTGGGAGGCCATCAGGCCGGCGCCGACGACGCCGACCTTGGTGACCGGGCGGGCCAGCGACTTGTCCGGCGCGCCGAACGGCTTCTTCGCGCGGCGCTGCACCAGGTTGAAGGCGTACAGGCCGGCGCGCAGCTCGCCGCTCATGATCAGGTCGGCCAGCGCGGCGTCCTCGGCGTCGAAGCCGGCCTGCAGGTCGCCGTCCTTGACCTGCTGGATGATGTCGAGCGCCTTGTACGCGGCCGGAGCGGCCCCGTGCACCTTGGCGTCGGCGACCCAGCGGCCCCACAGCACGGCGTCGTCCCACGCCTTGCCGCGGTCGAACTCCTCGCGCTCGACGACCACGTCGCCCTTGAGCACGCGAGCCGTCCACAGCAGCGACTGCTCCAGGAAGTCGGCCGGCTCGAAGATCGCGTCCGCGATCCCCAGCTCGAACACGTCCTTGCCCTTGAGCTGCTTGTTCTGGGCCATCGAGTTCTCGACAATGACCTTGACCGCCTTGGCCGGGCCGATCAGGTTCGGCAGCAGCGTGCAGCCGCCCCAGCCGGGCACCAGGCCGAGGAAGACCTCGGGCAGCGAGAACGCCGGGACGCCCGCGCTGACGGTGCGGTAGGAGCAGTGCAGGCCGACCTCGACGCCGCCGCCCATCGCCGCGCCGTTGTAGAACGCGAAGGACGGGACGGGCAGCGCGGCGATCCGCTTGAAGACGTCGTGGCCGCCCTTGCCGATGGCCAGCGCGTCCGAGTGCTCCTTGAGCACCTCGACGCCCTTGAGGTCGGCGCCGACGGCGAAGATGAACGGCTTGCCGGTGATCGCGACGGCGACCACCTTGCCCTCGGCGGCCTCGGCCTCGACCTGGTCCAGCGCCTCGGACAGCTTCGCCAGCGAACCCGGGCCGAAGGTGGTCGGCTTGGTGTGGTCGAAGCCGTTGTCCAGGGTGATCAGCGCCAGCTTGCCGGCCTGCAGCGGCAGGTCCAGGTGGCGCACGTGCGCGGTGGTGACGACCTCGCCGGGGAACAGTTCGGCGGCGCGCTGCAGCATCTCAGTGGTGCTCATGGTCACTTACCACCCTCGAAGTGCGGGTTCTCCCAGATGACGGTGCCGCCCATGCCGAAGCCGATGCACATGGTGGTCAGGCCGTAGCGGACGTCCGGGCGCTGCTCGAAGCGGCGGGCCAGCTGCGTCATCAGACGCACGCCGGAGGAGGCCAGCGGGTGGCCGAACGCGATCGCGCCGCCGTACGGGTTGACCCGCTCGTCGTCGTCCGCGATGCCGTAGTGGTCCAGGAACGCCAGCACCTGGACGGCGAACGCCTCATTGACCTCGAACGCGCCGATGTCGTCGATGGTCAGACCGGCCTTGGCCAGCGCCTTCTCGGTCGCCGGGACGGGACCGATGCCCATCACCTCGGGCTCGACGCCCGCGAACGCGTAGCTCACCAGGCGCATCTTGACCGGCAGGCCCAGCTCGCGGGCCACGTCCTCGGCGGCCAGCAGCGAGGCGGTCGCACCGTCGTTCAGGCCCGCCGCGTTGCCCGCGGTGATGTTGCCGTGCGGACGGAACGGGGTCTTCAGGGCGGCCAGCGACTCCATGGTGGTGCCCGGGCGCATCGGCTCGTCCGTGGTCGCCAGGCCCCAACCGGTCTCGCCGACCGCGGGGTTGGTGTTGCGGATCGCGATCGGCACCAGGTCCGGCTGGATGTCGCCGTTGGCGTACGCCTTCGCCGCCTTCTCCTGCGAGCGCACCGCGTACGCGTCGCAGCGCTCCTTCGTCAGGTGCGGGAAGCGGTCGTGCAGGTTCTCCGCGGTCATGCCCATGAACAGGGCGGACTCGTCGACCAGCTTCTCCGAGACGAACCGCGGGTTCGGGTCCACGCCCTCGCCCATCGGGTGCCGGCCCATGTGCTCCACGCCGCCGGCCACGACCACGTCGTAGGCGCCGAACGCGATGCCGCCCGCGGTGGCGGTGACGGCCGTCATCGCACCCGCGCACATCCGGTCGATCGAGTAGCCCGGAACGGACTTCGGCAGACCCGAGAGCAGCGCGGCGGTGCGGCCGATGGTCAGACCCTGGTCTCCGATCTGGGTGGTCGCCGCGACGGCGACCTCGTCGATCCGCTCGACCGGCAGGCTCGGGTTGCGGCGCACGAGCTCGCGGATGCACTTGACGACCAGGTCGTCCGCCCGCGTCTCGTGGTACATGCCCTTCGGGCCGGCCTTGCCGAACGGGGTGCGGACGCCGTCGACGAAGACGACGTCCCTCGCGGTACGAGGCACGGGGGCTCTCCTCCCAGGGGGATGGCGGGGCGAGCGCGCAAATCAGCGACGCTGCTACGCGACCAATCTACCCACGAGTAACAACGGTGGGCAAGGAGATGGAGGAGTGAGCGAGAACGCACTGCGAGTGTGCGCCCCTGCTTTCGCGCTCGCCTGCGCTGCTATCCCTCGGCCGTCCCGAACGCCTCCGCGAGCGCCGGAGCGACCAGTTCCGTCTGCCAGGCGCGGGCCCCCAGGGAGTGCAGTGCGTCGGCGATCGACGTCGCGTCCGGTCGGTCCGGCGGTTCCCAGGAGACGCGGCGGACCAGGTCGGGGGTGATCAGGTTCTCCGCGGGCAGGTGGTGCTGTTCGGCGAGGGCCGCGACGGCGGCCCTCGCGCCGGTGAGGCGGGCTGCGGCGATCGGGTCCTTCTCGGCCCAGGCGCGCGGCGGCGGCGGCCCGTCGTGCGGGGCGGTCGCGGAGGGCAGCGCGTTCTCCGGAATCTCCCGGGCCCGTTCGATCGCGCCCAGCCACTGTTCGAGCTGACGCCGGTTCACCCGGGGCCCGAAGCCCTGGACGGCGATCAGCGCGGGCGCGTTGAGCGGCATCGCGAGGGCCGCGTTGACGATCGCGGTGTCGGCCAGCACCCGGCCGGGGGAGACGTCGCGTTCGCGGGCGATCCGGTCGCGGGTCAGCCAGAGTTCGCGGACGACGGCGAGCTGCCGACGGCGGCGGACCTTGTGCAGCTGGGAGGTGCGCCGCCAGGGGTCGACCCGCGGGGCGGGGCGGGGTGCGGCGGCGAGGGCGGCGAACTCCTGGTGGGCCCAGTCGAGCTTGCCCTGCCGGTCGAGTTCGGTCTCCAGGGCGTCGCGCAGGTCGACCAGGACCTCGACGTCGAGCGCGGCGTAGCGCAGCCAGGGCTCGGGCAGCGGACGGGTGGACCAGTCGACGGCGGAGTGCTCCTTGGCCAGCGAGAGGCCGAGGACGTTCTCGGTCATCGGGCCGAGGCCGACCCGGGGGAAGCCGGCGAGCCGGCCGGCGAGTTCGGTGTCGAACAGCACGCCGGGGTGCATGCCGACGTCGAACAGGCAGGGCAGGTCCTGGGTGGCGGCGTGCACGACCCACTCGGTGTCGTGGATGGCCTCGTCCAGCGCGGAGAGGTCGGGGCAGGCGATCGGGTCGATCAGCGCGGTGCCCGCGCCGTTGCGGCGCAGCTGGATCAGGTAGGCGCGCTGGCCGTAGCGGTAGCCGGAGGCGCGTTCGGCGTCGACGGCGACGGGGCCGGTGCCGGTACGGAAGGCCGCGATGGTCGCGGCGAGCGCCTGAGGGTCCGACACCACCGGTGGGAGTCCGTCCCTGGGTTCGAGGAGCGGAACCGGGGCGGTCTCTTCGGGGATGGAGGCTACGGCGTCGGTCACCCCCCAAGGGTACGTCGTGTGCCGCCGCCGGGAGTGTTGTCCGACTGGTCGGACCATGTTCGGACCTCCGCCGGGCGGGGTCGGCGGGCCGGTCCGGGGGCCGCGGCGGCGGGTGACGGATCGTCGGCGGAGGGCACGGGAACGGCCCGGAGGAAACGTTCCTCCGGGCCGCCACCAGGGACGATGTGGGTCAGTGGATGATGCCGGTGCGCAGCGCCACCGCCACCATGCCGGCCCGGTCGCCCGTCCCGAGCTTGCGGGCGATGCGGGCGAGGTGGCTCTTCACGGTGAGGGCGGAGAGGCCCATCGCGACGCCGATCGCCTTGTTCGACTGGCCCTCGGCGACCAGCCGCAGCACTTCGACCTCACGGCCGGAGAGCTCGCGGTAGGCGGAGGGCTGCGCGCCGGGTGCACCGGGAGCGCCGGGGGCGCCGCCGGGCTGGCCGGGAGCGCCGTGCATGCCGGGGTGGTGGTGGCCGGGGATGCCGGGACGGCGCATCCGACCGGCCAGGCCGGCGCCGATCGGCAGTCCGGGACGGCCGGGCAACGGCATGCTGGTGCGGGTGCCGGTGACCACGTATCCCTTGACGCCGCCGGCCAGGGCCGAGCGGACCGCGCCGATGTCGTCGGCGGCGGACAGCGCCAGGCCGTTCGGCCAGCCCGCGGCGCGGGTCTCGGCCAGGACGGTCAGGCCGGAGCCGTCGGGGAGGTGGACATCGGCGATGCAGATGTCGCGGGGGTTGGAGATCCGGGGCCGGGCCTCGGCGATCGAGGAGACCTCGATGACGTCGCGGACACCGAGCGCCCATAGATGCCGGGTCACCGTGTTCCGGACCCGGGGATCAGCGATGACCACCATGGCGGTGGGCTTCGTCGGACGGTAGGCGACCACGTTTGCGGGGTGCTCAAGAAGGACCGACACCTGAGGCCTCCTGCGGGGGAGTGGCGGACGGAACCCCGAGGGGGCGGTCGGAGTGTTCCGCGTCTGGAAAGGGTCACTGACACCTTCGGCATCAACCGTGACCGGCTTTAGCGGGTGATCACGATCTGGTGAGTAACAATACGGACAAATCGCGCAGACGACCGGTAGGACGTGCCCGGAAATCGCACGGATTCGATCGTTTCCGGCGACACGACGATCGGGAACGGTCGGGTAATTGACCGGGAGCGTCTACGAAGTCACACTCCGTCAGCCCTGCGGGTGGTCGCCGGTCCAAGGCGTGCGACTGTCCCCCGGGGTGTCTACGGGGTGCGGACAGCCGTGCGAGCGGCGAAGTGGAAAAAAGGGGTGCCGGGCGGAGGTCAGTGCGGGTTGCGCGGACGACGGCGGGCCGGCATCGGCACCACGCCGCCCAGTCCGCCGGACTCGGCGGCCGGCGCCGCCGACGGGGCGGGCGGCAGCCCGGCGCACACGCACAGCAGGTCGGCCCAGGCGGCCAGGTGCCGCTCGAAGCGGCCGTCGGCGGGCGTCCAGGACGCGCGCAGCTCGATCTCGGTGGAGGCGCCGCGTTCGGCCAGCGCCCCGAAGTACTGCGAGTGGCACCTGGTCACGGTGCCGCTGGGCTCCGCGAACCCGGCGCCGTGCGCCTGCAGGGCGTCCACCAGCCAGCTCCAGCCGACCTCGGACAGCAGCGGGTCGCCCGCCATCTCCGGCTCCAGCTCGGCCCGGGTCATGGTGACCACGCGGAAGTCCCCGTTCCAGGCCTCCGGCGCGGACGGGTCGTGCAGCAGGACGAGGGTGCCGTCGGCCAGCTCCTCGCCGTCCACCTCGACCGAGGCAGAGAGTGCGAAGGTGTGCGGGGCCAGTCGGCGGGGGGCGGGCTGGGGGGACAGCCGTACCTCGGGGCGCAGCCGCGCCCCGGTCAGCGCCTCGACCGCCTCGCGGAACTCGATCGGCGCCGACTCCCTGCCCGTTCCTCCACCCTGTGCGGATTGCCCGCCGACCGCTGCCATGTCCGGAAGCCTAGGTGGCGCGGGCGCGCAATCCGAGCACTTTCGTTCCTCCGGCGTGCCGAAATTCCGGAAATCGGCCGGGCCGGGACCGCTCTGTGCACCACGGGTGTCCGAGCTGTCCGTTTTGCCTGGTCGGCGGCCGGGGCGGGAGTGGCCGCGTGCGAGGATGTGACGCGTGAGTGAGACCCCCGCAGCCCAGTCCGGTCAGCGGCCCCGCGGCGCCGCGTACGACTCCGTCTTCCTGCGCGCCGCCCGCAACGAGCCGGTGCCGTACACCCCCGTGTGGTTCATGCGGCAGGCCGGCCGCTCGCTGCCCGAGTACCTGAAGGTGCGCGAGGGCGTCCCGATGCTCGACGCCTGTATGCGGCCCGAGCTGGTCAAGGAGATCACCCTGCAGCCGGTGCGCCGGCACAAGGTGGACGCGGCGATCTTCTTCTCCGACATCGTGGTCCCGCTCAAGGCGGTCGGCATCGACGTGGAGATCAAGGGCGGCGTCGGTCCGGTCATCGCCGACCCGATCCGCACCAAGGCCGACCTGCAGCGGCTGCGTCCGCTGGAGCCGGACGACATGCCGTACATCACCGAGGCGGTCGGCGCGCTGGTCGAGGAGCTCGGCGCCACCCCGCTGATCGGCTTCGCCGGTGCGCCGTTCACGCTGGCGAGCTACCTGATCGAGGGCGGCCCGTCGAAGTCGTACGAGAACACCAAGGCGATGATGTACGGCGAGCCCGAGCTGTGGGCGGAGCTCGTCGACCGGCTCGCGCAGATCACCTCGGCGTTCCTGAAGATCCAGATCGAGGCGGGCGCCTCGGCGATCCAGCTGTTCGACTCCTGGGCGGGTGCGCTCGCCCCGGACGAGTACCGCCGCTCGGTGATGCCCGCCAGCGCCAAGGTGTTCGACGCGGTCGCGCCGTACGGGGTGCCGCGGATCCACTTCGGCGTCAACACCGGTGAACTGCTCGGCCTGATGGGCCAGGCCGGCGCGGACATCGTCGGCGTCGACTGGCGGGTCCCGCTGGACGAGGCCGCCAACCGGGTCGGCCCCGGCAAGGGCCTGCAGGGCAACCTCGACCCGGCCGTGCTGTACGCGCCCACCCACGTGGTGGAGACCAAGGCCCGCGAGGTGCTGCACGCCGCCCAGGCGCTCGGCGGCAGCCACCACATCTTCAACCTCGGCCACGGCGTCATGCCGACCATGGACCCGGACGCGCTGACCCGCCTGGTCGCCTTCGTCCACGAGGCCAGCGCCCGCTGACCTCAGGCCCGTTCGTCGCCGCCGAGGAACGCCAGCACCGCCAGGACCCGGCGGTGGGTGTCCTCGGCGGGCGGCAGGTCGAGCTTCAGCAGGATGTTGCCGATGTGCTTGGCCACCGCCGCCTCCGACACCACCAGCCGGCGGCAGATCTCCGCGTTCGAGCAGCCCCGGGCCATCAGCTCCAGCACCTCCCGCTCCCGGGGCGTCAGCCGCTCCAGCGGGTCCCGGCGGCGGGCCAGCAGCCGGCGCACCACCTCCGGGTCCACCACGGTGCCGCCGGACGCCACCGTGTGCAGCGCGTCCAGGAACTCCTCGACGTGGCCGACCCGGTCCTTCAGCAGGTAGCCCACGCCCGAGCCGTCGCCGCCCGCCAGCAGCTCCGCCGCGTACGAGCGCTGCACGTACTGGCTGAGCACCAGCACCGGCAGCCCCGGCCGTTCGGTGCGCAGCGCGATCGCCGCGCGCAGGCCCTCCTCGGCCAGGCCCGGCGGCATCCGGACGTCGGTGACCACCAGGTCGGGCCGGTGCTCGGCGACCGCCGCCAGCAGTGATGGGGCGTCACCGACGGCCGCCGACACGGTGTGGCCGAAACGTTCCAGCAGGCCCACCAGGCCCTCCCGCAGCAGGACGGAGTCCTCGGCCAGCACTAGGCGGAGCGGACGTCGGGCAGCAGGGGGCACGGAATCTCCACACGCAGCAGGGTCGGCCCGCCGGGCGGGCTGCTGACGGACAGTCTGCCGTCCACCACCGCGACCCGGTCCGCCAAGCCCGTCAACCCCGTGCCCCGGGACGGGTCCGCGCCGCCCCGGCCGTCGTCGGAGACCTCCAGCACCAGCAGCCCGCCCTCGCGGCGGCCCGCCACCCGGGCCCGGGACGCGCCGCTGTGCCGGGCCGCGTTCGTCAGCGCCTCGCACACCGCGAACCAGCCCGCGGACTCCACGGCCGCCGGCAGCCGGCCCGGCAGGGCGACGTCCACGTCCACCGGGAGCGGCGAACGGTCCGCCAGATCCGCGCAGGCGTCCGGCAGTCCGCGGTCGGCCAGCACCCGCGGGTGGATGCCGTGGATCAGCTCGCGCAGCTCCGCGAGCGCCCGGTCCGCCTCGGCGTGCGCCGCCGCCAGCCGCTCCCGCAGCGGGCCGTCCGGCGGGGCGTCCAGCCGGGCCAGGCCGAGCGCCATCGACAGCGCCACCAGCCGCTGCTGCGCACCGTCGTGCAGGTCGCGTTCGATCCGGCGGCGCTCCGCCTCGAAGGCGTCCACCAGCCGGGCCCGCGAACGCACCAGCTCGCCGACCCGTTCCTGAGCGCCCGTCAGCATCCGCACCAGCGCCGCCCGGGCGCCCGCCAGCACCGTCAGCGGGTACCCGGCGGCGGGCAGCAGCACCGCGCCCGCCGCCGCCAGCGCCCACGCCGGGCCGGGGGAGTCCACCTGCGCCACCTTCAGCACGTTCACCTGCTCGCCGTCCCACGCCAGCAGCAGCGGCGTGGCCAGCAGGGCGACCGGCGCCAGCGCGCCCGCCACCGCCAGCAGGTCCAGCGGCCACAGCAGGAACGCCGACAGCACCGCGCTGCCCGACTCCCGCCAGGTCGCGCCCTCCGCGAGGCGGGTGCGCAGCCACGACCGGACGCCCGGGGCGTCCGGCAGCCGGTGCGGATCGTCCGGCGGCGCGCCCATCAGCCGCAGCAGCCGCCGCTCCCACGCCCCGAACGGCAACCCCGCCAGCGGCAGCGCCAGCACCAGCGGCAGGCCCACCAGCAGCAGCGACAGCGCCGCGCCGGCCACCGTCCAGACCAGCAGCAGCACGCACAGCAGCAGCCCCGACACCCCGCTCACCAGCAGGTACGCCACCGAGCGCCACGGCCAGGCCGTCCGCAGGAAGCCCGGCCGGCGCAGCGCCTGCCAGCAGTCCGTCGCCATCCGGTGCCCCCTCGTCGTCGCCGGTCCGCGACACCATAGGGCCCGGCCCCGGGGCGGCGCGGTGGAGCGGGCTCTACCTTTCGGGGTGGGGCTGGCGTGGCTGTGCCCACCGGCCCGGACGGGTTGGCTGACGGAGCATGACGACCGGAATGCTCAGGATCGCCACCCGCTCCCTGCGGGCCGGCGGGCCCGCCCTGCTCGCCCCCTTCACCGCCCTCGCCCTCGGCGTCGCGCTGATGGCCACCACCCTGCTCGGCCTCGTCGCGAGCACCGCGCTGCCGCCCGGCGACGAGCGGACGGCGCTGATCGCGCAGCTCGGGACCGGCTGCGGGGTCGCCGTGTTCACCGCCGGGTTCGTGGTGGCCTCCACCTACGCGTACGCCGTCGCCCGGCGACGACGCGAACTCGGCCTGCTCCGGCTGGCCGGCGCCACCCGCGGCCAGGTGCGGCGCAGCGTGCTCGGCGAGGCCGCGCTGCTCGGACTGCTCGCCGCCTCGGCCGGCGCCGCGCTGGCCCGGGGCGGTGTTCCGCTGTTCGCCCGGCTGCTGACCGCCGCCGACCTCGCCCCCGCGGGCTTCCGGATCGGCACGCCCGCCTGGCCGCTGGTCACCGCGTTCTGCACCGGCCCGCTGGTCGCCGTCACCGCCGTCGCGATCGCCGCCCGGCGGGCCGGCCGGGTCCGTCCGCTGGAGGCGCTGCGCGAAGCCGACGTCGACACCCGGGTGATGACCCCCGGCCGGTGGCTGTGCGGCCTCGCCCTGCTCGGCACCTCCGCCGTGCTCACCGGCACCGCGCTGATCGGCGACCCCGCCGACCTGCTGCACCGCAAGACGTACACCCTCCAGCCGATGGTGCTGATCACCGCCGCCGCCCTGCTCGCCCCCGCCCTGGCCCGGCCGCTGCTGCGCCTGCTCACCGCCCGCCGCGGCCGGGTGACGGGACGGCTGGTGCGCGGCGGCGCGCTCACCGGCGTGCGCCGGACCGGGGCGATCACCGCGCCCGTCCTGCTGTCCGTCGCCCTCGCCGGCTCGCTGACCGGCGCCCCCGCGACCGTCGCCGCCGCCCGCGCCGCCGAGGCCCGCGAACGCACCGCCGCCGAGCAGGTGCTGACGCCCCGGGACGGCGACGGCGACGCACTGGCCGCCGCGCTGCGCGACGCCCTGCCCGGCGCGGTGGTCTCGGCGACCGCCACCGCCGGGCTGTCCGTCGTCGAGCCGGACGGCACCGCCGTGCGCACCGAGGCCCGGGCCGTCGCCGACCCCGGCGCGCTGACCGCCCTCACCCGGCTCCCGGTGGCGGCCGGCTCCGTCACCGCGCTCGACGACGACAGCCTGGTGCTCGCCGAGGAGTGGGGGCACCCGGCCGTCGGCGACCGCGTGCCGGTGGTGCTCGCCGACGGCACCCGCCGCACCCTGCGGGTCGCCGCCGTCCTGCGCGACGGCACCGGCGACAACCCCGTCTACCTCACCCCGCGCAACGCCCCCGGCGCGCACACCGACCGGATCGACCTGACGCCCGCCCCCGGCGTCGGGACCGAGGACCGCCTGCGGGCCGTCGCCCACGCACACGGCGCGACCCTCGCCACCCGCGCCGAATGGCTCGCCGCGCACGACCCGACCGACGACCCGAAACGCCTCCGGCGGATCGCGGGCGTCCTCGGCCTCGCCCTGCTCTACACCGCGATCGCCCTCGCCCACGCCGCCCTCACCACCACCGCCGACCGCCGCCGCGAACTCGCCCAACTCCGCCTCGCCGGCGCCACCCGCGCCCAGACAGTCCGCCTGGTCGCCACCGAGACCTTCACCGTGGTCGTGACGGGCGCCCTGCTCGGCACCCTCGTCACGGCCGCCGGGCTCGCCGCCATGCAGACCGCCCTGCGCCTGCTCGGCACCACCGGACCGCTCGTCGTCCCGTGGGGCGCTCTGGGCGCAACGGCCCTGCTGTGTACGGCGATCGCCGTCCCGTGCGCGAGCACGGCCGCGGCCTTCGCGGTACGGGCCCGGCCGGTCACGGCGCTGCGCTGAGCGAGGGGGGCGACGTGGGGGCGAGCAGGCGTGGGCGTTGAGACGTGGGCTCGGTGCTGCGGCCATGCTGCGCGGGGCGGTGGGCTGTGGCGGTGTGTTGTCGGGTGGGCCCGGGGGCGAGGTGGCTGTGGTGCTGTGGACCTGCCGACCGGTGGCGCGGCGCGGGCCTGGCCAGTGCGGCCACGCCGCGCGGGCCTCGGCCGTTCACGATGCTGCGCCGGGGTGGCGGCTGGGTCCCCTTGCCTGTGGCCACGCTGCGCGGGCCGATCGCGGTACGGCCGGGACTCTGACGTGGGCTCGGTGCTGCGGCCACGCTGCGCGGGGGCGGGGGGCTGTGGCGGTGTGTGTCGGGTGGGCCCGGGAGCGAGGTGGCTGTGGTGCTGTGGACCCACCGGCCGTCGGTGTGCGGTGGGGTGTCGCGCGGGCTTGGCCAGTGCGGCCACGCTGCGCGGGCCTCGGCCGTTCACGATGCTGCGCCGGGGCCGGGTTTCTTTGCCTGTGGCCACGCTGCGCGGGCCGATCGCGCTACGGCCGGGACTCTGGTGCGGGCCTGGCCAGTGCGGCCACGATGCGCGGGCCTCGGCCGTTCACGATGCTGCGCCGGGGCCGGGTTTCTTTGCCTGTGGCCACGCTGCGCGGGCCGATCGCGGTACGGCCGGGACTCTGGTGCGGGCCTGGCCAGTGCGGCCACGCTGCGCGGGCCTCGGCCGTTCACGATGCTGCGCCGGGGCCGGGTTCCTTTGCCTGTGGCCACGCTGCGCGGGCCGATCGCGGTACGGCCGGGACTCTGGCGCGGGCCTGGCCGCTGCGGCCACGCTGCGCGGGCCCCGGCCGGTCGTGGTGCTGTCCTCCGTTGCCTGCGGCCGGACCAGGTGGGCCCGGCCGCAGGTGGTGTGCGGCCGAGCCCTGTGGAGTGTCAGTCCTCCGGGGTGGTGGTCGGGGGGTGCTGGGGTGGGGCGGGGAAGCCGGGGCCGGCGGGGGTGGGGCGGGGCCGGTGGGGGCGGGTGCGGCGGTGACGGTGGAGGAGCCAGACGAGGGGGGCCAGGACGAGGAGGAACGGCGCGCCGGCGGCCAGGACGGTGAGAAGGAAGCGCAGAACGGTCAGCAGGGCGTGCCAGCCGCCGGCGAGGGCGTCGGTGACGGAGGCCCAGAAGCCGTCGTCCTTGTGCTTGACGACCGCGCCGGTGGGGCGCCGGTCGTCGGTCATCAGGTCGAGGGTGACGGTGGAGAGGGAGGTACGCGAGGACAGCTCCTGCTGCTGGCGTTCGAGCGCCTCCAGGTCGGACTCGCGGCGGGTCAACTCGCTTTCCAGGGACACCACTTCGCTGAGCGACTTGGCATCCGCCATCAGCGCCCGGACCCGGTCCACGCTGGCCCGCATCGACTTGACGCGGCTGTCGACGTCGGCGATCTGCCCGGTCAGGTCGTCGGCCTGGCTGGTGAGGGCGAGCCGCTGTCCGAGGCCGCCGAGCGCCTCCAGGACGCCCTGGTACGCATCGGCGGGCACCTTCAGCGTCAGCGTGGCCTGCGCGCCGTCGCCCGCGCCGCGGCGGCTCTCGCTGCCGACGTAGCCGCCCGCCTTCAGGGCCACGTCGACGGCCTTGTCGCGGGCCGGTTCCAGGTCGCCCACCTTGACGGTCATCCGGGCCTGGTAGGCGATCTGTCGATTCGTCGGCTGCCCGGACGGACCGGCCGACGGCGGTGCGGTCGCACCGCCCGCCCCCGCGCCGCCCGTTCCTGCTGCGCTGCCCGCCCCCGCGCCGCCCGCCCCCACTGCGCCTGCCGCCTTGGCGTCGGCCGGCGCGACCGCCGGCACCCCGTTGTCGGCCTTGCCCGCAGACGCGGCGCTGCCGCCGCTCGCACTGCACCCGGCCAGCAGCAGCACCGCCGCCAAGGCGCCGGCCGCCCCCGCGCTGCGCACCCGTACTCGCATCCTGTGTTCCCTCCCCGTGTGGCGGGGCGGGCCGCTCGCCCGCCCCCTTCGGCACTGTGACGCGCGGGCCCGCGGATCGGACCCGCCTCGGCGGTACCGGATGGATCACGCCTAGGCCTCATGCCGGTCTCGGCCCCCGCGTGGGCCGGTGCGGGATCCGGGATAAGGGCTGGAAGACTTCGGGACATGGCGAAACCTCACGTCGTGGTGATCGGTGGCGGCATCGCGGGCCTGGCCGCGGCCGCCTTCCTCAGTGACCGGCCGGTGCGGGTCACCGTGCTGGAGGCGTCCGACCGCTTCGGCGGCAAACTGCGCGGCGGGGAGGTCGGCGGCGTCCGGGTCGACCTCGGCGCGGAATCGATGCTGGCCCGCCGGCCCGAGGCCGTCGAGCTGGCCCGGAAGGTCGGCCTCGGCGAGCGGCTGGAGCCGCCCACCACCGCCAAGGCGTCGATCTGGACCCGCGAGGGCCTGCGTCCGATGCCCGGCGGCCAGCTGATGGGCGTGCCCGGCGACCTGGACGCGCTGAAGGCGTCCGGTGTGCTCACCCCCGAAGGCCTGGAGCGGGCCGCGAACGAGCAGCCCGCCGAGATCGGCGAGGACGCCGCGATCGGCGGCTACATCGCCGCCCGGCTCGGCCGCGAGGTGGTCGACCGGCTGGTCGAGCCGCTGCTCGGCGGCGTGTACGCCGGGCACGCCGACGAGATCTCGATCCGCGCCGCCGTCCCACAGCTGCTGGCGTTGGCACAGCGCGACGGCTCGCTGACCGAGGCCGTCCGCGAGCTCACCGGCCGCTCCACCGCCGCCGGCCCGGTCTTCCAGGGCCTGCGCGGCGGTCTCGGCACCTTCCCCGAGGCGATCGCCGCCCACGACCGCGCGCACGGCGCGGAACTGCTCACCGACCACCCCGTCGAGGCGCTGCACCGCACCCCCGACGGCTGGCAGATCACCACCGCCGGACGGCAGTTGCACGCCGACGCCGTGGTGCTGGCCGTCCCCGCGCCGCACGCCGCCGCGCTGCTCGCCGCCGACGCGCCCGCCGCCGCGGCCGAGCTGCGGGAGATCGAGTACGCCTCGATGGCGCTGGTCACGCTGGCCTTCCGGCGCGCCGACCTGGCGGACAGCCCGCTCACCGGCAGCGGCTTCCTGGTGCCGCCGGTGGACCGCCGCACCATCAAGGCGTCCACCTTCTCCAGCAACAAGTGGGGCTGGCTGGAACGCTCCGCGCCCGACGCCTTTCTGCTGCGCACCTCGCTCGGCCGGCACCGCGAGGCCGCCGCGCTGCAGTTGGACGACGCCGAACTGGTCGCCCGCTCGCTGGCCGACCTGCACGCCGCCGTCGGCCTGACCGCCACCCCGTACGACCACGCCGTCGCCCGCTGGACCGACGGTCTGCCGCAGTACCCGGTCGGGCACCTGGACCGGGTCGCCCGGATCCGCGCCCGGCTGGACGAGCTCGGCGCGATCGCCGTCTGCGGCGCCGCCTACGACGGCGTCGGCATTCCCGCCGTCGTCGCCGGCGCCCGCCGGGCCGCCGAGGTGCACCCCGTCATCGGAACCACCCGCACAGAAGGGACAATGGGCTCATGACCGAAAGCACTGAGCAGCCCGTGAAGAAGAAGGCCCGCGACCTCAACCAGGTCATCCGCTACACCATGTGGTCGGTGTTCAAGCTGAAGGACGGCCTCCCCGAGGACCGTTCCGCCCTGGTCGCCGAGGTGGACGCCCTCTTCGAGCAGCTCTCCGCCAAGGACGTCACCATCCGCGGCACCTACGACGTGTCCGGCCTGCGCGCCGACGCCGACCTGATGATCTGGTGGCACGCCGAGAACTCGGACGACCTGCAGGAGGCGTACAACCGCTTCCGCCGCACCGAGCTGGGCCGCCGCATGGAGCCGGTCTGGTCGAACATGGCGCTGCACCGCCCGGCCGAGTTCAACAAGTCGCACATCCCGGCGTTCCTCGCCGACGAGCGTGCGCGCGAGTACGTGTGCGTCTACCCGTTCGTCCGCTCCTACGAGTGGTACCTGCTCCCCGACGAGGAGCGCCGGGCGATGCTGTCCGAGCACGGGCAGATGGCCCGCGGCTACCCGGACGTGCGCGCCAACACCGTCGCCTCGTTCGCGCTCGGCGACTACGAGTGGCTGCTGGCCTTCGAGGCCGACGAGCTGCACCGGATCGTCGACCTGATGCGCGACCTGCGCCCGTCCCGCGCGCGGCTGCACGTGCGCGAGGAGGTGCCGTTCTTCACCGGCCGCCGCAAGTCGGTCGGCGACCTGGTCGCCGGACTGTTCTGAGCCGACACACCGACAGCCCCCCCCCCGCGAAGACACGACCGCGCGGCGCCGTGGTTGTTGGGGGGGGGGTTGGAGTTAAAAAAAAAA
>NZ_JBHWID010000041.1:0-14905 GCF_042732175.1 Kitasatospora sp. NPDC059795
CGTCACGGGGGCCGCCTTCGTCGCTGCGCCGCTCACCTGCCGCGGTTACGCCGCCGGCGGCGCAGCATGTGCTGCCGCTCTTCCTCGGTGCGGCCGCCCCACACGCCGTAGCGTTCCTGGGTGGCGAGTGCGTGGCGCAGGCAGCGTTCGCGGACGGGGCAGCGGGCGCAGACCGCCTTGGCGGCCCGGTCGCGGTCGTCATGGGCCTGCCCGCGCTCGCCGGACGGGTGGAAGAACAGGCGGGAGTCGGCGGCCCGGCAGGCGCCCTGCAACTGCCAGTCCCACTCCTCCTCGACGGCTCCGGGCAGACGGGAGATCACGGTCATCGGCTGCTCCTTGTGGTCGGACAGGCGGATCAACGGACGAACGGGTGTGCCGTCCGTGTAACCGCGATCCGCCGCCCGAACCGCCTCCGCGCCTCCGCCGTGCCGTCTAATGCCTCCGCCGCGCCGCCTCCGTCCGGGCCGAACCGCCTCCGTGCCTCCGCCGTGTCGGCTACTCGCCGTCCTCGGGCTCCGGCGGCGAGGAGACGGGGACGGCGAACTCGGGGCCGTCCGCCGCGGTCTTCTCGCTCTCGTCCGGCGGCGGCGAGCCCTCCGCCGTCATCCGGGCCTCCGGGGTCTCGGTGGGCGGCCACTCGTCGGCCGGTGCGTCGTGGGTTCCGTGCGTGTGGTGCGACATCTCGCCTCCCGCAGCTTGGCGTGCCCCCTCCCTCCATGGTGCGTCTCTGGCGTCGGCTGGCACCATCGCGGCGACGGGCGCACCGTGGACGGGGGGCCGTTGTCCACTGTCGCGAGAGGAGAGTGTGGCCATGTCGTCGAAGCGACGCCGCAAGAAGAAGGCCCGCGCCAGGCACAAGGCGAACCACGGCCGTCGGCCCCAGTACTGAGGGCCCGGCCCGTCACTCGCAGTGCCGAGCACCGCACACGGACGATCCCGAAGCGGCCGCAACGCCCGGACCCCAGCCCCGGGCGGCGGCCGCTTCCCGCTGCTCCCACTCCCGCTACCGCGTCTCCGCCACCGCCACCGCCACCGCGTCCGCCACCGTTCCCCTGGTCAGCCGCCCGTCCGGACGCTGGCGCGGGCCCGGGCGTGGGCCGCCGCGCGGATCGGCGACAGGCCGCACGCCCACACCATCACCGCGCCGAGCAGCCGCGCCACCGGCCGGTCCCAGAGGCGTCGCACCGCCCACCCGCGCCGGATGCCGAGTTCCGTGCGCGCCCAGTCGGGCAGGATGCCGATCGCCGCGTTCGTCAGCACCCGCACCGCGAGCCGCTCGCGCCCGCTGCGCCCGAAGCCGCGCAGCAGGGCGACCACCTCCAACGACTCGGGCCCGGCGTGCAGTTGGCCCCGTACCCGGGTCAGGTAGTCGGCCACCGCGGCGCGCGAGTCGGGCACGCCGTCCGCGCCGAGCAGTTCGCCGATCAGCGCCACCTCCGCCAGGTACGCGTCGCACCCGGCTCCGCTCAACTTCCGCTTCCCGGCGAACACTTGGTGCCCCTGTAGGAAGCAGGACACCTCCGCGGTGTGCACCCAGCAGAGCAGTTCGGGGTCGTCGGCCCGGTACGGTCGGCCGGTCGCGTCGAAGCCGCGCACGTAGCGGTGGATGTTCCGCACGCCGGCGATCGCGGCCTCTGCGGCGGCGGAGGAGCCGAGCGTGGTGGTGGACACGAAGCGCGCGGTGCGGTGCAGCCGCCCGGTGGGGTCGGTGCGGTAGTCGGAGTGTTCGGCGACGGCGCGCATCGCCACCGGGTGCAGTGACTGGAGCATCAGCGCGGCGAACCCGCCGACCAGCATCCCGGCGGGGTGCTCGTGCACCCGCCACACCACACTGGCCGCGCCGAACAGGCCCGGGTCGCCGGGCGGCCGGTCGTAGCGCTCCAGGTGCAGTTCCGCGCCGTGCACCGTGGAGTTGATCTCCCGCAGCAGCCTCCGCCGCAGCGCTTGAACCGGCCGCCGCCACCCGCCTGTCACGCCGTGCTCCTCCCGCCCCGATCCCCCGCCTCTGCTCTCCCGTCCAGCCTACGCCGCACGGCCCCGCCACCGAACGGGGCTGACAGCACGTCGGGGACCCGCTACGATCACCGGCGATGACTACTCACGGATTGGAGGTCCCGTCCTTCCGAAGTGCGTGCTGATGCATACCACTTCGCCGATGGACGAGGACACTCGTACCTGTTTCTGGCCCCGCGTACGGCAGTTCGCCGTCCCCCCGGCCATGATCGAGACCGCCACCGCCCGCCGCGAGCTGGGCGACTGGGGCGGTGCCTGCGCTGCTGCCCGGTTCGACGTGGAGCTGGACGTTCGGGCGGTCGCCCGCGCGTTCGGTTCCGACCTCGCCGGTCAACTCCGCGCCGACCTGCGCCACTTGGCACCCGACCTGCTGCGCTGGCACCTGCCGCGCACGGCCCCGGACGGCCTGCTGCGGCCGGGGCTGAGCGCCACCCTGGCGCGCTACCCGCGGGACGGGCCCGCCGCGTTCCACCTGGTGGTCCGCACCGCTCCCCGCTGGGCGGCCTCGGACCAGCGGGTGAGCCTGGCCCTGTGGCACACCGCCGACCCCGGAGCAGGCCCCCGCCCGCAGCCGCGTTTCCGCCTCGACCTGCACCGACACCTGTGGGACGCCCGCCGCGCCCCTGAACTCGCGGACCGCGCCGCCAACTTGACGGATCATCAATCATCCGACATCGGTTGGGCGTTCGAGGCTGGTCTGCTGCGCGCGGCGGACGGGCTGCCGCCGGACACGCCGGTCACGGTACGGCTGGGCGCGCGCCGGTTCCTGCTGCTCGACCCCGCCACCGGCTTGGTCGGACAGCAGGAGCTGCGCGACCCGGGCGGCCTGCCCGTACTCCCGGACGCCGCCACCTGGGCGCCGCCCGACCTGCGGCTGCTGCGCACGGGGGCGGTGGACGCCGAGCGGCTGCACCCACTGGTGGCGGCGGCCCTCGCGCCGGACCACCGTCCGGTGCGCGCGGCGCCGCCGACGGCGGTCGATCCGCTGCTGGTGGACTGCCGGGGCGAGCGGCACCGGGTGGCGCTGGTCGCGGGCCGGCTCACGCCGCTCGACCACCCGCCCGAGCAACTGCGGCGGGAGGAACTGCTGTTGGCGTTCGGCGGCCCACCGCTGCCCTGCCTGCAGACCATCGACCGTGCGCACCGGCAGCCCGACAACCTGGACGCCATCGTGCAGCGCCTGCTGCACGGCGACCGGTCCGGCGCGCTCACCGCCGTCCGCCAACTCCTCGGCGACGACACCCCGTTGCCCGACGGCCCGCTCGCCGAACGACTGGCCGAGGACGAGGAGCAGCGCGTCGTCGCCGTACTGCACCGGTCCGGGCTCGCCCCGAGCCGGCTGCGCCACGCCCACAAACACCCCTGCACGCCGGTGCCGTTGGACGGCGGCCACCCGCACCGTCCCCGCTCGCCGCGCCGGCTCGTCTGCTCGCGCTGCGCCCGAATGCACCGCTCCTGACCTTCGCCCGACGCCCGCCGCGCCGGGATCCCGACTCTCCCCTCCCCAGGTGATCACCCATGTCTTCCACCGCTCAACTCGCCGTCGCCGACCACCTGTTGGCCCTTCTCGCCGAGTCCGCCACCGAACCCCGCCAGGACCTCCAGATCGAGGCCCTGACCCTCGCCGTCGCCGCCGATCTTCCTGTTCTGCTGTGGGGGGAGCCCGGCATCGGCAAGACCTCCGCGCTCAACCAGCTCGCCGCCGAACTCGATCTGCCGCTCACCACCGTGATCGCCAGCGTGCACGAGCCGTCCGACTTCTCCGGCCTGCCGGTGATCGGCGCGGATCCGACCACCGACGGCGTCCCGCTCGCGCCGCCGGACTGGGCAGTGCGCCTGGTCCGGCAGGGCCGCGGGCTGCTGTTCCTCGACGAGTTGTCCACCGCCCCGCCCGCTGTGCAGGCGGCGCTGCTGCGCCTGGTGCTGGAGCGCCGCATCGGGGCGCTCCAACTCCCGCCGGGCGTCCGGATCGTGGCGGCGGCCAACCCGCGCGGCTCGGCGGCCGACGGCTGGGAGTTGAGCGCGCCACTCGCCAACCGCTTCGTCCACCTGGACTGGGTGCACGACCCGGAGGTCGTGGTGCGCGGCCTCGGCGGGGTGTGGCCGCGTGCCGAACTGCCCCGGCTGGATGCCGAACGCCTGCCCGCCGCCGTCAAGTTCGCCCGCCGCGCGGTGTGCGACCTGCTGACGGTGCGACCCGAGCTGACCCACCGGTTGCCCACCGCCGAGACCCGGCGCGGCAAGGCCTGGCCGTCGCCGCGCAGTTGGGAGATGACGGTGCGGCTGCTGGCGTTCGGCTCGGCCGCCGGCTCCTCCCGCGAGGTGCTGTCGATGCTGGTGCGCGGCACGGTCGGCGACGGGCCGGGTCTCGAACTGATGGCCACCGTCGACCGGATGGACCTGCCCGCCCCCGAGGACCTGCTCGCCGACCCGGACGGCGCCGCCCTGCCCGAACGCGGCGACCTCCGGCAGACCGCGCTGGACGCGGTGGTCGCCGCCGTCCGCTCCCGCCCGACCCGGCAACGCTGGGACGCCGCCTGGGCGTTGATGGCCCGGGCGCTGCGGACCGGCAGCCCGGACGTCCTGCTGGTGCCCGTCACCACGCTCGTCTCACTGCGTCAACACGACTGGGAGGTACCGGAGTTGATCGAGCGTTTCGCCGGCGCGCTGGAGCTTTCCCGGCGTGCCGACCGCGCCGCCGCCCGGGTCCCCGCCGCTGCCGCGGGACGCCGATGAACACCCCGCCGAGCACACCCCGCCCGACGCCACGCCCGACGCCACGCCCGGCACCTCGCCCGCGGCCCGCTCCGCCCCTCCGGGGGCCCGCCCCCGCCCGACCGGGCCCGTCCCACCCGGCGGCCGGTCCGCCGCTGGACCTGGAGAAGCTGTACGCGGCCCGCCTGTTGGCGGTGCGCGCCCGGCCGTTCCTGGCCACCGCGCTGTTCGCGATGCACGTCGTCGAGTCGCAGCGGGTGCCGACCATGGCCGTGGACCGGTACTGGCGCTGCTACGTCTCGCCCGCGTTCGTGGCCGCCCGCCCGGAGGAGGAACTCGCCTCGATCTGGGTGCACGAGGTCTCCCACCTGCTGCGCGACCACGCCCGGCGCGGCGACCGGGCGATGCGCAAGCACAACCTCGACGGGCCGCAGGACCGGCTGCGGATCAACCTCGCGGCGGACTGCGAGATCAACGACGACGTGTACGGCGACGGCCTGGTCAAGCCGGTGGACGCGGTCTACCCGGAGAGTCTCGGCCTGCCTCCGGACCTGCTGATGGAGGACTACCTGCCGCAGTTCACGCTCGGCGTGCACAGCGACGCGGTCGGCTGGCTGGAGTGCGGCAGCGGCGCGGACGGCCTGGACCGCGAGTGGGAGCTCGGCCCGGCGGACGCGCGGACGCTCCGGGAGCACGAGCGCGACCTGGTCCGGTTCCGGGTCGCCGAGAGCATCCTCGGCCGGCCGGGCAGCACCCCCGAGGGGTGGCGGCGCTGGGCCCGCGAGGCGTTCCATCCGCCGCAGCCCTGGCGGGAGTTGCTCGGCGCGGCGGTCCGCTCCGCGGTGGCCGGCGCGGGCGCGGGCTCCGACTACACCTACGGCCGCCCCGCGCGCCGCGCCACCGCACTGCCGGGCATCGTGCTGCCCGCACTGCGCCGCCAACTCCCGCGCGTGGCCGTGGTGGTGGACACCTCCGGCTCGGTCAGCGACCGGGAGCTGGGCACCGCGCTGCTGGAGATCGCCGCGATCGCCCGCACCCTCGACGGACGGCGCGAGCTGCTGTCGGTGGTCTCCTGCGACGCCGCCGCCCAGCAGATCCAACGCATCGGCGGTGTCGGCGAGTTGGCGCTGGTCGGCGGTGGCGGAACCGACCTCCGGGAGGGCTTCGCGGCGGCGATGCGGCTGTGCCCGTCCCCGGACGTGGTGGTCGCGCTGACGGACGGCCAGACCGCGTGGCCCTCCCGCCGGCCGCCGTGCCGGACGGTGGTCGGCCTGTTCCGCCGGACCACCGGCGTCGACGAGGACGATCCGCACTACTACCGGCCGGACCCGCCGCCGGACTGGGCGCGGGTGGTCCAACTAGGTTGAGGCCGCCGGGAATTCACGCGAGGCGGAAGTGCAGCGTGTCTCCGGGCCGGGCCTGGGCGGCGGCCCCGAGGTCGGCGCGGCGGACCACCGCGATGACGGGGTACCCGCCGGTGACGGGGTGGTCGGCCAGGAACAGGATCGGCCGCCCGGACGGCGGTACCTGCAGCGCCCCGCCGACCATGCCCTCGGAGGGCAGTTCGCCGCCGCGGGCCCGCTCCAGCGCGGGCCCGTCCAGGCGCATGCCCACGCGGTCGCTGTCGGGGGTGACGCTGTACGGCTCGGTGAGCAGGGTGCGCAGCGCGTCGGCGGTGAACCAGTCGTCGCGCGGGCCGGGCAGGACGTGCAGCACGGTGCGGTCGGCGGAGGCGGGCCGCGGGGCGTGGTCGGCGGTGGGCCAGCCGGTGGCGGCGTCGCCGACCGGCAGCAGCTGGCCGACCGTCAGCCGGTCGGGGCCGATCCCGGCGAGGGTGTCGGTGGCGCGGGAGCCGAGCACGGCGGGCACGTCGAGGCCGCCGCGGACGGCGAGGTAGACCCGCAGGCCCCGGGCGGGGGTGCCGAGGCGCAGCCGGGCGCCGGCGGGGACGCGCAGCGGGGTGCGGCCGGCGGCGGGGCGGTCGTCGATCCAGGCCGGGCAGTCGGCGCCGGCGAGGGCGCAGGTGGTGGTGTGCGGGAAGGCCAGTTCGATGCCGCCCATGGGGGCTTCGAGGCCGGCGGCGTCCTCGGGGTTGCCGACCAGGCGGTTGGCGAGGCGCAGCGCGTCGCGGTCGGCGGCCCCGGCGCGGCCGACGCCGAGCGCGGCCAGTCCGGGGCGTCCGAGGTCCTGCACGGTGGCGCCGAACCCGGCGCGTACGACCAGCAGTTCGCCCCGGGTCATGACGCGCCGCCGTCGGTGTCCGGCGCTCCGCCCGGCGCTCCGTCCGGTGCTTCCGCCGACGCTCTGTCCGGTGCTCTGTCCGGTGCTCCGTCCGGTGCTTCGACGAAGCGGACGGCGGTGCCGGGGCCGAGCCGGCTGGGCGGGTCGGCGGCGGGGTCCCACAGGGTGAGGGTGGTGGTGCCGAGCAGGTGCCAGCCGCCGGGTGAGGGGCTGGGGTAGACGCCGGTGTACTCGTCGGCGACGGCGACGGCCCCGGCCGGTACCCGGGTGCGGGGTTCGGTGCGGCGGGGCAGGCGCAGGCGCGGGTCGAGTCCGGTGAGGTAGGCGAAGCCGGGAGCGAAGCCGCAGAACGCGACGCGGTACTGGGCGGCGGTGTGGCGTTCGACCACCTGGCGTTCGGTCAGTCCGGTGCGGGCGGCGACCTCGGCGAGGTCGGGTCCGTCGTAGCGCACGGGAATCCGCACGGCCGCGCCTGCTCCGGCCGCGCCAGCTCCGGCGGAGGCCGCGACAGCGGTCCGGGGCAGGGTGCGGAGGGCGGTGCGCAGGCGCTGCGGGTCGGTGGCCCGGGGGTCGTAGCGGATCAGCACGGTGCGGGCGGCGGGAACGAGTTCGGTGATGCCGACGGGTGGTGCGCTGCGCAGTGCACCGTGCAGGTGCTGGACCTCTTCGGCGGTGTCGACCTCGACCAGGACGGCGTCGCTCCCGCAGGGCAGTACTCGCACCGGACCGTCCTGTTCCGTTCGCGCGGCCGCCGCCGGGCCGTCCTCGGCCCAAGCTACCAAGCGGACGGCGACCGCGGTGCGTACGCCGTACACCGGGGTGCCGTCCGCGCCACGGCCCCCGGGCAGCCTGGCCATCGACCCCCGGACAACCCGAACACCGCCCGCGACCCCCGACCGCTCGGTGTGCGGGGGCCGCGGACGGTGTGCACGGCGCAGGCCACGCTCCTGCGCCGTGGGCCGCCCCGGTCTCAGGCCGGGGTCGCTTCGCGTTCGGCGAGACGGCGCGCCTTGCGCTTGGTCAGGGGCTGGTCGGGGAGCCAGCCGAAGGCCAGGGTGCTGCCGACCAGGCCGAGCAGCAGGCCGATGAAGAACCCGCCGATGTTGGAGGTGATCCAGCTGCCGAGGGTGGCGAGGACGGCAACCAGGGAGTAGAAGACCCGCTGAACGGGGTGGAAGATGAGCAGGAGTCCGCAGAGCACCATCAGCATCGGGACGATGTAGCCGCCCAGACCGAGGAGGCCGATGCGAATGACCATGTGCATCGGGGCTTTCTCGGTGAACAGGATTTCGGCGCCGGCGAGGGTGACCAGCAGGCCGCCCCAGAAGGGCCGGCGGTCGCGCCAGCCGGCGAATCCGGTGCGGGTGACGGGGGCCGGAGGGGCGTCCGCGACGGGGTGCTCGGTACCGGCAGGCCGGGCGGCCGCGGTGTGCTCGGCCGCCCGGTCCGGTGCCGAGTCGAACTCAGCAGCCATCGGTGCTGAAGCTGAGGTGCATGTTGGGCAGCTTGAAGAGCCCGGCGGTGGTGGCGTAGTTCCGCTGGCGGAAGTTGTCGACGGTCACCTCGTCGCCCTGCTGGCCGAACATTCCGGGCGGGCCCTGGACCGGGCCCTTGTCGAAGGTGCTGGCGTCGCGGCCGACCTCCAGGCCCGTGAACACGGCCTCGCCGCTCATCAGGTCGGAGTCGGTGGTGAGGTTCTCGGCGTGGACGGGGCTGCCCTTGTCGCCGGCCGTGATCAGCAGGTTGATGCCGCCCAGGTTGACGCTCTGGCAGAGCTTGGTCAGGTCGGCCGACTTCACGGCGGTCTGGATCAGGAACAGCTGGCCGCCGGTGTCGCCGGCGTTCGGGCTGTTCTCGATCATGTTGTCCAGGACGCCGAACTGCTCGACCCCAGTGCCGTGCATGCGGTCGGCGGTGACCTCGAAGGCCATGCCGGAGATCGCGAACTGGTTGGCGAGGACGTTCTGCGCGGTCAGGGTCACCAGGACGCCGGCGGTCACGCAGGCGGGTATCGCCATCAGTGCGGCGCGGCGCAGCCGGACCCGGCCGCGCCCGGCAGGGGTGGCGGCGGATAGTTCTGCGGGGTGGGGCATGTGCAGCTCCAGAGGGTTCGAGTGGGGGATGCGCAACTCGCCGGTGCACTGGTCCTGGCGTGGACGAATGCGTCAACGATCGTTCTCAGTACCGAAGTTGACGATCTTTCTCACACCTTCGAGCTGTCTGGAAGTTACCCCGGGGTACATGGCGGGTCAATACTTCGCGCACCGTCCCCACACATCTGAAAACCAGTCAACTACTGTGACTGGATTGGCTATTGGTACGTGGCGGCACTCGAACTCCACTCACCGGCCTGCCAACTTCCGCACATCTTCTTGACGTTGCCGTCCGGCCCCCATAGAAACTTGGCGATGTACCCGGCGGTAACCCCCGCGCCGTCACGGCGCAGCCCCGGGTTCCTTTTCCGCTCTTTCTGTCGGCGCCCCCGCGACCTCGGGCGGCCCGGTGGCAATCGTGCGCCTTCGGGCCGGCCGCTCGTGGCGTCGAGCGAACCGCCCGCTCGCCGAACTCCCGCACCCCGCACCGCCGTCGGCGCGTCCAGCACGGACTCGCCACCCCCGTCCCCCCTGCCGTGAGGAGTCCCCCCACCATGCGCCGTACCCAGCCGGACCACTCCGCCAGCAGCTCCGAGAGCCCGGCCGCCCGCCGCGGCTCCCGGCGACTGCTCGGCCGCCTCGCCGTTCCGGCCGCGCTGGCCAGTGCCGCGCTGCTGGCCGGCACCGTTCCGGCCTCCGCCGCGACGCCGGGCGCGCCCTACACCGGCATGGGCAACTGCCCGCTCAGCGCGCCCGCCATGACGAATTCGGCGAACCTCCAGGTCGGCTGTCTGGTGTCGATCACCAACGGCGGGAAGTTCACCCTGGGCAGCACGGTGGTGCCCTTCAACTCGCCGATCAAGCTCCAGTTCGGCTTCTACTGGGACAAGTCCGCGCCCTCGGTGACCTTCCCGGACGGCACCACCGCCAACCAGTACAACGTGGTGCCGCCGACCAACGCGCCGCTGATGAGCGCGCCGATGGTGGAGATCACCATCCCGGGCATCCAGAACTTCCTGCCGGGCATCACCAGCGTCTTCGCGCAGGTCGAACAGGCGGGCCCGGTCGCCAAGTTCACCCCGATGGCGACCGGCGAGCCGTACCCGGTCTTCCAACTGCCGATCAAGCTGCACCTGTTCAACGCGCTGTTCGGCCCGGACTGCTACGTCGGCTCGAACTCCGCGCCGCTGGTGCTCAAGCCCACCACCGGCACCACCGCCCCGCCCGCGCCGACCGCCCCGATGACCGGCGACCCGGGCGCCATCGACTTCACGATGGACCCCAACGGCCACAACTCGCTGGTGATTTCGGAGAACAACGCGAACCTGGTCGACAACACCTTCGCGGTGCCCGGCGCCAACGGCTGCGGCCTGCTCGGCTCGCTCAACCAGATCATCAACTGGACGATGAACCTGCCCGCCACGCCCGGCAAGAACTCGGTGAGCTTCGCGCAGACCAACGCCAGCTTCGTGCTGGACGAGAGCATCTCCGACCTGACGGCCGCGATGGCCGCCAGCGCCGCGCACTGACCCGGCCTGCACCGACCCGGCCTGCACCGACCCGGTCCGCGCCGACCGTGCCCGCACGGACTCGGCCCGCACTGGCCGTGCCCACGCCGAGTCGGCCCGTGTCGGCCGGCCCACACGGACCGTACCCGCACCGAATCGGCCCGCACGGACTCGGCCCGCACGGACTCGGCCCGCGCCGAGTCGGCCGTTCCCCCACCGACCCGTGCCCGCCCCGCCGCGGGCGGGCACGCGCTCCGCACCGCCGGAGCCGCGCCCCGGCCACCGCGCCGGGGCCGACCCCACCCACCGGATGCCCCACCCCCCGGAAGGAACCCTCATGCGCAACCGCCTCTTCGCCGGCGCCGCCGCCCTGGCCGCCACCGCCGCCCTGGTCGCCCTCCAGACCGGCACCGCCAACGCCACCGTCGCCGGGCCCGTCCTCTACACCAACATCGGTGTCGCCGTGAACGTCGGCGACGCGCTCTCCGCGGACCTGGTCACCGGCACCCTGGCCACCATGTACAACCCGGGCACCACCACCGGCGTCAAGTGCACCGTCTCCCACATCAGCGGCAGCGTCGGCGTCAACCCGACCGTCACCCCCACCACCACCGCCACCGCCTCCGGCCCGGTCACCGGCCTGACCTTCAGCGGCTGCACCTCCAACGTGGTCGGCGTCACCGGCGTGAACAGCCTGACGATGGACACCCTGCCCTACACCCTGAGCATCTCCGACGCGCCCGGCTACCCGGTCTCGCTCTCCCCGATCGCCTCGGGCACCCAGATCCAGGCCACCGCCGTCCTCAAGACCCTGGCCGGCACCGCCACTTGCGTCTTCCGCGCCACCTCGGCCAGCTTGCAGGGCAACGCCACCAACGTCCCGCCGCAGATCAACCTGGTCAACCAGTCCCTGACCAAGTTCTCCGGCCCGAGCATCTGCTTCCCGAGCATCAACTTCTCGGCGTCCTACGGCCCGGTCATCGACTCCGCCCCCGGCAACGGCGGCACCGTCCTGGTCAACTGACGCTCCGCCTCCGGCACTTCGGCGCCGCGCCCTCCCCGGGGCGCGGCGCTCCACTCTGACGGACCGTCAATCCTCCTGTTCCGCACGGCGGTTGGCGGTCCGCGCCCGCACATGCACCCGCTCGCCCTGCGGGCCGAACAGGCTCAGGAACTCCACCGGCGTCGAGCCGGCGTTGGTGAACACGTGCGGCGTCCGGGTGTCGAACTCGGCCGCCTCGCCCGCCTTCAGCACCACGTCGTGCTCGCCGAGCCGCAGTCGCAGCTGCCCCGACAGCACGTACAGCCACTCGTGCCCCTCGTGGGTGCGCTGCTCGGCGTCCTCCCGCGCCCCCGGCGGGACGATCATCTTGTACGCCTGCATCCCGCCGAGGTTGCGGGCCAGCGGCAGGTACGTCCAGCCGTGCCGGACGAACGGGCGCAGCCGCACCCGGGGATCGCCCGTCGCCGGGGCGTCCACCAGCTCGTCCAGCGCCACCCCGTGCGCCCGGGCCAGCGGCAGCAGCAGCTCCAGGGTGGGCCGGCGGCCGCCCGACTCCAGGCGCGAGAGCGTGCTCACCGAAATGCCGGTCTCCTCGCTGAGCTGCGCGAGCGTGGTGCCGCGCTGCTGGCGGATCGCCCGCAGCCGCGGTCCGACCGCGGTCAGCACCACCTCGAAGTCCTCGTCCTCCGCGCCCACCGTGCCACTCCTCCCGCTCGACTTCCGACGACTTCCCTCGCCGACCCTCGCCGGCCCTCGCCGCCCCTCAACAACCCTCGACGGCCGTCGACAGCCCTGCGTGCCCGTTCGGGCCCTTTCCATTTGCCACCTCAGCAACATTGTTTGTCAATCTGGCGAGGGGCGACGCACCATCGAGCCATGACCGCCACACACCGTGATTCGCACCCGAACCCCGCCCGGCACCAGGACGTCCTGGTCGTCGGCGGCGGCGCCGCCGGACTGAGCGGCGCCCTGGTCCTGGCCCGGGCCCGCCGCTCGGTCCTGGTCGTCGACGCCGGCCGGCCGCGCAACGCGCCCGCCGAGGGCATCCACGGCCTGCTCGGCCTCGAAGGCCTGCCGCCCGCCGGGCTCGTCACCCAGGGCCGGACCGAAGTCGCCTCGTACGGCGGCGAGTTCCACGACGCCGAGGTGCGTGGCATCACTCGCGAACCGGACGGCGCGTTCCGTGCCGAGCTGTCCGACGGCAGCGTCGTGCACGCCCGCCGGGTGCTGCTGGCCACCGGCACCGTCGACGTGCTGCCCGAGCTCCCCGGCCTCGCCGAACGCTGGGGCCACCAGGTGCTGCACTGCCCGTACTGCCACGGTTGGGAGGTCCGCGACCGCCGGATCGCGGTGCTCGCCACCGACCCCGCTATCGCTGTCCACCAGGCGCTGCTGTGGCGCCAGTGGACCTCCGACGTCACCCTGCTCGCCCACACCGCCGGCCCGTTCGACGAGCAGCAGCGCCGCGAACTCGCCGCCCGCGGCATCGCCGTCCGCACCGGCGAGGTCGCGGCGGTGGTCGGGAAGGACGGCGGCGACCTCACCGGAGTCCGGCTCGCCGACGACACCGTGGTCGACTGCGACGCGCTCTCCGTGGCCGGCGCGCCGACCGTGCGGGCCCCGTTCCTGGACGGCCTCGGGCTGGCCGTCACCGACCTGGTCCGCGGCGGCGTGCGGGTGGGCGAGCACCTCGCCACCACCGGCCCGGCTGGCGCCACCGAGGCCCCGGGCGTGTGGGCGGTCGGCAACCTCACCGACCCGATGGCGCAGGTCGCCGTCGCCGCCGCCGACGGGCTGCGGGCCGCCATCGCGATCAACGCCGACCTGATCGCCGAGGAGACCCGACTCGCCGTCGAGGCCGTCGAGTTCTGGGAGAACCGGTACGGCCGGAGCGAGCAGATCTGGAGCGGCCGGCCCAACGCCTCGCTGACCCGCGAGGTCGCCGACCTCGCCCCCGGCCACGCCCTCGACCTCGGCTGCGGCGAGGGCGGCGACGCCATCTGGCTGGCCCAGCAGGGCTGGCAGGTCACCGCCGTCGACATCTCGCAGGTCGCCCTCGACCGCGCCGCCGCCCGCGCCGCGGTGGAAGGCGTCGCCGACCGGATCAGCTGGCAGCGCACCGACCTGGCCCACGCGTTCCCGACCGGCTCCTACGACCTGGTCTCCGCCCAGTTCCTGCACTCCCCCGCCGAGTTCCCGCGCGAACGGGTGCTCCGCAGCGCCGCCGCCGCGGTCGCCCCCGGCGGCACCCTGCTGATCGTCAGCCACGCCGTCGCCCCCGCCCGCCCCAAGGACCGCCCCGAGCAGGACCACCAGCACGACCACGACCACGACCACCAGCACGGACACGGACACGGGGAGAACCACGAGCACCACCACCCCGAGATGAAGTTCCCCACCCCCGCCGAGGTGCTCGACTCCCTGCACCTGACCCCGGGCGCCTGGACGATCGAGCGCGCCGAGGAGCACCCGCGCCACGACCACCCCGGCCACCCCGTCACCGACCCCGACGCCCGCCCGCACCGCGACTCCACGGTCCGCCTGCTCCGCAAGCCCTGACCCGCCGGCCCCCGAGGCCCCCATTCCTGTTCGGCCGCCCGCGCGCGCACGCGTACGCGGGCGGCCGCAATTTGTCCACCGGCCTGACGAACCGCCCAGCCCTATGATCACGGCGTGCTCGCAATCCGCAAGGCCCTGGCCAATCACGAGGACGCCGTGCTGCGCCGGCTGCCGATCGTGTTCCGGGTCGCCGCCGTGCTACTGCTGCCGTGGATCGTCGACCTGGCACTGAACGTCCGAGGCCACTTCGGCGCCCGCAACCTCTCCAACTCCTGGGTCTGGCTCGACCTGATCGAGTTCGCTGCGCTGCTCGCCCTGGCTTCACTGGTCCGCCGCCGCCACCGCGCCACCAGCCCGATCGCCTCCGCGACCGCCGTCCTGCTGGCCATGGACGCCTTCTTCGACCTCTGGTCCGCCCACCGGGGAAGCGCTTTCCGCACCGCCGAGATATTCGCCTACGTCGCCGAGCTCCCCAGCGCCGCCCTGCTCGCCGCCCTCTCCTGGTACTCCCTGCATTGGGCCTCCGCCCTCCACCCCACCCCGGCCGCCTGACACTCAGTTCCCTCTGACGGGACACTGAGTCCCCTCTCACTTCACCGAAGAGTGGATCTGTGGCACGGAGTGTGGTCTAGTGGGGGTACTGAGTTCCCTCCGGCGTGAGGCGTGAAAGGACTAGGTGGCCGTGAGCTTGAGGATCGTTGTCTGTGTGAAGTACGTGCCCGACGCGACCGGTGACCGTCGCTTCGCGGACGATGCGACCACCGATCGGGAGG
>NZ_JBHWID010000042.1:0-10529 GCF_042732175.1 Kitasatospora sp. NPDC059795
GCCGTCGTCCTGAACCCGAGCCGGTAACAGCCGACGTCTCGGACCCTGACGCCGCCACCACGAGTCGACCGACATCACGAGTTCAAGTTCAGTACATCGCCGAGGTGCCGGAAATTTAGCGTTTCGGGTCAATACATAGGTAGGCGTTACCTCTCGTGGCTGGCCCGAAAGGCCCCGTCCCGGTGCTCGCTACATCGGGCGGGGCAACCCCCCTGTGGGGGAAGGCCGTTGACACCGACGGTATCGTGCCGTCCGCCCGCCGGCCGCCCCGAAGGGCCCCACGAAATCCCCCACGTGAAGCTGGAAGCGTCACCGTCGCACATGGGGCTTATTTCGCCATGGAGCGATCGAAAACGCTCACAAGTAGTCGGCCTGAGTCCGCGCCGACTCCGGTCGCGAGGACTCACGCCGGCCAGCCGCTGACCGCGGCGGGTACGGAGACGAGCTGCCAGCGGCGCTCGCGGAAGGGCCAATGTCAGAGACGGCGGACGTTCTACACCTGGCGGCCCCGACACCGGGAGACGCGGGCTCTTGCTGTCCGCGAGCAACAGCGGCCGGCTCCCGGATCCTTACCATCCCCGCCCGGCCGGACCCCGGCCACCGACGCCGCCCAGTGCACCGTCCCCCGCACTCCCAACTCCGCGGTGGGGCGACTGGGAGTCGGGCTGGTTCCGAGGGAAGGCCGCGAAGCGGCGCAGCCGGTTTACGATCGCCCCGATAGCGAAGGGTTTAGCGTTCCGAGGCGTTGATCATCGCGGTGAACTGGCCGGCCTACTCGACCATGCCCTGGGGCCGAGTCCTGCTGGTGCAGATGCCCACCACGTAGCCGATGAGCAGGGCGAGCACGGCGAGAGCTCCGACGGCGCTCGTACCGATTGAGAACAGGCAGGCGCTCTGGGCGATGAGACCGCCAGCCTGCCCAGCCCGCCAAGGATGGGCGGTGAGGACTAGGCTTGGAAACAGAGCGCCGAACGGCGCACCGTGTTCGCCAACAGCATTGCTAAAGCGGCGAATTGAGGGAGGCGTCATGCCTCATGGAAGCCCGCAGACTCGACTCGTATCCGCATGTCGATCTGTCCTTCTCCACGGAAGCAGACGTGGACGAACTCGACAGGCTGCTTCCGGGGAGCCGGCCGGGTGACACGGTTCGCGTCCCTCTGCCGATCGCTTTGATGGCGGCGCACCTCGCTGATGACCTTGTCGCGCCCAACCCTGCGGTGGAGACGATGCTGCGGCGCTTCCTGACCGCGATCACTGCGCGCATCAGTGGACTTGATGCCACGGTGGATCCGCACGAGTGGCCGAATCGGCTTACGGCGGTGCTCCGGCGGGGAAGGCTGCCGGAGCGGGGTGTCGACGGATACTTCCGGGCCCACGGCGAGCGGATGCGGCTGCGCGGCGAACGACCGCTGCTGCAGGATCCGCGGCTGCGGGAGGAGTGCTCGCGCAGGGCTGAGCCCGGGAAGCTGGCGATGGACCGCGCGTCGGGGAACACGCAGCCGTGGCGCCCGCACACGCCGGAGTCCGAGCCGATACCGCTCGCCGAGGCGTTCGGATGGCTGCTGGCCTGGCAGGGCTTCGGCCCGTCCGGAACCGGTGCCCAGCGACGACACGGCGGCATCGACCGGAAGTACATGGTGGCCGGCTGTCTGCGCTCTGCCGTCTCCTACCACCCACTCGCCGGCACCTTGTTCGACAGCCTGGTGCTGGGCTGCCCACCGCCGGAGCTGTGGCCGGACCCGCCGGGCGAGGACCTGGCCCCGTGGGAGCGGACCGCTCTGACCGATCCGCTGCTGCCTGTCCAGGTCCAGGGGCCGGTGACGCTGCTGGCGGGCCGGTCGACGCACTCCGTGCTGCTGGACGTCGACGGGGACCTGGTGGTCGGCTGCTGGGTGGCCTGGGGCACCCTGACCGCCGCGCCAGCAGTGCGCGACCCGTTCGTCGTCCAGGGCGTGAAGGCGTACCGGTGGGCGGACTACCGGCGCAGCCTGCTGCGTGACTTCGACGCGCTGGTCCATGCCCGCGATCCATCGGACACCGGGACGAAGCAGGTCAGGATGCCGGCCTGGCTCGGTGTGCTGGCCGACATGCCGCCTGACGTGATCGACCGTCTCGGCGATATCCGGGTGCGCGCCCTCGGGATGGACCAGGCGAAGCGGGAGGGCGGCGAGGAGCAGTGGTTCGCCCAGACCACGCCCGCGAGCGTGGCCGAGTTCCTGCCCACCCGCCATCCCGAGCGCGCTGCCCGCATCACCTTTCTGTCCACAGCGGTGGACGGCGCCTCGAAGGGGCTGCACAGGGCGCTGCGCGGGGCCTGGGCCGAGATCGCGCCAGGCTCCGCCGACGCCAACCCGTGGCTCGACCGCGCAGATCATGAGTTCTGGGACCGGTCCGACCGGCCGTTCTGGAACGCCGTCGCCTCGCCGCCCGGCGACTCAGATCCGGACTTCGCCCGGCTCGCCCTCGACATCTACGACACCTCCACCCGTTCCCATGCCGCTCGGCCGCCCGGACTGGGGGCTATCGCCCGCCAGCGCGCACCTCTCGCCCTTGCCGCCCGCCGCGCGCACCGAGGAGGGACCCGCTGATGGACACTCACACCGCGCCCCCACCGCGAACAGCAGCCCGGCGCAGCCGCTTCGACTCCTACCTCGTGACCGTCCGACGTGCGTGCTCGACGCCGGCGGGCCGAGCCGCCCTGCAGGGCGGGCTGGCGGACGGCTTTCGCCACCCGTGGCCGATGTTCGAACACCTGCTGCCGCACGGGACTATCCCCGCCGCGGCGACGAGCACCGCCCAGTACCCTTACCTGCTGATCGCCTCGCTGTATGCGTTGCATGAGGTGCCCAACCCCCGGATCGGCCCCGGCGAGCCGGACTTCGGTGCGGTGCCGGTGTCGAAGCCGTGGCAGAACCTCGGCTGGTCCTACCGGATGGCCGTTGCCTCGGGCGGCATGAAGTCCAGCCGGGCAGAGGACGACCTCGCCCACCTCGCCCAACTCATGCTGCCGGCGCTGTACGAGGCGCTGCCGGGTGTCGTCGGACAGCTCCGCGGCAAGCGCGCGCCCGTCGAATGGGCCACGCTCCTGCGGGACCTGACGCTGTGGCAGCGCCGGGGCGACGAGGTCCGGATCCGCTGGGCCCGAGCGTTCTACCAGCCCACCGCATCGAACGGCGATGAATGACGATGACCGACCGATCGAGGAATCTGCACCTGGATCTGCACGCCCTGCAGTCCTACCCGTTCTCCAGCCTGAACCGCGGACGGTTCGGCGAGCCCAAGCACGCCACCTACGGAGGAACCCTCCGATCGCGAGTGTCCTCGCAGAACACCGATCGGACGTTGCGTATGTCGGTCGAGGAGCAACTCGGCGAGATGGCGCTGCGCTCCACCCGGTTTCCGGAGCTGATCGCCCTCCAACTGGCCGAACGCGGCTGGCCCGCGGACGAGGCCGCCGCCGCGGGGCGCATGCTGATCGAGGCGGCTTCGGTCGAGGGACTGACCGTGGGGAGGGACGGGACCAGCAACGAGATGCTGTTCCTGCCGGACACCGCCCCGGCCGCGTTCGCCGACATCGCCGAGCGCCACCGCTCCGCCTTCGCCGAGGCGTCCGCCGCAGCGGCGAAGGCATCGGCGAGCGCGGGTAAGAAGACAGAGGCCGACGATCACGGCACGGAGTCGCTGCCCGCACTGGCGGCGAAGGCAGTCCCGGCGAAGGAAGTGCGCGCCGTCCTGGCCACCCGCAACGCCTCCATCACGGCGTTCGGCCGGATGCTCGCCGACGAGCCCGGCTCCGAGATCCGCGGGGCGATCCGCACCGCCCATTCGCTGACCACCCACGAGATGCAGCCGGAAGTGGACTTCTTCACCGCAGTCGACGACGCCCAACGCCTCAACGGCGACCGGCACGGCGCCGCGCACCTGGGCGACCAGACATACGACAGCGGCACCTTCTACCGGTACAGCTCCCAGCACATCACCCGGCTGCTGGACGGGATGAACCACGATTGGGAGAACACCGGGCGCAAGGTGGTCGAGGCGTATGTGCGGGCGTTTGCGCTGGAGCCGCCGAACGCCAAGGCCGGCAGCACCGCCCCCTTCACGGTGCCGCACGTCCTCTACATCGCGGTACGCACCGACCGGCCGGTGAACCTGGTCGGCGCGTACGAGAAGGCGGTACCCGCCAGCGCGGACGGCTACCTTCCCGAGTCCATCCGGCGCCTGAACACCCACGCCGCCGCAATCCACGGCTTCCTCGGCACAGGCGGCCTGGCCGGCCACGCCCACGGCGGACTCGTGGCCGACGAACTGCCGGCCCTCGGCCCGCTGATCAACCCGGTCGAAGAACTCGTGGACTGGACCGTCGAGACGATCTCCGAGGCACTCCCATGACCGGCGGCCTGCTCCTCCACCTCTCCGGACCCCTCCAGTCGTGGGGCGGCGCGCAGGTGCGCAACGTGTACCCCACGCACCGCCACCCGACCCGCTCCGCACTGGTCGGCCTGCTCGCCGCCTCACTCGGCCGCGAGCCGGATGCCGACAACAGCGAGGACCTCGGCCGCCTGCGGTTCACCATCCGCATCGACCGCCCCGGCCGGAACGAGACCGACTTCCACACCGTCGGCGGCGGCTACCCGCCCGAGAAGACCCCGCCCACCGCCCGCGGCAAGCACAAGACCAAGGGCGGAACACTCCTCACCTACCGCGACTACCTCGCCGACGCCGCATTCACCGTCGCCGTCACCGGCCAGCGCAGCACCCTCGCCGGCCTCGCCCGTGCACTTGAGCACCCCGTCTACCCGTCCTACCTCGGCCGAAGCAGCTGCCCGCCCGACGTGCCGCTCCTCGCCTGGGCCGACGCGGACCCGGCCCGTGAACTGCGCTGCTTCCCCCTCCACCGCGACGCCGGCGGCCCCGTCGAGTTCGTCTACGAGGAGGCGCCCGAAGCCCGGGCACCCGCCGACGAGACGCTGCGCCAGGACTACCGCGGCCGCCAGCGCTTCGCCGACTACCCCCTCTGGTACCGCTGGCTGGACCTGCCCGACGCGCCCGACGGCGGCCTCGGCACCGACTACCTCACCGCCCTGACCGACTACCGGAAGACACGACCATGAGCACCGCCCTCGAACCCCGAGCTGTGGGCACGCCCGCCGACGTCCCGACCATGCACCTGAGCGAGATCGTCCTCGACCCGGCGAGCCGCACCGCCTGGACCGACCTTCACGACCGAACCCGCCTGCACCACCGCATCCAGAGCCTCTTCCCCGACGGCTACACCCCGCGCCACCGCGTCCTCTACCGCCTCGAACGCCGACCGCACGGACCGGTGCTGCTCGTCCAGGCCGGCCTCCCGGTCAACGGCAACGCCCTGCCCCGCCACTACGCGGCCCGCATCGAAACCCGCGACCTGACGCCGCTGCTCGGCTGGGCCACCGAGGGCCGCACCGTCCGGTATCGCATCGACGCGAACCCCACCACGGCCCGGACCTGCGCCGCCGGCGCCGCTCACCGCCGCGAGCTGCGCACCCCGCTCTCGGGCGCCGACGCCGTCGAATGGTGGGCCCGCCACGCCTCAGCGGCCGGCCTCGACGCCAAGACCGTCACGGACACCAGGCTGGACTCGATCACCGCCCGCCGCAGCGAGCACCACCGCCCCCTGCGCCTGCCCGCCGTCCGGTTCGAAGGCATCGCCGACGTCACCGACAGCTGCGACCTGTACACCGCGCTCGCGCACGGCATCGGCCAGGGCAAAGCGTTCGGCCTCGGCCTGCTCTCCCTCGCCCCCGTCCCGCGGCCGTGACACCATGCCCAGCCGCCCATCCCCCCAGCCATGGGCGAAGCTGACCGGCATCGAAGCCCCGTACGGCGTGCTTCTGCACGGACTGGACAGCGCCGCCATGCTGACCGCCCTGTGGCACCACTACCTGAGCCCCCATCAGCGGCGACTCATCACCCGAGGCTGGCGCCTCTCCCAGCCCCGAACCGTCGCACTGCTGATGCTGCTGGCCGCCCTCCACGACACCGGCAAGATCACCCCCGGCTGGCAGGGCCGACACCCCGAGGCCGACCACCTCACCGGCACCCCCGGCTACCCGCCCCCGCCCGACAACGCCGCCGTCCCCGCCCATGAACGCGCCACCCACCTCGTCCTGCCCGAACTCCTGCACCGGATCCGGGGACTACCGCTCGACGACAGACCCACCGACCTGGTCGCCCAGCAACTCGCCCAACTCGCCGGAGCCCACCACGGCAGCATGCTGCCGACCCTCAGCCACCTCGCCAGCGAACTCACTGACCCCGCCACCGCCCTGCCCGCCCTCGGCATCGACGGCTGGGACTGCGAACGCGAACACCTCGTCCGCACCGCCGACACCCTCCTCCACCACCCCCGACTGCCCGACCGCCCCGCACCGGCCACCACCGCGATCCTCACCGCCGGCCTGATCTCCCTCGCCGACTGGCTCTCCTCCCAGGCCGACTGGATCAACGCCCGCCTCGACGACTGGAACCGCCACACCGTCACCAGCCCCGCCGAACACCTGCGCCGCGCCCGCCGTCTCGCCCCCGCCACCCTCCGACAGGCCCAACTCACCACCCCCACCACCCCGCCGCCCACCACCATGCACGCGATGTTCCCCCACCTCGCCGGACACCCCCTTCACCCGCTCCAACGCGACATCGAAAGACACCTTCCCGCCCTCGTCGCCCAGCGCGGCCCTGGGCTGACCGTCATCGTCGACCAGACCGGCAACGGCAAGACCGAGGCCGGCCTGTTCACCGAAGCCGTCATGGGCTCCGCCGCAGGCAGCATCGGAACCGCGATCTTCCTCCCCACCCGCGCCACCTGCGAGCCCATGTGGACACGCCTCGCCAAGCGCACCCGCGACAACACCCAAGGGACCGCCCCGACCGGCCTGGTCCACGCCCTCGCCCGCTTCCACCCCGCCTACCGACCTCTGCGCCCGATCAGCACCGAAGCACCCGACGCGGCCCTCGTCGACGAATGGCTCGACGGCCGACACCGTCCGCTGCTGATGTACGAATGCGCCGCCACCTGGGACCAACTCGCCACCGCCGTCCTGCCCGTGCGCTACAACACCGCCCGCTGGCTCGGCATCACCCGCAAGACCGTCGTCATCGACGAGGCCCACGCCTACGGCCCCTACGAACACCGCCTCACCAAGGAAGTCCTCCACTGGCTCGCCGCATTCGAAATCCCCGTCGTCCTGCTCTCCGCCACCCTCACCGGCCGCACCGCCGCCGACCTCGTCCACGCCTACCGCTCCGGAGCCGGCCACACCGACACCCCACCCGTCGAAATCCCCTACCCCGGCTGGGCCTACATCGACCACCGCACCGGCACCGTCACCACCAGCCCCACCATCCCCTCCAGCCGACAGCACACCCTCACCGTCACCGTCACCCCCGCCGCCCACACCCACGACCCGCGCAACCCCCACGGCCGCGCCCACGCCATCCTCCGCGCACTCCAGCCCCTCCTCGACGAGCACGCCGGCAGCGTCCTGATCGTCTGCAACACCATCGCCGACGCCCAGGCCACCCACACCCTCCTCACCGACACCTTCGCAGCCCTGCCCGACCCACCCGAACTCCTGCTCCTGCACGCCGAATGCCCCCACCACCGCCGACACGCCCGCACCCGAACCCTCGAACGCCGCACCAGCAAGAACGCCCCCCGCCTCCGACGCCCCTTCATCGCCGTCACCACCCAACTCGCCGAGCAGAGCCTCGACATCGACACCGACCACGTCATCACCGACCTCGCCCCCTACGCCCTGCTGATCCAACGAGCCGGCCGCCAGTACCGCCACCCCCGCGACAACCGCCCCGACTGGGCCCGCCACCCCCACCTCACCGTCCTCGTCCCACCCGGACCACTGCCCCACGCGTGGCTGAACGTCTACGACGAATCACTGCTGCTCCGCACCCGCGACATGCTCGGCCCACCGGGGGACCACCAGCTAGACGTGCCCAAAGGCATCCCGCCCGTCCTCAGCACCGTCTACGAGGACGACTTCACCACCCCCACCGGCATCAACCGCCTCAGTGCCGAACACGCCGCCGACACCGCAGCCGAAACCACCGCCGTCCCACGCCCTGGACGCGTCACCGACCTGCGCCAACTCTCCAACGGCGAAACCGAGCACCCCGAAACCCGACTCGGCGCCGACAGCATCCGCGTCCTGCCGGTCTACACCAACACCCGCGGAACCTGGCTCAACCGCCGAGCCACCCAGCCACTGCCCACCCGCCTCGACCGCACCACCACCCACCACCTGATGAACCTCACCCTCCCCATCCGCGCCTCACTCCTCCACGACCGAAGCCCCGACACCGAACCACCCGCCAACTGGCACAGAGTCAGCGCGCTAAGCCACGTGATCCTCCTGCCCCACCGACTCACCCCCACCGGGCCCAGCGCCTACCGCACTCCCACCACGACCATCCGCCTAGACCCGGACCTCGGACTCGTCCACCGCCGAGAACGACGGTAGAACAATCGCCCCTTGGTAAAGAAATAGCAAAGGCCGCACATTGCTGCAGGTCAGCAAGGGTGCTCTCCCCGCGCGCAGAGCTTCGCCGGGGTTCCCCGCGCTTGATCAGCGACAGGTACTGTGCTCTCCCCGCGCGCAGAGCTTCGCCCTGCGCATCGACGACGGTGTCCGGGGGAGCCGGGTGCTCTCCCCGCGCGCAGAGCTTCGCCGACAGCTGAGGAACCCAACGCGTTGACCAGCGTGTGCTCTCCCCGCGCGCAGAGCTTCGCCGTGATCCGGTACGTAGTCCATGACCCACCAACGGTGCTCTCCCGCGCGCAGAGCTTCGCCGGCGCGGTGCGCCGAGTGCGCTGGTACGGGAGTGTGCTCTCCCCGCGCGCAGAGCTTCGCCGGTGTACCGGGCGGCCGCATTCTCCGTGGCACCGTGCTCTCCCCGCGCGCAGAGCTTCGCCGTACCGGTAGCCGTCGCCCGGCGTGGTCTTCCCGTGCTCTCCCCGCGCGCAGAGCTTCGCCGCAAGGCCCTGACCTGCCCCTAGAGCTGTAGAGTGCTCTCCCCGCGCGCAGAGCTTCGCCGTTGGGCAGGCCGGGCAGCCCGAAGCCGGGCACGTGCTCTCCCCGCGCGCAGAGCTTCGCCGTCGATCGAAACGCTGACGTGCCCTTCTTCGGCGTGCTCTCCCCGCGCGCAGAGCTTCGCCGCCTGGTTGCCCAACCAGCGAACCACTCAACCAGTGCTCTCCCTGGCGCAGAGCTTCGCCGACCGCGCCGACGAGCGACGTCCGCACCGGCCTGTGCTCTTCCCGCGCGCAGAGCTTCACCGCCGGCCAGTGAGGGCGGGTGGGAGTGGGCCCAGTGTTCTCCAGGCGCGCAGAGCTTCGCCGTTGATCCACCCCGCGTACCCGGCCAGGGTTCCGTGCTCTCCCGGCGCGCAGAGCTTCGCCGGACCCGTTCGGCTCCGCGATGCACGGCGTCGGTGCTCTCGCGCGCAGAGCTTCGTCGACCCGGCGGCGGACGACCACTTCGTCGTGGGGGTGCGTTCCCTGCGCGCAGAGCTTCGCCGTCGGGGTAGTTGGCGCCCGTCCACGCCGCACCGTGCTCTCCCTGCGCGCAGAACTTCGCCGGACGGTCGGTGGACGGCTACGGGGCTGTTGGAACGTTCTCCACGTGCGCAGAGCTTCGCCGGGAACCGATGAGCTGTACGTCATCGGGGACTGGTGCGCTCCACGCACGCAGAGCTTCGTCGATCAGGTTTGTCCACGAGGCGTGGAACGCCGAGTGCGCTCCACGCGCGCAGGGCTTCGCCGCCGCCGAGCGGCTCGGCCAGTGGGCCCCCGGGTACTCTCCCTGCGCGCAGAGCTTCGCCGCCTCGCCCAACTCTGCCCGCCCGTCTGACCTCGTGCTCTCCCTGCGCGCAGAGCTTCGCCGCTGCAACGGCTCGCCGACGATCCCGCGGCCGCGTGTTCTCCCTGCGCGCAGAGCTTCGCCGGCACCGGACCACAGCACGGCGTCCACCGCACGGTGCTCTCCCCGCGCGCAGAGCTTCGCCGATCGCGCCCCGGTGGTAGTGTGCGGCGGCCAGGTGCTTTCCCCGCGCGCAGAGCTTCGCCGGACCTCCACCTGCGAGGCAAGAGCGACGAGTGGTGCTTTCCCCCGCGCGCAGGGCTTCGCCGACGTAGCCGATGTGGAGCACCTGAGCGTGCTGGTGCTCCTCCTGTGCGCAGAGCTTCGCCGACCAGGCGGGCCAGCGGCGTCTCCGCCGCGATGTGCTCTCTGACGCCCGCAGAGCTTCGCCGGACGGTCGGTGGACGGCTATGGACTTGTTGGAACTTCCTCCGCACGCGTAGAGCTTCGCCGGTGCTTCTTGTGCCGAAGAAGAAGATCCCCTCGTGCGCTCCGCGCGCGCAGAGCTTCGTCCCTTAATAAGCTTCCTGAGTACTCGGCGAGAGACGTGGCGTCAGCTATGACCCAACGGCGATGTTGAGGACGATCACGATCACCAGCCAAAGGGCGGCTGCG
>NZ_JBHWID010000043.1:0-9122 GCF_042732175.1 Kitasatospora sp. NPDC059795
GGACCGAGCGCCCCCGCTCGGTCCCGAATCCGCACCTTCCCCGGCCCCTGGCCGGGGCGAGTGCTTGGACCGTCCGATAGGACGGTCCAAGCAGATAGCTCGCTCCGCCGTAGGTGGCAACTCGCCTGCCATGGAAGCCGGATGGAGGCCCAAGGGCGGGTGTGGCCTGCTCGCAGTCGGTTAGAAGTCGGTGCCCACGTCGGTCAGCCCACGGGCGGCGAACACGCTGATCAAGTGGTCCATGACCAGCTCCTCCACCTGGTCGACGGTGAGGAGTTCGGCCTGGCAGGCACCAGTGCGACGGACCCTCCATCGGCCGTTTCCAGCCTGCTCGGCGGTGTGCAGGCGGTGGTGGGCGACGAGAACAGACATGAAGTCGCTGACGATGTCGCGGTTGGAGAGAACGGCGGTGCTCACAAGGGTTCCTGTTGATAGATCAGGCAGAGGAGGAGTGGTGGGGAGGCTAGCGGTGGTGGGCTGGTGGAGGTTTGTCGGTGTGCAGGACCTTCAGAACCGCGCCAATCGCTTCGTTGGATGCCCTGTGGCCCTGGGTCCGGATAGCTGTGCGCACGATGGTCCGAGAGGTTCGGCCAGCGGACAGAACCGCTGCGCGTCCGATCTCCAGTAGCACGGGGTCCGCTGCTGGTTCGTGCAGTCCGTCTGGTCGGCTGGCCGCTGGTCCGTCCGGTCCGCCGGCCGCTGGTTCGTGCGGTCCGTGCGGTCCGTCGGGTGCTGGTCCGTCCGGTCCGCCGGCCGCTGGTTCGTGCGGTCCGTGCGGTCCGTCGGGTGCTGGTCCGTCCGGTCCGCCGGCTGCTGGTTCGTGCGGTCCGTCCGGTCCGTCCGGTCCGCCGGCTGCTGGTTCGTGCGGTCCGTGCGGTCCGTGCGGTCCGTCGGGTGCTGGTCCGTCCGGTCCGCCGATCGCCGGTTCGTGCGGTCCGTCCGGGGCGGTGGGTGCTGGTTCGTGCGGTCCGTGCGGTCCGTCGGGTGCTGGTTCGTGGGGTCCGTCCGGTCCGTCCGGTCCGCCGATCGCTGGTTCGTGCGGTCCGTCCGGGGCGGTGGGTTCGGGCTGCGGTTCGTTCGGTCCGCTGACCGTCGAGCCGTTCGGCGTTGTCTGCCAGTTTGCTTCCTCGGGCGAGTGGACCAACTGGGGGTTCTGCTGAGCACGCTGGATGGTCCGCTTGGCTTCGCGGGCGAGCCTGCGGAGGGATTGGCGGTAGCGCTGGACTTTCCCCTCGGCTGACGAGATGCCAGCCGAGAAGGTCGGACCGGTACTCAGCTCTGCTGCGGCGGTCCGCGCCATGGCCCAGGCCAGTTCGGGGTTGGTCCGGTTCGTGAGCTGGCGCTCGTTGCTCGGGGCACGATCGGCCGAGACCTGGGCCACGGCCGAGATGGGAGAGTCGGGCTCGGGACCGTCCGTTGCCGTAGGCGTTTCGTTGTGCCGGTTGATGAGGATGCCGAGGTGGACCGCGCCGGCGAGGGCCAGAGGGGCGATGGTGCTCAGGAAGGCCACTGGAACGTCGCCCAGTTTCAGGTTGTCGGCCGCTTGGCCTGGCACCTGGTTGAGCCGGACAGCGTGGAGCGCGTTGGCCCAGACACTGGTGCCGGTCGCGCCGGCGAAGAGCGACCAGGTGTAGGCGCGGGCCACCAAGGGCGCTTCCCGTAGGAGGACCAGGGCGCGGACGCCGTAGGCGATGAAGCCATCAACCACGACAGGGAAGGCGTACGTGAGTTGGCCGCGGATGTGGACGGCCTGTGCCATCTGCTGCAGGGCGTCGTAGCTGAGGGCGAAGCCGGTGCCGCCGAGCAGCCCGATCGCAGTGATGTCCCAGGGCGAGACCTTGGGGCGGGGAAGCTTCACGCGGCCACTGCCAGCGTGGGCGCGAGTTCCCACCGCAGCTCGTTGGCGAGGGCGACTTCCTCGGGGCGGTCACGCTCGGGGATGAGCAGCAGCTCGCTGTTCGCGTTCTTGCGCCGCTTGGCCGCGGCCTTGTACCCGATGCCCATCGCCGGCGCCCAGACCTCCCAGCCGATGCCGACCAGCTGCGCGATCCGGACAACGGCGCGCTTCTCCGCCTCGGTGAGGAACACAGGTTCGCCGAGCAGAGCCGCTTTGATCAGGTCGAACCTCGCCTTGTCCTTGCGGTGCGTGAGGCGGTGGCCGATCTCCTCGCCGGTCAGGCCACCGCGGATACCCTCCGTGGTACGGCACACGATCGCGTCCTGCAGGCATTCACTGCGCACGGGGCAGCTCCCGCAGATGGCGAGTGCCCGGTGGTGGGCGGCGAGGCGCGGCGGCGCGAACCAGTCGTCGGGTCGACGGTCACGGGCGCACAGGGCCTTCAGCCGCCAGCGCTGGCCGCCTCGGTTGAGGCCGGTGACGAATGCGCTCTCCAGCTCGTGGAGGACGTCGGGCTCCAGCTGGTCGGTGGCAGCGGGCTTCAGCTCGTGGACGATCGCGTTCATGGGTGGGGTCTCCATCGCGCCGCGGGTCGACAGCGGGCGCGGGGCAGGGCATTCCCGGGCGCGGCAGAGGCCGGCCCGTGCGCAAGTTGAACTGGGGGCGAGGGCTATCTGGCCTGGGGTGGCTTGCACCGCCGGGCTGAGAGGGACGGCGAGGATGAGCCGATCAGCCGGCTGCGGCGATCGGCCAAGAGGCCGGTCGGTCCTAGTGCGGTCTGCTCGGCAGCGCCAGGGCCGCCGGAGAGACGCCGGTAGGACAAGTCCGCGAGGGCGGACGTCGAGGAGGAGATACCCGGTCTAGGCCGTCCGGCGTCGAACGAGGGCCGCAGCGGCCGCCTTCGCCCTGGTGCTGGAGGATGCAGGCGGCGTCAACACGCATGCATGGAAACGGACTTGGTAAACAGGAGAGGAGGTGCCCGAGGGCTGGGGACGCGGGATCCCCGCTGGTTGCGCTGTACGCGGCAACGCCATCATGGTTCAATCACCTTCCGTGAGGGCAGGCAGGCCCGACTCGTCCAAAGGCGGGGCCGCTGCTCTGGTGTGTGTAGTGCGCCACCCGTGGCGTGCGCGACCAGCGCCTGAGAGTTCCAGCTCTCAGGCGTTTTGTCGTTTCACGGCTCGGGATCGGCCGTTCCGCTACAGCTTGTGGCGGTGGGTGGTGCCGGCGGTCCGAGTGTCGGAGCGGCGTTGTCGCTGTGCGTGCTCGGCGCCGAACCCGGGTGTCGCCACATGGCGTGACACCCGAAGGCACTCCTGGCCCTGCCGGTGGTCACTCGACTCGCGCGGGAGTCGGGTGGCATATCGCCTGAACGTCAGCATCTGACTCCCCTTCAAGTGGTTCGTGTGCCCGTTGGTTCTGGTGAATACGTTAGGTATCCGCCTGGATACCGGTCAACAAACTCGGATTATCTACACGGGTAGACGAGGCTATTTTTCGCAGGCTGAGAAATGATCATGAAAGTTCGGTGCGCGGCATCGATTGGTGGGGGTGCGCTCGACGCTGAAGGCTTTCCACCTGCATTCCTCACGGTGAGTAGCCACCCGATCCGACTGCGAAGAGTTACGTGACGAATACCACTCGCTAATTGATCTTGATTGGTCTGCGGGGTGACACCCCTATATGCGCCAAGGGTTGCCCCTGTTTCGCGGGCGGTATATTCCATTGCCGAGCGTGAATCGCCCGAGCCGGGATTCGCCAAGAATCGGTCATGCGAAATTTAGGATTGAACGATGCGAGCCATAGCTGTGCGCCAGTTCGGAGGCCCCGAGGTCCTCGAACTGTGCGGGATGCCCGAGCCGGCGGTGAAGGGCACCCACCTCAAGCTCCGTACCCGCCTTGCCGGAGTGAACTTCGCGGACATCCACTTGCGGGAGGGGAGCTACCCGTCGCCGTTGCCCTGCCCGTTCATCCCGGGCAACGAGGTCCTCGGAGTGGCTGAGGACGGCCGTCGCTTCGTCGCCCTGGCGAAGGGCGGCGGCTACGCGGAGGCCGTCGCCGCCCATCGCAAACTCGCCTTCGAGGTGCCGGACGCCGTCTCCGACCACGACGCCATTGCCCTTACCCTCCAGGGCAACACCGCCTGGCACCTGCTGCACACCGATCTGCGCCTGACGGCCGAGGACACCCTGCTGGTTCCCGCAGCCGCGGGCGGAGTCGGCTCCATCGCCGTCCAACTTGCCAAGCGCACGGGTGCCAAGGTCATCGCGATGGCCGGCACCGAGGCGAAGCGCCAACTCGCCACCGACCTCGGCGCCGACGCCGTCGTCGACTCCTCCACCATCGACGGCCTGACCGAACGCATCCTCGACGCCGCTGGCGGTCACGTCACCGCGGCCCTGGAAATGACCGGCGGAGAGGTCTTCCACGCCACCCTCGACGCCCTCACCCCACGAGGCCGGCTCAGCGTCTTCGGGTCCGTCACAGGAACCGAGGGCCTGGTGCCCATCGCGCAGCTTGTCGGACAGTCCAAGAGCGTCACCGGGTTCTGGCTGCCGTCCCTCTACCCCTCGCGCACGCACCTCAATGACTCGATGACCGCGTTGTTCGACGCTGTCGCGGCCGGCTGGCTCAAGCCGGTCCACGGTCCGGTCTACCGGCTCGGACAGGCCCGCCAAGCCCACCACGACCTCGCCGCCCGCCTCACCACGGGCAAGGTCGTTCTCAACCTGAACCCCTGATCCGTCCCTGGCCTCTCCTCTTCCTCCTGTGCTACCCGCACGAGGCGGGTACGCGACCCACCACGTCGCATCGCCGAGCGCCACGCGACGACGATCCCCCGGGGTTACACGAATGACCAGCACCATCAGCACCGTGCCCGGCCAGCGCCACGACAAGCCGGCCTCGGCCGCTTCCAAGGCTTTTGCCGTTCAGCAGGCATTCACCCGGATCTCCGCGACCGGGAGTGTCCACTCACTGCGAGGCATCGCCGCCGCCGCCGGCCTGGACGACGCCACCACCCACCGCATCCTCCAGACGGGCGTCGAAGACCGCACCTTCGAGCAGGTCGGCCGGGGCAGATACCGCCTCGGCACCGGGACTGCCCTCGCAGGGCTCCAGGCCATGGCCGACGCGCCCAGCCCGGCCTCCACCCACAGCACGCTGGTCACTCTTCACGAGGCCACCGGCGGTCTCGTCCTGCTGTACGTCCTGTCGCCCTTCGGCGGGGCGAAGCGGCTGTGCACCGACTATGCCATCGGCGACACGGACCCCGCCGAGGTCGGCATGACCGCGGAAGACGTCGTGTCCGTCTCCCGCTCCCTGCGCACCGGAGCCTCCGGGCGAGTCATCCTCGCCTATCTCCCGCAGAAGATCCGGGATCTCGTGTTGGCCGAGGACGTGCCGCCGACCGCCGGCCCCGGAGTGATCCGCTGCAACGAGCGCCTCGCCGACTCGCTCGCCGAAGTCCGCCGACTCGGCTTCGCGATCGGACGCCAGGAGTGCATGCTTGGCTGGGATTCCGTGGCAGCCCCCGTTTTCTGGCAGGGCTCGATCATGGGTTCGGTCCTCCTGCTCCGGCCCGCCAACGACATGCCGACGGACTTGCGCCCGATGATCTACCACACCCGCAAGGCGGCAGAGGAGATCTCCCAGCTCACCCCCGCCCCGATGGCACCGGTGGCCTAGCCGTTCGACCATGACTGCGGCACGGTCGCCAGCTGAAAGGAAGTCGGATGCGCGGAAGCAACGACGGAAGCCTGCTCAGGGGCCTGGTATACGTGGCCATCCTTGGCGGGATCGCGCTCTGGACGTTCTTCGCGGCGACCGTGGCCAGCTGGATCGACAAGCTCGGCGGAGGGTGAGCCCACCCGAACGCCGCCCGGTGCCGCCCACCGCCTCCGCGATCTCGCGGCGAACGGCGACACCGGGCGTGCCGATCACGCGGCCGAGACCTGGGCAGCCGCCGTTCCACGCAGAGTCGCCCGAACCCGGGCGGCACCAGCGGGTGTGTACGCGGCACCGCCGCCGACAGCCACACCCTGCCTCGGACGCCCCTGACACGGCCCACAAACGCCCGAACGCGGCACCGGCGTACGGCAGTTGGCGCACTCGTGCGGGCTGGGCACCCGCGGCTGCTCCGGGGCATACACGGGCGGCAGCTTGTCCCGCAGACGGGTCCGGACCACCGCCCGCGGCGAGTGAATCCGCTGCGGCAGCCCGGGGAGCAGGGCCGCTGCCAGCTCCGCCGGCCCGAAGCCCCGCTCCAGCCAGCGCGCCGCCAGCGGCGCCAGCTCCAGCATCTCCACCTCGCCGAGACGCAGACGCGGCTCCGACAGCAGCGCCCGGTGGAGCGCCGAGGCCGCTGCCCGAGTCTGCCCGTTCGGTGGCTCCGTCGTCATGGTGGCCGTCTTCGCCCGCCCGCCCGCGCTTCGCGCCGGCAGCTCCGGTGCGGCACCCGCGTCGTGGTCAGCTGGGGCCTCGGGGAGGGGGAGGGAGGGTGCTTTCTTCCGGTTCTTTACAGGAAGGGCTTCACAACTACCGGACGTCGGTTCACCGGACGCCGGACGGGGTGCAACCGGCTGGGCCTGCGACGCGGCGGCCTCCTCGGCGCCCTGCCGGATGATCTCCGCCCCCGGCCGGTGCGGTACGTCGAAGACATGGGTCTCGCTGCGGATAGTGCCGTCGGGCATTCGGACCTTCACCACCAGGTAGTACCCGGCCTCCCTCAGCTCCTTCAGTGCTGCGCGGATCGTGGCGCGCCCCTGAGGGCTGGAGTCCGCCATGTGCTGGGCGTCCTCCGACCAGCTGTCGGGGCGGGAGAGGAGGTCCGCGAGAAGGCCGCGGGCGGTGAAGGTCAGCCGTCGTTCCTGAACAAGGGAGTTGGGCAGCACGATGAAGTTGCGCGCGTGGGCGCTACGATGAATCTGCATTTGGAGTTCGCGCTCCTGGTGCCGGGGCCCCTGGGCGCTCGCAGACGTCGCTACACGGTCTGCGGGCACACGGATGTTCGCTGCATCCGTGCTGGGGGCTTCTGTGTTCGGTTGGACCACGGACCGTAGCACAGCCGATCGCGCTGAGATCGAGCCCTGGGCCAGCGACCTTGATCACAGCCGAGTGGCTGGCAAGGGCAAGCCTTCAAGGACTGGTTACCGTCCACTTGTCCTGTGCAACCTCCTTGGTGCGCTGGTGTGGACTCCGTCGACCTCGGAACGCATCGTGGTGGTCGGCCTTCCTTGGAGGGGGTGCCAGCGGTTCACTGGATCACCTCCCGAAATGCCCGATTCCAGCAGTGGGAGGCCCTGCTCGCCAACCGGAGGAAGCGGAGTCAGCTCCGCGGCCGAGCTTGTGCTCGATTGGGGAAGGGTTCGGGTCGCAGTACATGCGGGTCCGGCTGGTGCCAGATCAGCGCGGCCGGCATGGATCGCGCGGGTGAGCTTGATCAGAGCCGACCGCAAGTCCTCGCCAATTTCCCTTAGGCTGTTGAGATCTGACTTTCTATCAGTTGAGGGGCTTCGGCATGGGTGTGAAGCAGGGCGATTGGGTGGTTGCGGCTGCGGACCAGGTGATCGCCGAGGCCAAACGCCGTGGTGGGGCTCCGCTGGTGTGCGCGTCGGGGATCAGTCCGTCGGGTCCGATCCATCTGGGGAATCTGCGTGAGCTCATGGTGCCGCACTTCGTTGCGGATGAGATCCGTCGAAGGGGGTTGGACTGTCGGCACCTGCTGTCCTGGGACGACTACGACAGGTTGCGCAAGATTCCGGCAGGGGTGCCGGAGAGCTGGTCGGAGCACATTGGCCGGCCGCTGACGGCTGTTCCGGACCCGTGCGGCGAGCACGGGAGCTGGGCCGAGCACTTCAAGGTGCCGCTTCGCGCGGCGCTGTCGGAGCTGGGTGTCGAGGTCGATGAGATCAGCCAGACCCAGATGTACACCTCCGGCAGGTACCGCGAGCGGATCGTGCACGCGATGCGGCAACGGCGCCGGATCGATGCGGTCCTCGGCCAGTACCGGACGAAGAAGCCCGCCGGTGGGACGGAACTGGAGCAGGACGACGAGGAGTCGGCGGGGCTCGCCGGCGGTGACTACTACCCGTACCGGCCGTACTGCGAGGTCTGCGGGCGCGACTCCACCGTCGTCCTGGCCTTCGATGACGAGAGCACGCAGATGCAGTACCGGTGCGAGTGCGGCCACGAGGGTGGCTTCGCGCTGACCGAGACGGACGGGGGCAAGCTGGTCTGGAAGGTCGACTGGCCAATGCGCTGGGCGTTCGAGGGCGTCACCTTCGAGGCTGGCGGCGTGGACCACTCGTCCCCCGGTTCGAGTTTCGCCGTCGGCTCGCAGCTGGTGCGCGAGATTTTCGACGGCCAGCCGCCGGCCTACCTCGGGTACGCGTTCGTCGGGATCAGCGGTATGGCGAAGATGTCCAGCTCGAAGGGCGGTGTGGTCACTCCCGCCGATCTCCTGCGGGTGCTGGAGGCGCCGATGGTGAGGTGGCTGTACGGTCGGCGCCAGCCCCGACAGGCGATCACGATCGCGCTGGGCCAGGAGATTCAGCGGACCTACGACGAGTGGGACGTGCTCGGGCAGAAGGCCGAGGCGGGGACGGCGTCGGAGGCCGAGGCCGCGGCCCGGGTCCGCGCCGCCGGTCCGGTGTCCGGGCCGTTGTCGTCCACGCCCCGGCCGCTGCCGTTCCGGCTGCTGGCCGCGGCGGCGGACGTCGCTGCCGGCGATCCGGTGCAGACCCTGCGCATCCTGCGGGACGCCACCGTCGAGGAGCCGTTGGCGAGCCTGGACGATGCCCGGCCGAGGCTCGACCGTGCCCAGGCGTGGACGGAGACCCTCCCGGCCGAGGAACGGACCCAGGTGCGCGGTGAGCCGGACGTGGAGCGGCTGGAGCGGCTGGACCCGGCGCAGCGGGAGGCGCTGAAGCTGCTGCTGGACGGCTTGGACGAGCACTGGTCGCTGCCGGGGCTGACGTCGCTGGTGTACGGCGTCCCGAAGCTCCAGGCGGGGCTGCCGCTGGACGCATCGGCGACGCCCGAACTCAAGGCGACCCAGAGGGAGTTGTTCGTCCTGTTGTACGAGCTGCTGGTGGGGCGTGACACCGGGCCGCGGCTGCCCACCCTGCTGCTGGCGCTCGGCCCGGACCGGCTGCGGTCGCTGCTGACGCTCGCGTAGCCGAGGTGAACCCCGAAGGGGCCGGCCCGGAGCAATTCGCTCCGGGCC
>NZ_JBHWID010000044.1:0-5204 GCF_042732175.1 Kitasatospora sp. NPDC059795
CGACGACGATCTTGGCGGAGGTGGTGGCGCGGCTGGGGGCGGCCGCGTTAGAGCTTGCGAAGTCCACTGAGGACCCTTTCGAGCAGCGTGACGTCGGGCTGGTTGCCGGATTCACCGCCGGCTGCGGGCTGGTGGATGGCGACCAGGCCGGCCTCGGCCAGGTCCGCCACGAGAATGCGGGCCACTCCCAGGGGAAGGCCGAGCAGGGCGGAGATCTCGGCCACCGACTTCACGTCGGAGGCGCACAGCGAGCAGATCCGCTGGTGCTCGGGCAGCAGGGTGGCCAGCCGGGCGGGGTCGACCGACGCGGAAACCAGTGCTTCCAGGGCGAGTTCGTACCGCGGCCGGGTACGTCCGCCGGTCATGGCGAACGGGCGGATCAGCGGTCCGGAGTCCTCGTGGTCGTCGAACCCGTCGTCCTCGTAAGGCTGTTCGGTGTGCGGCGCCTCGTAGCGGTGCGGCAGGTCGGCGGGGTCGTGCGGGAACGCCTCCTGGCCGGGGTAGGCCTGGCCGTATCCGTCCTGCTGCTGGTACCAGCGCGGGTCGGACTGCGGGGGCAGGTACGACTGGCCACCGTTGTTGAACTGCGGCGCGTACTGCTGCTGCTGACCGTGGCCGACGCCGGGAGTCCCGAAAGCGTCGTGGCCGGAGCCCGCGTACGGGACGCCGAACTGGCCACTGTGGTCGGGCGGTGTCACGGTTCATCTCCTCAAAGGGTGCGGCGGTGCGTAGCTGGCCGCGTCGCCGGAGGAGCGCCGGGGCCGGTGGTGCGAAGGCCGTACAACGCCCGGTCCCGAGGCCGCCGAAGCGACCTCGGGACGGGCAATGAGGTCTTTCGAATACCAGGACGGTATCCGACGAACCGTCAGTGCAGGAGACTGCCCTGGAGTTCGGCCCGCAGAGCGGGCGTCAGGACCGCGCCGGCGCGGTCCACCAGCAGGGCCATCTCGTAGCCGACCAGGCCGATGTCGGAGTCCGGCGAGGCGAGCACCGCGAGCGCGGAGCCGTCGCTGACGGCCATCAGGAACAGGAAGCCCCGCTCCATCTCGACCACGGTCTGGGTCACGTCGCCGCCCTCGAAGATCCGGCTGGCGCCGGAGGTCAGCGAGGTCAGTCCGGAAGCGACGGCGGCGAGCTGGTCGGCACGGTCCCGGGGGAACCCCTCGGACATGCACAGCAGCAGACCGTCGGCGGAGACCACCACCGTGTGGGACACCCCGGGGGTGTTGTCCACGAAGTTGGTGATCAGCCAGTTCAGGTTCTGTGCGGCCTGGCTCATCTGGGTCAACTCAACGCTCCTGCTGGTTCGAGCCGCCGAAGAGATCGGTGCTGCTGTTGTGCGGTCCATCACCGTACGCCCCCTGGTCGGGGTCAATCCGGAAAGTGCCGGTGGTGCCGGAGTCGCCGCCGGCCTGGCGGCCCTGCTCGACGCCGCGGCGCAGGTTGGTCAGGCGGCCGCGGACCTCGTTCGGGTCGCGGGAGACCTGCGGGCCCTCCTGCGCGGTGGGCTTGGCGTTGCCCGGCACCAGGTTCTGCCGCGGCACCCGGCGCGGCAGACCCGAAGGGGTCATGCCGGAGCTGGACGGCTCGCGGAGCTTCTCCGCGCGCTGCCAGTCGCCGTCGTTGGGCGACTCCCACTCGCTGCTGGGCGCCGCGGTCGGACCGGTCGGACCGTAGCCGCCGAGCGCCGACACGTCGTGGCCGCGCGACTCGGATTCGGCGGGCGCGGAGGTGTCCCTCGCACCGGTGAACCAGTTCGGGCTCTCCGTGCCGGTCTGACCGCCGCCCGCGCCCGCCAGCTGCTGGCCGGGGCGGCGCTGCGGCAGCCCGCTGCCGGTGGTCCCGTCCGCCGGGGCGGCCGGCGGCAGGGCCGGCAGCTCCTCCGCCGGGTACGGGTGCCCGGCGGGCTCCTCGTAGCCGTACTCCTGCTGCTGCCCGTAGCCGTCGGCGTACTGTCCGTCGGGGTACTGGCCGGCGGCGTACTGCTGCTGGTACTCGTCGCCGTACTGGCCGCCCTGGTAGGCGTCGTCCTGGTAGCCGGCCGGCGCGTACGGCGACCGGTACTGCTCGGGCGCGTACGGGTCGTCCTGGTACGGCTGCTCGGCGGGCGTGTACGGGTCATGGCCGTAGCCGGCGTCCTGGTAGCCGTACGCGTCGTCCTGGGCGGCCTGCTGGGGCTCGTACGCGGCGGCGAAGGGGTCGGAGTCCGGACGGCGGTACTCGTCGCCGTACGGGGCCTGGTAGCCGTTCTCGGCGGGGAAGCCCTCCGCGCCGTACGGCGACTCCAGGATCTCCGCCTCCATCGGCTCCGCGACGGCGGCGCCGGGGCCGGCCTCCAGGGCGGCCCGGCGGCGCTCCTCCAGGCGCTGCGAGCGCTGCATGGACTCCAGCGCGGGGGAGAAGCCGTTGCCGCTGGCGGCCACGCCGAGGGTGGGCAGGTGGTCGTCGAAGCCGAGCTCGGCGGCGGTGCGCTCCGGGCCGTCGAAGGACCACTCGGAGGGAGTGGCCTCCTGGTCGGAGAAGATCCGCGAGACGGTGAACTCCTCGCCCTGCGGCTCGGGCATCCGGGCCAGCTGGGTGAGGTGCAGCGGCAGCATCACCAGCGAGGTGGTGCCGGCCGACTCGCCCGAGGGGCGCAGCTGCACGCGGATGTCGTGCCGCTGGGACAGCCGGCCGACCACGAACAGGCCCATCCGGCGGGAGATGGTGGCGTCCACCGTGGGCGGCTCGGCGAGCTTCTCGTTGATCTCGGCGAAGTCGTCGGCGGTCAGGCCGATGCCCTTGTCGTGGATCTCGATCAGCACCCGGCCGTCCGGCAGGCCGGTGGCGTTGACCAGCACCCGGGTCTGCGGGGAGGAGAACGAGGTGGCGTTCTCCAGCAGCTCGGCGAGCAGGTGGACGAGGTCGGTCACGGCGGGGCCGACCACGTCGGCCTCGGGGATGCCGGCCAGCTCGATGCGCTCGTAGTGCTCCACCTCGGAGGCGGCGGCACGCAGCACGTCGACCAGCGGGACGGGCGTGTTCCAGCGGCGGCCGGGCTCCTCGCCCGCGAGGACGAGGAGGTTCTCGCCGTTGCGGCGCATGCGGGTGGCGAGGTGGTCCAGCTTGAAGAGGTTCTCCAGCTGGTCCGGGTCGGCCTCGTTGTTCTCCAGGTCGGTGATCAGCGCCAGCTGGCGCTGGATCAGGCCCTGGCTGCGGCGCGACAGGTTGGTGAAGATCGCGTTGACGTTGCCCCGCAGCAGCGCCTGCTCGGCGGCGAGCGAGACGGCCTGCTGGTGGACCTGGTCGAAGGCGCGGGCGACCTCGCCGATCTCGTCCTTGCCGTGCAGCGGGATCGGGGTGACGGCGGTGTCGACGCGCTCCGGGTCGGTCTTGGAGAGCTTGTCGACCAGCTCCGGCAGGCGGTGGTTGGCGATGTCCAGCGCGGCGGTGTTCAGGGTCCGCATGCCGAGGATCATCGAGCGGGCGATGTAGCCGGTGAGCAGACCGGCCAGCACCAGCGAGGCGATCACGATCAGCGCGTTCAGCACCCAGTCGGCGAACGCCCGGTCCTTGATGCTCTGGGCGTCGGCGACGACCTGGTCGAGCAGCTCGCCCTCGGCCGCGCGCAGCGCGTTCATGTGGCTCTTGGTGGCCTGGTCCCACAGCGGGCGGGTCAGGCCGTCGGCGCCGGCCGCGTTGATGATGCGGGCGGCGGCGTCGCGGTCGTTGGCGGAGGTGGCCAGCTGGTTGCCGTAGCTCATGCCGACCATCAGCAGCGCGCCCATGCTGGGCATGGTGTGGCCGTCCGGCATGCGGAGCGGGAGGCGCTGGTCGGCGGTGGCCTGGGCGACCTCGGCGTCCGAGTAGACCTTCACCTCCTCGTCGCTGGAGGCGGTGTTGAACTCGTCGCGGGCGGTCTGCTCCAGCTTGGAGGCGACCATCAGGCCCTGGATCAGGTCCTGGCCCTCGTGGCCGTCCACGCCGCCGACGCCGAGGCCGACCAGCAGGTGCAGCATCAGCGCGCGCTGGGTCGAGGCGGCCGCCTTGGCCAGCGACATCGCGTAGATGGCGCGGCCCTTGGAGGTGACGTTGGAGGAGCCGAAGCCGACCGAGTTGTCCATCGACAGCAGCGGCGCGAACAGCAGCGAGTACGCGTTGACGGTCGCGGTCGCGAACAGCTCCGGCTTGTAGGCGTTCTGCCGCAGGTGCGGCAGGAAGACCGCCATCGACTCGAACTGGCTGTTGCGGCGGGAGACCGTCGGGTCGTCCTTGATCTTGGAGAAGGCGGAGCGGTACTCGGTCAGCGCCTGGTCGGTGCGGTCGCGGAGCTTCTTCACCTCGCCCTGGTCGCCCTGGCCGGTGAGCAGCGGCACCAGGCTCTCGTCGCGCTCCTGTTCCAGCGCGTCGGCCAGCTTGGTCGCGGCGCTCGCCACCTTCGCGACGCGCACCGCGCGGTCGGCGTTGGTGTAGTCGTCCAGCGAGGTGTTGACGCGCAGGCCGCCGAAGACCAGCGCGATCACCACGGGGATGACCAGGATGGCGACCAGACGGGTCGGCACCCGCCAGTTCAGCGGGGACAGGAAGTCGGCCCGGCCGCCGCCCTTGCGGGGGGCGCCCTTGCCGGCTCCGGCTCCCGGGCGCTCGGCGGAGTCGCCTGCTGCGGCGGGGGCGGTGCGCTGTGGCTCGCCGCGGTCCTCGGCCGCGGCGAACGCGGAGAACTGACCTGGGGTCTGGCCGCTCACCGGTTCCTGCTGGCGGGGCTCGGAGCGCCGCTGCGGGGTGACTGGCTGCTTACGCCTCACTCGACAACAACCTCTCGACCGACTGGCGGCCATGGATCTATCCGGCGGCTACCCCTCGACGGGCCGCGGCCCGACGGGTACTACGGGGCAGCTGGAATTCCAACACGAGCCGGAGAAGCGGACAAACGGCTGACCTGCCCCGGGGGGATGGGGCGGAAAGCGGACATTTACGGCTGAATTCCCGCAAACCTCAAGGTCTTTGGCGCGGACCGGAACCAACTGGCTACAGGCTGTCAGTAGGGCCCGGCAAATGTCTGTCGAACTGTTACCGGGGGACGCGAACCATCCTTGGCGCGCGCCCCCGGCCGGGCCTTCCGGCACTCACCGCAGGCGGGCGAGGAGGGCGTGTTCGACGAGGGTGATGAGGGCGCTCTTGGCGCTGTCGCGGCGTCGGGCGTCGAGGGTGACGATGGGGATGTC
>NZ_JBHWID010000045.1:0-4632 GCF_042732175.1 Kitasatospora sp. NPDC059795
CCTCCCGATCGGTGGTCGCATCGTCCGCGAAGCGACGGTCACCGGTCGCGTCGGGCACGTACTTCACACAGACAACGATCCTCAAGCTCACGGCCTGCTCTCCTGTTACTGGTCCGATCCGGCGGCTGCGGCTGCGTCCGTGCGTGTCGAGCGGTCTCGGCACACGCGCGGGGGCCGCGGTCCGGGCGGCTCGCGCCGATACCCTCCGGAACTCCCCGGCAGCATACTCATGAGTAGCTCAGCCGTCACTACTCGCCAGTAGCTTACGCTGCCGCAGGTCCGGCCGGGCACGGTCGCCGCCGCCTTGGCCCATCCTGCCCCAGGGCGGCCCGACTGCCACCTGACCTGGCACCAGATCCGCCTGTGAGATTGAACGCTAGGGCCTGTCTTCGAACCCCCGCCTGCCCCACAACGCCTGGCACGCACTCTCGCCGCACCGGGCGAAAGACCAAGTACACCCAGTACGAGGCCTTCCACCCGGCACGCCGAGAGCACGCACCAGACGCCGCGGGGCTGCGGCGCGGGTTCGAAGACAGGCCCTAGACAGCCTCGCCGAGTGCCACGATCACATCCACCCGACGCGGCTGGCCTGCCGCCCGACGCACCACCCGGCCCCCCGCGTCCAGCACCAGCACGGTCGGGGTGCGCAGGATCTCCAGGCGGCGCACCAGCTCCAGCTGCGACTCGGCGTCCACCTCCACGTGCGCCACCCCCTCGACCATGCCCGCCACCTCGGCCAGCGTGCGGCGGGTCGCCCGGCACGGCTGGCAGAAGGAGGTGGAAAACTGCACCAGCGTCGCCCGCTCCCCCAGCGCGGCGCCGAGCTCCGCCCCGGTCAACCGCACCGCTCCGCCCTCACCCTGCACCGCGCCGCCTCCCGTCGAGCTCATCACCGACCCAGTGTGACAAACACCGCGCCGGGCCCGGGCACTCCGCCCGGCACCGGTGCCATGACCACTCTCCGTGCCGCCTTCCGACCTCCGCCGACCTCCGCCGACCTCCGCCGACCTCCACCGCGGCAGCCCGGCACACCGCCTCCGCCCGTCGCCCGGGCCGCCGTTCCCCCCCCCTCCGGCACCCGGCCCGCACCCGCCGGACCGACCTGCGCGGTGCGCGGGCGTGACAGACCTTGCCCGTTCGGGGGATTATCGGGGGGAAACACCCGTGGCCGCCGCGGCGTGCCGCGACCCGTCGGCCCTGCCACCACGCCCCGGGATCCACCGCACCGGGCAGCAGGCCCGTGGGAAGTAGGACTGACCCGTGGCAGAGTTCGTGTACCCGCCGGTGATCCGCACCGCGCTCACCGCGTTCAAGGCGCTGGACCTGCGGATCTCCATCGTCGGCGCCGAGCACGTCCCCGCCACCGGCGGCGCCGTCCTGGTCAGCAACCACATCAGCTACCTGGACTTCATCTTCGCCGGCTTCGGCGCCTACCGGGTGGCCCGCCGCAAGACCCGCTTCATGGCCAAGGACGACGTGTTCCGGCACAAGATCTCCGGCCCGCTGATGCGCGGCATGAAGCACATCCCGGTCGACCGCACCGACGGTCAGCCCGCGTACGAGGCCGCGGTCAAGGCGCTGCGCGAGGGCGAGGTGGTCGGCGTCTTCCCCGAGGCCACCATCAGCCGCTCCTTCATGCTGAAGAAGTTCAAGACCGGTGCCGCCCGGATGGCCGCCGACTCCGGCACCCCGCTGCTGCCCGTCATCCTCTGGGGCACCCAGCAGCTGTGGACCAAGGGCCACCCGAAGACCCTGACGAAGCGCCACGTCCCGGTCACCATCATGATCGGCGAGCCGATCCACCTCACCGAGGCCGACCGTCCCGTCATGGTCACCCGCCGCCTGCGCGCCGCCATGTCGGAGATGCTCGACCGCGCCCAGCGCGAGTACCCCGCGAAGCCGGCCGGCCCTGGCGACGAGTGGTGGGTCCCCGCCCACCTCGGCGGCACCGCCCCCACTCTGGAGCAGGCCGAGGCCGAGGACGAGGCCGAAGCCACCGCCCGCGCGGAGCGCCGCGCCGCGCGCTGACCCCCGCCGCCCGCCGCCCGCCGTCCGCGCTGACGGAGCGGCGGGCCCTCGGCGTTTCAACACCGGTTCCGCTCAGCCGGCGAACCAGCCCGCCGCGTCCAGCCGGAAGCCGGACGGCCCGGTCAACTCGGCGATGCCGTCCTCCAGTTCGCGCAGCCGCTGCTCGCCCAGGGCCGCCGCCCAGCGTCCGCGGATCTGCTCGAAGACCACCGCCGACCGGGCCAGCACGTCCAGCCCGCGCGGGGTCAGCCGCACCACCTTGCGCCGCGCGTCGCCGGGATCGTCCGCCCGCTCCGCGTAACCGAGCGCCACCAGCCGGTCCACCGTCTTCCCGGCGGCCTGCTTCGACACCCCCAGCCGACGGCCGATCTCGCTCGCCGTCGCGCCTTCCATCCCGATCGCCTGCAGCGCGAAGCCGTGCGCGGGCCGCGCATCGGGGTGTCCCTGCCGGGCCAGTTCGGCGTGCAACTCGTCGATGATCGTGCGGAATCCGGCGAACAGCAGCAGCGGCAGCTCGAACCCGTTGCGCTGATCGACAACCTGGTTTACGTTTTGGTCAACCACGTTGTCCATTCTAGGACGCGCAGCCGAGGAACGCCCCCGGCCGCCCCGGCACGCCTCCCGCCATCCGCCATCCGCCATCCGCCATCCGAAAGGGACCACCATGTCCACCGCCACCGGCACCGCCCAGTACTTCCCGACCCTCACCCCCGAGACCGCACCGCCGGCCGCCCGCCGCTCCCTGGAACAGATCACCCGCCACCTCGGCCACCTCCCCGAGGCCGCCGGACGCCTCGCCCACGCACCCCAACTCCTCGACGGCTTCCTGAAGTTGACCGCACTCTTCGACGCCACCGAGCTCGACCCGCTGGTCCGCGAAACCGTCGTGCTGACCATCGCCACCCGCAACGGCTGCCACCTCTGCGTGGCCATGCACACCGCCACCCTCACCCGGCTCGCCGCCGACCCCGAACTGATCGCCGCCCTCCGCGCCCAGCAGCCCCTCCCGGACGCCCGACTGGAGGCCGTCCGACGCTTCGTCCACTCCGCTCTCGACCACACCGGCGCCGTCCCCGAACCCGACCTCGCCGCCCTCTTCGCCCACGGCTTCACGCCCCGCAACGCCCTGGAGATCGTCCTCGGCATCGGCGCCTACACCCTCTCCACCTTCGCCAACCGCCTCACCGGCGCCCCCGTCGACCCCCAACTCGCCCCCTACGCCTGACCTTCCACCCGGTACGCTCCCCCGGTGATCGACCGCGGCCTCACCCTCCCCGCACTCCGGCACCAACTGGTGACCGCGGTCCTCACCCTGGCCGCCCCCGGCCTCCAGGACGCAGACTTCGACCCGGCGCCGCACCTGGCCACCCTCCTCACCGACGCCTGCGACGCCACCGCCCCCGTCCCCTGGCTCGGCCACACCCTCCGCACCCCCGAGGAAGCCGCCCTCACCGCCGACCTCGGCACCGCCCTCCGCACCCACCTCACCGCCCTCCCGCCCGACCCCACCCCCACCGACCACCTCCACGCCCCCACCTGGCCCCCCATCACCACAACCGCCGCCCACCTCGCCCGCCTCCTCCTCCACAACGACCACCAGGCCCGCACCCCCTGACCGGCTCAGCCTCAGGACTCCGCACCCCGGCCGATCTGCCACCGTCCCGGATGCTCAGAAGCCGGACGTCCCCTGGCCTTCACCACCCACAAAAAAAGGGGGCCCCGACCGAGTCGGAGCCCCCACCACATCCCGTCAGCGACCCGGGCCGTCACCCTCGCCCGGCAGCGTGTCCGGCAGCACGAAGTGCGGGTTCTCGATCAGCCCGACCACCGCCCCGGACGGCTCCACCACCGCCGCCACCCGAATCCCCCCACCGACTTCCTGCACCGCCTGCCGCACCGTCGCCCCCGCGGCCACCACACCCTTCAGCGCCACATCGACATCCCGCACACCCCAGTACGTCACCGGCCCGACCGCCGGATCCCCGTTCGGATCGAGCGACAACTCGTAACCCCCGACGTTGAAGCCCACATAGAACGGCTCGTCGAAGTACGGCTCGAATCCCAGCACCGAGGACCACCACGCCTTCGCCGCAGCAAGATCCGGCGCAGGATAGATCACCGTCCGAAGCCCAAGAAACACGTCAACACCCTTTCACTTCAACCCAGTTCTTCCCACCGCGAGCGTACGACCCCACACCGACACACCCCAGCTCCGACACCGCACCGCTTCCCCCGTCGGTCCAGCCTGCTTGGATCGGCGCATGACCACGGACCGGCCGCCCTCGCCACGCGCACAACCACGGAGAACCATCCCTGGGTGCTGCTGGCAGCAGGGCCGATCATGTCCTGCGCCCCCACCGGCGACGCCGTGTTCGAGAACCTGGCGGCACCGCTCGCAGACCTGCGCCGGCTGACGGACCAGCTCCTCCCGGCGACCGCGGCCCCGGCTGCGCCACCCGTCCTTCAGGTGGACTTAACTCCACCCCGACCCGTGGTGACTGGTTCCGGGAATGGTCCGGGAATGCGAAAAAGCCCCCCGCCGTGAGGCGAGGGGCTTTCCCTGAAAGATTGTTCGGCGGCGTCCTACTCTCCCACAGGGTCCCC
>NZ_JBHWID010000046.1:0-4626 GCF_042732175.1 Kitasatospora sp. NPDC059795
GACAGAAGCAGCCACACATCATCCGCGGGTACTTCCAGGGCCCGCACGTCCGCTACATCGCCGAGGTGCCGGAAATTTAGCGTTTCGGGTCAATAGCAGCCGGGTCACTGCCGTGTCTGCCCGTTCCCCAGAACGCCCGCGCCCGACTGTCCCGAGGGACTCGTGCAGCGGCGGCCAGGCCGGCGAAATCCGCCCATCCGCGTCCGGTGGCCCGAGAGACCCGTTCCCCGGGGCGGTCGGTCAGACGCCGTCCCGGGAATGCAATAGACCGGACGCCCACCGGTCACACCATGACCGGCCACGGGCACAGTGGGACATCGCGGACGCCCGACTGCAAGCCTCGGTACCAGGACTGCGATCTTGCCCGCGATCGTGCCACCAGTGAGCCTTCGCATGATGATCGTGCTCGACACTTCCGTACTGTTCGGCCTCGGGCCAGCCCCGTTTTCGACATACTGCGAGCCCTGCAGATCGGCGGCCGCCACCGGGTCGCCACGCCGTGGATGGTCCAGGAGGAAATGGTGGCTAGACACGAGCTGGACCACCGCTACGCCCACGGCCGGGCCGCCACGGCACTGAAGGACCCTGCCATGTCGGCACCCTGGGAGACCGTCCCTGTACCCGGGCGCTTCGACCCCGAGTACAGGGACGCCTGCACTGGCGGACCGACCTGGCCCGCCGGTTCGAGATCCTCCCCACATCCGGGGACGTCGCCGTGCGAGTCCTCGCCCGCGAGACATACGCGCAGAAGCCCGCCAGGACCGGATACGGAAAGGACGTGAAGAAGGGCGGCGCCCGGGACGCCGCGATCTGGCTGTCGGTCGTCGGCTACTGCACCGCAACCCCGCGGGTGTGCTTTATCAGCGCCAACACCCGGCTGCACCTACCCGCCGATGGACACCGTCATCCGCGGACTGGAGGACCGGATGACGCACCTGACCTCCCCCGACGCCCTGGTCGACCAGTTTGCACGGCTCCTCGACAACAGCCGCGGCGAAGCCAGTGCCCGCCTCGAGACGCTGCTCGCCACCCCCCCCCGGACGATCGCAGCCATGCGAGCCGAAGCAGAGAGGCTCCTGACCCGCACGCAGGACACCTGGACGGCCAGCATCATGGAGCCCCCCGCCGGCAGCCGGACCGTCCCCTGGAACCAGTGGGCAACAGTGCCCCTGGCCGTGCCCGGCCAGATCACCGACGTCGCCGGCCACACGATCGACGCCGGTTACTGCTACACCGCCCCCGTGGACTGGTACCTCTGGGCGTCGCCCTGCGCTCTCGACACACAGCCCGCCCCGGCGTCAACCTGCGGCGCATCGTCTGCCAGTGGAGCACCCGACTGCCCCTCGACGCCCGGCCCGGCGCCGTCCCCACGGTGCTGCGCCACTGGCTGGCCGCCGCGTTGCCGGATCAGGGATGTACGCGCAGTGGGAGCCGGTACTGGCCGAGTACGCGGACCGGATCCCCGACCCTGAGCAGGTGAACGGCTGGGCGCTGGAGCAGTTGGAAGCGGAACTGGAGGAACTGCTCGCCGCCAGTATCGGGTGAGCACCGCGCGGCGATAGCCGGCCCCGCCACCGTGCCGCCGAATGCCTCAGGAAGTCGGAATGTGCTCTAAACTCCCTTAAGTAAAAGGCGAGTCGGATGTCCTGATCTGCCCGGCAAGCCGGACCGCGCCCTGCCCCCTGTGCCCATCCGCGCCGCGCCCGGCTGCGCCGTCCTCGTCAAGGGCGCGCCGGCAGCACAGTCCGCCCCCGCTGTGCACGGCATCGAAGCCTTCACCGGTTTGCGCCCGACTGGTGGCCCGAGCCAGCCGACGCCCGAGCGAGGCTTCAGCCGTCTGGGATCCGCCGCCCGACTCCGGTGGATGGGCCGCTGCGCCCCGGGACGTCCACCCCAGGGCGTGACCGCCGCCCCGGCCACCGGGCCAGGCACCCCGTCAGTGGTTTCTCACGCCACCCGGGTCGCGGAATGGTTCCAGCAGAGGAAGAACCGTTTCTTCGTGGACGGCGTGTCAGGCACCGCGCATGGCCTCCGCCAGTGCCGGGTCCCACGGGGTGGCGACGGCCTCGCCGCTCAGCGGGAGCGCGGCCGTGCGGGGCAGCAGGGTCAGCGCCTGCCGGTAGTCCTCTGCACCCAGCCGCCAGGGCCGGGCCAACCCCAGGACTCGGCTCGCGATGGCGATGCCGGGCCAGTCGAAGTCACCGTGGTACCGCAGGAGGACCCCTTCGGCGTGCAGCCGCTCCAGCAGATGCCAGCCGGCCGCCGATGGCATCCCCGAGGTGCACACCAGCGGCCCGGGCGCGGGCAGTTGGGCGGCGGCCTACGACCTGGGGGTTCTCGCAGACGTGGACGACCTGTTCGGCGGCCACCACAGGCGCCTCGGCAGAGGGGGAGAGGAGCCCGGCGAGCGTGAGATGGGTGACCAGCCCCAGGTCCGTACGGGACCGGAGCACGACGGACCACGCCGTCGTGCCCGGCGGCCGCACACCGAAGACCAGCACCGTGCCGGAGACCTGGTCGGAGACGACCCCGACGTACTCCCACAGCCGCCGCCCCGCGGCGTCCGCAGGCCATGGCGCTGCGAGCGCGGCGGCCACCGCACGCAGCACCAGGGCGGCGGCCAGGCGGCCCTCGTCCAGGTCGTGGGCGTCACCGGTGGTGCGGGCGGCGAGCTGTGCCAGTCCCGACCCCTCGGGCCCTGGCTCCTGCGGCTGGGGCAGAGTGAGCGCGGGTGCCACGTCGGCCAGCACCCGCACCGCCGCCTTGACCACCTCCCCACCCGCTTCCGGGTCGGCGCGGGTCAGCAGCCCTTGGCCGCGGACCTGCTCCCGCCAGGCCGGCACCCACGCCAGGTGCGCGAGCCCCGCCGCCTCCAACCGCGCCCACACCCCGGCCGAGGTGGTGTCGCGCTGCTGGCGCTCGGCACGCCGGTCGCTCAGCGCACCGCCGGTCAGATCCGCGACGGTGGTGATCAGCGAGCACGCCGTGCTGGAGTAGCGCAGGGCCGTGTCCAGCTTGGCGAACTGCACCCGTCCCCTCCCGTCCCGGCCCGGATGTGGGTGCCCAGCAGACCATCCAGGCACCGCGCACCGGTCTCGTCGAGGTCCAGCGCGAGCGTGCCGGCGACCGCCAGGCGGTTGCGCTCCAGCTGCGCCCACACCGCCCCCCACACCCTCCAAACATGGGTGGGCCAGGTAGCCGCGGATCGGCTCAGGCAGCCGGTGCACCACCGCCCGAGTCTGCCCGGCCACCGGGCCCGGCGGCCCCCTCATGAGGCGCTGGCCAGCAGATGCCGCTTGCTGCCGTCCCACCGCACATGCAGCGCGACAGCAGGCCGACCCTCCGCCCTGCGTACCTCGTACGCGTCCAGAGCCGGAACCTGCAGATAGAACCCCACAGGGCGTGCCCGGTCATACGACGATGAGTACTCGACGTTCAAGGGGCTGCTGCTGGAGCACCTGGAGCTGATCAGCTCGGACGTAGCCCGACACACCCCGGGCATGGTGGAGGCCCTGGAGCGGCTGACGTTGCTGCTGGGCCGGGTTCTGAGGGAGCTAGACACTCTGCCGTCGCTGGTGAACCCGGACGGATCCGCGGTCGCACGGCTGCCGGGGCGGCACATGGCCGACTGGGAGGAGCTGACAGCCTGGTACACCGGGGCGGGCGGTGATGCGTACGGATCAGCAGGACGAGCTCGTCGCCCTGCTGCGCGCCGAGGTCGACGCGTGGTTCAGCTTGGCCCCGGAGAGCGGATACGCCGCCCACTTGCGGGCCGCGTTCGACGTGGCCTACCGGATGCGATCACGCAGTTCCTGAGCCACGCCGTCGAGGACGAACGAGGTGAACCCGGCGCGCTCCCGCTTGGTCAGGGCGGCCCGCCCTCGGAGCACGTCAAACGACAAGGCCAGCACCAGAACTGACGCATCATGACCGACTCCATACCTTGAACCGACCGAAAGACGCCCAAGAACGACCCTGGCCACCAGAGCGCGCAGCACCCCCGTACTGAGTAGCAACCCCGAGAACCTCCACGTGGAACGAAGCCATCAGTTGACGAGGAACCTGATCGCCATAACAGCAACCTCACCCCTACGACAACCGTCGACACCATCATGCGCGACCGGCCATCCCCAAAATGCAGGACAGAGAGCCGGAATGAAATCCCATCAAAGACATGCAAAACCTGGCCGACAGGCCAGGACAAACCAAGAAGGCCAAGAGAACTACCGACAGGCACACACTTGCACCAACAACCAATAGAAGTACCGACAGAAATCTATAAACACTCGCATCTGACTGAAAGTCAGATATTGTCCAGTATTTAAACTAAGCCCCGTCAATAAAATACATAAACGACAAATCCGCCGAAGGCGGAACCGCCCCAATGCCACGACATAATAACAATCCTGACCAACGGTCAGGAACAGAAAACACAATATGACGGGCAGCCGAAAGGCTGCCAAAATAAACCACTACAAAACCGTGCCAGATTGCCCGAAAGGGCAATCTGAATTCTCGCAGAATTCCCGAAGGGAATTCGGCAGTAGCCCTGAAAAATCCCCCGAAGGGGGATTTCGGGGGTTTAGGAATTCCGAAAGGAATTCATTTAAGGCGCTTTAGCGCCCC
>NZ_JBHWID010000047.1:0-2384 GCF_042732175.1 Kitasatospora sp. NPDC059795
GCGTCCCGACGCGTTCCGCAGGCGCAGCCGGTGTTCTTGGGGGGCCTGGTCGCGGGGTTCCTGGTGGGGCGGCCGTATCCGCTGTTCCGGCAGCTCTTCCGCGACGCGGCGCAGAGCGGCAACCCTCTTTACGGGGCGTCGGCCTTCCTGTTGCAGTCGATCGGCAACGTGCTGGTCATCGCGGTGGTCTTCTTCCTGTTGGCGTACTTCGCGGGCGGGCAGGCGGCTGCCTGGATGACGGCGGATCCCGGTCGGATGGCGGCCGTGACCGCGGTGACCCTGATCGTGGCGGGTGTCTTCACGTTCCTGTACTGGGACGTCAGGATCCTCGCGCGCCGGGAGGTCATCCCGTGGTATCCGATCGCTCCGTGGGCCGCTTGAGATCCTGGGCCCGTGCCGGAGGGAGGATGCCATACCCCCGCGCCGGGCCGTTGCGGTATCCGACTTTAGGCTGCTCATGGCCGCGGGCCCGGTGCACAGTGTCCAGTAGCGGCTGTGGTCGAGGAGGAGGCGGAGTGAGTGCTCTGATCGACGGGGACGAGATCAGTGAGGAAACGGAGCTGGTCTGGCTGGAGGACATCTCGATCCTGGACTACGTACGACAGAGCCTGGACCGACTGCCCAACCGACGCGGAAAACCCGCCTACCACCGCGACGGCCGCATGGTCGGATACGCCGTACTCCACCCCCGAGCCCGCCCCTCACGCTCCTCCGGCACCTTCCGCCGACGCGTCTTCTGGCTCCTGCCCCACGACCGCGACACCGCACCCCAAGGCCTCTACGCCACCGGCGCACCCGCAGAAGCCGTCGACCCCACCACCCTCACCCCCCGCGCCAAAGGCCACAAAACCGAACGCTCCGAAGGCGGACCCCTCTCCCACCCCCACCACCACCCGGGGGTCGGTCCTCCGAACGGTTCCGGTTCGCGTTCGACGCCTCCGTCCTGATCACGGCGTGGTCTCGTGGTGGGTGAGGAAGCGGCCGGTGTGGTCTTCGGTTTCGGCGTAGGCGGTGGTGGCGATGCGGACGGTTTCGGGTCCGGTGAGGTCGCGGGGGCCGTTGAGGTAGTGGTGGGCTCCGGTGATGAGCCAGTTGAGGATGCCGGGGCCTTCTTCGGTGACGAGGATGTCGGCGAGGTTGTCGATCTTCTGGTGGTCGGAGACGACGCGGTCGAAGGGGATCAGGCGCATCCGGCGCCAGAAGGCGTAGCCGCCGGTGCCGACTTGGGGGCGGTGGTTGCCCAGGAGCCAGAGTTTGTGGGTGGGGGCGAAGGAGAAGAAGTCCTGGCGCATCCGGCGTGCTTTGATGCGGTCGCCGCCGGTCAGGAGTTTCACCCGGGACTCGTCGAACCGGTCGCCGGGCTTCACCTCGGAACACACGATCACGCGGCGGCCGTGGAGCTCGGCGAGGTCGGTGGGGTGTCCCTCGAAGGGACGGGCCATCAGGAAACCGGGCGGCGCGGCGTCCGCGTAATCGCCCAGGAGCTTGATCAGGACATCGAGCAGCACGGACTTGCCGTTCTTGCCCGAGCCGAAGAGGAACGGCATGACCTGCGCCCCCACGTCCCCCGTCAGGGAGTAGCCGAGCAGGAGATGCAGGAACCGGATCATCTCCCTGCCCCGGTCGTCGTCCCCGAACGTGTCGGTCAGGAAGAGGTCCCAGCGCGGGGTCGGCATCTGCCGGGGGCCGATCGAGGTCGAACGGGAATGGAAGTCCCGGTCCGGGTCCGGGGCCCGCAGCACCCCCGACCGCAGGTCCACCACCCCCGCCGGCGTGCACAGCATGTACGGGTCCGCGTCCAGCGCTCCCGCGCTCAGCACCATCCCCGGAGCCGATCTCGCCTGCGCCAGCAGCGCGTTGATCCCCGACGTGCTCAGCGCACGCCGCCGGTGCTTGCGCAGCGCCGCGTCCGAATACACCCCCCGCGGATCGGTGACGGCGATACTCTCCGCCATCTCACCCGCCGCCCACAAAACGGTGTCGTCCTCATCGCTCTGCCACCGCGTGCCGTCCCACCGATACCACCCCAACCCCGTCACATGCCGATAATCCTGCGCGTACAACCGCACGAACAGCTTCGCGTTCCCCCGATCCGTCAACGAATCAGGTAACAAACCCACCCCCAACACCCGCTGGAGGGTTTTGCGCCCGGCCCGGAGGCGTCTGCTTCCGCGTACCGGTGCGGTGCCGGTGCTCCGGCCGGCGTCGGTGTTCCGGTGGTCGGGAAGGCGGATGGGTCGGGGTCGGGCGGTGTCAGGTGATGGTTCCGAGGGGAGTCCGCAGGGGTCGACCGTGGTGGCGGGCGCGGTGTTCGACCGCTGGTGACCTGCGGAGCCGGCTCCCTCAGCCACGGGCTCTCCTGACCGTCGGTGGATACGAGAGGG
>NZ_JBHWID010000048.1:0-1887 GCF_042732175.1 Kitasatospora sp. NPDC059795
GCGCCAACGGGCCCCGGCACCGTCGTGGCTGCCGACGTACAGCTGTTCACCGAAACCGGCGAGTGCCCTGGTGAGGTCTTGGTCTTCGCGCAAGGTGGCTACCTCTCATGGCTGGAGGTCTGTTCTTGGAGCGATGACGTCGAGGTGAACCTCTCCGCGGCACGGCGCTGGCTACAGCCGTCGTCCTGAACCCGAGCCGGTAACAGCCGACGTCTCGGACCCTGACGCCGCCACCACGAGTCGACCGACATCACGAGTTCAAGTTCAGTACTGCCGTCAAACGTCGCGGGGCCCTCATCGGCATCACTGTCGATGAGGGCCCCGTCACACTGCTACTAGATTTTTGGCAACCCAGTCTGAGATTACGGATAAATGGTCGGAATATTCCACCCGGCACACTCCGCTACAACTCGCGCGATCTGCCTGCGCTTCGGATAGTTCGAGCGAATCCTAGAGAGGCGTTCCGCATATACTGCCGCGACATCGACTCCCTCGCCGGACAGTAGGCGGATATCCCCATCGCGCCAGATGTCCTCAACTCCCCGCAGAGTCGTCTTAATTCCCTGAAACTCTTCCCTCGAATATCCGCCGCTGGCATGCAACAGGTCATCGCAGGAATCCCAAAAATTTCCCACGCTTGACCTGATCCTCCACTCGCGATCGCTTACAGGGATCTCGTACGACGCCATCAGAATCGCAACACCAGCAGCTGTCGATTGAAAATAGGTCGGGGTGGACGAGTCCTCTAGGGCGCCGATCTCGCTTCGCCAGCTCCTCAGCGAAGCGATCTTCTCTGCGCCTCCAGGAACCCCTGGGGCGCTGCAGCCAGCAACTACGTCATCGATCTCTGCCAGGCGCGGGGCCCCGGCAGCTTCAAGGATGGGCCGCATCCTGGCGAGGGACAGCCCTCCTGTCAGACTCCACAAGTCCATCAGCCACCCCCCCCTAGAACCACTCGCCATGGCGTATTTCCAGTACTCGACACCCCAGTGCCCTTGCCTATCGGGCTCGGCGTGAGGCCCACGCCTGGGCCTGTTGCTTGCGCGAAGCACGTAGGGCACATCCTAGTCGACGAAGCCATCCCTACGATCTCCCAGTCACTCCCCAGGCGATTCATGATCGTTGCTTCGGCATGCCCTTGTCCCGAGATATAACGCTCACCACGAAGCGGTGCATTGCCGCCCTTCCATTCGCTAGGGAGTCCGGTACGTTCCGTAGCCACCCAGGTTTCAACCTTGTCCGGATTGCTCATGCTCCGGACCCGGGCAACTGCGACAGTCGATGCCTCATCGGCTCGCGTACCGTAAAGCTCGCGCGCCCTATCGAGGAGCTCGCCACCACAATTGTGAACCAGGACCGGGGTCGCGCCTGCCAGCACATAGTACGTGTGGAGGTCCGCGACCGTGAGGTTGTAGGCGGTCCGGGGTTCGGTCTGGTAGTTACGTACGGACTCGACCGTGGCGGTTGTGTCGCTGTCGGAAAGGACTTGGTCGCCGGGCTCAAGGCTGCTGGCGTCGGCCCAACGGTTGGTGGTGATGTCCCAGTAGGGGTGGTGCTGGGTTGATGTGATGGCCGCCTTGCCGACCGGGGTTGTGATGGCGAGGTCGGTAAACTCGGTGTCGTCGGGAGTGACGATTGTGGCCGCTACCGGTTCAGGCTGTGTGTCGCCCGTTTGAGGGTCAGTGGCGATGACGGTGTCATTGGTGGTCAGTTGGTCGATGGGCTTGTTGGATCCATCGGCCAAAAGAACCCTGGTACCGGAGGGGAAGCTGTTTTTGCAGCGGCCACGGCTGCCGCTGAGCCAGCCTCCGACCTTTTCGAGTACCTCGTTCCCGGCCTTCTTGAGGTACGGGGCTGCAAGCGCGCCGCCGCCTTCGGTCACGATCG
>NZ_JBHWID010000051.1:0-1562 GCF_042732175.1 Kitasatospora sp. NPDC059795
CCCCAGGCCAGTGGGGTGACGCCCCGCAGATGATCGAGGTCCTGGACCGGATCCGGGTTCCCCGGCCGCTGGGCGGACGGCCCCGGACCAGGCCCGACCATGTCAGCGGCGACAAGGCTTACAGCTCACGCCGAAATCGCCGCTACCTGCGAAGACGGCGCATCACACACACGATCCCCGAGCCGAAGGACCAGCGGGCCAACCGCCGGCGCAGAGGCAGCGCGGGCGGCAGGCCAGCTGGCTTCGACCGCGAGCGCTACCGGCGCCGCAACGAGGTCGAGCGGACCATCAACCGGCTCAAGAACTCCCGCGCGGTCGCCACCCGTTACGACAAAAGGGCCTACGTCTTCCACGGCACCGTCACCGCAGCAGCAGTCCGCCTATGGCTCCGCCCATGATCCGCCGGACAGTGCCTAGGACTGGAAGCGAGAATGCCGGCCGGAAAAGGGTGACATCAGGCGGCGAAGCCGATGTTCGTCACCTATTCGTACTGCCCGCTGGCCCCCTAGATCCAGCAGGACACCGGTGGTCCAGGCATCCTCCAGGACACGGCCGTCACCGGCACTCCAAGCAGTCACAAGGGAATCCCAGCAGCGACTATTGATGTACCGGTAAACGAGAGTGCACCGGTAAAACACGAAAACCTGGGCCTGATCAAGGAAACAAATCCCCACTCGGACGTCGCCGGAGGAACTGAGACTCTTCAAGAGACAGCAGGGCCAGGACACGTTCCACACGTTCACCCTGACCATCCTCAAGACGAACGACCTCGCCGAACAAGCCTGGACCATCCTGCACCGCACCGTTCTCGACGAGGTCCTGGGGACCTCCCACGAGAGCCTGTCCTTCATGGACAGCGACATAAGTGTGAGCTGCTGGCTGGGCTGCTCGGTCGACGGCGGCAGCCACGATGGTGCGGGCGAGCAGGGCGGATTTGTGGACGCCTGTGTAGTCGACTGCGGTCAGGGCCATGGCGGCGCAGGAGGCAGTCTTGCCGAGAGGGAATGCCCGTCGGCCAGGTAGCCCTCAGAAGTCGCCGAGGCGCTTGCGACCATAGGCATAGGTGCCCCCGAGGCGGGATAGAGGGTAGCGAGCCAGGCGGAGGAGGTGGCGTTGCAGTAGGCCACGACCACTGCCGGGGCGAGGCTGAACAGCAGGCTGGAGCCGGCCGCACGGGCGCGGTCTGTTCGTCGTGGAGTTCGGCCCCCGAGCGTGATGGGACAGGCTGAAGGTGTGGAGATCAAGGACGTCCGGCGGCTCGGCAGACCCGGAGCCGTCGTCGATGCTCCTGCCGCAGGAGCCGATGATCCTGTCGTGCCACGCGTCGTGAGCCTCCTCAGCGACCGGATGAGCCAACCGGAAGCTCTTTGGGTTTCCTCGGTTTACGGCGCATGGCATGGGCATGCTTCCAGGCGAGACCGTTGCGGCACAGGGAGAGCGCACGTGGCAGGAGCGTCGGCCGCAGCCATTGACTGATAACGCCGTTATCAGTGCCGCTCCGCAGCCCGAGCCGATCCGGTGTGTCGCGCAGTCAGTGAAGTGCAGCGACACGCGTGTTGAGC
>NZ_JBHWID010000052.1:0-1501 GCF_042732175.1 Kitasatospora sp. NPDC059795
AGTAGGTGAGCGATGGGGTGACGCAGGAAGGTAGTCCAGCCCGGGCGGTGGTAGTCCCGGGGTAAGGGTGTAGGCCGTGAGGTAGGCAAATCCGCCTCACATTAAGGCTGAGACCTGATGCCGAGCCGATTGTGGTGAAGTGGATGATCCTATGCTGTCGAGAAAAGCCTCTAGCGAGTTTCATGGCGGCCCGTACCCCAAACCGACTCAGGTGGTCAGGTAGAGAATACCGAGGCGTTCGGGTGAACTGTGGTTAAGGAACTCGGCAAAATGCCCCCGTAACTTCGGGAGAAGGGGGGCCATTGCTGGTGACGGGACTTGCTCCCTGAGCTGGTGGTGGCCGCAGAGACCAGCGAGAAGCGACTGTTTACTAAAAACACAGGTCCGTGCGAAGCCGTAAGGCGATGTATACGGACTGACGCCTGCCCGGTGCTGGAACGTTAAGGGGACCGGTTAGTCACGATTCGTCGTGGCGAAGCTGAGAACTTAAGCGCCAGTAAACGGCGGTGGTAACTATAACCATCCTAAGGTAGCGAAATTCCTTGTCGGGTAAGTTCCGACCTGCACGAATGGCGTAACGACTTCTCGACTGTCTCAACCACAGGCCCGGTGAAATTGCATTACGAGTAAAGATGCTCGTTTCGCGCAGCAGGACGGAAAGACCCCGGGACCTTTACTATAGCTTGATATTGGTGTTCGGTTCGGCTTGTGTAGGATAGGTGGGAGACTTTGAAGCCGTGACGCCAGTCATGGTGGAGTCGCCGTTGAAATACCACTCTGGTCGTGCTGGATGTCTAACCTGGGTCCGTGATCCGGATCAGGGACAGTGTCTGGTGGGTAGTTTAACTGGGGCGGTTGCCTCCTAAAGAGTAACGGAGGCGCCCAAAGGTTCCCTCAGCCTGGTTGGCAATCAGGTGTTGAGTGTAAGTGCACAAGGGAGCTTGACTGTGAGACTGACGGGTCGAGCAGGTACGAAAGTAGGGACTAGTGATCCGGCGGTGGCTTGTGGAAGCGCCGTCGCTCAACGGATAAAAGGTACCCCGGGGATAACAGGCTGATCTTCCCCAAGAGTCCATATCGACGGGATGGTTTGGCACCTCGATGTCGGCTCGTCGCATCCTGGGGCTGGAGTAGGTCCCAAGGGTTGGGCTGTTCGCCCATTAAAGCGGTACGCGAGCTGGGTTTAGAACGTCGTGAGACAGTTCGGTCCCTATCCGCTGTGCGCGTAGGAGTGTTGAGAAGGGCTGTCCCTAGTACGAGAGGACCGGGACGGACGAACCTCTGGTGTGCCAGTTGTCCTGCCAAGGGCATGGCTGGTTGGCTACGTTCGGGAGGGATAACCGCTGAAAGCATCTAAGCGGGAAGCCTGCTTCGAGATGAGCACTCCCACCTCCTTGAGAGGGTAAGGCTCCCAGTAGACGACTGGGTTGATAGGCCGGATATGGAAGCCCTGTGAGGGGTGGAGTTGACCGGTACTAATAGGCCGAGGGCTTGTCCTCAG
>NZ_JBHWID010000053.1:0-1435 GCF_042732175.1 Kitasatospora sp. NPDC059795
CGTTCGTTCTGCCTGCCGCCGTCGAGGGCGGCAGGCTCCGGGGCGGGGGGGCGCAGTTCCGCGGGGCCGTCCCTGCGGGCCGGGCGGTCGGCCGCGATGGGCTGCGGCCCCGGGGGGCGGGTCGAGGCGTCGCTTTCGGCTGAACTCATCACGTGTGCACTTCCCGGATCATCGAAGCTGACCGTGTTTGCGTGACCGAACGTGCGGAGGCGCCTCCGAGGAACGCCTTCGATGCATCATAAGAATGATTCTTTTTTTGTCTATGTGAGGTAAAAAATTTTGGCCGATTCGCCCCGACACATGCCGTGTTCTGCAGGAGCGCGCACGGCGGGCGCGGGCCGGGCCCGTCTGTCGGGGGTCCGTAGGGGAGGAGGTGTACAGCGGACGGCGTCCCGGCCTTTGATGATTTTCTGCCGAAAGACTCCAGCCATTCACTCATCGCCCGCTAAGGTCATGCTCCGGCGACTTGGCGACCGGGGTCACGTCCGCGCCGCCGACGGGGACGTGCGGGGAGGTATGCATGGGCGCGGTGACGGGTGGGCCACGGCAGGCGGAGCGATGCGCGGACGCGGGAGCGTCCGCGGTGTCCGTCCGTTCTTCGCCGGCGGTGCCGCCGAGCCGGTGGCCGAAGGCGACCGTGCGGTCCGATCCTCTTCCGGCCCCCGGGAGGGACGTCAGCCGGGGACGGGCCGGTCCGCGGCTGCCGTCATGACCGACTCTCGGTTGCCGTAGGCCCGTTGCACCAGTTCACCGGGGGCGGGCAGCCGGCTCTCCGTCGATGCCGGGCTTCCCGGGGCGCTCCCGTTCCAGCTGTAGGGCTCGAACCGCGCGGGGCGGAACGCCGGGCCATGCTCCGTGTACGTGCCGCCCGATCCTGTTTTACCATGTCCTCTCCGAGATCGTCGGCGTGGCGACGCATCGTGCGCATTCTCCATGCCTACGGGGTTTCGGGGGCCATCGCGAGGGGGCGGTCGGCGGCATCCAAGCTTCGGCGGAATCGCGACCGGGGAGCAACCACGGATCGGCCAAGTAGGTAAAAGGCTTGGTCAAGCGGGGACGGGGCATCGGCGATCGTCGGATCCAGCAGGATTGGACGTCCATTGTCCGGTCTCCAGCCGACGGGAGCGCCCTCTCCCGTGAAAAGACGATATTGCTGGCTACGCTATCGCGGCGCTCGATCGGTTGCCCAGGAGAAGGGAAACGAGCCATGGCGGCACACGACGTGGGGCACGCGCACCTGCCGGTCTCCGTACTTGCCGATCAGATCTTCGGGCACCTGCCGGGGGCCGATCAGAGGGCGTGGGCCCAGGCGTATCTGACGGGCCTGCTGACCACCGACGGCAAGAAGTCGATCAAGCGGATGGCCGCCACCGTCTCGCGCTCGCCCACCGCGTCGCAGTCGATGCACCAGTTCCTCAACGCCAGCCCCTGGGAC
>NZ_JBHWID010000054.1:0-1431 GCF_042732175.1 Kitasatospora sp. NPDC059795
GAACTCGTAGAAGCGGCTGTACTCCAGCCGGTAGCGCGCCTCGAACTCCTCGAACGCGGTGGTCTCGTCGACCGTCCCGTCCAGGCAGGAGTTGAGCGAGCGCGCGGCCAGCAGCCCGCTGTAGGTGGCGAGGTGGACCCCGGAGGAGAACACCGGGTCGACGAAGCACGCGGCGTCCCCGATCAGGGCCATGCCCGGCGCCCAGAACTTCGTGTTGCTGTACGACCAGTCCTTGCGGACCCGCAGCTCGCCGTAGGGGCCCTCGGTCACCCGGGTGGCCTCGGAGAGCTTCTCCGCGATCAGCGGGCAGGCCGCGATGAACGACTCCATCGCCTTCTCGGGGTCGCCCTGCACCAGGCTCGCCGAGTCCCGGTTCACCACCGCGCCGACGCTGGTCAGGTCGGGGGTCAGGGGGATGTACCAGAACCAGCCGTGCTCGAAGGCGCAGGTGAAGATGTTCCCGGAGTTCGGCTTGGGCAGCCGCTTGCCGCCGTTGAAGTAGCCGAACAGGGCGAGGTTGCGGAAGAAGGGCGAGTACTCGCGCTTGGAGCCGGACTTCTTGTACAGCCCGCCGGTGTTGCCGGAGGCGTCCACGACGAAGCGGGCGCTCACCTCGTGCTCACGCCCCTCGGCGTCCCGGTAGCGCACCCCCCGGACCCGGCCGTCCTCGGCCTTGAGCACGTCGAGGACGTCGCTGTTCTCCCGTACCTCCACCCCGTGCTTGCGAGCGTTGTCGAGGAGGATCTTGTCGAACTTCATGCGTTCGACCTGGTAGGCGTACCCCGTCGCACCGGGCATCCGGCGCGAGACGGCGAAGTCGAACGTCCAGGGCTCGGGGTTGGCGCCCCACTTGAACGTCCCGCCGTGCTTGATCGTGAAAGAGGCCTTCTTCAGCTCGTCGGAGACGTCGAGGAGATGCGCGATGCCGTGGACGGTGGCGGGGAGGAGGGACTCACCGATCTGGTAGCGCGGGAAGGTCTCCTTCTCCAACTGGAGCACCCGGTGACCCCTCTTGCGGACCAGCGTGGACACGGTCGAGCCCGCCGGGCCACCGCCCACCACGATGACGTCGTACTGCGCTGACACGTCCACGGAGTCTCCTTCTCGCGCGTCGGGAAGCGGCGTCTCACATTCGCTGGAATCCTCCGGCCCGCCGCGGGGGCGCCGCATCTCCGGGATTGCGAAGTCGTGGGCATTCTGCGAGAAGCGCGTACCGCGCGGTCCGGTCTACAGTGACGTGGAATTTCAGTGATTGCGCTGAAGGGCGGAACACAATGAAGGCACTTGTACTGTCGGGCGGTTCGGGAACCCGCCTGCGCCCGATCAGTTACGCCATGCCGAAGCAGCTTGTTCCGATCGCCGGGAAGCCGGTCCTGGAATACGTTCTGGAGAATATTCGCGACCTCGATATCAAAGAGGTCGGTATTGTCG
>NZ_JBHWID010000055.1:0-1429 GCF_042732175.1 Kitasatospora sp. NPDC059795
CCGCAGGTGGTGCGGGTGCGCAGCACGACGTCGCGGAAGGAGGAGCACCCGGAGAGGTCGGTGCGCAGCGGCAGGAAGTTGATGAAGGACCCCACGGTGTCCTCGAACCGGGAGTTGTTGCGGCCCCCGGAGAAGGTCGGCACGGTGATGTCCAGCTCACCCGTCCTGCGGTGCAGCAGCACCTGGTAGGCGGCGAACATGGTCATGAACGGGGAGCACTTGGCCGCCCGCGAGAACTCCACGACGGAGTCGGCCAGCTCCCCGCGCACGGCGAACCGCTGCCACGCGGTGCCCTTGGGCAGCCCCGCCGAGCGCGGCATGTCCGTCTCGAGCCCGATGATCCGCGCCCCCTGGAGGCGCTTGCGCCAGAACTCCTTCGAAACCGCGACCCGCGGCGCCTCCGCCGCCTCGCGCTCCCAACGGGCGAACTCCGCGTGCTGGGTCGGCTCGGGCAGCGCGGGAACCGGGTTCCCGCGCCTGGCGGCGTACAGGTGGAGCAGGTCGCGGGCGATGACGTGCATGGCCCAGGCGTCCGCCGCGGTGTGGTGGGCTATGAGGACCAGCACCGAGTCCTTCTGGTCGAAGCGCCCGAGGACGGCGCGCAGCAGGGGCAGTTCCCGCACGCTCAGACCGGTCGACTCGACCTCGTTGAGCAGTTCCTCACCGCGCCGCACCCGCTCCGACTCGTCGACGCCGCCGAGGTCGCGCACCTCCAGCGAGGCGGGCCCCGCGGGCAGGACCTCCGGACGGTGCGTGCCGCCCTCGCGGACCAGCGAGGTGCGCAGGGCCTCGTGGCGCACGACGACGTCGCCCAGCGCCTCGCGCAGCGTCTCCTCGTCGATCCCGCCGGTCAGCCGCCAGGCTCCGACGATGTGGTACATGGGGCCGAACGGGCCCACGTCGGCGCCGTCGTTCCCGCTGTCGAACATGCACAGGAACTCCTGGTGGAAGGAGAGCGGCGGCGCCGTACCGTCCTGGGACCGGTCGGTGGTGTCGGACGTCGTCATGGTGTCAACCTCTCATCGGGAACGTCGCCGGCGCTCGGTGCCGGACGGGGTGACGGAACAGCGGACGGTCACCCGACGGGGCGGGCGACGGCGGGTTCGGGCACCGGGTCGCCGCCCGGGGCCGGCTGGGCACGGAAGAGCCGTCGCTCCCACAGGGTGGCCGGCCAGACGAGCAGGACCGCGGCCATTACGGCGGCGATGAACCAGCCCGAGGCGCCCCGGTCGTCGGAGTAGGCGGCCAGCAGCGGCCCCGCTCCGCCGAGGAGCGCGGTGGTCGAGGCGTGCGGCAGGCCGATGCCCAGGCCGCGTATCTGCGGAGGGAAGATCCTGGAGAGCATCTTGGGCAGCACCATGGTGACACAGCCGAGGAAGATCACTCCGGTGCTGTAGGTGAACGCCAGGCTCGCGAAGGAGTCCTGGAC
>NZ_JBHWID010000056.1:0-1417 GCF_042732175.1 Kitasatospora sp. NPDC059795
GCACTGGGTGTGGTCGTCTACCACGTCGCGTTCCAGGCCGGAGTGGGCAGCTTCGTCGGTGAGCCGGGCAAACCGTTCTGGGGCGTCCTCGCGGACGGTCTGGGGGTCTGCCTTCCCCCCTTCTTCGCTCTGTCCGGAATGATGCTGTACAAGCCCTACGCCCGCGTCACCATCAGCGGGACGAAGCGCCCCGCCACCGGACGGTTCCTCAAGCGCCGGGCCCTGCGCATCCTGCCCGCCTACTACCTGTTGCTCGTCTTCGCGATCCCCGGCTACAACTGGTTCGAGATCGACAGCGTCAGCGACGTCCTGCGGCCCGTGCTCCTCATGCACTTCTACCTGCCCGAGGGGCAGCCGATGCACGGCATCGAGCCCACCTGGACGGTCCCCGCCGAGTTCACGTTCTACCTGGCCCTGCCGCTGATCGCCTGGATCGGCCACCGGCTCGCGCGGGGCGGAAGCACCCCCGCCCAGAAGGCCCGCCGCCTGCTGCTGCCCCTGGCCGCGCTGGAAGTCATGGCCATCGGCTGGGTCACGTACACCAACCTCCCCTCCACCGGCGCGACGATGCAGTGGTACTGGCCGCCCTACTACGCCGGCTGCTTCGCCGCGGGCATGGCGCTGGCCATCTACGCCGCGTACGCCGAGGCGCTTCCCGGGACCCCGGGCTTCTACCGGTTCGTGATCCGGCGTCCGCTGGTCTGCTGGGCGCCGCTCATCCCCCTGTACCTCCTCTACGCCACCAAGCCCATCGGCATCCCGGGCCTGGGCGACAACGCGGCCCTGGCCCAGGAGCTCGTCGACCACTTCATCCTGACCGCCTTCACCCTGCTGCTCCTGGCGCCGATGACGGTCCCCGGGGCAGAGTCCCGGTTCTCGGACGCGCTCTTCACCAGCAAGCCGATCCTCTTCCTCGGCCAGATCTCCCTCGGCGTCTACCTCTGGCACGAGATCGTGATCAACCTCTGGCTCAGGAACGGCAGCATCTTCGGCAAGTCCCCCGTGCCAACGCCCGAATTCCGAGGTGACATGGGGTTCTGGGAACTGTTCCTCTTCACGATCTCGATCAGCGTCGTGCTGGCGACCATCAGCTTCTATCTCGTGGAGAAGCCTCTCATCAAGTTCGGCGAACGCGGCGGGCCACCGCGGGGAAACCTTCCTCCCGCCCCCGCCGAGCCGGCTCTGCGGATCCCGGACCAGCGTCGGCCCGACAGTCCCGCGGAGCCGACCGCCGAGCGCACCTGACTCCCCAAGGAGGCCCCCGTGAGCGCACAACTCAAGATCCTCGCGATCAACGGTTCGGAACGTGACGGCAACACCGCCGACGTACTGCGGCATGCGGCACGCGTCGCCGAGAACCGCGGCGTCGACTTCGAGACCGTCGACCTGCGCTCGATCAGGATGGAGCGGTGCGGGC
>NZ_JBHWID010000057.1:0-1388 GCF_042732175.1 Kitasatospora sp. NPDC059795
GTCCCTTATTCGCACCTGGCGGTGCTCAACGGGAATCCTGCTCTGCGAGGCTGGCGGGAACTTCGAAGTTCCTATACTTTCTAGAGAATAGGAACTTCGGAATAGGAACTTATGAGCTCAGCCAATCGACTGGCGAGCGGCATCGCATTCTTCGCATCCCGCCTCTGGCGGATGCAGGAAGATCAACGGATCTCGGCCCAGTTGACCCAGGGCTGTCGCCACAATGTCGCGGGAGCGGATCAACCGAGCAAAGGCATGACCGACTGGACCTTCCTTCTGAAGGCTCTTCTCCTTGAGCCACCTGTCCGCCAAGGCAAAGCGCTCACAGCAGTGGTCATTCTCGAGATAATCGACGCGTACCAACTTGCCATCCTGAAGAATGGTGCAGTGTCTCGGCACCCCATAGGGAACCTTTGCCATCAACTCGGCAAGATGCAGCGTCGTGTTGGCATCGTGTCCCACGCCGAGGAGAAGTACCTGCCCATCGAGTTCATGGACACGGGCGACCGGGCTTGCAGGCGAGTGAGGTGGCAGGGGCAATGGATCAGAGATGATCTGCTCTGCCTGTGGCCCCGCTGCCGCAAAGGCAAATGGATGGGCGCTGCGCTTTACATTTGGCAGGCGCCAGAATGTGTCAGAGACAACTCCAAGGTCCGGTGTAACGGGCGACGTGGCAGGATCGAACGGCTCGTCGTCCAGACCTGACCACGAGGGCATGACGAGCGTCCCTCCCGGACCCAGCGCAGCACGCAGGGCCTCGATCAGTCCAAGTGGCCCATCTTCGAGGGGCCGGACGCTACGGAAGGAGCTGTGGACCAGCAGCACACCGCCGGGGGTAACCCCAAGGTTGAGAAGCTGACCGATGAGCTCGGCTTTTCGCCATTCGTATTGCACGACATTGCACTCCACCGCTGATGACATCAGTCGATCATAGCACGATCAACGGCACTGTTGCAAATAGTCGGTGGTGATAAACTTATCATCCCCTTTTGCTTATGGAGCTGCACATGAACCCATTCAAAGGCCGGCATTTTCAGCGTGACATCATTCTGTGGGCCGTACGCTGGTACTGCAAATACGGCATCAGTTACCGTGAGCTGCATTTTCCGCTGCATAACCCTGCTTCGGGGTCATTATAGCGATTTTTTCGGTATATCCATCCTTTTTCGCACGATATACAGGATTTTGCCAAAGGGTTCGTGTAGACTTTCCTTGGTGTATCCAACGGCGTCAGCCGGGCAGGATAGGTGAAGTAGGCCCACCCGCGAGCGGGTGTTCCTTCTTCACTGTCCCTTATTCGCACCTGGCGGTGCTCAACGGGAATCCTGCTCTGCGAGGCTGGCGGGAACTTCGAAGTTCCTATACTTTCTAGATTGACGTCCCCGGAC
>NZ_JBHWID010000058.1:0-1387 GCF_042732175.1 Kitasatospora sp. NPDC059795
ACGGTCCTGGCCGTCGCGAAGATCACCGGGATCTCCAAACACGGCGACCGCTACGCCCTCGAAGGAGAACTGCAACGCGGCGACGACCGCGTCGGCCGCGCCACCCAGGTCCCGCACCTCTCCCGCAACCCCGTCACCTACATCTGAAGGGAGCGTTCCGGTGAGCGACTTCGACGCGATCGACTCCCTCCTCCACTCCGTCACCCCCCAGGCCGACCTCCCGGAACCCGAAGCCCGCCGCGCCCTGCGCGAGCAGGCTCAGCTGTCCAAGGCACAGGTGGCCCGCGCCCTCGGGGTGAGCCCGTCCACGGTCAGCGCCTGGGAGGCCGGCCGGGATCCGGCCGGCGAGGTACGCGCCAAGTACGCCTACCTCCTGGACGGATTGAGCGCCAAGCTCCTCACCGACACCACGCCCGAAACCGAGTCGGCGGTGGAGTCCACCGCTGTTCGCTCCGTTGATGCGGACGCTACGGCTGAGGCCGGGCCCGCTTCTTTCGCGTTCGAGGACGGGGACGAAGTCGAGGTACTCATGGCCCCGGAGCCGTGTGTGCTGTGCGGGCGTCCGGCCCGACAGCGAGTGGAGGGCTTCGCTCAGCACCTGGACCCCGCCGAATGCCAGGGCGGCGCAGTCGGGACGCCGCCGGCCCCGGCCGCCGACCGGCCCGCCCCGGCTGCCCCGAAGCCCTCCAAGCGTGCCAAGAGCCCGGCCCGCCGGGCGTTCCAGGAACCGTCGGGCCCCGGGGACTTGATCCACGCGGCCGTCGAGGGAGCACTCGCCGAGCACCAGGGCGACGTGGAAACGGCCACCGCGGCGCTGTTGAAGAAGGCGATCCCGGACGCCATGCGCCTGCTGGACGAAACCCGCAAGGGCGGACGGTACGACGTGATCGCCCACCCCTGGATTCCCGACATCCTGAAGAAGCAGACCTCCCGGGGCGCGGACCAGATCTGGGAGGCCCGCCCCAAATGGACCCGCGCCGAACTGCCACCCGGCGTTCATGAGGTGACGGCACTCGACGTCAACGGCGCTTATCTGTCCGCCCTCAAAACCCATCTGCCGCTCGGGCAATTGGAGCACACCACCGGCATGCCGCACGACCGCCGCCGCGCCGGAGTCCACCTGATCACCCCACCGGTCTGGGAGCACGACGCCGTGCTGCCCAACCCGATCGGCGAGCGCGACGAGCCCGGCCCCCTCTGGGTCACCGAACCCACCCTGCGGCTCCTGCTGCGCCTGTCCAGCCCGAAGCACGGCCTGTGCGAGGTGCCGGAAATCCACGAGTCCTACACTTCAGGAGCCACGGAGAACCTGCTGGAGAAGTTCCGCAGCACGCTCAAGGACGCCCGCGACACCGCCATCGCCGACAGTGACCCGGTCACCCTGGAG
>NZ_JBHWID010000059.1:0-1330 GCF_042732175.1 Kitasatospora sp. NPDC059795
AGAGGGCGGTTCGTGAGTATTTGACCGATTCTGCTGTCACCTGATGGTGTGGGGAGGGGCGGAGTCCGCCCGTCCGGGGGCGGTGCTCTGTTGTGGTGGTGGCGTGAGTGAACGCAAGCCCTACCCAAGCGACTTGACGAATGAGCAGTGGTCGTTGATCGAGCCGGTGCTGACTGCGTGGAAGGGCCGGCACCGGTCGGTGAGCGGCCATCAGGGCGTCTATTCGATGCGGGAGATCGTGAACGCGATCCTCTACCAGGGCCGGACCGGCTGCCAGTGGGCCTACATCCCGCACGACCTGCCGCCGAAGAGTGCGACGTACTACTACTTCGCAGCGTGGCGGGACGACGGGACCGACAGGGTCGTCCATGAACTCCTGCGCTGCCAGGTCCGTGAGCGGGCCCGCCGATTAGAGGACCCGACCCTGGTGGTGCTGGACACGCAGAGTGTCCACGCGGCCGCCGGGGTCCCCGCCTCCACGACCGGCCGGGACCCGGCGAAACGAGTGCCGGGCCGCAAGCGGGCCCTGGCCGTGGACGTCCTGGGACTGGTCATCGCCGTCATCGTCCTGGCCGCGAACACGCACGACAACGCCGCGGGCATCGCCCTGCTGGACCACGTCGTGGAGAACACCGGCGGCAGCGTCCGCAAGGCCCTGGTCGACCAGGGCTTCAAGAAGCAGGTCACCACGCACGGCGGCCTTGTCGGCATCGACGTCGAGACCGTCGAACGCAACCCGCACCAGGCGGGGTTCGTCCCGCAGCCGAAACGCTGGAGGGTCGAACAGACCTACGGGATCCTGATACTGCACCGGCGCCTGGTCCGCGACTACGAGCACCGCCCGGCCTCCGCCGCCTCCCGCATCTACTGGGCGATGACCCAGGTCATGGCCCGCCGCCTCACCGGCACGAACACACCCACCTGGCGCCACCCGAAAGCGGTGACGGCGTGAACATCCGACCCCTGCTCGACGCACTCGACCTCCAGGAGAACGCCGCCCACTACGTGGCCGACGACCTCCGCGTGCAGATCGAGGAACTGCACGGCCGACTCCAAGAGGCGCAGACTCTGCTCGAACACCTCGCGATCACCCGCAAGACCGTCATCGCTCTCGCCGACCGCCTCCCGACCCACCCCTCCTCGCCCAACCTGCCGGACCACCCGGACTACCCACGCATCCTCGCCGTCCTCAACGAGGCCACCGACCCCCTCCGGGCCCGCGACGTCTGCGAAGCCCTCGACCACGAACTCCTGCCGAAGAACATCGAAGGCACCCGAGCCAAACTGAAACGCCTCGTCAAGCTCGACATCCTCACCGAGATCGACACCG
>NZ_JBHWID010000060.1:0-1319 GCF_042732175.1 Kitasatospora sp. NPDC059795
ACTCGGTCCGCGAGTACCGGGGCCGCAAGGGCGAGCCGAAGGGCATCGGCTGGCGCGACCTGTGCGACCTGCTGGTCAGAGCGCACATCCAGCTCGGCGGCCCGATCGTGCTGGTCTGGGACAACCTGCGCATGCACCTGGTCGAGGCGATGCGCCGATTCATCGCCGACCACGCGGACTGGCTCACCGTCTTCCAACTTCCGTGTTACGCACCGGACTTGAATCCGCAAGAGGGCATCTGGTCACTGGTCAAACGCGACATCGGCAACCTTGCCGCAGCCGACCTCGGCCAGATCACTCGCGCCGTCAAGCGCCGGCTCAAGCAGATCCAGTACCGTCCGGACCTGGTCGACGGCTGCCTGACCGGCACCGGCCTGATCACGGACGACTGGCCGGCATCACGCATTCAAGCTCAGGCAGTAGCTTCGAGTGTTTCTAGACAGTGACTAAAATTCGCCCTTGAATGACAGTGTGGCGGTCAGTAAATTTAGCTGCCCGCCGGACTGTAGTCCGGCGGCGCCGTAGGTCGATATGCAGGGAGACAGGGATGCGCAGCAGGTTCAGGACCTGCCGCTGACTCGTGAAACGCGGGCCAGCGGGGTTCTTCAATAGCTTGGTTGCCCTGACAAGGCACCGTCCGAGGGAGACGTATGCCCTCAGTCGGACACCAGGTGACCCCGCTCGCGTATCCGAGGAGTGCACCTTGCTGGACCGTTTGATCGACCTCCTGTCTCAGACCCGGACCCTCCGCGCCCTGCTGGACTTCTGCATCGTCGTGGTCCGTCTGCTGCCCGCGTTGGTCGTGATCGTGGCGCTCATCCCCTCGTTCGTCGTCTTCGCGTTCATCCCCGCCGGGGCACGCAGGTCGGTTCTCGACATCGTGGACCGCCTCGCGAACTGGACCCTCGCCCGCTACTGAACTCGATTGAGTGATGTCGGTGCCGTTCGCCTGACAGCTGGCCGGCGGCACCGACCTGGCCCTGTGAGCGTCGGGTCGACGGACCCGAAATTGGTCGAAGCCCGAAGCTGCTGGTCAGCTACGGTGGCGGCATGCCTGAAAGTCTGCCCGAGGATGTAGCTGACGTGCTTGGCCTCGTCCTGAACCCGGACGAGCCGATTCACGTCGCCCTCCGACGGCAGGTGCCCCAACTCAGGGTGCAATCCCGCTGCAAGTGTGGGTGCGGCACTGCCTACTTCGACCTTGACGCCGACGCGTTGGAGCCCGCGCCAACGGGCCCCGGCACCGTCGTGGCTGCCGACGTACAGCTGTTCACCGAAACCGGCGAGTGCCCTGGTGAGGTCTTGGTCTTCGCGCAAGG
>NZ_JBHWID010000061.1:0-1304 GCF_042732175.1 Kitasatospora sp. NPDC059795
GGGTCGAGGTGCCGGACGAGGCCGGGCCCGCCGCCGGCGACGCCGCGCAGGAGAGCATCGCCGGCGCCCTGCACACGGCCGGGCAGTTGGGACCGGACAGCGCCGGCGCCCTGCTGGACTCCGCACGCGCGGCCTTCACCAGCGGCGTGCAGTCCGTCGCCGCCGTCTGCGCCGTGTTCTCCGTCGCCCTGGCCGTCCTGATCGGCACCCGGCTGCGGGACATCTCCGCGATGGACCACGGGCACGGCGAGGAGCCGGCCGAGAACGACGCGCAACCAGCCACATGAGCGCATTTCCGGAGATGCACGGGCCGCCGTCGAGGCATGAGGATCACCTTCTGGGGTGCACGTGCACGGCAACGGAGGCGTAGTGGAGTACTGGAACAGCACGGCGGAGACCATGCCCCGCCAGGAACTTGAACAGTGGAAGTGGCGCAGGCTTCAGGCCGCGATGGACCACGCCCGAAGGCTCTCCCCCTTCTGGCGAGAACGTCTCCCCGAGAACATCACCTCCATGGAGGACTACGCGGCGCGGGTTCCGCTCCTGCGCAAGGCCGATCTCCTCGCCGCGGAAGCCACGTCTCCCCCGTACGGAACCTGGCCCTCGCTCGATCCGGCGCTCGGGGTGCGCCACCACCAGACCAGCGGGACCAGCGGCAACCCCCCCATCCGGACGTTCGACACCGAACGCGACTGGGCCTGGTGCGTGGACACGTTCTGCACGGCGCTCCACAGCATGGGCGTGCGCCCGCACCACAAGGGCCTGGTGGCGTTCGGGTACGGGCTGTTCGCCGGCTTCTGGGGCATGCACTACGGCCTCGAGCGCATGGGAGCCACGGTCATCCCGGCCGGCGGCCTCGACTCCCGCTCCCGGGTACGGCTGCTGGTCGACTACCAGATCGAGGTGCTCGGCCTCACACCGAGCTACGCGATGCGGCTGATCGAGACGGCCCGGGAGATGGGCGTCGACCTCGCCCGCGAGGCGAACGTCCAGATCATCCTGGCCGGTGCGGAGCCGCGCTCCGCCTTCACCACCCGCACCATCGAGGAGGCTTTCGGCGCCCGGGTCTTCAACGCCGCGGGCACCACCGAGTTCGGCGGGGTGTTCATGTTCGAGTGCACCGCCCGACGCGAGGCCTGCCACATCATCGAGCCCTCGTGCATCGAGGAGGTGCTCGACCCGGTGACCGAACAGCCCGTCGGCTACGGCGAGGAGGGCGTCCGGGTCACCCCCGGGCTGAACCGCGAGGGGATGCAGCTCTTCCGGCACTGGACCGAGGACGTCGTGGTCAAGCGGCCCCACAC
>NZ_JBHWID010000062.1:0-1117 GCF_042732175.1 Kitasatospora sp. NPDC059795
GTTCCCGTGGGTGCCGGTGGCCCAGAGGGCCTGGCCGGTGGGGGTGTTCTGGATGTTGAGCGCGTAGAGGACGAGGTTGCCGTCCGGCTGCATGATCAGCATGGTGTGGGCGGCGTAGACGGTGTCGCCCGGGCGGAGGATGCTTCCGCCGTTGAGGGTGGTGGGCAGGGTGTCGACGAAGTTGCTGACGGAGACGTCGGCGACGGCACCCTTGAAGAAGTTGCTGTTGGCGTTGCTGCCCCGGTTGCGGCCGATGACGAGCTTGCCGCTGGCGGGGATGGTCGTGTTGTGGGCGCCGAAGGCGGCGGGAGCGCCGTTGACGAACAGGGCCATCTGCTTGGTGGCGGCGTTGTAGGTCGCCGTCAGCTTGGTCCACGCGCCGGGCTGGGTGCGGGCGGCGGAGTTGTAGACGCTCGTGTAGTCGTAGGGCCGGCCGGAGGAGGAGTCGGCGGTGGCCATGGCGAACGTCCAGTTGGTGACGCCGTTGTCCGTGCGGGGCCAGATCATGAAGTTGCTGGTGCCGGCTCCGTCCTGGCTGAGGACGACGCCGTCGTCGAGCTGGTCGGCGCGGGCCCAGGCGCTCACGGTGAACGACTGCCGGGTGTCGATCTGCAGGGGCGTGTCTATCTCGCCGTTGCTGGCGGTGCCGTTGAGCAGGGCGGCGTTGGCCGGCTCGGCCTTGCCCGTGGCGATCCAGCCGACGTCACCTGTGGCGGTGCCGTTGTTGCGCCCGGTGGCGTCGTTGGCGTTGCCGGCGAGCGGGTAGCGGGCGAGCGGCGGGCGCAGGTCGCCGCCGGTGTTGACATCCGTGAAGCCGGTGACGACGCCGGGGTGGCCGGCGGCGTCGCCGATCTTGCCGGGCCAAACGGTCAGCTGGCCGGCCGAGTTCTGCCCGTACAGGTCCGGGGTGCCGTCGCCGGTGAGGTCACCGACCGAGCCGACGGTGGGGTACGCGGCCGGGTTGATGCCGCTCGCGAGGACGGTGCCCTTGGTGGGGTCGGCCAGCGCCGAGAAGTCGAAATCGCAGTCCTTGGCCGGGTTCCTGCTGATCGGGTAGGAGAGGATCTTGCCGGTGCTGCGCTCGCGGGTCCACAGGGTGGCCTGCCTGGTCGTCGTG
>NZ_JBHWID010000063.1:0-1115 GCF_042732175.1 Kitasatospora sp. NPDC059795
TATTGACCCGAAACGCTAAATTTCCGGCACCTCGGCGATGTAGCGGACGTGCGGGCCCTGGAAGTACCCGCGGATGATGTGTGGCTGCTTCTGTCGGCGGTGGAAGAATCGCCGGACCTCGTCGGCGAGTTGGTCGGCGTTGCGGGCCCGGGAGGTCGGCAGGAGGGTTCGTTTCAGGTCGGCGTTGACGAGCTCGTCCGGGTTGGTCTCGGGCGCGTACGCGGGCAGCAGGTGGAGGGTGACCCGGCCGGGGTGGCCGGCGAGCCAGGCCCTGACCTTCTTGCTGCGGTGGACGGAGTGCCGGTCGACGACGAGGTGGACCGGGCGGTCGAACTGCCTGTTCAGGCGGTCGAGGAAGTCGCAGAACACCTCGGCGGTGAACGATCCCCGGTAGACCGTGAACCACATCCGGCCCCGGGGACTGATCGCGGACATCGCGTTGACCGAGAACCGGTTTCCGGTCCGGCGCACGGTCGGCGTCTCGCCGCGCGGGGCCCAGGTCCGGCCGGACACCTGGTCGGAGCGGACACCGGTCTGATCCGCGAACAGCACTTCGGCGCCTTCTTCCTGTGCCTTCGCGCGGATCGCGGGCCACGTCTCCTCGCGCCAGGCGCGGACCGCTTCCGGGTCCTGCTCGATCGCGCGCTTGTCGGGGCGCTGGAACGACAGCCCCCAGCGCTTGAGGTATTTGCCCACGCCCTGTTCGGTCAGCCGCACCCGGTAGAGCAGGGCGATCAGGTCGCCGACGATCGCGCGGGTCCACAACTGCCCGCCCAGGCCGAGGTCTTCGGGGCGGTGGTCGATCAGGGCCTGCCGGACGCACTGCTGCCGGTCGGGATCGAGCACCTGGTGCTCGCCCACCCGCCGGCCGCGGATCCTGGACACCAGAGCATCCCGGCCGCCGGCCTGCCAGGCAGCCCACCAACTGTCCACCGACTCCACGGTCACGCCAAGGAGTTCGGCGACCTCGCGCCGATCCCGACCCGCCCGTAGCGCCGCAACCGCCCGCATCCGCAGAGCTTCCTGAGCCTTCGGCGACAGCCGTCGCGTGTCCCCCACCAGATCCGTCACGCCAGGATCAACGAGCGACGAACCTTACCGTTTCGGGTCAATAG
>NZ_JBHWID010000064.1:0-1096 GCF_042732175.1 Kitasatospora sp. NPDC059795
CACAACAGAGCACCGCCCCCGGACGGGCGGACTCCGCCCCTCCCCACACCATCAGGTGACAGCAGAATCGGTCAAATACTCACGAACCGCCCTCTGAGACCACAGGACCCAGGCCGCGATGTCCTCCGGGGAGTAGGGCGGCGTCGGGGCGGCCTTCGCCCGCAGGCGCACGGGAGGCTGCTGGCCGAGCCGGTCGAGAAAGAGCGCCTCGGAGGCGCGGTGCAGCTGGCAGGCGGCGGTGCGCCGGGAGTTGCTCTTCATCCCTGTGCAGCCGACGAGGATGAACCTGGTGACGGTGTCGGGGTGAAGGACCGTCATGGGCTCCAGCGGGATGGCCTGTTCCTCGCACCACGCGGCGAGGCGCGCCAGAGGCGTCATGGCGAGGCCGGATCCATAGGCCGCAGCCGTCACGACAGCCAGCGAGCGGACCAACGGCGCGATGCGCTCCCACCGTTCTGGGGAAACCGTCGCCGCGGTGGGGTGGTAGCTGAGGATGCGTTGCGACACGTCGGCCTCCAGGCGCAGGGCCCATGACAGATGGCCCGTAAACCGGCCATCCCCATCAGTGTCGATCACAACACGGAGAGGTGCATCACCATGCCAGGAGGCCGTACCCGCGCGACGGCGCCACGGGACTACTCCGACGACGTCGAGAACTGGCCGAACGCCACGGTCGCCGACGGTCCCGCCGCCGCCCTCCAGGAGGTCGCCCGGCGGCTGGCCGCAGCCCTTGAAAGCAGGCCGGACGTTTCGCAGCGCACGCTCGCGACCTCTAGCGGCGTGGGCAGGGCAACGATCCAGGAGGTCATCGCCGGCACCCGCTGGCCCGACCTGCGAACCCTGTACCGGCTCGAGCGCGCGCTGGACACCAGCTTGTGGCCCGGCGGAAATGCGACCGTTTCTGAGCAAGTCCGACCCTCATATGATTACTTGAGGCCAGCCGCTTAAATTGCGAATAATTTACAGCAGCGCAAATGCCTGCTCGGCACAGTGGCGCGCTATATTGACCCGAAACGCTAAATTTCCGGCACCTCGGCGATGTAGCGGACGTGCGGGCCCTGGAAGTACCCGCGGATGATGTGTGGCTGCTTCTGTC
>NZ_JBHWID010000065.1:0-1084 GCF_042732175.1 Kitasatospora sp. NPDC059795
ATACTGTCCACCAGTCCTTACGGTCTGACTTCAACCTATATACAACGCTCCCCTACCCAATGCAGCAAGCTGCAATGCCATAGCTTCGGTGGTGTGTTTAGCCCCGTTACATTTTCGGCGCAGAGTCACTCGACCAGTGAGCTATTACGCACTCTTTAAATGGTGGCTGCTTCTAAGCCAACATCCTGGTTGTCTAAGCAACTCCACATCCTTTTCCACTTAACGTATACTTTGGGACCTTAGCTGGCGGTCTGGGCTGTTTCCCTTTCGACTACGGATCTTATCACTCGCAGTCTGACTCCCAAGGATAAGTCATTGGCATTCGGAGTTTGACTGAATTCGGTAACCCGGTAGGGGCCCCTAGTCCAATCAGTGCTCTACCTCCAAGACTCTTACCTTGAGGCTAGCCCTAAAGCTATTTCGGAGAGAACCAGCTATCTCCAGGTTCGATTGGAATTTCACCGCTACCCACACCTCATCCCCGCACTTTTCAACGTGCGTGGGTTCGGGCCTCCATTCAGTGTTACCTGAACTTCACCCTGGACATGGGTAGATCACCTGGTTTCGGGTCTACGACCACGTACTATTTCGCCCTATTCAGACTCGCTTTCGCTGCGGCTCCGCCTTCTTAAGCTTAACCTTGCACGGGATCGTAACTCGCCGGTTCATTCTACAAAAGGCACGCCATCACCCGTTAACGGGCTCTGACTACTTGTAGGCACACGGTTTCAGGATCTCTTTCACTCCCCTTCCGGGGTGCTTTTCACCTTTCCCTCACGGTACTGGTTCACTATCGGTCACTAGGGAGTATTTAGCCTTGGGAGATGGTCCTCCCAGATTCCGACGGAATTTCACGTGTTCCGCCGTACTCAGGATCCACTCAGGAGAGAACGAAGTTTTGACTACAGGGCTGTTACCTCCTATGGCGGGCCTTTCCAGACCTCTTCATCTACCTCGTTCCTTTGTAACTCCGTACAGAGTGTCCTACAACCCCAAGAGGCAAGCCTCTTGGTTTGGGCTATGTTCCGTTTCGCTCGCCGCTACTCAGGAAATCGCATTTGCTTTCTCTTCCTCCAGGTACTTA
>NZ_JBHWID010000067.1:0-1014 GCF_042732175.1 Kitasatospora sp. NPDC059795
CGATCAGCCGGTCGTCGAGGTAGTCCTGGAAGATGCGGCGGGGGGCGGGGCCCTGCTCGGTGAACTTCCAGGAGGCCCAGCGCTGGGGCCAGTCCCGGCGGTCGGCCTCCTGGTTGGCCCAGTTGATGAAGTCGAGCACGTCTTCGCGGAACACCGACATCCGGCCGGCCTGGATGTTGAAGACGTGGTCCCAGGGATTGCCGTCACGGTGATACGCGACGCCCGCCGAGCGGTAGTCGGCACGCCGCTCCAGGAGGATGACTTCCAGGGGTCTTCTCGCGAAATGGAGCAGCCGTATCGCGGTGGCCGTGCCGGCCAGGCCCGCCCCCACGACCAGCACCCTGGGGCGCGCACCCGTCTTGCCCATGAAGCCTCCCCGCTGACTCAGGGGCGCCCCGTCGTGCGCTCCCCGTCGGTGTCTTCGCTGACTGGAAGTTCCCTGACTGGGCATCAACTCGGCTTATCCGTACAGGTATCGGGCCGGAACACGATGCCGGGACCGGGTCGTGCACGATCGTGGCGCCGACGATACCCGAAGGCACCGGACGGCGAAGCCCCTGTCGGTGAGCCGCCCCCCGAGCTGGAAAGGGGCGGGTCGCCGGCAGGGGCGGCCGCAGGGCCCGCCGGAGCCTGTCCGGGGCCGTGGGGGCGGGAGCGTCAGCTGTCGATGCCGGGAACGGCGGGGACGTCGATCTCGGTGCGGGCGTAGTGGTTGAAGTAGTTGGTGTAGAGGTTCACGGCCACGTGGACGAAGACCTCGGCGAGCTCGGTGTCCGTCCATCCCTGGGCCACGGCCGCGTCCCACGAGGCGTCCGACGCCTCGCCCACCTCGCCGGCGATCTCCCGGGCGACCTGGACCAGGGCTTCGAGCTTCGCGTCGTCCCCGGGCGTCCCCCGGCGTATCGCCACGGTCTCTTCCAGGGTGAAGCCCGCCACCTTCGCCGACACCGTGTGCGCCGCCTGGCAGTACGCGCATGCGTCGACCGCGCCCACGGCGAGGGCGATCGCCTCACG